>JAFKFG010000039.1 GCA_017307355.1 Alphaproteobacteria bacterium
TGGCAAGCAACTCTTTAGCCCCACAGGAAAGTTAGGCTCTGGCCGATTTTCCGTCAACATCAAAGGGATAGATGGCACCTTTGCCGTAAACCATAAACTCCGGTTCCCAAACACCGGATCGGCCAGCAGCTGGCTACCAGCGGAGCAGCCCGGCACCCCAGGTAAAGCCCCCGCCCATGGCCTCCAGGAGCACCAGGTCACCTTTCTTGATCCGGCCGTCCTGGACGGCCGTGACCAGCGCCAGGGGGACCGAGGCGGCCGAAGTGTTGCCATGGACCGCGACCGTGGAAATCACTTTTTCCGGCGCGATCCCCAATTTGCGGGCGGTGCCATCCAGGATCCGTTGATTGGCCTGGTGGGGCACAAACCAGTCGATCTCGGAAACCGGGATGCCGGCCGCGTCCGCCGAGGCGGTGATGGCGGCCGCGATATTGGTGACGGCGTGGCGGAAGACTTCCTTGCCCTGCATCCTCAGATGCCCGGTGGTGCGGGTCGAAGACGGGCCGCCATCGACATAGAGCATGTCGTGCATCCGCCCGTCCGAGAAGATCTTGGTGTTGAGCACGCCTTGATCGGAATTGTCGCCTTTGCCTTCATGGGCCTGCAGGACGATTGCGCCCGCGCCGTCGCCGAACAAGACGCAGGTCGACCGGTCGCTCCAGTCCAAGAGCCGGCTCATGCTTTCCGCGCCGATCAAAAGCACCGTGCGCGCCTGGCCGCCGCGGATGAAATTGTCCGCCACCGAAAGGCCGAAAATGAATCCGGAGCAAACCGCCTGCACGTCGAAGGCGGCACCCCGCGTCATGCCCAGCCGCGCCTGCACCACAGTGGCGGTGGCGGGAAAGGTTTCGTCCGGCGTGGTGGTGCAACAGACGATCACATCGATCTCGCCGGCATCGATGCCGGCATCCAGCAACGCCGCGCGAGCCGCGCCCAGTGCCAGGTCGGAGGTCTTCTCGCCGTCGCGGACGATGCGGCGCTCGCGGATGCCGGTGCGGTCGCGAATCCATTCGTCGGAGGTATCGACGCTTTTGGCGATATCGTCGTTGGTAACAATATTGTCCGGCAGATAGGCGCCGCTGCCGATGACCCGGGCGCGTATCATGCTGCGACCGTGCCCACGCGCGCGCGGTCGGCGGCGATCTTGGTGTTGATGTCGGCCTTGGCCATGGCGATGGCCATGTCGAGCGCCGATGCGAATCCGATCGCGTCGGTGCCGCCATGGCTTTTCACCACCACGCCGCCCAGGCCCAGGAAAATGCCGCCATTGGCGGCGCGCGGATCGAGCCTGCGGCGCAACGTATTGAGAGCACCGGACGCGATGAACGCCCCAATCTGGCCCAAGAGCGAACGCTTGAGCGAGCGGCGCAGGAACTGCCCCACCAGCTTGGCGGTGCCTTCGGCGGTCTTGAGCGCGATATTGCCGGTAAAGCCGTCCGTCACCACCACATCCACCGTGCCTTCGGCGATGTCATTGCCTTCGACGAAGCCGTGAAAGGCCATCGGGAAATTGGCGGCCTGGGCGGCGCGCAGCATTTCGGCGGCGCCTTTCACCGCGTCATTGCCCTTCTGCTCTTCGGTGCCCACGTTCAAAAGCCCGACGCTGGGCTTGTCGAGGCCGAGAATGGCATGCGCAAAGGCCTCGCCCATCACCGCGAAATCCACCAGCTGCTCGGCGGTCGCCGAGACATTGGCGCCGCAATCCAGGACCACCGACTGACCCCGCAAGGTCGGCCAGATCGAAGCGATGGCGGGGCGCGAAATGCCTTCGATCACGCCCAGCTGATACATGCTCATCGCCATCAGGGCGCCGGTATTGCCGGCGCTGACCGCGACTTCGGCATCCTTGTTCTTCACCGCTTCGATGGTGCGCCACATGCTGGTTTCGCGGCCCCGGCGCAGCACATGGCTGGGCTTGTCTTCCATCGCCACCCGGTCCGGGGCATGGCGAACCTGGATGCGGTCCTTCAAGCGCGGATGGCGCGCCAGAAGTCCGTTCAAAACGGATTCGTCACCGGCCAGGAGAAATCGCACTTCGGGATGGCGCTGTATGGAGCGCAGCAGCGCGGTTATGACGATGCCGGGCCCGGCATCGCCGCCCATCGCATCCACCGAAACGGTCAATTCGCGGGCCACCGCCACCCTTCCCTGAAGTGAAGAGCGGGGATCAGCTCTTCGCCTTCACGACTTCGCGGTCGGCATAATGGCCGCAAGAGCCGCAGACATGGTGCGGACGCTTGGGCTCCCCGCATTTGGGGCATTCCGCGTGCGCGGCGGGCGTGAGAGCGTGATGCGACCGGCGCATATTGCGGCGCGACGGCGAGGTCTTTCGTTTGGGCACCGCCATGGCGGAAAACTCCTTCAGGGGCCCCGGCGAATGGTTCGGGGGCCAAAACAGGGGGCGTGGGTAGCAGGAAAGCCCTGCCCGATTCAAGCCAAAAGCCGGGCAAATCTGCCCATTAAAGTCCGGATTTCAACCCTTTAAGCACGGCAAAGGGGTTTTCAGGGGTGTCCTGCGTCTCTTTGGGGGCTTCAAACGCCACCCCCGGCGCCCGGGGATAGGGGTCGATTGCCAGCACGAACTCTTCGATCAGGGGTGCCGCCAAGTCGTAATGCAGGCTGTCGATTTCCTCGGGCTTGTCGTCTTCCTGGAAGAAATCCTCGTCCGGCCGGTCCTTGGCGCGTTTCAGCGCGGGGTCGAAATGCAGTTCGCGGGTAAAGCGGCGCTCGATATGCGACGGCACGTCCGCCAGACTCACCACACAGGCCTGCACGATGTCGGCATCCAGCGTGAAATCGAGCTCGAAGCGGTTGGCCGCCGGCTTGCGCAGCACGATCCGGGCCGCGAACAGATCGACCCGGGAAACGCCCGTGAACCCGGCCAGGGCCGCCCGCTCGTCGTCCGTGGCGGAGAAAGACACTTCGTCCCCCGCCTGCCCCAGCCGATTGAGGTTGTAAGGATGGGAAAGCGGCAATCCGTTATTCATTGCTCGTCCTTCATGTCCGGCAGCGGACCGAAATCCAGATGGCCATTGGCCAGGGCGCTTTGCTCCAGCGCGGCGCGCGCGCCGGCCACATAAATCGCCAACACCAGGGTGCGAGCGTTCACAGGACCGCCGCGCCAGACATTCTTGGCCAATGCCTCCGCCAGCGCGGCTTCGTCCTTGGCGCCTGAATAGGCCGCCAGCCGCCCGAAAAAGGCATTGGCGATGGCCTTCATCCGCCGCCCCATGCCCATGTCGCCCGTGCCCTGCTCGCGCAGCGCTTCATCGAAGCTGATGAACAGGCCGTCCATCAGGGCCTGGGCTTCGTCATTCATGCCCGCGATCTTGAGCCGTTCCAGGACCAGCCAGCCATGCAGGGCCACCATGTCGAACCGGCCGTCCATGGTGTCGGGGACTTCCAGGTCGCGAAAGAAAAAGGGCGCGCGGGCGCGAGCCACCAGCTGGCTTTCCAGCCGGGCCGCGAATTCCTTGCGCGCCGCCGATTTTCGCAACAGATTCAACATGAACTTCGCCTCATCCGGCCCTTTTTTCGGGCCTGCGGGTCTTGCAACCCCGGAAGGCTGAGGTTAGCACAGACAGGAAGGCGGGGCGTCAGGGCCACAAAGTCGCAAGCAATGAAACTCGGAACCGCAACCCTCCTCGCTTCGGCGGCAGTGCTGATCGCCTGCGCGCCCGTCATCGACCAGCGGGGCTATCTGTCCGACCCCCAGGTCGAAGCCAGCATCAAGGCCGGCACTGACACCAAAACCAGCGTCCAGGATCGGCTGGGCAATGCTTCCACCTCCGCCACCTTCGGGGGCGACGCCTGGTACTATATTTCCTCGACCGAGAAGCAGGTGGCGTTCTTCACCCCCACCGTGCTGAACCGCGCCATCCTGGCGGTCTATTTCGACAAGGACGGCAAGGTGAAGGACATGCGCCATTTCTCCCTCAAGGACGGCCATGTGGTCTCGTTCGAGAGCCGGGAGACGCCGGCCCGCTGCAGCGAACTCACCTTCCTGCAACAGCTCC
>JAFKFG010000040.1 GCA_017307355.1 Alphaproteobacteria bacterium
TGGCCGCGCCTTGATCCGGCGCAAGCGGTCTTGATTCGGATCAAAGTTTGCTGCGTTAGGCGGACTAGAATTGTTTTTATGAGGCTCTTGAAAAAAGTCGCGATCGTTACGGGTGGGTCCTTGGGGATCGGTCGGGCGATCGTTCGGCGAATGTGCCAGGAAGGAGCTCAGGTCGCGGTCTTGGACGTGCTTGACGTCGAGGGAGCTGCATTGGAGCGCGAATTTCACGGGCGAGGCGTCAAATATTGGCATTGCGATGTTTCCAGGGAGACGGAAGTAGCGGAGGTCTTCGCGGCTGCAGAGAAGTTATTTGGCCGCCTCGATATCGTGGTCAATAATGCCGGCATATCGGGTATCAACAAGCCGACGCATGAAGTGACCGAGGCGGAGTGGGACAGGGTACAATCTGTCAACGTGAAAGGGGTCTTTTTCGGCACCAAACATGCCATCGGCCATATGCGGAGGTCCGGAGGCGGCAGCATAATCAATTTATCGTCGATCTACGGGTTGATCGGGGCACCGGATGTGCCGCCCTATCACGCCGCAAAGGGCGCGGTACGGCTTATGACCAAGACCGACGCATTGCTTTATGCGCCCGATAAGATTCGCGTCAATTCGATCCACCCTGGCTTTATCTGGACACCCATGGTGGAGAAGCATCTGGCCTCACTAGGGGATCTTGTGCAGGCACGAAAGGCGGCCGACGCTTTGCATCCACTGGGGCATATCGGTGAAGTCGACGATATCGCATGGGGCGCTGTGTATTTGGCCTCGGACGAGGCCAAATTTGTCACTGGGGCCGAGTTGGTGATTGATGGCGGATATACCGCTCGATAATCGCTTCCAGCGCGTGCTGCTTCCGCTGCTGATATGAGGTTTTATTTCGCGGGTAGAAAATAGTGGCCTGGCGGGGAGTTCGTGGATGGAACTCTCTATACGCCCCAACGCCGCATGAACCAGGTTTTCACCAAATGCGTTAGCGCCGCGTAGCTCAGCAAAAAACCGATGATTATCGGCCAATAGAGCAGCGGCAACGACCTGAAACCCAGCGCTCCAGCGAAGGGGCTGAAAGGGAGGGCGACGGCTATAGCGCAGACCAAGATGGTGCTCAGAATTAGTGGAGTGCTCGCGCGGCTTTGGATGAATGGGATCTTGGCTGTTCGAATGATGTGAATAATTAGAGTTTGCGTCAGGACTGACTCAACGAACCAACCGGTCTGGAAGAGTGCTGCGTTGTTCCACCCGTTAAACACATAAAGCATCGTAAAGTAAGTCGCATAGTCGAATATGGAACTCATGGGCCCAATGAAGATCATAAAGCGTGTGATATTGCCGATTTCCCACTTTCGCGGCTGCGCAAGATATTCCGGATCAACTGTGTCGGTCGGGATCGTCGTCTGGGAAAAGTCATAGAGCAGGTTATTGGCCAAGACCTGCAGTGGGGCCATCGGGAGGAATGGGAGGAGGACTGAGGCACCGATGACGCTGAGCATGTTCCCAAAATTCGAGCTTGCCCCCATTTTTATGTATTTGGTTATATTGCCGAATACGCGACGGCCTTCCAACACGCCTTCCTGAAGCACGCCAAGGCTCTTCTCCAATAGAATAATGTCGGCCGACTCCTTGGCGATATCGACTGCCGTGTCGACGGATATTCCGACATCCGCCGCTTTGAGTGCCGGCCCGTCGTTAATTCCATCACCCAGAAAACCCGTAACATGACCTCGCCGCTGCAGCGCGGCGATCACTCTTGCTTTCTGCGCCGGTGACACTTTGGCAAAGACTTGCGCATTTTCTGCGAGATTCTCCAGTTCCTTATCGGTAAGAGAATCGACTTCCGCCCCGAGGACTAGGCGGTCGATCTTTAGTCCCACATCGTAGCAAACCTTTCGTGTGACAAGGTCGTTATCGCCCGTCAATATCTTAATCTCGATGCCACTGGTTTGAAGTGACGCGATGGCAGCTTTGGTCGTTTCCTTCGGTGGGTCGAGAAACGCCACGTAACCCTGGAGCGTCATTCCAGTCTCGTCGGAAAAATCAATGCATGTGCGGTTGTCGCTGAATGATCGACAGGCTACTGCGATGACGCGGAAGCCGTCTCGATTGAGACGGTCAGTTATTTTTCGCACGTTGGACAGATGGCTGGCGTTTAGCTCTT
The DNA here is from genome assembly GCA_017307355.1 of Alphaproteobacteria bacterium. GTDB lineage: Bacteria > Pseudomonadota > Alphaproteobacteria > Micropepsales > Micropepsaceae > Rhizomicrobium. The sequence continues at coordinate 2,159 of JAFKFG010000040.1, forward strand.
CAATGCGCTCACCCAATTGATAATGCGAACAGACGGAAAATACCTCTTCGATGGCCCCTTTGCAGATCAGAAATGGATTCTCACCGGCCGACTGAACCAGCACGGATAGTCGGCGGCGAGTATAGTCGAAAGGTATCTCGTCGAGCTTCTTGTATCCCTCCGAATCGGCCCTGCGCCCTTCCTGCTTCATATGTTCGAGGACTGCCTCGTCCATCAGATTGCGCAGGCCGCTCTGAAAATAGCTGTTCAAATAGGCATAATCCAAGACACGCTCGTCCTCGCGCCCTTCGACATCCACGTGTAGCTTCACAATCACTCGGTCTTGGGTGAGCGTCCCGGTCTTGTCTGTGCATAGAACGTCCATGGCTCCAAAGTTCTGAATTGCATCCAGCCGCTTCACGATCACGCGCCGTTTCGACATTGCGATTGCACCTTGCGCAAGGTTGACTGTCACAATCATCGGCAGCATCTCGGGTGTCAGCCCCACAGCAACGGCGACGGCAAAGAATAGAGCTTCGAGCCAATTGTGTTTGGTGAAGCCATTGATCAGAAATACGAGGGGGGTCATCACCAGGATGAGACGGATCATCAACCAAACAAAGCTGTTGATTCCTTTGTCGAAGCTTGTGATGCCATCCGCAGCGGCGACCCTGTCTGCAATCTGCCCGAAATAGGTCGAACGGCCCGTATGGACAATCAGGCCGGTGCCGAATCCGCTGGTGACATTGGAGCCCATGAAACAGAGATTGGGTATGTCAAATGGGGCGTCATAAACTTTCGCTATATTTCCGCACTGCTTCTCCGCAGGCATCGCCTCGCCCGTCAGCGCCGATTGGTTTATGTAAAGATCCTTGGCTTCCAAGAGGCGAAGATCGGCGGGAATAAGATCGCCGGCTGTCACTCGCACGATATCGCCTGGCACAAGCTCGTCGAGCGGCAATTCGATGAAGCCGTCTTTCCCAGCCCATTGTGCGCTTTGCCGACGTGTGGAAACCTTTACGCTGACCATCTGAGCAAGTTTGGCTGCAGCGGCACTGGATCGGTGTTCCTGTACAAACCCCAACCCCACACTCAAAGCCACCATTGTGGCGATCAATATCGCAGACCGGATATCGGACAGTACCCAGGAAGCAATCGCCAAAACCAGCAACATGGCGTTCAGGGGATTCTTCAGCCTGCGCCAGAGTTCGAGTATTATCGGTTCCTTCTGCTGCCTGGCGATTTGATTGGGACCGTAGCGCTTTAAGCGTTCTGCGGCTGCGCTTTGCGAAAGACCCTCCCTCGGTGCGGAAAGGCGGCGACAGGCTGCGTCAGCCTCCTCGTGAGCCAAATCGATGAGATCCCCCAGCGCGCTCGAAGCCTGCCTTGGTAGAGCATCCATCTCAAGTTCCACCCCAAAATCAGCAGATTAGGTCAACGCGGAAGCTGGAAGGGTTGATTTCGATCAACAGCTCGTTCGCGCCACAGCGCGGAAATTCGCAATCTCATTCCGGACAAAGCGGCGCCGTCAAGATGATGAATATGTATCTGCTCATTAGGAGCGGAGAGCTTCGATTTTTTTTGCGAGGGGCGCAGCAACGCGAAGCTTCTTTGGGATCGCGCAAGGGCTGCTTGATGCCGGGGATCGTGGAAGCGGAGATAATTTGGCCAGAATTGCCGCTGCTTCAAATTCCATCTTGATCTGGCGGCACTTCTCCTACGGATGAATGAGCTCTCCAAAGAGGGTGTGCGGCTGTTCCATCTTCGGCGCGTCATGACCCTCTTGGAAATGGCTTCCTTCCGATACGATCCAAACAATATTGGGTTCTTTGCGCGAGCCGCCGGCGATCTGTCCCGCGGGCTCGCCGACGATGATTGGTGCAACGACTTTAATCGATGGAGGAAATCGGAGAACTGCCAAGCCTTCCGGCGTGTTCAACCAGTCCTGCACCAACCCGATCCAGCATGTGCCCAGACCAAATTCGGTGGCCTTAAGCATCAGATTTTGTGCGGCCATAGCGCTGTCTTCGATGCACCACTTTTCCCGCTCCGGCGCGCCAATGGCAATTAAGACCGGCGCTCCGTGAAGCAAATGATATTCTGGATCACTCAAAAGTTTATGGATTTCCGGATTACGAATGCCTTGGGGATCGCTTTTCAGAATCCGGGCCTTGGATTTGGTCTCGATCGCTTGCAGCACCAAAGGATCGGTGACAACGGCAAAGCGCCAAGGTTGGCGGTTCATCGCACTGGGTGCCCAGATTGCGGCGCCAATCAACGTGCGCAGATCCTCCTTGGAGATCGCCGCCTGGCTGAACTGCCGGACAGCACGGCGCTCCATTATCGCTACCCAGAGTTCCATTGATCGCCTCCAAAAAATTCACAGTATCCAAGTTGGAGAAATCGCAGTTTGCGTAGGCTCAAATGGACTGCGGTGGGCTGGGCGAATTCTTTGCTGCGCCGGGGCGGCTGCCCCCTCGCGATTGGACCGGTGGCCAAATTGCGTCAGCGATTGCCTATTCTCTTCATGGCGCGAAGCACAGAGCTGGCACAGTCCGCATTAAGCGACGGGTACACCCTTAGGTCTGTCAGGCTTTGTCACGTTCCTGGGCCAGAAAAAATTTGAGGCGATAATTACTGTGCCGACCTGAAACCGGGCCTTTAGGGGCCTGAAAATCGATCTGGAAAGGTCGCCGGTCCGATCTTTTGAGACGCGATTTCTGAAAGATACGGCCTTTTGAAACATCCTTAGCGGCTAAGGATGGCCCATGCCCGGCTAAGCCCTTGTATTTGTTATGGGCATCATCCGGTCTTTTGCGGCGGCCAACAAATTTCGCGGCCATCACAAAATCAACATTCCCCGGCCTCCAGCGGGTATCCGGGTATAGACATCGGCATTTGCCGACCGGCAACAAACTGCGCGGGCGGCACAAAGATGGTAAAAACCGCGCTTACCATTCCACCGGTTTGGGTTCCGGCCGAAGAAGAATTCGTATGGTGCAGGGTCGCATAGAAATGTCGTCGGCCGAGCAGCTGGTGGAGCTGCGCAAGGCGCGCGACCGTTACAAGGCGCTCGCGGATCGCTTCCGGGAGGAGGGCGACGCGCTGGCCAGCCAGTTCGAGAGCGAAGGCGATCCGCTCATCGTCATGCAGGAAAAGCTGAAGCACGAGCGCGATGCACTGCGCATCGCCAACGCTTACGAGAAAAGCATCGCCAATATCGAGGCCAGCAGCAGCTTGATGCAGCAGGCGCAAACTTCCCAGCGGAGCGCAGGAAGCATCGGCACCAGGTTGATCGTGTTGGCGCTGGTTTTGATCGCGGTGGGCGGGGCGGGATTGGCCGTCGCTTATCCCGGACTCTATCGGCAGGCGCTGGCTTATATTCCGAGCGGCGCCAGCATTCGCGAGTATTTCGTGCCCGCCCGGCCGGTGGTGACCTTCGATGACGGCGCGCCATCCTCTGCTCCCGCGCCGCGGCCGCCTGCCGCCACGGTGGAGCCGCGCACGGCGATCGCGCCTCGGCCCGTTGTCGCGCCTGTTCCGGCGAAGAAGCCGCCCGTCCGTTCCACACAAAAAGCAGCTTCGGCACCCGATGTTTCGTCTCACGAGGGTGATTTTTCCGCCAAAGTCCTGCAGCCGGACGGCACGCTCAAAGAGCAGATCTTTTCCGCCAAGCCGCGGCGTCGATAGCGCGTTGCCACAAAGAAAAAGGGCAGCGCTTGCGCGCCGCCCTTGATTTTCGCGCGGGGTTTCCGGCGCTTATTTCTGGCCGCCCAGGAAATCCTGCTTGCCCAGGGCGACGCCCTTGTTGCGCAGGATGTCGTAGCCGGTGGTGATGTGGAAATAGACGTTGGGAAGGACCCAATTGTTCAGATAGTCCTTGCCGTTGAAATGAAATTCGGCTTGCGGGAATTTCAGATGGATGGCGCGGTCTTCGGCGCCCGCGAATTTCGCCGCATCCAGGCTCTTCAGATAGGCAATCGTCTTGGCCAGCCGCGCCTTGAGCTGTTCGACGGTGGTTTCATTGTCTTCATAAGTGGGAATTTCCACGCCGGCCAGGCGCGCGGCGCCGCCCTTGGCCATGTCGGTGGCGATGCGCACCTGCGCCGTCAGCGGCAGCATGTCGGGCGCGAGGCGAAGTTCGAGATAGGAATTGACGTCCTCGCCTTTTTCCTTGGCATGCGCCTCGGCCTTGGTGAGGACCGAGTGGAAGCTGCCCAGCATATGGGCCAGCGGCGGCACGGACGCGTCATAGATCGTAAAGGCCAAAGGTATCTCCCTGATGGATTTTATGCAGGCGGGACTTGACCGCGAAACGGCATTGCAATCAAGCAGAAGATCGGCCTATCAAAGCCCTGTATCCGTCAAGGTTTTGCCATGAGCGACACACTTCCCGACCGGCTTTCCACCGATCCCAAAAGCCCCTTCCATAATGCCGAGCTTCTGGAGCGGGGCGTGGGCATTCGCTTCAACGGCGTGGAACGCACCAATGTCGAGGAATATTGCGTCAGTGAAGGCTGGGTCCGGCTGGCAGTGGGCAAGACCGTGGACCGCAACGGCAACGCCATGACGGTCAAATATAAGGGAACCGTCGAGCCCTATCTGCGCACGCCGGAGTAACACCGCTTTTCCACGATTTTTCGGGATCGCCGGATTCGAACCCTCGGCCCGTTGAAGCTTTGTCCATGCCGCTTCGGGAGATGGCGGCGCGGGCGGAGCGAGGGGCTGTTCGAACGGAGAACAGCATGTCCAAAAAAGATGCGGCAAGGCCAGCCTTGCGCAAGATCGGCCTTGTCCTGGCTTTGACGGCGGTCCTGCCGGCCCTGGCCGGGTGTGTGGTCGTGCCGGAGCGGGGCTGGCATCACGGCTATTGGTATGCGGGCCACTGGCATTACCGCTGAGCGGATGACGGAGGGGCCCGGTGCTGAACCGGGCCTTTTCCCATTTGCCGTTCCGCGCGGGGGCGACTAAACCCGGGAGCGCATGACACAGGCCGAAGACGGGCTGCCCTTTCCCCAGCGCTACTGGGCGATCCTCACCATCGTGCTGGGCATCGTGATGGCGGTGATCGACGGCGCCATCGCCAATGTCGCGCTTCCCACCATCGCCCAGGACCTGAACGCCAGCCCGTCTTTCTCGGTCTGGATCGTCAACGGCTACCAGCTGGCCATCACCATCTCGCTCTTGCCGTTGGCGGCGCTGGGCGAAATCATCGGCTATCGCCGGGTCTATCTGGCGGGACTCGCGCTGTTCACGTTCGCGTCTCTTCTGTGTGCGCTGTCGCATACGTTGGTGCTGCTCACCGCCGCCCGCATCGTGCAGGGCTTCGGCGCCGCCGGGATCATGAGCGTCAATGCCGCGCTGGTGCGGTTCACCTATCCTCGCAACCAGCTGGGTCACGGCATCGGCATCAACGCTTTGGTGGTGGCGGTGTCGGCGGCGGTGGGCCCCACCCTGGCGGCCGCCATTCTGTCGGTGGGAAATTGGCCCTGGTTGTTCGCGGTGAATATTCCCGTCGGCATTGCCGCGTTGCTGGTGGGCCGGCGCGCCTTGCCGCACACGCCGCGCGCACCGCACGCCTTCGACTGGCGGGGCGCGCTTCTTTGCGCCGTTACATTCGGTGTGGGCATCGCCGCCATCGACAGTGTCGGTCATGGCGAAGCGGCGTATCTGTATCTGACGGAATTCGTGGTCGCGGCGATTGCCTGCCTTGTGCTGGTGCGCCGGGAGCTTCATGCGGCATCTCCTTTGCTGCCGGTGGACCTGCTGCGCATTCCCATCTTCGCTTTGTCGGTCTGCACCTCGGTGGCATCCTTCTGCGCCCAGATGCTGGCCTTCGTGGCGCTGCCTTTCTACCTGCAGGACCGGTTCGGTTATTCGGCGGTTCAGATCGGCCTTCTGATCACGCCCTGGCCGATCGCGGTCGGCTTTGCGGCGCCCATTGCCGGTTGGCTCGCCGAGCGCCATCCGGCCGGTCTTCTGGGCGGCATCGGGCTTTTGGTTTTCGGCGGCGGGTTGGCCGCGCTGGCGCTGCTCCCGCCGCATCCCGCGCTCGCCGACATTGTGTGGCGCATGGCGCTGGCGGGCGCCGGCTTCGGTCTGTTCCAGAGCCCCAACAACCGCACCATGATCGCGGCGGCCCCGCGCGAGCGCAGCGGCGGCGCGTCCGGCATGCTGGGGACGGCGCGGCTGCTGGGCCAGACCATCGGCGCGGCTCTGGTGGCGATGCTTCTGGCGCGCGATCCGGTGAACGGAACGCGGATCGCCTTGTCGGTCGGTGTCGGCTTCGCGCTGGCGGGCGCCACGCTCAGCGCGCTGCGCCTGTCACCGAAGGGATCGCGTGGCGGCCAAGCCGTGCGGGTGCTCGAAGCGCCGCGCGCGACCGGCGAATAGCTGCCGCGCGGAATTATTGGCGAATTGTATATCCAGGCGATCCGATCAGGCCGCCAGTCGCTGGCCGGCCATTGATCGGCCACAAAGACGCCCAGGTCCATTCAGGACCGGTTCATCGCGTTCTCACCACCCTGTGTGCTCGGATATGGGGAGCATGTCCGGGATTTGGGAGCGCCAAAATGATCATGAACCTGAAGACGATTGCATTCGCGGCGATGGCCGCGACGACATTGTCCCTTGGTGCCTTGGCGGCAACGACGATGCCGGCCTCGGCCCGCGTCGTGTGCGATCGGGACGGTGACGATTGCTGGAATACCGGCCCGAGATACGAGGACCGCGATGATTGGCGGCGCGATTGGTATGAGCGGCGCAGATGGGAAGAACGTCGCGACCGGGATGCCTATCGGCGCTGGTATTGGAACAGCAGACCTTATTACCCTTATTATCGCGACTATCCCCGTTATCGCGGCTATCCGGGATATAACGGCGGAAGCGTCTGGTTCAGCTTCTGATATTGCTGCGGGTGACCGGCGGGCGCCGCTCGCCGGTCACGCGGGCTTCGGCTGCCGTCTCTTCCACTCGGCATAAATATCCGGGCCGGATGCGGCGCGAACCGGCACATGCCGTATTTTCATGGATTGCTCGGGGAAAGGCTTGGCCAGTTCGGCATAGATAGCCTCGCGAAGGAAATGGTGACTGTCGTTCATGCCGCGCCATGTCCCGGTCGGGGATCCAGGCGAAAAATAAGGCTGCGATGCTTCGATCCGAAATTAAAAATCCGGATGGCTTTTATTCATGGCCGTAATGGCGAGCCGTGAAAGCCGCGCTACGGGGCGATGGTCTTGGCCCGTTTGTGCGGGACATTTGTCATTTGCGGGACGAGGGCCTTGATCGGCCCGGCCGTTTCCCATGAGTAGAGGAACACCGAGATCGGTCGTTCCCGGCCCAGCGGCGCATGGTGGCCGGACGGCGCGGCCGCAGGTGAGCGCCTTTTCCTCGTTCACCGTCAGCACTTTGCGCGGACATCGCCATCGGCCGGCTGGGCATGCCCAATCTGACCGGGCTGCCGAACGGGTTCTGGGGCTCCTCGCATCTGAAGCCGTGACCATCTGACGGAGAACAAAAAGGCCCGGTGTTTCCACCGGGCCTTTTGCATTCCAGATTGGCGGGACGCCGGACTTAGAAGTCCATGTCGCCCATGCCGCCCATGCCGCCGCCGCCCGGCATCGGGGGCGCCTTCTTCTCGGGACGGTCCGCGATCATCGCCTCGGTGGTGATGAGCAGGCTGGCGACCGAAGCCGCGTTCTGCAGCGCCACGCGCACCACCTTGGTGGGATCCACGATGCCGGCATCGATGAAGTCGACATACTTCTCGTTCTGGGCGTCATAGCCGAAGGTGTTGGACTTCTGTTCCATCAGCTTGCCGACGATGATCGAGGCTTCCTGACCGGCATTCTGGACGATCATGCGGATCGGGTACTGGATCGCGCGGCGCACGATGGCAATGCCCTGGGTCTGATCGTCATTGTCGCCGGTGAGGTTGGTCAGGTTCTTGGAGGCATAGAGCAGGGCGGTGCCGCCGCCCGGGATGATGCCTTCCTCGACCGCCGCCTTGGTCGCATTGAGCGCGTCATCGACGCGATCCTTGCGTTCCTTGACTTCGACTTCCGTGGCGCCGCCGACGCGGATCACCGCAACGCCGCCGGCGAGCTTCGCCAGACGTTCCTGCAGCTTTTCCTTGTCATAGTCGCTGGTGGTCTCTTCGATCTGGGCCTTGATCTGGCCGACGCGGGCCTGGATGTCGGCCTTTTTGCCGGCGCCATCGACGATGGTGGTGTTTTCCTTGTCGATGCGCACCTTCTTGGCGGTGCCCAGCATGTTCAGCTTCACATTTTCCAGCTTGATGCCGATGTCTTCGCTGATCACCTGGCCGCCGGTGACGATGGCGATGTCTTCCAGCATGGCCTTGCGGCGATCGCCGAAGCCCGGCGCCTTCACCGCCGCGACCTTGAGGCCGCCGCGCAGCTTGTTGACCACCAGGGTGGCCAGGGCTTCGCCTTCGATTTCCTCGGCGATGATCAGGAGCGGGCGGCCGGACTGCACCACCGCTTCCAGGATCGGCAGCATGGGCTGCAGGCTGGTGAGCTTCTTTTCGTGGATCAGGATCGCCGGATCGTCGAGTTCGGCGACCATCTTCTCGGCATTGGTGATGAAGTAGGGCGAGATATAGCCACGGTCGAACTGCATGCCTTCGACCACGTCCAGTTCGGTCGCCAGCGACTTGGCTTCCTCGACCGTGATCACGCCTTCATTGCCGACCTTGGCCATGGCCTGGGCGATCATGTCGCCCACTTCCTTGTCGCCATTGGCGGAGATGGTGCCGACCTGGGCGATCTCTTCGTTGGCCTTGACCTTCTTGGAGCGCTTCTTGAGGTCGGCGACGACGGATTCGACCGCCTTCTCGATGCCGCGCTTCAAGTCCATCGGGTTCATGCCGGCGGCAACCGACTTGGCGCCTTCGCGCACGATGGCGCGGGCCAGGACGGTGGCGGTGGTGGTGCCGTCGCCGGCCGCGTCATTGGTCTTGGAGGCGACTTCGCGCACCATCTGGGCGCCCATATTCTCGAACTTGTCGGCGAGTTCGATTTCCTTGGCCACGGTCACGCCATCCTTGGTCGTGCGCGGGGCGCCGAAGCTCTTGTCGATCACGACATTGCGGCCCTTGGGGCCCAAGGTCACCTGCACCGCGTCGGCGAGGATGTCGACGCCGCGCAGAAGCTTTTCGCGGGCGTCGGCGCCGAACTTCACATCTTTGGCTGCCATTCTTTAGTCTCCTGAATTCTGTTGAACCTGTTGTGATGGAAAGAAGCGAAGCGCCGGGCTTTGTGCCCCGTCGCACCACTGCTTGAGGGTGGTTACTTCTTCGCCTTGCGGCCTTCGACCACGCCCATGATGTCGCTCTCCTTCATGATCAGGAGCTCTTCGCCATCGATCTTCACTTCGGTGCCGGACCATTTGCCGAACAGCACGAATTCGCCCGCCTTGACCTCCAGCGGATTGCGCTTGCCGCTCTTCTCGTCGAGCAGGCCGGGGCCCACGGCGATGACTTCGCCTTCCTGGGGCTTTTCCTGGGCGGTCTCGGGGATGATGATGCCGCCGGCGGTCTTGGTATCTTCCTTGATGCGGCGGACGACCACGCGGTCGCCAAGGGGACGGAACTTCATGCGTGCCTCTCCTAAGATATTGGTTCTACAATAAAAAAACTCACGTGGCAGCACTCGTCATGCGAGAGTGCCAAGCCGACGCCCGGTATTTAGGAGGCCCCCCCGGGAAGGTCAAGGAGGGTTTTTTCTTTCCCCCATCTGTCTTCTTCGGGACAAGCCCTCAGAAGACATCTTCCCCCCGCCAGCGGCTTTGCCGCGCGGGGGAAGAAAGTCTGTGCTTCCAGTGGGCAATTATGGCCTTTTCAGGATTTTTTCGATTCGTCCGCAAACGCGCAAAGCCTGAAACCGTTGTTCATGTGCGGTTCAGCCGCGCGCGATCAGGGTCGCGCCAAGGTTTGAGCAAGGAGACTCGAGATGAAAAAATTCGCGAAAGTTGCGTTGAGCGCGATGCTTCTGGCGGGCGCCGCCACGGCCGTAGCGAGCGCTCCAGCCGAAGCGCAGGTCGTGGTCGGCGTGGGCGTGGGTCCGGGATATTATGATTATGGCCCAGCCTATTATGCCCCGCGCTATTCCTGCGATCCCTATAGCCGCTGGTATAGCCCCTATCGCTGCGGCTATTACGGCCCGGCCTATTATCCCAGTTATTATGGGCCCAGCTATTATGGTCCCAGCATCGGCTTCAGCTTCGGCGGCGGCTGGGGCGGTCACCGCGGCGGCTGGGATCGCGGCCATGGCGGTTGGCACGGTGGTCATCACCGCTAAGCAATTCGACAAAGACGGCCCCGGGCAACCGGGGCCGTTTTCTTTTGGTTGACGGCGAACACAATCCCGCCTTGATCGGTTCAGCCGGCGTTCAACCGCAATGGCAGAAATTGGCGACAAGCGCGATCCTGCGCGAACGGTGGAGTGCGTGATGAAAATCTCCTGGAAGGTGGTTTTGACCGCGTTGCTGGTGGCGGGGGGCGCCACCACGATGTCGGGCTGCGCCAGTGCCCAAGGCTATGGCTATGACAGCGGTTATTACGGCAATGGCTATTACGACAATGGCTATTATGGCGACCCCAACGGATATGATTATGGCTATGGCGACCTGCCCAATGGCGGCGTCAGTTTTTCCTATGACAGCGGTGGCTATTGCGACGCCTATGGCTGCCCCGACGATTATTGGGATCTGCCCGTCTATTACGGCCCGGTCTATTACGGCGATGCCTGGTTCAACGGGCCGGTCTATTACCGCGACTGGTTCGGCCGCCGGCAATATTGGATCCGCGGCGGCTGGCGCAACGATGAATGGCGCGGGCCTCGCCCCAGCTGGTGGCATCAGGGCCGCTATGGTGCGGCGTTAGGCCTGGACTTCTATCGCAGCCATGGCTTCCGCGGCCGCTTCGACAACAATCGCGGCTTCGACAACCGTCGCTTCGATAATCGCCAGTTCAATAATCGCCAATTCGACAATCGCCAATTCGACAATCGTCAGTTCGATAATCGTGATTTCGGCAATGGTCGTTCGTCAGGCGACCGGCAATTCCGCGACCGCGGCGGCGTGCCGTTCCCACAGGGCACACCGACGGAAACCATGCGCGGTATCGGCAATGCGCTGGACAACCGGACGGATGGCCGCGGAGGAGATGGCCGCCGCTTCGACAACCGGAACAATGACGACCGCCGCAATTTCGACCGGCGGGATTTCGGCAACCGGCCCGATGGCAATCGTGGCGGAGATGATCGTCGTTTCGACAACCGGAGCAACAATGATCGCCGCAGTTTCGACCGCCAGGATTCCGGCAACCGGGATTCCGGCCGCCGCGATTTCGGCGGGCAGGGCAGGGCGGCGCCGCAAGGCAGCCCGGCCGAGACCATGCGCGGCATCGGCAATGCGCTCGACAACCGGTCCGATCGTCATCGCGGCAACGACGATCGCCGCTGACCGAAGGCGAGGCACGCAACGCAAAGAGAGCCCCGGCAGCGATGCCGGGGCTTTTCTTTAACCATTTGCTAACCGGTTCATTCGCGCGGATGCGGAAAAATTCCGGTTAATAGATTGGAAACAGTCTGGCGGCCAGACTCGCCCGGAACGCCGCTCTGGAGTGGGCATGACCCGGTTCCTGATAATGCTGACCTGCCTTTTCGCCAGCGCCACGCTGGGCGCGGCATTGGCCCTGTTTTCCGGCTGGCCGGTCGGCATTCTGTCCGGCGCGCTGGCCTTTCTTTTCACCCAGCATTGGTCGGCCGCCTTCGCGCGCCGTCAGGACAAGCGCGCCGCGGCCCGCGAAATCTCGGCGATGCGGCAGATGAATCTCGAATTCGAACAGGCGCTGACGACCACCCGCCATCGCATGGACGATCTGGCCGCGCAGCTCGAGGCGCGCACCGATGCGCAGGGAAAGAAAATCGTTTCCGAGTTGCAAGTGCTGGAAAGCCTGATGCGCGAATTCGCCAGCAAAGTCTCCAAAAGCGCGCGAAGCGCCCAGGATCGGATCGGGCCGGAGCATGTGATGCAGACCGGCCGCCGCCAGGGCAATGCGGGCGCCTATCTGGCCGCGATGGGCGAAAGCGATCTTCTGGAAACCATTCGCGCCAGCCTGGAAGAAAACCGCGTCGATCTTTATCTGCAGCCCATCGTCAGCCTGCCGCAGCGCAAGCTGCGCTATTACGAAGCCTTGTCGCGCCTGCGCGCGGAAGACGGCTCGGTGATCATGCCGGCGCAATATATCAAGGTCGCCGCGCCCGCCGGGCTGATGAGCGTGGTGGATAATCTTCTATTGTTCCGCTGCGTCCAGATCGTGCGGCGCCTCACCCAGAAAAGCCGCGAGATCGGCGTGTTCTGCAACATCTCCGGCGACACCCTGGCCGACGCGGAATTCTTCCCGCAATTCCTGGACTATATGCAGGCCAATCGCGACCTGGCCGGACAGATCATTTTCGAATTTTCCCAGAGCGCGGTCCTCAAGGCGGGGCCGGCGGGAGAACAGAATCTCGCGCGTCTTTCGGAGCTGGGTTTCGCCCTGTCGATGGATCATGTGGAAACCCTGGCGCTGGATTTCGTCAGGCTGAAGACCATGGGCTTCCGTCACCTCAAGCTGCGCGCCGACATCCTGACCCGCGGCATGAGCGATGCCGGCGCGGCGGTCGCCGCCGAGGATTTCAAGAAGCTCCTGTCCCGCCATGGCCTCAATCTGATCGCCGAGCGGGTCGAGGACGAGAAGACCGTGGTGCAGCTGCTCGATTACAGCGTCGATTATGCCCAGGGCTTTTTGTTCGGAGAGCCGCGCGCGGTCCGCGACGAGGCGGCCCGGTCCCAGCCCGATGTGGCGCCGGTGATACAGTTGCGCAAGGCCGGTTAAGCCTCCGGCGCCGCGCCGGTTGACGGCACGGATGGGTCATGCGATCCGAAGCCGATGTCTCCCCCCCGCCTGATTGCCGGCCTTGGTGAAATCGCGCGCGACCATGACGCCCTGATCTGCGATATCTGGGGCGTGGTCCATGACGGCCATGCACCCTTTCCGGACGCGGCAGAGGCGCTGCGCCGGTTCCGGCAATCGCACGGAAAAGTGATTTTGCTTTCCAATGCGCCCCGCCCGCCCGGGTCGGTGGAAGACCAGTTCCGCCGCATCGGGGTGGCCACAGATTTTTACGATGCTATCGTCACCTCCGGCGGCGCCGCGCGCGAGGACTTGGCGGCGCGGGCCGGGCGGGATCCGTCTCTTTCACTCTATTATATCGGGACGATCTGACGGAAACGCCCGACGATTATTCCGATATATTGGCGGCGATGCGGGCGAGAAATCTCACCATGTTGTGCGCCAATCCCGACCTGAAGGTCTATCGGGGCAGCCAGCTTTGCTGGTGCGCCGGCGCGCTGGCCAAGGCCTATGAAGCGATCGGCGGCCCGGTCGTCTATTACGGCAAGCCTTATCCCGCGGTCTATGATGCCGCCCTCAAGGCGGCAGGCCGGCCGTCGCGGGCCCTGGCCATCGGAGATGCGCTGATCACCGACCTCAAAGGGGCGAAGGCCGCGGGGCTGGCGGCGCTATTCATCGCCGATGGCCTGCATGGCGAGGAGATCGAGCCCTATACGCCCGAACATCTGGGCGAGATGTTTGCAGCCGCCCATGTCGAAGCCAAGGCGGCGATGAGAGCTCTCAAATGGTAAGCGTGTATTACGAGGATCTTCAGCCCGGCCAGTCCGCGCGCATGGAAAAGACCGTCACCGAGCGCGACGTCCAGATGTTCGGCGACGCCACCGGTGACTACAATCCGGTTCATTTCGACGAAGCCTATGCCGCCAAGACCATATTTCGCGGGCGTGTCGCCCATGGCGTCTTGTCGATCGGCTTCATCTCCGCGGTGATGGGCACCAAGCTTCCCGGCGAAGGCTCGATTTTCGTGTCCGCGAATTTCAGCTTCAAGGCGCCGGTCCGGATCGGCGAGACTGTGGTCACGACCTGCACCGTGCGCGAAATCCGCGACCGCCGCCAGGTGGTGATGGATTGCCTGTGCATGGTCGGCGACACGGTCGCGGTGACGGGCGAAGCCCTGGTGCTGGCCCCGAAGCGGCCTAAAAGCTGACGATGCGCATCTTCCGCCACTTCGACGATGTGCCGGCGACCTATCTGGGGGCGGTCGTCGCCATCGGCAATTTCGATGGCGTTCATCGCGGGCACCAGGCCTTGATCGCGGAGGCCCGCAGATTGGCCGAAGAGCGCAAAAGCGCGCTGGCGGTCCTGGCCTTTGAGCCGCATCCAGCGGAATTTTTCCGGCCCCGCCCGGATTCCATCCGGCTGACGCCGCTGCGCGCCAAGGCCCGGCTGCTGGCGGAATTGGGCGTGGATGCGATGTTCGCGCTGACCTTCGACGAAAGCATGGCCAAGCGCAGCGCGCCGGATTTCGTCAGCGATGTGCTGATCAAAGGGCTGGGGCTTTCCGGCGTGGTGGTGGGGCCGGATTTTGAATTCGGGCAGGGGCGGGGCGGCAACGTCTCCACCTTGGCCTATATGGGCGAGATGGAAGGCTTTTCGGTCACCTGTTTCGACATGGTGACGGCCGACAAGGCCGGCAACGCCGAGAAAATCTCCTCCACCCGCATCCGCGACAGCCTGAAGGCGGCGATGCCCGAAGACGCGGCGCGGCTTCTGGGCCGCTGGTGGGCGGTGGAGGCGCGGGTCGAGCATGGCGATGCGCGGGGCCGCCAGATGGGCTTTCCCACCGCCAACATGCATCTGGGGCACTGCCTGGCGCCCGCCTTCGGCGTTTACGCGGTCAGGGTCACCATCCTGGAAAATGAAAAGCCGGTCGGCCGCCATGACGGGGTGGCCAATTTCGGCATCCGGCCCATGTACCAGATCGATGTGCCCCTGATGGAAGCCCATCTGTTCGATTTCGACGGCGATCTTTATGGCAAGCACCTGTCGGTGGAGTTGATCGCCTATATCCGCCCGGAAGCGAAATTCGCCAGTCTCGAGGCCCTGATCGCCCAGATCGGCGCCGACGCCCAGCGGGCGCGCGAAATCCTGGCCGTCACCCCCGGGACCCCCGCGCTGGACTGACTTTGGCCGCGCTGTTAGAAGCGCCGGATCATGTCCAATCCGCCCAAAACCGAGGCCCCGGCGCAGGACTATCGCGCCAGCCTGTTCCTGCCCGCAACCGACTTTCCCATGAAAGCAGGCCTGCCGGAGGCCGAGCCGAAATGGCTGGCCCGCTGGGACGAGATCGGCCTTTACGCCAAGATGCGGGAGCGGGCCCGGGGACGGCCTCTGTTCGTGCTGCATGACGGCCCGATCTATGCCAATGGCGACATCCATTCGGGCACCGGGCTGAACCATATCCTGAAGGATTTCGTGGTCCGCAGCCAAGGCATGCTGGGCAAGGACGCGCCGTATGTGCCCGGCTGGGACTGTCACGGCCTGCCCATCGAATGGAAGGTCGAGGAGCAATATCGCGCCGAGGGCAAATCCAAGGACGAGGTGCCCACCGATCAACTGCGCCGCGACTGCCGCGTCTTCGCCAGCCATTGGCTGAAAGTGCAGCGCGAGCAGATCAAGCGCCTGGGTCAGATCGGCGATTTCGAGCGGCCCTACACCACCATGAATTTCCGCGCCGAGGCGGTGATCGCGCGTGAAGCCATGAAGTTCGTGGAGAACGGGCTTCTCTATCGCGGTTTCCGCCCGGTGATGTGGTCGCCGGTGGAGAAGACGGCGCTGGCCGATGCCGAGGTCGAATATCACGAGAAATCCTCGCCGCAGATCTATGCGAAATTCCCGATCCTCAAAGGCGGGCTGGACGGCTTTGTGGTGATCTGGACCACCACGCCCTGGACCATTCCCGGCAACCGCGCCATCGCCTTCTCGCCGGAAATTTCCTACGGCCTATACCAGATCGCCGACGCCGCCGACGGTTCGCTGGCGCGGCCGGGCGAGCAGATCCTCTTGGCCGACCTTTTGGCCGAGGATGTCGCCAAGCAGGCCAAGATGATGCTCTCGCGCGTGCGCACGGTGGAGCAGAGCGAGCTTGGCACCACCGTCTGCGCCCATCCTTTCCGCAGCCTGGGCTATGATTTCGAAGTGCCGCTGCTTCCCGGCGCCCATGTCACCGCCGACACCGGCACCGGCTTCGTCCACACCGCGCCCGGTCACGGTGAAGACGATTTCGAACTGATCACGTCCGCCTTCCCCGGCTATGCGGCCAACAATCCCGATGCTTTCAGCCTGGTCGAGCCCGACGGTTCTTACGGGCCGAAAGTACCGTATTTCGCCGGCAAACGGATCCTCACGCCCGAGGGCAAGGATGGCGACGCCAATGGCGCGGTGATCAAAGCGCTGATCGAGAAGGGCAAGCTTCTCGCCAAGGGCAACCTGCGCCACTCCTATCCGCACAGCTGGCGGTCCAAGGCGCCGGTGATCTTCCGCGCCACGCCGCAATGGTTCGTCGCCATCGACAAGAAGATGCCGGGCTTCGGCAACAAGAGTTTGCGCGAGATGGCGATGGCCGCCATCGCCCAGACCAAATGGTATCCGCCGCGGGGACAGAACCGCATCGGCGCCATGGTCGAAACCCGGCCCGACTGGGTCTTGTCGCGCCAGCGCGCCTGGGGCGTTCCCCTGGCGATCTTCGTGGAGAAAAAATCCGGCGAGGTGCTGAACGATCCCGCCGTCTTCCAGCGGATCGAAGAGACATTTGCTGCCGAAGGCGCCGATGCCTGGTTCACTTCGCCGCCGGAACGCTTCCTGGGCGAGGGGCGCAACCCCGCGGATTACGAGCAGGTCAAAGACATTCTGGACGTCTGGTTCGATTCCGGATCGACCTATGTCTTCACGGTCGAAAATCCCATCGATCCCCATTGGCCCAAAGCCGATCGGGCGGATCTTTATCTGGAAGGTTCGGATCAGCATCGCGGCTGGTTCCAGTCGTCGCTGTTGGAGTCCGTGGGCACGCGCGGGCGCGCGCCTTACAAGGGCGTTCTCACCCACGGCTTCGTGCTGGACGACCAGGGCCGCAAAATGTCCAAGTCGCTGGGCAACACCCTGGCGCCGCAAGTGATCGCGGAAAAGAACGGCGCGGAGATCCTGCGCCTGTGGGCGGCGTCCTCGGATTTCACCGAAGACCTGCGCATCGGCCAGGACATCATCAAGGCCAACATCGAATCCTATCGCCGCTTACGCAACACCATCCGCTTCCTGCTGGCCAATCTGGCGGGCTTCGACGAGAAGGAGCGCATCGGCGCCTCCGAGATGCCGGAGCTGGAGCGTTTCATGCTGGCCAAGCTGGCGGAGCTCGATGCCCAGGTCCGCGACGGTTATGCCGCGTATGATTTCAATCGCGTCACCGCCACCCTGTTCAACTTCCTCACCAACGACGTTTCGGCGTTCTATTTCGATATCCGCAAGGACGTTCTTTATTGCGATGCCGCCACGGCCAAGCGTCGCCGGGCCACCCGCACGGTGATGGACGAGATTTTCCGCCGCATCGTTACCTGGTTCGCGCCGATCCTTTGCTTCACCATGGAAGAAGCCTGGCTGTCGCGCTTCCCCGATGCCGAAAGCGTGCATCTGGAAACTTTCTTTGCCGTGCCCTCCGGCTGGGCCAATCCCAAGCTGATCGAAAAGTGGAAGCGCGTCCGTGAACTACGCCGCGTCGTCACCGGGGCGCTGGAACTGGAACGGGCCGCCAAGAATATCGGCTCCAGCCTGGAAGCAGCACCGACACTCTATGTTGCCGACAAGGCCGACGCGGAATTGCTTAAGTCTATTCCCTTCGAGGAAGTCGCGATTACGTCCGGCATCCATATTGTTTCCGGCGAGGCTCCGCCCGGCGCCTTTGCTCTGCCCGACCTCAAAGGTGTGGCCGTGGTCGCCAATCTTTCGGCCGGCAAAAAATGCGAACGCTGCTGGCGGGTTCTGACCGAAGTGGGCAGCCATGCCGACCATCCCGATCTCTGCGACCGCTGCGATGCGGCGGTTGCCGAAAGCGGACGCGTGGAAAAGAGCCCGGCATGAGCCAGACCCGTCCGCGGGAATGGGGTCTGGTCGCGGCCGCCGCCGCACTGTTTGCCGATCAGGTGTCCAAATTCGGCCTGCTGTATGGGGCCGGATTCCTGCATATGGCGCCGGGTCAATCGATTCCGGTCTTGCCGTTTTTTAATCTGATCATGGTGTGGAACCCGGGCGTGTCCTACGGCCTGTTTCCGGCCTCCAGCGTCTGGGGAACGGCCCTTCTGGTGCTGGTCGCCCTGGCCGCGGTGGCCGGGCTTGGCTATTGGCTGTGGGGAATGACCAGTCTTTCCCTGGGAATCGGGGTGGGGATGGTGATCGGCGGCGCGCTGGGGAACCTGATCGACCGGCTGGTTTACGGCCGGGTGGCCGATTTTTTCCACTTTTACGGCTTCGGCTATGACTGGTATGTCTTCAATGTCGCCGATATCGCCATCTTCTTTGGCGCCATCGCGATCATTTATGAAGTGCTCAAGCCCCAGCCGGAGGCCTGAGCGATTGGGAGTAGAGTGATGCGGTCCAGGCCTATTCTTAATGTCGCCATTCTGGGTGCGGCGGTGATCGCGTTGGCGGGCTGCGATTCGCTTCGCGAGGAAGCGGGGCTGTCCAAACAGTCTCCCGACGAATTCGCCGTCACCACCAAGGCACCGCTGATCATTCCGCCCGATTTCAATTTGCGCCCGCCATCGCCCGGCGCCGCGCCGCTCAACCAGACCGATCCCACCTCCTCGGCGGAACTGGCGATGTTCAACTCCGCCGACCCGGCGACGGTCGCGGCCGAGATGCCCGGCAATTATTCGGCCAGCGAGAAGATGCTTTTGGCCAACGCCAAGGCGCAGAACGCCGACCCCACCGTCCGTGCGCAGCTTCAGTCCGACCAGAGAAACATGCAGGGCGCCGATCCCAGCTTCACGGATCGCATCCTGGGCAGCCCCGCCAAGGCGGCGCCGAACGCCAAGGGCGCAACGGAAAAGAGCAGCGGCGGCTGGTTTGACTGGTTCTAGAAGAGCGGTTTTAGCCCTGTTGCTGGCAACGGGCTTGGCCGCGCCTGCCGCATCGGCACCCGCGCCATCGTCCGCCACCGCCGCGCAGACATTCCAATTTTCGCTGCCCAACGGCATGCAGGTGCTGGTGATCCCCGATCACCGCGCGCCGGTCGTCACCCAGATGCTGTGGTTCAAAGTGGGCGCGGTCGACGATCCGCCCGGAATTTCGGGCCTGGCGCATTTCTTCGAGCACATGATGTTCCGGGGCACCAAGCAGACGCCCGGCGATCTTTTTTCCCAGACCATCGCCAAGAATGGCGGCGAAGATAATGCCTTCACCACCCACGACTATACCGCTTTCTACGAGCAGATCGCGGTGGACCGGCTGAAGCTGGCCATGAGCCTGGAAGCCGACCGCATGGTCAATCTCGACCTTTCGGAAAGCAATGTCGCCACCGAGCGCGACGTGGTGCTGGAAGAGCGCCGCATGCGGGTGGAGAATAATCCGCAGGCTCTGATGGGCGAGCAGATGGAAGCGGCACTGCACATGTCGCATCCCTATGGCCGGCCTGTTCTGGGATGGGCCGAGGAAGTCCGGCGCATCGACAAGATGTCGGCCCAGGATTTTTACAAACATCACTACGCGCCCAACAACGCCACCCTGATCGTCGCGGGCGACGTCACGCCCGAACAGATCCGCGTGATGGCCCAGGCGGAATTCGGCAAGGTGGCGGCCCGTCCGCTGCAGCCGCGCTCGGAATTTTCCGAGCCGCCCCGGCTCACCGAAACGCGCATGACCCTGACGCGCCCCGATATTCAGGTGCCTCTGTTCCAGCGCATCTATCGCGTGCCATCCTATGCCCAGGCTTCGCAGGGGCAGGCGGAAAGTTTCGAGACCCTGGCGCAGATCATGGGCGGCGACCAGACCGCCACCCTGTATCGCGTGCTGGTGGAGGAGAAGAAGCTCGCCACCGATGCGGGGGCTTCCTATGACGGCTATGCCCGCGATGCCGGGGAATTTTCGGTCTATGCCGTGCCCAAGCCGGGCGTTTCGCTGGAGACGCTGGAAAAGGCCGTCGATCAGGTGATGCAGGGTTTTTCGCAAGGCCCAGCCAAGGCGGCCGATCTGGCACGCGCCAAGACCCAGTTGATCGCGTCGGTGACCTATCGCCGCGACAGCCAGTTCGCGATGGCTTCGGCTTACGGCCAGGCGCTGATGATCGGGCTGACGGTGGACGATGTGAATGAGTGGCCCAGCCGCATTCGCGCCGTCGATGCATCCGACTTGCGCAAGGCCGCGCAGCGCCTGATCCGGCGCAATGCGGTCACCGCCTATCTGTTGCCGGGAGCCGCCAAATGAAGGCCCGGATTCTCATCGCATTCTTTCTTTCGGCGCTGGGCGCTCTCCTGACGATCGCGCCCGTTGCCGCAGCCGACATCAAGGCACTCGATCTGGGCAAGGCGGCCGAAGTCTGGTTCAGCGAAGACCACACTGTTCCCATCGTCGCCTTCTCGATCAGCCTGCCAGCGGGTTCGGGCTATGATCCGGCCAGCAAAGCGGGCCTGGCCACATTCGCCGCCGCCCTGCTGGATGAAGGCGCGGGCAACATGGACTCCCGCGCGTTTCAGGAAGCGCTGGCCAGCCATGCCATTCAGCTCAGCGCCAGCGTCGAGCGCGACGACATGGTGATCTCGATCGTCACCTTGAGCGAGAATGCGCCGCTGGCGATGCGGCTGCTGCAGACCGCGCTCACCCGGCCGCACTTCGACGCCGAAGCGGTGGCGCGCGTCAGGGCGCAGATGATCCAAAGCATCCAGGATGGCAAGAGCCGGCCGCCCACCGTGGCGCGGCGCGCTTTCGCCAAGGCGTTCTTCAACGGCCATCCTTACGGACTGCCCAGCGATGGCGATATCGACACGATCGCGGCCATCACCGCCGAAGACCTTAGAGGCTTCGCCAAGACCCATTGGGTCAAGGGCGGCCTTCAGATCGCGGTCGCCGGCGACATCACCGCGGCCGCCGCCCAGAAGCTTCTCGGCGACACCTTCCGGCCCTTGTCCAGTGCCACGCCGCGACCGCTTCCCAACGTCGGACGGTTGGGCAGTCCCGGCGTCCATGTGCTGCAGATGCCGGTTCCCCAACCCACCATATTGTTCGGATTGCCGGGCATCATGCGCGCCGATCCCGATTTCATTCCCGGCTATGTGGCCAATTACATTCTGGGCGGCGGCGGATTTTCGTCGCGGCTCACCGACGAAGTGCGGGTCAAGCGCGGTTTGACCTACGGCATCAGCACTTCGCTCACCGCCTATCGCAAAGCGAGCGTGATGGCGGGCTCGGTGGCCACCCGCGCCGATGCCGTCCACCAGACCATTCAGGTGGTGAAAGACACGCTGGCCGGCTTCGCCGCCAACGGCGCCACCCAGGCCGAACTGGACGACGCCAAGACGTTCCTCACCGGTTCGTTCCCCTTGGCTTTCGCGTCCAATGCCGGCATCGCCTCCCAGCTGGGAACCTTCCAGCGCCAGGGGCTGGATATCGGCTATGTCGCCCGGCGCAACGCCTTGATCCAGGCCGTGACCCTGGACGAAGTGAACCGCGTCGCCAAACGCCTGTTCGATCCCGCGCGCCTGACCGTGGTGGTGGCCGGCACACCGGCAGAGGGCAAGACCGCGCCCCAGACCGCTAAGCCGCCGGTTCGCCCGGCGCCCCAGGTACCGCCGCAAAGTGCCGCGCCGGTTCCCGCGCCCGCGACACCAGGTCCGCCCAAGCCGACGGAAACACAGACCAACAAATCCATTGTCAAACCGGCGGCAAAAACGCCCCAGCAACCGCGGCCCTGAGCATCTGTCGACGTGAATTGAGGGCAGGGCCGCTTCCATCAAACCCTTCTGCTAGAGTTGGACCCATGCCCGAATCAAAAAATTCGCCGTTCCGCGTCTCTCTCGATCTGGCTTTGTCCGGCAAGGGCGCCGTGCCCCGTGCCGATTTTGAAAGAATGTTGGCGGCGGCGGGGCCTGCGCTGGATTGGCTGCGCGGGCAGAAGGGCTCCCTCGAGCTGCTGGGCATTCCTTCGCGCACCGACGATGTGAAGGCGGCGGCGAAGTTGGCCGCCGGCATCAAGGGCATGAAGACCGTGGCGGTGCTGGGCATCGGTGGCTCGTCATTGGGCGGCCAGGCGCTCACGGCGCTGCGCCGCGCGGTGTCGCCCCGGGTGGAGTTTCACGACAATCCCGATCCTTTTTCCTGGACCGCGGCGCTGAAGCGCTTCGACCTGAAGAAGACCCATTTCATCGCCATCTCGAAATCCGGCGGCACTGCGGAAACCCTGATGCAGGTGCTGACGGCGGCCGAGGCGCTGGAGAAGGCGGGCGTAAAAACGCTGAAGAAGCATTTCACCATCGTCACCGAACCGCACAAAAGTCCGTTGGCCGATTTCGCCGACAGCATCGGTGCCGCGCGGCTGGATCATCCCACCGGCGTGGGCGGACGCTATTCGGTGCTGACGGTGGTCGGTGTGCTGCCCGCGATCCTGATGGGTCTGGATGTGAAAAAGTTGCGCGCGGGTGCCGAGGCCGTTCTCCAAATCACCTTGGCGGCGAAAGATCCCATCGACGCGCCGGCTGCCGTGGGCGCCGCGCTGCATCAGGCGCTGGCGGCGGAAGGCCGGCTCGCCACCACCATCCTGTGGCCTTATGTCGACAAGCTGCAGGTGTTCGGCGGCTGGTGGCGGCAGCTTTGGGCGGAAAGCCTGGGCAAGGACGGCATGGGCTCCACGCCAGTGTCCGTGCTGGGTCCGGTGGATCAGCACAGCCAGCTTCAGTTGTTCCGCGACGGTCCGGGTAACGCGCTGTTCACGTTGGTCAGTGTCGACACCAAGGGCAAAGGCCCGGCCGCGCCGCGCGCCCGCGCCAAGGCGCTGGGACTGGACTATCTCGCCGGCAAAAGATTGGGCGACCTGGTGGACGCTGAAGCCCGCGCCACCGCCCAGACGCTCTCCAAGAATGGCCGGCCGGTGCGCCAGATCCATCTGACAAAAGTCGATGAGTTCGAGATGGGCGCCTTGATGATGCATTTCATGCTGGAGACCATCCTGATGGGCAAGCTCATGGGCGTCGATCCGTTCGACCAGCCCGGTGTCGAAGAGGGCAAGGTCCTGGCGCGCCAGTATTTGAAAGAAGGTTAGTTTGGGCATACGCCGGTTATCCGAGGGCACGGTCAACCGCATCGCTGCCGGCGAAGTGGTGGAGCGGCCTGCTGCGGCGGTGAAGGAGCTGGTCGAGAACGCGCTGGACGCGGGCGCCACCCGCATCGACATCTCTACGTCCAATGGCGGCGCCGACCTGATCCTGGTGGAAGACGATGGCAGCGGGATGGAGGCGGACGAGCTCCGCCTCGCCATCGAGCGGCATGCGACTTCGAAATTGCCGGAGCGGAACGGCGAGGACGATCTTTCGCATATCGAAACCTTGGGCTTTCGCGGCGAGGCGCTCCCCTCTATCGGCGCGGTGGCCCGGCTTTCCATCGCCAGCCGCATCGGCACCGGCGAAGCGCACCAGATCGATGTGGAAGGCGGCGCGGTCAGCGGCCCGCACCCCACCGCTTTTCGCGCGCCCGGCCAACACGGCACGCGGGTGGAAGTGCGCGAGCTTTTTTATGCCACCCCGGCCCGGCTGAAATTCCTCAAAAGCGCCCGTTCGGAAGACCTCGCCACCCAGGACATCGTCAAGCGCCTGGCGATGTCGCGTCCCGATGTCGCCTTCACCCTCACCATGGATGGCCGCCGCGTGCTGGATCTGGAAGGCGGGCGCGATCTCCTGGAAAGCCGGCTCACGCGCCTGGCCCGCATCATGGGGCGCGATTTCCACGACAATGCCGCCAAGGTGCAGACCGCGCGCGAAGGCGTGACCTTGAGCGGCTATGCGGGACTGCCCACCTATAATCGCGCCAACGCGCAGATGCAGTTCCTGTTCGTCAATGGCCGGCCGGTCCGCGACAAGCTTCTGATCGGCGCGGTCAGGGGCGCTTACGCGGATTTTTTGGCGCGCGACCGTCATCCCACCTTGGCGTTATTTCTGGAATGCGATCCGGCCTTCGTGGATGTGAATGTCCATCCCGCCAAGACGGAAGTGCGTTTCCGCGATGCGGGCCTGGTGCGCGGCCTGATCGTTGGGGCGCTGAAGCATACGCTGGCCCAGGCCGGCCACCGCGCCTCAACCACGGTTGCGGGTGCCGCCTTGTCGGCCTTCCAGCGGCAATCGCCGGATTTCGCGCCGTCTTTCCAGCCGGCGCCCTATCGTTCGTCCTCCTATGCGCCGGGCATGCGCGAGCCGGTTTCGCTGTTCGCGGGCGGCACGGCGCTTTCCGCTCGCGTGGAAGATGTGCCGCTTGCCGACGCGCCTATGCCGGAAACGCCGCTGGGCATGGCCCGCGCGCAGCTGCATGAAACATATGTCGTGGCCCAGACCGCCGACGGCATCGTGATCGTCGATCAGCATGCCGCGCATGAAAGGCTGGTCTATGAGCGGATGAAAAAGGCGCTGGCCGATGGCGGCATCGCCCGCCAGCCATTGCTGATTCCGGAAGTGGTGGAGCTCGATCCCGCCGAAGTCGTCCGGGTCACCGCCCGCGCCGAGGAACTGGCCGAATTGGGTCTTGCGGTCGAAGCTTTCGGACCCGATGCGGTGATGGTGCGCGAAGTTCCCGCCATGCTGGGCAAGCTCGATCTCAAAGGATTGATCCGCGATCTGGCCGACGAGATCGCCGAGACCGGCAATGCTCTGTCGCTGAAGGAACGGCTGGAAGAAGTATCCGGCACCCTGGCTTGCCACATGAGCGTGCGGGCAGGGCGGCGTCTCAACGCCGACGAGATGAACGCGCTTCTGCGCGAGATGGAAGCCACGCCCCATTCCGGCCAGTGCAATCATGGCCGCCCCACCTATGTGGAGCTGAAGCTTAGCGATATTGAAAAATTATTTGGGCGCAGATAGCTCCGGCTGCTCGCCCAAGCTCGCGGCGTTCGCCGTTTCTCGCAAGTCCGCTGAACTTGCTCGCGCGCTTTGCGCACCGACGGCTCTCTTATTTGGAAGGCGTTAGGAACGCGATTTCGGTGTCACCGTAATCGCGGGTGTCGAGCCGCTCGAATCCGCTGGCGTCGAAATCTTCGCCCTTGGAGGTTTCGACGACCAGCAATGCCCGCTCCGTCAGCCAACCGCCATCGCGCAAACTTTTCAGCGTGGGCGCGACCAGGTTTTTGCGATAGGGCGGATCGAGAAACACCAGATCGAACGGCCCGCCTGCGCCCGCGCCCAGCGGGCCCAGATCGGTGGCATCGCGCCGCCAGATCTTGGTGGCGCCGGTCAGGCCCAGGGCTTCGATATTCTCCCGCTGCAGGGCCCGGCTCTCGGCGGAATCATCCACCAATAGGCAGAAGCGCGCGCCGCGCGACAAGGCTTCGATGCCCAGCGCGCCGGTCCCCGCAAACAAATCGGCCACGGCGGCCTTTTCCACGCTGAAACCGATGTTGAAATCGCGATGTTCCAGGATATTGAAAATCGCCTGGCGCGTCCGATCTGACGTAGGCCGCACGCGGGCATCGTCCGGTGCGACAAGCCGCCTTCCGCCCAGTTTCCCGCCAGTAACCCTCATGCCGGTACGCCTATTCCCCCGTAACCAATGGCCTTCACCTAGCGAAAAACCGGTCAAACGGATATAGGTCGCCTCATGAAAAAGCTGCTGATCCTGCTCGGTCTTCTGGCCGCGCCATTGGTTCTGACGCCGGTTATGGCGCCCGCTTGGGCGCAAGGCATCGACGAGCTGCCCAAGGTGCATGCCCGGTTGGTGGCGGAAGATCTGGCGGTCCCGCCCGGCGGCAGCATCGCCGTGGCGCTGGAAGAAGACATCCGCGAAGGCTGGCACACTTACTGGATCAATCCCGGCGATGCCGGCGCCCCCAGCGAAATCAAATGGACCTTGCCGCAAGGCTGGAGCGCGGGCGCGATCGAATGGCCCACGCCCAAGCGCCTGCCGGTCGGTCCGCTGATGGATTACGGCTATGAAGGCAAGCTTTGGCTGCTGCAGAAACTCACCGTGCCGGCCGATGCGAAAGTCGGCGATACCGTCACCTTGAAGGCGGCGACCTATTGGCTGGTGTGCAAGGACATCTGCGTGCCCGAAGAGGCCACGCTCACGCTTCCGATCAAGATCGGGCCGGCAGCACCCGATCCGGCCGTGGCGAAGGACTTCGCCGCGGCGCGCAATCTTCTGCCGGTCGCATCGCCCTGGAAGCTGAATTACGCCCTGTCGAAAAATCTGGACCTTTATGCCAATGCTCCGGCGCTGGCGGCGGCCCATCCGGTCGAAGCGGATTTCTTTCCCGACAAGCCTGGGATCGTCAAAGGCGCCGAGCCGCAAAAGATGGGCTTCACCAAGGACGGACTGGTCCTGCGGCTTTCACCCGGCGACAAGGCCGCCGGCATGACGGGCGGGCTTACCGGCGTTCTGGTGCTGAAATCGTCCGACGGCTCGATCCAGGCGCTGACGGTGGATGCGCCGGCCGGTCCCGTGCCCGATGCGTTCGGCGCGGGTGACGCCGGCGGCGAGGCGGCAGGCGGCATCACGCTGTGGATTGCGATCCTCTTCGCTTTCCTGGGCGGCATCATCCTCAACGCCATGCCGTGTGTGCTGCCCATCCTGGCGATGAAGGCGCTGGCCTTGGCCGGGCATGGCGGCGGCCAGCACAAGGAAGCGACGCGCGAAGGCTTCGCCTATAGCGCGGGCGCCATTCTCAGTTTCCTGACCTTCGGCCTGGTGATCGTTCTGCTGCGCCAAGGCGGCGCTACCGTGGGTTGGGGCTTTCAGTTGCAGGAGCCTATCGCGGTGGCGGGCTTCGCGCTCTTGATCTTCGCCGTGGGCCTCAATCTGTCGGGCGCGTTTGAAGTGGGTTCGATCACGGTGGGCGACAACCTGGCCCAGCGTTCCGGTCCTTTCGGCGCCTTTTTCACCGGGGTTCTGGCCGTGGCGGTGGCGGCGCCTTGCACCGCGCCTTTCATGGCGGCGGCGCTGGGCTTCGCCCTGACGCAGAGCGTGACCTCGGCGATGCTGATCTTCTTCGGCCTGGGCGTGGGCTTTGCCCTTCCGTTCCTGATCCTGGCGGTTTGGCCGAAGGCGCTGTCGTTCATCCCCAAGCCGGGCCCCTGGATGCTGAAGTTGAAGCAGTTCCTGGCCTTCCCGATGTATGGCGCGGCCGCCTGGCTGGTCTGGGTGCTGGCACAGGAAACCGGCGCCAATGGCGTCGCCATCGTGCTGGCGGCCTTTGTGATCTTGGCGCTGGCGGCCTGGCTGTGGACGGTGACCCGCGATCTTTCCGCGAGCGGGCGTTGGGCCGGCACCGTGGCCGCATTGCTGGTGCTGCTGGTCAGCCTTTACGGCATCTCGATGCTGCGTGGCGAAGGCGCCGCCCCGCCCGCCACCAGCGCCACCGCCAATGCCCAGCCCTTCACCCCGGAACGGCTGGCGTCGCTGCGCGCCAGCGGCAAGCCGGTGTTCGTGGATGCGACCGCGGCCTGGTGCATCACCTGCCTGGTCAATGAAAAGGCCGTGCTGTCGCAACCGGGCATCAAGGCCGCCTTCGCCGACCGCCATGTCGAATATCTGATCGCGGACTGGACCAACCGCAACGATGAGATCACCAAGATGCTGAGCGACAATGGCCGCTCCGGAGTGCCGCTTTATCTCTATTACGCCCCCGGCGCCGACAAGCCGGTGATCCTGCCCCAGATCCTCACCGAAGCCGGTGTCCTCGACGCCATGAAAGGGTGAGGTTCGCGCCCAAGCGAACCGAACGCCTTCGCAGGCTTAAAGCCTGCGGAGGCAGGAGGAGGTTCGCGCCCAAGCGGGACAAAATACAATTCCCCACTTCCCGTGCGCGCGATCCTGCGTCAGTTTTTCTTCGGCTCGCGCGCATTGCCCTTTGGCGCTTCGCTTTCGCGCGCCACGGGCGCTCCTACAATGTGGTTGCCGCCGGAGAAGGACGGTGGGTCGCTGGCGGGGAAGGAGTCTTCCATTTGCCGGTCGATCTTCTCTTCCTTGCTGGTGGCGGGCTTGGTCGTGGACAGATGTTCCGGAATTTTCGGACCAGGTGTCGGATGAGTCGCGGTCATGGGACGCTCCTTATACGGACGATGTGAAGAGATGCGGGAAGAGCCCGGTCAGGCCGACCAGGATCAGATAGATCGCGATCAGGTAGTTGAGCAGCCGGGGCAGGATCAGAATCAGAATTCCGAAAATCAGTGCCACCAATGGTTGCAGGACGACGATGTTGGCATGCATGGGCAGTCCTTTCCGGGGCGTTCGAAATCTCTAAGGCAACGCGTAACCCCCGGTTCCGGTCCCGCCCGATCGGTAAGGCACGGATTTTTCCCGGTTTTGCGCAGTTGCGACGAAAAGCGTAAGAATCGGCCGGTCCGGAAATCGAAAGGGTTGGGAATGTCCGCCATCGGAAAAGCCGAAGCCATGACGGGAACGTCCCGGCGCGAATTCCTGAAAGTCAGCCTGGCGGCCGGCGGTGGGCTGCTGTTCGCGTTCCCCCTGGGCCGCGCGATGGCGCAGGCCCCCGCCAAATATGTGCTGCGTCCGGAAGCCTTCGTCC
Organism: Alphaproteobacteria bacterium; assembly: GCA_017307355.1. GTDB lineage: Bacteria > Pseudomonadota > Alphaproteobacteria > Micropepsales > Micropepsaceae > Rhizomicrobium. The sequence goes on from JAFKFG010000040.1 coordinate 30,817, forward strand.
GGATCGACCCGAACGGGCATGTGACCTTAATCATCCCCCAGGAGGAAATGGGGCAGGGCGTCTATACCTCCCTGGCGCAGCTTCTGGCCGACGAGCTGGATGTGGGGTTCGACCGGGTTACCGCGGAAGCGGCGGGTCCCAGCGATACGATTTACGGCTCGCCCATGGGCGGCGGGCAGGGTACGGGCGGCTCGACCTCGATCCGCGCCTTCTACACCGCCTTGCGCCAGGTCGGCGCCAGCGCCCGCGCCATGATGGTGCAGGCGGCAGCGGCGCAATGGAAAGTCTCGCCCGCCTCCCTGCGCACGGAAAATGGCGAAGTGATCGACGACGCGGGCAATCGCCGGCTTGCCTATGGCGTGCTGGCACCCGCGGCGGCCAAGCTGCCGGCACCGCAAAATCCGCCGCTCAAGGCCGACAAGGATTTCAAGCTGATCGGCAAATCGGTCAAGCGGCTGGACACGCCGGACAAGGTCGATGGCAAGGCCCAATACGGCATCGATGTTCGCATGCCGGGTCTCAAGATCGCGACCTTGATGGCCTCGCCCGTGGTGGGCGGCAAGGTGGCGGGCGTCAATGAATCTGCTGCCCTGAAAGTGCCGGGCGCGCGCCAGGTGGTGGTGCTCGACGATATCGTGGCCGTGGTGGGTGATCATTATTGGGCGGCGAAGCAAGGTCTGGCGGCGGCATCTCCGCGCTGGAACGACGGTCCCAACGGCGCGCGCAATTCCCGCCAAATCATGGAAGAGCTGGAAGTGGCCAGCCGCAAAGGCGTCGTCGCCAAGAAGGAAGGCGATGCCGACAAGGGGCTGGCGAAAGACGCCCGGGTCGATGCCGCCTATCAGGTGCCGTTCCTGGCGCATGCGCCGATGGAGCCTTTGAACTTCACCGTTCACGTCAAAGCGGGTGCCTGCGAGATGTGGGGCGGCAGCCAGGTTCAAGCCACCGCACAGGCGGCGGCGGCCAAGGTCCTGGGCATCGCCCAGGACAAGGTGGTGTTTCACAATTACATACTGGGCGGCGGTTTCGGCCGCCGGCTCGATACCGACATGGTCGAGAAAGCCGTGCGGGTGGCGCAAAAGGTCGAAGGTCCGGTCAAAGTGATCTGGAGCCGCGAAGAAGACATGCACCAGGACATGTATCGTCCGGCCTATCGCAATGTGATGTCCGCATCCGTGAATGCCGACGGCAAGATCACCGGTTGGATGCATCGCGTCTCCGGCGGGTCGGTGATTGTGCGCATGTTCGGGCCTTTGAAGGGCGGCATCGACATGGACGCGCTGGATGGCGCTACCGAGATGCCGTACGACGTGGCGGATCAGCGCATCGAATATTCGCAGGCCGAGCCGCGTGCGCTGCGGGTGGGTTGGTGGCGGGGCGTGGGCCCCAACAACACCGTCTTTGCCATCGAAAGCATGATGGACGAACTGGCGAAGAAAGCGGGCAAGGATCCGATCGCTTTCCGCCTGGCCCATCTGAAGCAGAAAAACCCCCGCCTCAGGGCGGTGCTGGAGCGGGCGGCGCGCGAATCCAACTGGGACCAGCCTCTGCCGGCGCGCCATGGTCGGGGCGTCTGCGCCCAGTTCGCGTTCGGCACTTACATCGCCACGGTGGCGGAAGTCGAAGTCGTTAGCGATGGCACCGTGCGGGTCCGCCGCATGACCTCGGTTGTCGATGCCGGCCGGGTGGTCAACCCCGACACCTTGAAGGCCCAGGTGCAGGGCGGGCTGATCTTCGGTCTTACCGCCGCGCTGCACGGCAATATCACGGTGGAGAATGGCCGGGTGCAGCAAAGCAATTTCAACGATTATCGCATGATGCGGATCAACGAGACGCCCGCCATTGATGTGCATATCGTCCAAAGCAGCGAAGCGCCGGGCGGGATCGGCGAGCCGGGCTGTACCGCCGGGCCGCCATCCCTGGTCAATGCCATCGCCGCCGCCACGAATATCCGCATCCGCCAATTGCCGGTGGACCGCGATGTTCTCGCCGGGCGCCGCAGCGTATGAGCGAACCGCGCCGTCTCAGCCATACGCTGCAATCCCGCCATGTGGCCATGATCTCGCTGGGCGGGATCATCGGTGCCGGGCTTTTCGTGGGCTCCAGCGCCGCGATCGCTTCCATCGGCCCCGCCGTGATCGTCTGCTATGTCCTGGCGGGCATCTTGATCCTGTTTACCATGCGCATGTTGGGTGAACTGGCGGTGGCCAATCCGGGGATCGGTTTTTTCACCGACTATGCCCGCAAGGTCCTGGGCCATCCCTTCGGTTTCGTGGGCGGATGGCTCTATTGGTATTTCTGGATGATCGTGGTTGCGGTTGAAGCGATCGCCGGGGCCATCATCATCGCCCAATGGATCGCGGCCCCCGTATGGCTGATCGGGCTGGTGCTTCTTGTCTGTTTGACCGGCGTCAACCTGATGTCGGCGCGGTCCTATGGCGAATTCGAATTCTGGTTTTCGTCGATCAAGGTGGCGGCGATCATCGCCTTCATCCTGATCACCGGGTCCTATGTCCTGGGCCTGACGCCGGGGCATGGCACCGATTTTTCCGCGCTCACCGCGTTCGGCGGCTTCGCGCCGCATGGCATCGTGTCGGTGCTGGCGGGGGTGGTGACCGTGATCTTCTCGCTGACGGGCGCTGAAATCACCACCGTCGCGGCAGCGGAATCCAAGGAACCGGCCAAGGCGATTGCCTCCATGTCCACCACTCTGACAGTCAGGGTGGTGCTGTTCTATGTGCTGTCGATCTTCTTCATCGTCGCGGCGGTGAACTGGACTACCATCAAATCGGGACAGTCGCCCTTTATCGCGGCGCTGAACCTGATCGGCATTCCGGGGTCGGCGATGGCTATGAACATCATCGTGCTGACGGCGGTGCTCTCTTGTCTCAATTCCGGGATCTACGTCACCTCGCGCGCGCTGTTCGCCCTGGCGGCGCATGGCGATGCGCCCAAGAGCCTCACCGTTTTGAACAGCCGGAACGTACCCGCCCGCGCCATCCTGGTCGGCACCGTGTTCGGGTATGCCGCGATGATTGCGTCCGTTGTGTCGCCCACCGTCGTCTTCACCTTTCTGGTCAATGCTTCGGGCACGGCGATGCTGTTTCTTTACGGGATGATCGGTATCGCCCAGATCCGCTATCGAAGCGGCTTGTCCGCGGAAGCGGGCGCGCGGCTCCAACTCAAAATGTGGCTTTTCCCCGCGCTTAGCTATTTCACGGTCGTCGGCATCATGGCGGTTTTGATCGCGGTGGGCATGATACCGGACCTGCGCAGCCAGTTGACGGCCACGACGGGGTTCATGGTCTTTCTGTTCGCATTCTATTTCCTGTTTCGTCGGGGTCGCTATGTCGCGGCGGAAGCGAGCCAGGCCTGACCGCCAAGCGCGCCGAAATCGTCCTGGCGCAGGACAACCGCACGGGCGGGATTTCCTATTGGCAGGCGCAGGATCACCAGAGCGTCGCCGACCGCTTTGGCGTGAGCCTGGCCGAATATATTCATGCCCTGTTCGGCCTGCTGCTCCAGAAGCGGCCGCGCCATGTCCTGATGATCGGCTGCGCGGGCGGCACCTTGGCCACCATGCTGTCCCGTGCCGGAATCCAGGTCACGTTGGTGGACATTGATCCGCTTTCCTTCGAAATCGCGCATCGCTATTTCCACATGCCGGAGGCCGTGAATTGCCATGTGCGAGACGGGGCGGAGTTCCTGCGCCGCACCAAGGCCCGTTACGATGCCGTCATTCTGGATGCGTTCGCGGATACCATTATTCCGCCCCATCTGCTCACGGAGCGCTTTTTCAGGTTGGCGAGATCGCGGTTGAACCGTGGTGGGCTTTTCCTGGTCAATATCGTGGTCAAGGACGATGACGATCCGACCCCCGACACGATCGCCCGGACCATGCGCAAAGCCTGGCGGCAGGTGCGGCTTCTGGACGCCGACGGCTTCGAAAACCGCAACGCGGTGGCCATGGGCGGCGCGGTGCGGGGACTGAAGCGCCCGCGCCTTCTGATGAAACCCGCCCATGGCAGCCGCGCCTTGGAAAAATCCCTGGCCCAGCTTTTCTTCCGTCGGCTGCGGCAGCCGATAGCCTAGTCTATTTGCCGGCCAGATATGTTTTGCGCAGCGCGTTGCGATCGACCTTGCCGTTGGCATTCAGCGGCAGCGCTTCGATGGCCATGATTTTTCTGGGAACCGCGTAACTGGGAAGATGGGCGCGGCAGTTTGCGATGATGTCCCGTTCCGCGCCAGCCGCTGCGCAAACAAATCCCACAACGCCTTCCGCCGCTCCCGTTTCACTAACCGGCCATAGCACGGCGGCAGCTTCGGTCGTGCCGGATGCCCGTCTCAGGACTTCTTCGATCTCCAGCAATTCAACCCGGTATCCCTGGATTTTTGCCTGATCGTCCATGCGGCCCTGGAATACAAGGCCGTGCCGATCGTCCTGCTGGACCAGATCACCCGTGCGATACCACCGGTCGAAGGTGTAGCCGGGCACTCTTCGATTGACGAATTTGGCTTGATTCTCTTTATCGTTGTTGATGTAGCCATTCGAAATCTGAGCGCCACCCAGCCACAGCTCGCCTAGGGGCGCCGGCCGCCCCTCGCTGTCCACCACCACGGCCGCGGAATTCCGGAAAGGCTTTCCCAACGGAATGGTGGCAGGTCGTGCATCTGATGCGGCCGATCGATCATATTCCTCGGCCGTGATCGCGATGGTTGCTTCCGTGGGCCCATACAGATTCAAAATGCGCGAGCTGGGAGCGGTTTGCGCCCAATCATCCGCAATGCTGGCGGGCAAAGGCTCACCACAGAACAGGCTGAGGCGCATGTCGGGCAATGCGTCGGGCTGTAGCCGCCTGAGCCGCCGCGCCATCGCCACCACGGACGGCACCGAGAACCAGGCCTGCAGGGCGTGACGCTTTGCGAAACCGACCGGGTCCAGCGCGTCTTCGTTGCCCATCACATAAAGGCATCCCCCGCTCGCCCAGGTCTGGAAGATGTCATGCACGGAAAGGTCGAACGACAGATCGAAATTCTGCGTGCAGCGGGTTCCCGGCTCGATGGGCGCAATCTCCGCGATCGCGGTCAAATAGGCGGAAAGATTTTCCCGGCGAACCGCAACCCCTTTGGGCGCGCCGGTGGTGCCGGATGTGAACATGATATAGGCGACATTCGATCCGGCGCCCGTGAAGCGGCCATCATGAAAATCCGGCGAATTGTTCGGCCGGTCGGGCAGGGAAGCGGTGCTCTCCCGGACACCCGGTTCCAGAATTTGCAGCAATTCATCGCAACGCCGTTTCGATTGCTCGTCCCAGACAAGCAGCCGGCAGCGCGCGATCGAAGCGATATCCACCTGCCGCTCAAACGGAAATTTCATGTTGATCGGCACATAGGGCCTTCCCGAAAGAAGGGCCGCCAGCACGCCGACATAGGCGGGATAGGAGCGTTGCGCCAGTACGCCGATCGGCTCGCCAGGCTTTGTCGTTTCCAGTATCGTGCTTGCGAGCGTCGCGGCATCCGCATAGAGACCGGCATAACTGACCGTCTGTCCTCCCAGCCAGATGGCCGGCAGGTCGCGGAATTGCTCGAAACTGAGGCGCAGAAATTCGCCGATTTCCAAATTTCTGGATATCACGCGCAATACTCCGGGGACTTATTCCTTGGGGCCGGCATACTCATAGATGGTGACGGCGGGAGCGAAACCGATCTGCCGCCAAAATGCCTTGCCGGCATCATTGCGTTCCAGAACGCGAAGCTGGAAACGCTGGCAACCGGACGACCTGAAACTGTCCAAGGCGCTGTCGACCAGCCTGCGTGCCACGGTCGTGCGGCGATACTGAGGCAGCACGAAGATTTCCTCGATCGAAGAAACTGCCGAGCCTGCGGCGCCGGGGACGATCTTGGTTTGCCCCAGAAGATAGCCGACGGGCTCTTCGCGATCGGTGGCGATGAAAATCACCGTCCTGGCGCGCTTCGTGAGATTGGTCGTGTCGGCGAGAAGTTTTTCGGGCTCGGTGTCGGGATTATCGAGCGAGCCCTTGGCAATCTGATCGGACCAGAATGTGGCGCGCAGTGCCGAGAGCGCGGCGGCATCCGATTCCCGGGCGGCTCTCAGGTTCATTTCGGTATGGCCGGATTCCGGCGTTTTAACCAACGGCGATACCCTTGGTCTCGAGGAGATTGAGAATTTTGCGTACGCTCGTCATCGCGACGATGTCATCGGATTCTAGAGAGAGGCCGAATTTCTCTTCGATCGCCATAATGATGGCCATGTGGGACGCCGAGTCCCATTCCGGAATCGCGTTATAGGTCAGGTCATCGGCAAAATCCTCGGGCTTCAATCCAAGTTCCGTGACAAAAATCTCTTGCAGCGCCGCTCTCATGCTTTTCCTTCATCACTTACCAAAACATTCTGGTCGATACGGTCGGGCGACAGGACATCCACCCGCACGCCCCATTTGCCGGTTTTCAAACCCTGTTCGATGACCCGGGCAGGATTTCCCATGACGATGCAATTGTCGGGCACATCCTTCAAAACCACGCTGCCTGCGGCGACCAAACATCCGTCTCCTATTTTGACGCCCGGTCCGATAATGGCACAGGCACCGATGTGACAACGCTCGCCGATCCAAGTGTCGACATGCCTATTACGCACGAAATCGTGCGATAATATGACGGCATTCAGGGCCACGCCGGTATAGCGCCCGATATGGATTCCGCCGGGATTGCTCTTGTCGAGGATTGCCTTATGCGAAATCTTGCACCCTTCACCGATATCCATGCCCCAATAACGGCGGTAATAGGCGAGGCTCAGGGCCATGGTCGCCTTACGCAGGGAATTACGCAGCCGGACCGAAATGGGAACCATAAAATATCCTGTCCCTCTGCGGCCTGGGTTCGGCCTGTCGCGAATTTCTTCAAGTTTTGCGCCAAGAATCGTGACCCTTCAACCCCTTAGTGGACTGGAGTTCCACAGGGGCCGGCCAGCACAAGCCGCCAGATCACCCCTTTGCCCAGCACGCGCGGGCAAGGCGATTTTGGCCGGCCATCTGGATCCTTCCGGATCACGGGATTGGCATTCTCGTATGCATGCACCGAAGGCAGGTCAGCCATTCGGGAACGATCCCTGGGCGGACGACGGAGGCATGCCTATCTCCCGTTCAACGATAACAGGAGGGGTCCATGCTTCCCATACCGACACTCGACGCACTGGTCCTCAGCGGCCTGTTTGGCGCGGGCGGCTTGTTGCACATGGTCGGGCCCGCTTTCCTCCGTCATGCCTATCGCCGCTGGCGCTTTCCCAGCAATGCCCATCGCGTGGCCGGAGTCCTGCAGATCCTGACCGCGCTGTTTCTGTCCAATCCGGTCACCCGGATTTGGGGCGTGATCCTGGCGGGCTTCATCATTTTCTTCACCACCGTGGCGCTGCTCAATCGGGGCAAATATGCCTATTCGGTGCCGGGCCTGCTGCTGATGCTGGCGCTGGTCCCCGCCAGCCTTGCCGGTCCGCTCTAAACCAGCCGGACCGTCGCCGAGAGCAGGCGGGCGCGGTCCGCGGATGGGCCGGCCAGAATTTCGATCTCCCCCGGCTCGTACAAAGGTTCAAGGTCGGGGCCCGGAAAACGCAGATCCCGCGCCGCCAAGCTGAAGCTCACCGTGCCGCTTTCGCCGGGCTGCAGGGTGATGCGGCTGAAGCCTTTCAATTCCATCGGGCGGCTGATGCTGGCGACCTTGTCGCGGGTGAACAGAAATACGGTTTCGCCGGCGGCACGCGGTCCCTGATTGGTCAGGGTGACGGACACTGTGAAGCCATCCGCTTCCGCTGCCCTGTCCGGTGTCGCCTGCAATCCGGTATAGGCGAAATCCCCATAGGTGAGGCCGTGGCCGAACGGAAACAAAGGCTCGTTCGGCACGTCCAGATATTTGCTGGTGTAATGATCCGCGGAGCTGGCGGGGCGTCCGGTGGGCCGTTCACCGAAGAAGACCGGAATCTGGCCGACGGCGCGCGGCCAGCTGACCGGCGTGCGCGCCGACGGCGAGGCGCGGCCGGTGAGAAGGTCCGCCAGCGCATTGCCCGCTTCGCATCCCGGCGCCCATGCCGCCAGCACCGCATCGACGCGGGCGACCAGATCGGGCACCACCAGCGGCCGGCCGGAAAACAGAATGGCGATCACTTTCTTGCCGCCCGCCCGGGCCAGTACCGCATCCACCAGCGCGGCCTGTTTGCCCGGCAGCCCCGGATGGGCGCGGCTGCAGGCCTCTCCGCTCATGGCCGCGGATTCGCCCAGGCACAACAAGATCGCGTCCGCCTCGTCGCAGAGCGCCGCCCCCGCGGCAATGCCGCTTTCGTCGTCGCTTTCGATATCCACGCCGGGGGCATACAGGATCGACTGGTGCGGCAGGGCAAAGCGCAGGCCCGCCAGCGCGCTGACGCAATCGCTCGCAACCCCTGCCGCGGACCAGCAGCCGCGCATGTCGCCGGCCGCATCGGCGAGGGGGCCGATCACCGCCAGGCGCCCTTCGGCCAAAGGCAATGCCGCGCCGTCATTCTTCAAAAGCACGATGGACCGGGTCGCCGCTTCGCGCGCCAGCTGGCGCCGGGCAGCCAGGACCGTGGCGCTTTCCACGCCTCCCCGGCGATAGGGATCGTCGAACAGGCCAAGCTGCTCCTTGAGTCTGAGGACGCGGCGTACCGCCGTATCGATATCCGTCATGGTGACGAGGCCGCGCTGCAGCGCGGCCGGCAGGCCGTCATGATAGGCGTTCGCCATCATGTCGATATCGATGCCGGCCTTGAGCGCCAGTGCCGCCGCCTCCACCACGTCGGCCGCGACGCCGTGATGGATCAGTTCGGCGATGGCATTGTAGTCGCTGACGATCACGCCATCGAAGCCCAGCTTGCCCCGCAGATAATCCTTCAAAAGGCCGCGATGGGCGCTGAGCGGAATGCCGTCGATGGAACTGAAAGCGGGCATGACGGTGGCGACGCCCGCGTTCAATGCCGCTTCGAAAGGCGGCAGATAGATTTCCCGCAACGCCCGAGGCGTCACATCGGTGGTGGCATAATCCCGCCCCGCGGTCGGCGCGCCATAGGCGCAATAATGCTTGGCACAGGCCGCCAACGTATCGGCACCGTCAAGCCGGCCGCCTTGAAAGCCCTTCACCTTGGCCCGCGCCATCGCCTGGCCAACATAGGGATCTTCGCCGGAGCCTTCGGCAATGCGGCCCCAGCGGGGATCGCGCGCCACGTCCAGCATCGGCGCGAATGTCATGTGCAGACCGTCGGCGGCGCCTTCCTTGGCGGCTTCGCGCGCCGTGGCTTCCCACAGCAAGGGATCGAAGGCAGCGGTTTCGCCCAGCGGAATGGGAAAGATGGTGCGGTGGCCATGGATGATGTCCAGGCCCAGCAGCAACGGAATTTTGAGCCTGCTTTCCAGCGCCAGGCGCTGGGCGGCGCGCGCCTTGTCCGCGCCGGCAATATTAAGAACATTACCGATGGCGCCGGAGGCGATACCCGCATCCAGGCCGGTCCGCATCACGGCTCCGGTTACGGCGGAATCCCCGGTTGCCATCGTCATCTGGCCCAGCTTTTCCGTCAGGGTCATGGCGGCGACGAGAGAATCGATGCGGCTCAAAGCATGTCTCCTTTTCCGGCACCATAGCGGGATGGGGCATTTTTTCTATCCCGTTTCGCCTGCCATAATGGCAAGGTCGCATGATGTATCTGGACCATCCGCGAGACGATTCGGACGACAGGGGCGCCGGGCTCCTGGCGCAGCTGGGCATGATGATCCGCGCCCTGTTCGCTTCGTCGGTGCGCAACACGCTTTTCCTGCTGGGCGGCATGATTTTCATGGTCATCGTCGCCACCGCCTATGGTCAGATCCGGCTCAATCGCTGGAACCAGCCATTCTATGACGCCCTGGCCCGTCATGATTTTCGCGGCTTCATGGTGCAGTTGGGAATCTTCTGCATCATCGCGGGCGGGCTTCTGGTTCTCAATGTGGTCCAGCGCTGGCTGGCGGAAATGCTCAAGCTCAAGCTGCGCGAAGGCCTTGTCCAGGACCTTGTGGGCGAATGGCTGAAGCCGCATCGTGCCTTCCGCCTGGCCAAGGTGGGACTGGTGGGGGTCAATCCGGACCAGCGCATGCATGAGGATGCGCGCCATCTGACCGAACTGTCTTCCGATCTGGGGGTGCAGTTGCTGCAATCCTCGATCCTGCTCGTCACCTTCACCAATATTCTCTGGAATATATCGGGCAGTTTCGCGTTCCATATCGACGGCCGGGGCTACGCCATTCCCGGTTACATGGTGTGGGCGGCAATCATTTATGCCGGCTCCGGTTCCATGCTGAGTTATTGGGTGGGACGGGGGCTGATCCGGCGCAATGCCAATCGCTATCAGCGCGAATCCGAATTGCGGACCTCGCTCAACCGGGTCAATGAACATATCGACCAGATCGAACGACAGGGCAGCGAACAGGAAGCGTTTGCCCGCATCAACCTGGATCTCAAGAATGTGCTGGCGACCATGCGCAGCTTGGTGACCGGTCTGACGGAATTGACCTGGGTGACGGCGGGATATGGCTGGCTCACCCTGGTGGCGCCCATCCTGGTGGCGGCGCCGGCCTATTTTTCGGGAACGCTCACGTTCGGAGGGTTGATGATGGCGGCAGGCGCCTTCAATCAGATGCAATCGTCGCTGCGCTGGTTCGTCGACAATTTTTCCACCATCGCCGATTGGCGGGCGACCCTGCTGCGCGTGGCCGATTTCCGCCGCGCGGTGATCGAATGCGATGCGATCGCTCCGGCCGCCGTGCCCAAGCCGCGGGCCGACGCATGACGGCTTCGCCTGTCGAACTTTTGAAGCTGGATGATGAGGCCCTGCTGGAAGCGGTGGCGCGGCAGACATTCCGCTTTTTCTGGGAAGGGGCCGAGCCCGCCAGCCTGATGGCGCGGGACCGGACGACCACGGACCAGGATCCGCCCGATGATCTGGTCGCGGTCGGGGGCACCGGATTCGGCGTCATGGCCTTGGTGGTGGCGGTGGAGCGGGGCTGGGTGACGCGGGCCGATGCGCTGTCCCGTCTCGATCATATGTTCGGCATTCTGGAGAAAGCCGAGCGTCATCACGGCGCCTATCCACATTTCCTCCATGGCCGCACCGGGAAGACCATTCCCTTCGGCCCCCAGGATGATGGCGGCGATCTGGTGGAAACGGCGCTGGGAAAGCCCCCCCATCGCCGCGCGCATCAGCGCGCTGTTCGACACGGTGGAATGGGATTTCTACCGGCGGGGCGAGAATGTCCTTTATTGGCATTGGAGTCCCAACCATGGTTGGGCGATGAACCATTCCATTCGCGGCTGGAACGAGACATTGATCGTCTATGTCCTGGCGGCGGGCGCCCGGCGGCACGGCATCGACGCCGCAGTTTACGAGCAGGGCTTTTGCGAAAGCGCCGATTACCGGAACGGCAAGCGCTATGGCGGCGTCACCTTGCCATTGGGTCCGGACGGGGGCGGGCCGCTTTTCTTCGCGCATTATTCCTTTTGCGGCCTCGATCCGCACGGGCTCAAGGATGCCCATGCCGATTACTGGCAGCAGAATGTGGCCCAGGTCGCCGCCAACCGGGCCCATTGCATCGCCAATCCGGGCGGCTTCAAAGGCTATGGGCTGGATTGCTGGGGTCTGACCGCCAGCGACGATCCGTCCGGCTATGACGCGCATGCGCCCAATAACGACAATGGCACCATCTCGCCCACCGCGGCGCTGGCGAGCTTTCCTTATGTGCCTCAAGCCTCGATGGCGGCGCTGCGCCATTTCCTATCCGCGCATGGCGACAGGATATGGGGCCGGTTCGGCTTCACCGATGCCTTCAACGAAACGCGGGACCGGTGGGCCAAGACCTTCCTGACCATCCACCCAATTACCGCACCGGGCTGTTGTGGAAATTGTTCATGGCGGCGCCGGAAGTCCAGGCGGGGCTCAAGAAGCTGGGCTTTGCGGGGCCGGGCGTGTGAGCAGCCTCGAGCAATGGATCGCCCGCGAGTGGGATCATGCGGCCGCCATGATGCTGAAAAGCATTTCGCCGGTCGATATCGTCAAGGCGCGTCCGCATTTCGGCCAGACGATCGTGCCCCGGCCCGGCTCCGTGGTGGCCTCGCCGGTCCTGGCGGGCTACGACCCGGACCCCGATTATTTCTTTCACTGGTATCGCGACAGCGCGGCGGTGATCGATGCACTGCGCCTTTTGCGGGCAGATCTGCCGCAAGCCGACAGCTTGTTCCAGGATTTCGTGCGCTTCAGCCTGGATCTCGAAGCATTGGACGGGCGCCGCGCCGCGCCCGATTGGCGTGATGCGGCGGCGCCGGATTTTGCGCGCTTCCTGCGCAAGGATCTGGACGCCGCGCATGGCACGGCCATCGCGGCGGAGACCAGGGTCAATCCGGACGGCACGTTGGACATCACCGATTGGCCCAGGCCCCAGCATGACGGCCCGGCTCTGCGCGCGCTCACCCTGATGCGCTGGGGCGCGGACGGTGATGCAGCGACGTTGGTGCGCCACGATCTTGCGTTCGTTCTGTCCCATGCGCGCCGGCCCTGTTTCGACATCTGGGAAGAAGAATTCGGCCTGCACGCTTATACGTTGCGCGTTTCGGCAGCGGCGTTGAAACAGGGCGCGGCTTGGTTCGCCGCGCGCGGCGCATC
>JAFKFG010000041.1 GCA_017307355.1 Alphaproteobacteria bacterium
CCTTCTCCAGCGCGGCCGGGTCCATGTTGAAGGTGAGCGGGTCGCTATCGACGAACACCGGCGTGGCGCCGCAATAGCGCACGGAATTGGCGGTGGCGATGTAGGAGTGGCTGACCGTCACCACTTCGTCGCCGGGACCGACGCCTGCCGCCAGCAGCGCCAGGTGCAGCGCCGTGGTGCAGTTCGACACGGCGCAGGCGTGGGCCGCGCCGACATAGGCGGCGAATTCCTGCTCGAAAGCGGCCACTTCCGGACCCTGCGTGGTCCAGCCGCTCAGGATGGCGCGGCGCGCGGCCTCGGCCTCGCGCTCGTCCATCAAGGGTTTCATGATCGGGATCATTGCACATGGCTCCGGTTGGCGCGCCACCAGGCCACCAGTTCCTCCAGCCCTCGCTCCAGACCGATCTCGGCGCGGAAGCCCAGCATGTCGGCGGCTTTGGATACGTCGGCCAGGCGGCGGGAAACGGGATTGACCTTCCGCTCCGGACCGTATTCCGGCTTGAGGTCGGAGCGCATCACCCGCAGCAGCGCCGCGGCCAGGTCGTTCAGGCTGGTCTCCACCCCGCTGGCGACATTGAACGCCTCGTTCGACACGTCGGAGGCCAGGCCCAGCACATTGGCGCGGGCGATGTCGCCCACATTGATGAAGTCCATGGTGGTGGTGCCGTCGCCGAGGATCAGCGGCGGAATGCCGGCATCGATCCGCTCCATCCAGCGGATCAGCACCTCGGTGTACTTGCCGTGCACATCCATGCGCGGCCCATAAACGTTGAAGTAGCGGAACACCACATAGGGCAGGCCGTACATGCTGTGGAACGAGCGCAGCAGGCCCTCCAGCATCACCTTGCTGGCGCCGTACCAGGTGTCGTTGTTGTAGGGATGGTGATCCTCGCGGGTGGGGAAGCTGTCGGCCAGGCCGTAGATCGAGGCCGAAGAGGCGGTGACGAATTTCTTCACCCCGCAATCCTTGGCTGCCTCCAGCACATTGTAGCTGCCGTCGCACATCACTTCGAGCGCTTCGCGCGGCTCGGCGGCGCAGGCGGTGATGCGCAGCGTGGCCATGTGGATCACCGCGTCCATGCCCTCGGTCGCCTGGCGCACCGCCGCGACGTCGCGGATGTCGCCCTTGACCAGCTTCACGCGCGGGTCGGCCAGCATGGCTTCGACATTGTGCATCGAGCCGCGCACCAGATTGTCGAAGATCACGATCTGGGCGGGGTCGTATTCGCGCAACAGAAGGTCGATGGTCGTCGAGCCGATCAGGCCGCAGCCGCCGGTGACGAGGATCTTGGAGCCGGGAATATTCAAGGGATGCCTGCCGTTCTGCTTATTGCGTGACGAGATCGGCCGCGCGGACCGGGTTCATTTGCGGATAGAGGTCAGCCAGAGCGGCCACGACCTCTTCCTGGGCGTCGGCCGTCAGCTCCGGATACATGGGCAGCGACAATTCCTCGGCCGCCGCCTTCTCCGAATGCGGGAAGTCGCCCGCGCCATAGCCCAGATCGGCGTAGGCCGGCAGCAGGTGAACCGGGAACGGATAGTGGATGCCGGTGGAGACGCCGCGCGCCTGCAGCGCCGTTTGCAACTGGGCGCGGTTGGCCGTGCGGATGGCGTAGATGTGATAGACGTGGCGCACATTGGCCCTGGCCGCCGGCGCGGCGATCCCGGCCTGGGGCAGCAGCTTGCCGTAACGGTCGGCGGCGGCGCGGCGATTTTCGGTCCACCGGTCGAGATATTTCAGCTTCACCCGCAGGATCGCGCCCTGCATCCCTTCCAGGCGCATGTTGTAGCCCTTCAGGACGTGGTGGTACTTCTTCTCCGCGCCCCAGTCGCGCAGCATGCGGACGGTGCGGGCGAACTCGGGATCGTTGGTGGTGACCATCCCGCCCTCGCCATAGGCGCCGAGGTTCTTGCCCGGATAGAAGCTGAAACAGCCCATGTCGGCCAGGCTGCCGGCGCGGCGGCCGTCATATTCGGCGCCATGCGCCTGGCAGGCGTCCTCGATCACCACCAGGCCATGCTTGCGGGCGACGGTCATGATCGGCGCCATGTCGGCCGGATGGCCGTAGAGATGCACCGGCACGATGGCTTTGGTCCGGGGCGTGATCGCCGCCTCGATGGCCGCCGGGTCCATGGTGTAGGTCACGGGGTCGATGTCGACCAGCACTGGGCGGGCGCCGGTGTAATGGATGGCCGCCACGCTGGCCACGAAAGTAAAGGGCACGGTGATCACCTCGTCGCCGGGACCCACCCCGGCGGCCAGCAGCGCCAGATGCAGGGCGCTGGTGCCGGTGTTGACGCCCACGCCGATGTCCGCGCCGCTATAGGCCGCGAACTCCTCCTCGAAGGCGGCAACCTCCGAGCCGAGGGTGAACTGGGTGGTGTTGAGGATGTTCTGGATGGCTGCGTCCACCTCGTCCTTGATGGACAGATATTGCGCGCGCAAATCGACGAAAGGAATCACGAGGCCATCTCCAGCTGTTTGATCTCTACGGTCTTGCCCTTGTTCTGCATCGAGGCGGTGGCCGCCTCGATGATCTCGACCACCTTCAGGCCGAGACGGCCGTCGGTGATCGAGGTTTTCTTGTTCTGGATGCAATCCAGGAAATGCTGGCCGCCGATGCGCAGGGCTTCGCTGCCGTCGATGGTCGGGGCCCACATGTCGCCGGTGCGGTAGCCGACCCGCATCTCGTGAATCTTCTTGGGGTCGTCGGTGAAGCTCACGCCCTTGTCATAGACCTTCAGCTTTTCGCTATTCTGAAGATCGTCATAGATCATCATCTTCGAGCTGCCGCCGACCAGCAGCTGACGCACCTTCACCGGCGCCAGCCAGTTGACGCTGACATGGGCGATGATCGAGGAATCGTAGAACAGGGTGATGTAGGCCAGGTTCTCGGGCGTGTTGGGGAAATGGTTGATGCCCGCGGCGGACACCGCCACCGGATGCTCCTTGAGCAGATATTCCAGGATCGAGAAGTCGTGGACCGCCAGGTCCGAGATCACGTTCACGTCGTGCTGGAAGAGGCCCAGATTCACGCGCACGGAGTCGTAATAGAGGATCTTGCCCAGGTCGCCGCGGGCGATGATCTCGCCCATTTTGCGCACGGCGCCCGTATAGACGAAGGTGTGGTCCACATGCAGGGTCTTGCCGCGGCGGTCGGCCTCTTCGACCAGCTGGCGCGCCTGCTCGGCCGTCTCGGTCATCGGCTTTTCCAGCCACACATGCTTGTCGGCCTTCAGCGCGGCCATGCCCAGCTTGAAGTGGGAGCGCACCGGGGTGGCGATGACGACAGCGTCGATGGAGGGGTCGGCGATCAGTTCGTTCACATCGGTGGTGGTGCGTGCCGCCGGGAACCGCCGCTGGGCCAGGGCCAGTTTCTCCGGGTCCAGATCGGCGATGGCGACGACCTTGCACCCCGCCAGTTCCGCGAAATTGCGGACGAGGTTGGGCCCCCAATAGCCATAACCGATGATTCCGACGTTGATCATGTCACGCTCCCCTAAGCTTTTCCGACAACCGCCAGCTGAACAGCCGGGCGGCCTTATTCAATGAACTTCAGCAATGTTCGTTAAGGCGCGTTCCATAGCAGGTCGCCTTGCGATCCATGTCGCCGGAACACGCAACGATCATGCCAGGGCCGGCTGAAGAGCAGGCGGATTGCCTGCCCATTCATGCTTTCCCCCGAACGCATGAACGCTTTGTGTCGATTCTCTCTTTTGCCCGGTCTTAACGCCGCCGATTTTCGGGCAACGACGTGAAAAGCCAAACGCCACCGTGGCTTATCGGTGCTTTCGCCGGCCGCGGCATCTTTGTCGCGGGTGAAAGGGCTCGCCGGCGGAACGCGCCGCGCCGATCCGCCGGCGCTCCTGCAAAGTTAACGCCGCGGCATTAACGCTGCCGCGAAGATCGGCTTGTACCAGATTGATATCGTGCATCACTATCTGCAGGTTGCATGCCTTTTCAGCGGTTCGGGATTTCCGGAAAGCTCGCACGCCCGCATCATGAGGCTTGCGCACGATAGACGCCATCGCCGCCAAGCGTGCCTGCAATGCAGGGCGGATCGCCGACGAGTGCCAATAGATGCTCAGTGAAAATGCTATCAAGCAGTTGCGGGACGAATTGCAGGTCATTGAAGGCCGGTACCCGAAGCTCTTGGAAGCGTTTGTTTCTCGCAAATACAAGACGGAGACAGGCGCGGAGTTTGCTAAGCACGGCTTTTCCAGGCGATTAAGCACCTTAAAGCGCTGTATTGATTTGGTATTCGATTGGCTACCGCCGGACCTAAGGGATTTGCCTGCTGAGTACGTCGCCAAAGATACAACGATTATTATTCAATCGTTCGTATTCAATGTTTTCGGCTGCATCGACAATCTTGCGTGGATTTTGGTTAGTGAGCGAAATATTTCGCGGGCTGACGGCAGGGCTTTGCCTCCTAGCGCCATAGGATTCGGTACGAAGTGTGAGACCGTCCGGAGTGCATTGTCCGGCGAATTTTGTTCTTTATTAGATGAAAGCAAGGACTGGTTTGCTCACCTCGAAACCTATCGCCATGCTCTCGCCCACCGCATCCCTCTATATGTTCCACCGCACTCGGTACGGAAGGGCAATCAGAAACGTTATATTGAATTAGATGGCGAGATGACTAAGGCGCTTATTGCTAAGGATTTCGCGCGCAGAGACGCGCTCGAAAAAGAACAATTAACGCTCGCCACTTTCGACCCGATTTATGCAGGATCGTTTCGCGAGAATAAGCCTCCAATTTATTTTCATCCTCAGATGATCGTTGACTTCAAGACCATCGAGCAAATTGCTTATGGGGCGTTGGCAGAACTGGACCGTTGATTTACCAAAGTTTAGCGCCGCTTAGTCGATTTGCGGTTCGTTCGTCCGATTCAAGTATTAGGGTATTCTAGCGGAATGGCGGACAGAGAGGGATCACTGCTCGCTACGCTCGCAGAGCGCCAGCTTTTCTAATTCGCTTCGCTCATAAGAAAAGCTAGGCGTCGAACGGGGGTTCGTCCACCGATCTCTATGCGCCAGTAAAAAGGGCCCGCGAGGGGCCCTTTTTACTGGCGGACAGAGAGGGATTCGAACCCTCGAACGGCTTTCACCGTTACACACTTTCCAGGCGTGCGCCTTCAACCACTCGGCCACCTGTCCATCAGGACCCGCGAGATATACCGCTCCGCCTGTTCCCGCAAGCCATTCGCCGCACCCGGGCTTGGGTCCCTTGCCGAGGCCCGGCCCGAACCCCATTAATAAGGGTGCAACCGTTGAGCCGGGGCCGCGCCATGGGTGTTCTCGCCGTCAAGCGTGTTTACGATCCGCCCGCCCGGGACGACGGATTTCGCGTCCTGGTCGACCGGCTCTGGCCCCGCGGCCTGACCAAGCAGGACGCGGCGCTCGATCTCTGGGCCAAGGATCTGGCCCCCAGTCCGGACTTGCGCCGGGACTTCAACCACCGGCCGGAGCGCTTTGCCGAATTCACCCACCATTACCGGGGCGAGCTTTCGCGCAATCCGGCGGTGGCCGCGTTCCGCGCAGAACTCCAGCGGCCCAAGGTGACCCTGCTGTATGGCGCCCACGACCGCGAGCACAATCACGCCCTGGTGCTGGCCGATTTCCTGAAGAAGGCCGGCCTCCCGAAGGCGGCGCGCAAAAAGCCCGCGCCCAAGAAAAAAGCGAAGAAGACGGTGCGCAAAGCCGCGAAGGTCACGAAGCCGAAAGCCAAAGCGAAGAAACACCGCGCCTGATCGCGCTTCAGGCTGCGGCGGCGCGGGCCCGGTCGCGATGGATCATCCAGAGATTGCGGCTGTAGATCGCCAGCGCCGGGGCCTGGCCCATCATCAGGGGCCAACTGCCCAGATGCACGACATAGATGAAGCTGATCATCCCGCCCACCAGGCTGCAATACCAGAAGGCGATGGGGATGACGCTGTGACCTTCCTGCTCGCTCTTCAGCCATTGGATCAGAAAGCGCACCCCGAACACCGCCTGGCCCAGAAAGCCGATCCCGTTCCACAAAAGGTCGTAGGGCTGGGCCATCGCCATGGCATACCAATGCCCCAGGAATCCGAACGTCATGTCAGAGCTCCTCGATGCGGACGTGGCCGCCGTAGCGGCGCTGCAGCCAGCGCACGCCCAGCATGTCGTGAATGCTGACCAGCAGCCGGCCGAGATTGGTGTATTTGGAGCGGCCCGCCATGCGCGGCCGGTGATTGACCGGCTGGAACCCGACCTTCCAGCCGTGGCGCTGCATCAGCGCGATCAGATAGCGATGCATGTGGTCGAAATAGGGAAGCTCCAGGAACGCCGCGCGATGGAAAGCCTTGATGCCGCAGCCGGTGTCGGTGGCGCCGTCGCCCAAAAGGGCGTTGCGGAAGCGGTTGCCCAGCCGTGAGGCGAGGCGGCGGCTGGCGGTGTCGCGCCGCTTGACGCGAACGCCCGAGACCATGCCGAGCGTTTGCTCGCCGCGCAGCCTGGCCAGCAGCCTGGGAATGTCGGCGGGATCGTTCTGGCCGTCGCCGTCCAGGGTGACGATGATCTCGCCCTTCGCCGCCCGGATGCCGGTGGCAAGGCCGCGGCTTTGTCCCAGGTTGCGGCCATGGCGCAGGGGGCGGAAGTTGGCGATCTCGTTCTTGAGCCAGGTCAGCTTTTCCGTCGTGCCGTCGGTGGAGCCGTCATCGACGAACAGGATTTCGTAGGAGGGCTCGTGCGCCATCGCGGCCTGAATCTCGCGCGCCAGGGCCTCGACATTGTCCACTTCGTCCTTGACCGGCACCACCACCGAGACCGTCATCGGGTTTTCCAAAATCCAGGCGTTTCGCTAAAAAGGGAACCGGCGGCCCCCCGGATGTGGCGCGCCTTATACAGGTCCCGGCGGGCCGGAGAAACAGGGCAAAAGCCAATGAGTGACGCCGTCTCAGAGCCTGCGCCGCCGCCCGCGCCACAGCCCGAGGCGAAAGGCGCGCGGTTCCGGCGCGGATTGACGCGATTCGCCTATCCGCTGCTAGCGCTTTTGTGCCTCGGCCTGTGGCTGCCCGGCATCTTGAGCCTGCCCGCGCTCGACCGCGACGAAAGCCGTTTCGCGCAATCCTCGCGCCAAATGCTGGACAGTGGAAACTTCATCGACATCCGCTTCGGCAACGAACCGCGCTACAAAAAGCCGGCGGGCATCTATTGGGCCCAGGCCGCCGCCACCGCGGTCGCCGGTCATGTCGAACATATCGAAGGCGATCACAGCCAGATCTGGACCTATCGCCTGCCGTCGCTCTTCGGGGCCATCGCGGCGGTGTGGCTGACCTTCTGGATCGGCTCGGCCTTCGGCGCCGAAGCGGGATTGCTGGCGGCGCTTCTGATCGGCTTCACCACGCTTCTGACGGCGGAGGCCACCATCGCGACCACCGACGCGGTGCTGCTGGCGGCGACCCTGGTGGCGATGGGCGTGTTGATGCGGGCCTATCGCGCGGGACGGGGCGAGGGCACGGTATCGCCCGGGCTGGCGCTTCTGGGCTGGGCGGGCTTCGCCATCGCGGCGCTGGTGAAAGGGCCGGTGGTGGTGGGCGTCACGGGCGCGGCGATCCTGGCGCTGTTTCTGTGGGATTGGTGGGACGGCCGCCGTGCCGCCAAGGACGCGCCCGACACCGCGCCGCGTTGGACCAGCCATCTGCGCTGGCTGAAGGCGACCAATCCGCTTTGGGGCATCGCGCTCACCTTCGTCGTGGTGGCGCCATGGATGGTGGCGATCTGGGTGGAAAGCCACGGCTCTTTCTTCCAGCAATCGCTGGGCCACGACTTCGCCGGCAAGCTGGCGGGCGGACAGGAAAGCCACGGCCTGCCGCCGGGATACAATCTCATTCTCTCCGCCGTCGCGTTCTGGCCGGGCATTCTGTTCGTGCTGCCCGCCATCGGGCTGGCCGTCACCCGCGCCAAGGAACCGGCCATCCGTTTCCTGCTCGCCTGGGCGGGCGGCTTCTGGCTGGTGTGCGAGCTGGTGCCCACCAAGCTGCCGCAATATGTGCTGCCCGCCTATCCGGCCTTGGCGATCCTGGCCGGTCTTTGGTTGATCGCGGCCAGGGACGATGCCTTGCCGCTGTGGCGGCGCGTGCTGCCCTATATCGCGTCCTTGCAGTTTCTGGTCGGGCTTGCGGGCCTGGTCGCGGCGCCGCTGATTCTGCCCAGGCTCTATGGCGCCGGGATGGACAAGACGCTGATCGCGCCCGCGGCCCTGGCGGGACTTGCCGGTCTTGGCGCGCTGATCATGAGCCTGCGACGCGCGCGCTGGACCGCGATGGCACTGGGGCTTTTGTCGCTCGCCATCATCGTGCCCACCTTGACGGTGGGCGCGGGCCCGCGCCTCACGCAATTGTGGGTCAGCGAAAGATTGGCGGCAAAAGTCGCCCGGCATGAAAATCCCAACGACCCGCCCCCCGCGATCGCCGGATTTCAGGAACCCAGCCTGGTCTTTGCGTTGGGCGCCGACGTCAATCTCACCGACGGTCCGGGCGCGGCGAAGCAGGGCGCCGATCAAGGCGGACTGGCGCTGGTGGATGATTTTCAGCGGCCCGCTTTCCTGGCCCATCTTGCCGAATTGCAATCCGACGCGGTGCCTGTGGACGAGTTGAGCGGCTTCAACTATTCGCGCGGCAAGAAGGTCCATGTCACCATCTACCGGATGCGCAAACTCACTTTCGATGCACCGCCCGGACATGCGCAGACGGGCGTCCCGTGATCGACCCATGATGGGTCGGCCGCCGCGCTCCACTTGACAACGCCGCTCACTGCTTAAATATCGGCGGGTCGTTCTATCCGGCCATGGCTGCCACTGGGGGCGTCGTGCGGAAAGGAACACGGGGATCGCCGCCCGCGCGCGCGACATGAGACGCCAGATGGGTCTTGAAATGGCGCGGGGCCGCGCTCTCAAAACGGCCACGCGCTCCTTCCGGAAAAGTCCCGACGACGCCCAGCGTGCCCCCATCGCCAAACTCAATCTGCCGGGGCCCAAGGCGGAGTTGCGCTTTCCCGTCGGCCAGGCCAGCCGCGCTTTCTATCGCCGTTTCTGGCCGGGCACGGGGCCCGCCGAATGGAACGACTGGCGCTGGCAGATGCGCAGCCGCATCCGCACCCTGGACGAACTCGCCCGCATCTTCCGCCTCTCGGAAGACGAATATGCCGCCGTCTCGCGCCACCAGGGCGCGCTGCCGGTGGGGATCACGCCTTATTATGCCAGCCTGATGGGGCTGACCGACGCGCACGAAGCCTTGCGCCGCACCCACATCATGACCGGCGACGAATATCTGCGCGGGGCCGGCGAAGATGACGATCCGTTAAGCGAAGATCACGACACGGTGGCGCCGGGTCTGGTGCATCGCTATCCGGACCGGGTGCTGTTCCTCACCACCGGCACCTGCTCGACCTATTGCCGCTATTGCACCCGCTCGCGGCTGGTGGGCAATCCGGGCGGCGAATATCATTTCTCCACCCGCCAATGGGCCGAGGCCATCGCCTATCTGGAAGCGCACACCGAAGTGCGCGACGTGCTGTTGTCGGGCGGCGATCCGCTCACTCTGTCCGACGACAAGCTGGACTGGCTTTTGACCCGGCTGCGGGCGATCCCGCATATCGAGTTCCTGCGCATCGGCACCAAGATGCCGGTGGTGACGCCGCAGCGGGTGACGCGGGGGCTGATCCGGGTCTTGAAGAAGCATCATCCCTTGTGGATGAGCCTGCATTTCACCCATCCCAACGAATTGACCCGCGAAGTGACGGAAGCGACCGCCCGCCTGGCCGATGCGGGCGTGCCCTTGGGCAGCCAGACCGTGCTGCTCAAGGACATCAACGACACGCCCGAAACCATGACCACGCTGATGCATGGCCTGCTGAAGAACCGGGTGAAGCCTTATTATCTCTATCAATGCGATCCCATCCGGGGCTCGGCGCATTTCCGCACCGGGGTGGACAAGGGCCTTGAGATCATCAAGGCGCTGCGCGGGCATACCACCGGTTACGCCACGCCGATTTTCGTGATCGATGCGCCGGGCGGCGGCGGCAAGATCCAGCTTGCGCCCGATCCGGTGGCGGGCCGCGACGGCGATTTCCTGCTGCTGAAGAATTTCGAAGGCGACGTCTATCGCTATCCGGACCCGAACGGCACACTCGGGCGCTGAGATGCATATCGGGGTCACCTATGACCTGCGCAGCGATTACCGCGCCATGGGCTATGGCGAGGAAGTAACCGCCGAATTCGACGCCGAGGAAACCATCGCCGCGATCTGCGACGCGCTGACAAAGCTCGGCCATGTGCCCGAACGGATCGGCGGGGTGCGGGCCTTGACGCAGAAGCTGGCGGCGGGCGCGCGCTGGGATGCGGTGTTCAACATTTGCGAGGGCCTCAAAGGCGTGGCGCGCGAGGCCCAGGTGCCCGCGCTGCTGGAAGCGTATGACATTCCTTACGTCTTCTCCGATCCCTTGACGCTTGCTCTGTGCCTGGACAAGGCGATGACCAAGCGGGTGCTGCGCGGTGCGGGTGTGCCCACCGCGCCCTTCGCGCTGATCGAAAGCGAAGCCGACATCGCCAAGGTGGCGCTGGCCTTTCCCCTGTTTCTCAAGCCGGTGTCGGAAGGCTCGGGCAAGGGGGTGAATGCCCGTTCCAAGGTCGATGATCCGGTGGCGCTGGCGGCGGTGGCGCGTGAACTTTTGGCGCAGTTCCGCCAGCCGGTGCTGGTGGAGGAGTTTTTGCCCGGCCGCGAATTCACCGTGGGCATCACCGGCACGGGCGATGGCGCCACCGTGCTGGGGGTGATCGAGATCGTGCCGACCGAGAAATATGTCGGCCAGGCTTACGGTTATGAGAATAAATCGGACTGGGAAGGCAAGCTCGACATCGTGCCGGCGGACGATGCCGATGCGCGCGCGGCGGCCGAAGTGGCGCTGGCGGCCTGGCGGGTGCTGCGCTGCCGCGACGGCGGGCGGGCCGATGTACGGCTGGACCGGGACGGCAAGCCCCGCTTCATCGAAGTCAATCCGCTGGCGGGCATCCGCCCCGGCTATTCGGACTTGTGCTTCATCGCGGATTTCCGGAAGCTTTCCTATCCGGAGCTGATCGGCAAGTTTCTGGATTCCTTTCTGGCGCGGCATCCGCACCTAGGGCGGGAGAGCTGATTTATGAATCGCCCATCTCGCGCTCGCTTTTTGTTTTGTCGCGCAATTTGCCCGAAAACCGCTTCACACTTTCCGGATTGCGCTCCGGCATGAAGATCCTGGTTCTTCATTCCGACATCGGCGACGACCCGCCGCCCGAAGAGCTGGACACGTTGATCGCGGCCGATGCGGTGGCCGATGTGCTGACGCGGCGGGGTCACAAGGTGGGGCAGGCGCCGTTCCGCCAGGCAGAGTTGAAAGAACTTCTGGCGCTCACCACACCCGACATCGTCTTCAATCTGGTCGAAGGCGTGGAGGGGCAGGGCCGCCTGGCGCCGCAGGCGCCGCAGATGCTGGCCGATCTCAGCATCCGCTTCACCGGCGTCAGCGCCCGGGCGATGGCGGTCACCAACGACAAGCCGCTGACCAAATCGATGCTGCGCGAAGCGGGCCTGGCCACGCCGGGTTGGGCGGTGCCGCCGGACTGGGCGGGGCTGGATGGGGGAAAATGGATCGTCAAATCCGCGTTGGAAGATGCGTCGCTGGGCCTGGATGACGGCTGCGTGGTGGCCGGTCCCAAAGTGCTCGCCCGCGCCGCCGCCTGCGCCGCGAAATTCGGCGGCGACTGGTTCGCCGAACGCTATGTCGAGGGCCGAGAATTCAATATCGCTGTGCTGGACGGACGGGTGCTGCCGATGGCGGAGATGCGCTTCGAGCAATGGCCGGCGGGCAAGCCTCGCATCGTGGGCTATGACGCCAAGTGGGAAGAGGATTCCAGCGGCTGGCGCGGGACGGTGCGCGCCTTCGGCGTGGAGCGTAACGAACCGGCGCTGGCGGCGAAACTGAAATCGGCCTGCGAGCAGGTGTGGAAGCTGTTCGCTTTGTCGGGCTTTGCCCGGGTGGATTTTCGGGTGGACGAAGACGGCGTGCCGCTCATTCTCGAGATCAACACCAATCCCTGCATCTCGCCGGATGCCGGCTTTGCGGCGGCGGCGGAAGAAGCGGGGATGGATTATGGCGATCTGATCGAAGCGATTGTAAGCGCAGGCCCACGGAGCGACGGCCAGGAAAAGTGTGGAGCGACCAAAGGGAGCGAAGCGGTTTTCCGTCCGGCCGCGCGACCAAAAGAATGATCGCCGTGCTTTCAGCGCCCCATCCCTGTGTGATGGGCGGACCGGTGCTCAAGGCGGTCGATCCCAGGATCTTCACCTTGCGCTATTTCACTTACTGCATGGATTGCGGCTTCTGCAGGGATGCCTGTTGCGAACATGGCGTGGATGTCGATCTGGGCAATGCGGCGCGGCTGCGCGAATTGCCGAGGGATTTCCACGACCGCATCGCCGAGCCCCAGGATCGCTGGTTCACCAGCGACATCGTCAAGGATGCGGAGTTTCCCGGCGGCGAGCATGTGCGCACGCGAATCCATGACGGGGCTTGCGTTTTCCGCAACGAAGGGGCGCGCGGCTGTGCCATTCATGGCTATTGCCTGGAACAGGGGCTGGACTACCATCTCTACAAGCCGATGGTGAGCGTGCTGTTTCCCGTTACCTTCGAGCATGGCGTGCTGACGCCGTCGGGCGAAGCGGCGGACGGCAGCCTGGTCTGCAGCGGCCAGGGCCCCAGCCTTTACGACGGCGCGCGCGAGGAATTGCGTTATTATTTCGGCCCCGGCCTGATCGCCGAACTGGATGCATTGAAGGCCCATCATGAACAAAGCCCTGATTGAAGTTCCCGGTTTCGCGGATGTGCAAGCGGCGGCGAAGCGTATCGCCCCTTACGCGGTGCGTACGCCTTTGGTGGAAAGCCCCATCCTGAGCGCGCTGACCGGCGGGCGGGTGTTCCTCAAGCTGGAAAGCCTGCAGCGCACCGGCTCGTTCAAATTTCGGGGCGCCTGCAATCGCATCCTGATGATCCCCGAGGCCGAACGCGCCAAAGGCGTGGTGGCCTTCTCGTCCGGCAATCACGCCCAGGGCGTGGCGGCGGCGGCGCAGCTGTTCGGCATTCCCGCCTTGATCGTGATGCCCAAGGACGCGCCCCAGGCCAAGATCGAAGGCACCCGCGCTTATGGCGCCGAGATCGTCACCTATGACCGCGTGGTGGACGACCGCGAAGCCATCGCCGCCAAATTCGTGACCGAGCGCGGCGCCACGTTGGTCAAGCCGTTCGACGATCCCGGCATCATGGCGGGCCAAGGCACGGCGGGGCTCGAGATCGCCGAAGACGCGGCCCGCTTCGGCGTGCGTTTGGATGCGGTGGCGACGCCCTGTTCCGGCGGCGGGCTGGTGACGGGCGTGGCGCTGGCGCTGAAAGGCGCAGGCGTGGCGGCGACGGTGCATAGTGTGGAGCCGGAGAATTTCGACGGCATGCGCCGGTCGCTGGCCGCGCATGCGCGGGTGACGGCGCCGGGAGGAAAACTCTCCATCGCCGACGCGCTGATGTCGCCGGTGCCGGGGCATCATGTGTTCGCGGCGGCGGAAGGACTTTTGGGATCGGGCATCGCGGTGAACGACGAAGACCTGTCCCGCGCGGTGGCCTTCGCCGCGCTCAAATTGAAGCTCTTGGTCGAGCCGGGGGGCACCGCCGCGCTGGCGGCGCTGCTGGCGGGAAAGCTTCCGGGAAAGAATCTGGCGCTGCTGATCTCGGGCGGCAATGCGGATTTCGCCATGGTCGCCGAGGCGGTGCGCCGCCATTCCCACCCTTAACGATTAAGGATGAACGCGACATCTCGTGCGGCAGGCCTGTGTGAAGGCTTACCTTTAGGGCATGCGTGTTTATGGGTTCATTGCCGCAATCGTGATTCTGCTCGGTGCCGCAGCGGGGCTTCTGGCCCGCACCGGCGACCGCGAACCGACACCGCAGCCCTATCAGATCACGGCGCGCGCCTATGACCAGCTTGAGGCCGGAATCACGGCGGCGGCGATATTGCCGGACCTGGGTCTCGATCTGTCGCGCGGGGACCGCCTGTCTTATCTGGCGATGATCGAGCAATTCATGCCGGAAAACAGCACCGGCTTCGACAAGCTGGATCCGGCGGTGCAGGATTGCCTGACCACGCGCGACCGTTGCACAGGTTATGTCTTCCACTTGGCCGGACAACCGGGCGCGCAAGCGGTGCTGGTGATCCAGTCCGGCCGCCTGGTCTATAAAAACGTTATTGGCGGCGCCCGAACCTCCGCCGTGGCGCAGATGCGGCCCTTCACACACAATTGATCGGCACCTCTCCGGCTGCCTCGCGCCGCCGGAATGCGACGTGGATCGCAATATTGGGAAAATGTGTAAGCGCGCGATCTTCTGCGCTCGCAGATCGCGTTTTAGATTGCATGCCGACCGTTGGGCGCATCTTTCATGACCGAAGCCGGTACGCGCACGCCGCAGGATTCCAGGTTGCGGGATTTTGCGGCCGGCCTTCCCTTGATGATTCTGTGCGCCTTCGGCATCGCCGGCCTCCTCATTCAGCTCCATGGGCAATGGCGAGGTGCGGCAGGCCCGGCCAGTTACGCGCTGATCGCCTCCGAGATCGCCAGCGGCCTGTTTCTGGGCCTGCAATTGATCTTCACCGCCATCCGGCGGTTGCCGCTGGCGAAATCGCCCGGCCTCGCGCCGCGGCTTTGGGCGCTTTTGGGCGCCAATTCCTCCTATGGCATTCTGCTCCTGCCGAAGGAAAGCCTCGCGGCCGGAGCGGCCTTGTCGTCCGCGGCGCTGGTGTTCTGCGGTGCGCTCGGCTGCGTCGCCGTCATGGCGTGGCTGGGGCGCGGCTTTGCGATCTTTCCCCAGGCCAGACAGTTGGAGACGCATGGTCCTTATCGTCTGGTTCGTCACCCGCTTTACCTTTGCGAGCAGATCTCTCTTTTCGGAATCTGCGTGCAATATCGTCAGCCTTGGTCGTTCCTGATCGTGCTGGCCGGCTTGGCGCTGCAATTTCCACGCATGGCGTATGAAGAGAAGATTCTGACGGAGATTTTTCCGGATTACGCGGATTATGCTGCCCGCACGCCGAAAATCATTCCGGGGTGGCGGACGACGCCGTCTACAGCAGCGCACAGAGCCGGATCGCAGCGTCCCGGATGACATCGGGCGCGAAGGCGGAAAATCCCAGCACCAATCCTTGGCTCGGCTTGCCGCCGATATACATGGGTGACAAGGCCCGGGCGCCGATGCCCGCGTCCTTCGCCGCCGCCGCGAGCTGCGTGTCGGCGTGCGACGTTCTCGCGATCATGTGCAGGCCCTGATCGGGCACGGCGAATTCCAGGCGGCCCTTTGCATGGTCCTTCAAGGCGGCGACCAGCATGTCGCGATTGGCCTGAACCCGTCGGCGCACCCGGCGCAGATGGGCCGCGAAATGGCCCTGGGCGATCAGATCGGCCAGGGGCGCCTCGGTGATCAGGGGCGGAAAGCGGTCGCTGCGGGCCCGTACCGCCAGGATCCCATCCAGCAGCTTTTCCGGCGCCACCAGATAACCGGTGCGCAATCCCGGAAACAGGATCTTGGAGAAGGTGCCCACATAGGCGACGCGGCCCGCGCCATCCATGCCTTGCAGCGCGGTGAGGGGCGGGCCGCCATAGCGGAATTCGCTGTCGTAATCGTCTTCGATGATCCAGGCATCGTTGCGCCTGGCCCAGTCGATCAGCGCCAGGCGGCGGCGCATGGTCATGGTCACGCCCAACGGAAATTGATGCGACGGCGTCACATAGGCGGCCCTGGCGTGGGGGGCGCGTTTCTCGCCCTCGGCCACGTCCAGGCCTTCGTCATCGACCGGCACGGGGATCACTTTGGCGCCCGCGCCCTTCAATGCCGTGTGCGCCATCGGATAGCAGGGATTTTCCGCCCAGACCGGATCGCCCGGGCGAATGATGGCGCGGATCAGAAGGTCCAGGCCCTGCTGCGCCCCGCTGGTGATCACGATCTGGCGCGCCTCGCAGCGCACGCCCCGCGCGGCACGCAAATAGGCGGCGATGGCTTCGCGCAGTCCGATGCTCCCGCGCGGATCGCCATACTGGAACAGCGCCGGCGCCGGCCGGGCGAGATGGCGCGACATCAGCTGGCGGAAGAGGCGCGCGGTGCGGGGATCCGAAGCGGTGACGCCCACGGTGAGCGGCAAGGCGGATGGCGCCGCCGGATCGGGCGGGGCGGCGCTGGCTTTTTGCCGGGGCAGGCGCGGCACCGCCCTTGCCACGAAAGTGCCCGCGCCCACCCGGGCCTCGGCAAAGCCTTCACCGATCAAACTCTCGAAGGCGGCGATGGCGGCGGCCCGGGACAGGCCGAAGCGCCGGGCCAGGTCGCGGGTGGTGGGCAGCTTGGCCCCGCCCGGCACCGCGCCCGACTCGATCAGGCCGCGAATGGCGGAATACAGGGCCTTGGAGCGGGGCCCGGCGCCTGGCAGGACGGGCATCAGGGCCGACCAATCCCCCGAATTGGTCATATCTTTCGAACCGGAATTGGTACTTTTCCGAGCCAATCGCATGGCGCATGCTGCACCTTCCTTTGAAGGATGCAAGTGCCGTGAGCGATACCCTGGTCACAGACGCCGCCGATGCTTTTCCCGTCAGCGCCCGCAACAAGATCAAGCGCATGCATGAGCGCGGCGCCTATGACAAGGCGGCGGTGTTCGCCATCCTGGACGCGGCGCTGCTCTGCCATGTCTCTTACGTGATCGACGGCCAGCCTTTCTGCACGCCCACTCTGTTCTGGCGCGAAGGCGAGACGCTCTATTGGCACGGCTCGTCCGCCAGCCGGATGCTGAAGCATCTGAAAGAGGGCACGCCCGCCTGCCTCACGGTTTCGCATCTGGACGGGTTGGTGCTGGCGCGTTCCGGTTTCCACCATTCCGTCAATTACCGCTCGGCGATGTGCTTCGGCACCGCGCGCTTCATCGAAGACGCGGACGAGAAGCTGGAGGCGCTGAAGGGCGTGGTGGACCGTTTCTATCCGGGCCGCACCAAGACCTTGCGGCCCATCGATCCGCAGGAATTCAAGGCCACCACCGTGATCCGGATGCCGATCGATGAAGCTTCGGCCAAGGTGCGGGCCAAGACCGTGGCCGACGATGAGGAAGATTATGCCGCGCCGCTCTGGGCGGGGGTGATCCCGGTGGCCCAGGTCATCGGCGCGGAGGAACCTTGCCCGCGCCTGATCCCGGGCACGACACGGCCCGACAACCTGTCCGCCTATCGCGAAGGCCGGCGCCTGGACGAAACCTTCGCCGAGATGCATCAACTCTATCAGCGCGGCACGCGCTAGCGTTCCAGGATGAGCCGTCCGGCATAGCGTCTTCCGCCGACATCGCAGACTTGATGGCGGCCGAAGACGCGATAGCGGGTGCGCGCGACCAGCCGGTAGATCAGATCGCGCAGCGGCCGCGGCACCGCCGCCAATCCCCGCACCCAGGGCCAGCCGGGCAGGCGCGAGACCACTTGCAAGGCCGCATCCGATTGCCGCCAGCCGATACCGCCGATGATGACGGCATTGGTGTCCGGGTCGTCGGGGTCGATGCCCAGCCGCTGCGCCAGGGCGCGCCCATAGGGCGACTGGATGGGCGTGAAGCGGAAGACCTCCCTGGTGTCGCGGTCCAGCACGAAGCGCATCCAGCCGGAACAGAGAACGCAGACGCCGTCATAAAGAATAATGCCGTCATCGGGCCAATCTTGCGCCTCGGAGCGGTTGGGATTCATCCGCGGTCGTCCGACAAGGCCAGCGCCACCAGCATCAGAATGATCGCCGGTCCCGTCTTGACCAGCGCGCCCAAAGGCTCGACCCAAAGTTCGGGGGTGAGGATCGCGGCCAGCACCATGTAGCTCAACGACAGGCCGATGCCCGCGACCAGGCCGAGACGGCTGGTGCGGCGAAAGGCGGTCAGGATGCCCACCGACATGTCCATGCAACTTGAGATCAAAGTCAGCCAATGGGCCAGGGGGAAGGCCATGCCATGGCGCAAAAGAATGCTGCGCGCCCCGGCAAAGCCCACCGTCAGCGCGATCAGGCTGGAGATGCACCAGAACAGAACCAGCGTGACAAGAATGAGGGCCTTGAGCAGGTAAAGCCGGGCGAACCATGTTTCCTGCACGGTGGCGGGCAGGGCCGCGAGTGCTTGGCGGGCGGAACGGGGCGCGATGCCGGTCGCGGCGATCCAGGGGCCGGGATCGCCTTTCAGGCCCCTGCGCATCTCCTGGATGGCGGTGCTGCGCGTGGGCGGCGTCCAGCCCAGCCAGGCCACGGCGTCTCCCGCCAGGATTCCCAGGTTCATCAGGAAACCGGGCAGGGTCATCACGGGTGCGGGTCCGCCGCCATGGGCGCGGAACGCTTCCACCATGTCCTGCACCGTGCCCGGATGCTCCTCCATCAAATCCCAGCGCACCGCCCAATGGCGCTCGCCCGTTCGCCAGCGCGCCGCGATGCGGGCTACCGTCTCGCCGATGTCGCTCAGCGCGATCGCGGCGAAGGGCGATGTGGCTTCGCGGGTGGGTAGCCGTGCCGGCAGGCTGGCCAAGGCCCGCATCAAGGCGCTGCCGCCATAGGCGGCGGGCGCGATCACGAAGCCGGGCCGCAGGATCGCGAAAGGCGCGCCGCTGGCGGCGATCAAGGCTTCGCCCTGGCGCTTGCTGCGGCTGAAGGCGGTGCGATCCTGTTCGGGCGCGCCGGGAACCGAAATGTGAATCAGCAATTTCTGCGGAGATGCGGCGCAGACCGCGGACAAGGTGGCCGCGAACTCCCGGTGCACCGCATCGGTGTCCCTGCCGATGCCGTCCTGCAAGATGCCGATGCAATTGACGACAATGTCGCAATCCGCGAGCAGCCGCGCCAGCGCGTTTTGCGGCAGCGGCACCAGCGGCGTGCGGACGGCGCAACCTTGCAGGGCCCAAAGCTGGCTTCGGGTGAAGCGGCGGGCAAAGGCTTGCAGGGCAAAGCCGCGCGCCGCCAGATCGCGCGCCAGGCCGAAGCCGATCAGCCCGCCCGCGCCCATTATCGCGATCTTGGGCGCTTCCATCAGAATATCACCGGCTTGGTCACCATCAGCACGATGATCGCCAGCACCGCGCCGAAGCCGGGAAAGCCGAACAGGAACCACAGGCGGAAAAGGCGGTGATAGCGCGCGGGCAAGGGGGCGTTGCGGGCGGCGGCCTCCGCCGCCAGGTCCCGCATCCGGGTCTGCATCCACACCACCGGCAACCAGAACAATCCCGCGACGGCATAGAGCGCCAAGGAAAGCGCGATCCAGCCGTCCCCGAATTCCGCTCCGGTCTGGCGCATCAGAAGATAGCCGGTAATGGGTTGGGCCAGGACCGCGGTGGCGGTGAAAAGCCAGTCCGCGATCACCACCACCCGGGCGGTGCGCGCCACGAAAGCGGCATCGGCCGACAGATGGGCCATCAGCATGAAGAAGGCGATGCCGCTGCCGGTGCCGAAGATCATGGTGGCGCCGATGACGTGCAGGATCTTCAGGACGGCATATGACATGGCACGGAAACGGCGCAAGCCCCGCACCGTCTTATAGCAGCCGCGGCAACCGGCAAAGCCGGATCAGGCGCCGGGTCTTTTGCGCTTGGGCGGGTAGTTGCCGGGTTTCTTCTTGTTCTTGTCGAAGCGCTTATTGTCGAACTTCTTGCCGCCGAATTTCTTGTGCTTGTGAAAGCCGCCTTCCTTGCGCGGCGTTTCGGGCGCGGCTTCGCTGTCCGCCTGTGGCCCACGCGGACGGGCGTGGGATTCGCCGCTCTGGTCGGGGGCGGGCAGGATGCGGATGCCGCCTTTCTTCCGCTCGCTGACCAGGGCGGCGAATTGCTCCGCCACCTTGGCGTCCACCTGGAACAGGGTTTCGGTGTCGAAGACGCGGATCGCGCCCACGTCTTTCTTGGTGATCTCGCCCTGGCGGCAGATTTCCGGCAGCAGCCATTTGGGATCGGCCTTGCGCTCGCGGCCCACATTCAGGCGGAACCAGACGCCGTCGGTCATGGCGGCAGGCGCGGGCCCGCGCTCGCGAGGCGGGTTGCCGCGGCGTTCCTGGTCGCGGGATTGGCGCGGACCCTCTTCGCGATCCTGCCGGCGCGGCCGCTCGTCGCGTTGGCGTTCGTTCCGGGGCCGCTGTTCGAACGGCGCCTCGTCCTCGATCTCTTCCGGCGCCGGCAGCTTGGCGCGGCACATCTTCACAAAGGCGGCGGCGATGGCGCGGGGATCGTGCTGGGTCAGAAGCGCGTCGGCGATGGCAAGATCGTCTTCGCTGCCGGGTTCGGTGAGAAGCGCGCTCTGCATCAGCCGTTCCTGGTCCAGCTTGCGGATTTCCTCGGCCGATGGCGCGTTGCCCCAGGCCGCCTGGACCTTGGCGCGGCCCAGCATCTCTTCCGCGCGGCGGCGGCGGGAGGGCGGCACCAACAGAATGCTGATGCCCTTCCTGCCCGCGCGGCCGGTGCGGCCGCTGCGATGCTGCAGGACTTCCGCGTCGTTGGGCAGCTCGGCATGGATCACCAGATCCAGATTGGGCAAATCGATGCCCCGCGCCGCCACATCGGTGGCGACGCAGACCCGGGCGCGGCCGTCGCGCAACGCCTGCAGGGCGTGATTGCGCTCGCTCTGGCTGAGTTCGCCGGACAGCGCCACGGCGGCGAAGCCCCGCTCCAGCAGCATCGCTTCCATGTGGCGCACGGCATGACGGGTGTTGCAGAACACCAGCGCGCCCGGCGCATCCAGGAAGCGCAAGAGGTTGATCACCGCCCGCTCGATCTTGTGCGGCGCGATGCGGATGGCGCGGTATTCGATGTCGGCATGGCCGCGCATTTCGCCCGCGGTGGCGATGCGCAGCGCGTCTTTCTGATAATGCGACGCCAGATTGACGATGGCCTTGGGCAAGGTGGCGGAGAACAGCAAGGTGCGCCGTTCGGGCGGCGTGGTCTCCAGGATGAATTCCAGATCCTCGCGGAAGCCCATGTCCAGCATCTCGTCGGCTTCGTCCAGCACGGCGGCTTTCAGCGACGAGACTTTAAGGGCCCTGCGTTCCAGATGATCGCGCAGCCGTCCCGGCGTGCCGACCACGATATGGGCACCCGCCTGAAGCGCGCGGCGCTCGCGGGAAGGGTCCATCCCGCCCACGCAGGAGACGACGCGCGCGCCCGCATAGCGATAGAGCCAGGACAGTTCGCGTTCCACCTGCAGCGCCAATTCGCGGGTGGGCGCCACCACCAGCGCCAGCGGCGATCCGGCCGGGCCCATCGTTTCGGCGCCTTCCAGCAAGGTATCGGCCATCGCCAGGCCATAGGCGATGGTCTTGCCCGATCCGGTCTGGGCGGAAACCAGCAGGTCGCGGCCTTCGGCCTCGGGTTCCAGCACAGCGGCCTGCACGGGGGTGGCGTCTTTATAGTCGCGTTCGGCAAGGGCGCGGGCGAGGGCGGGCGGCGTGGTTTCGAAACTCAAGGGAACTCTGATGTCGGGATCGCGCGCACTCTTTAGTCTTATTCCCCGGAAAAGCCAGTGCAGTGCAGTATTGCTTTTTTAGGCCCCCATCTGTCTTCCTCAGGCAAGCCTTCGGAAGACATCTTCCCCCGTCAGGCCTTCGGCCACGGGGGAAGAAAGTCACGACCTGGCCGATCTAGCGCCTGCCGCAGCGTTTACAGGCCCGCCTCCCCCGCGTGCGCGTTAGCGCACTGGTGGGGGAGGTGGCAGTAGCAGCGCTTGCGATGCGAAGGCCGGAGGGGGAATTAATGAACAGCCGCTCTTGCGGCGTGAATAATAATACCGATGGCAATGCCGCCGGCGGTCAGGCAGAGCGGCACCAGCACGACCTGCAGCAAGGCCTCGGCGCCGCTCATCACCCCGTCGATGGTGGCGAAAGGCTGGCTGAGGAAGGCGAAAAGGCTCTTGTCGGTCTTGGGCCGGTCGCGCACCTGGCGGCTCATCGCGTAAGGCACGCCGAAGAACATCACGGCATAGACGGTGCTGATCACCACCATGAACAGCGCATTCGCGCTCATCCAGAAGGTGAGCCAGAAGACGGCGAGAAAACCGATCCAGCAGCCCAGCGCGATCTTGTAGATGCGCGGGTCCATCACCGCCTGCACCTTGGCGCCGGGGAAATGATGGACGCCGGCTTCGGCTCCCGGTCCGGCGTCAACCGCCGCGGCGTCCTCGCATTCGACATTCTTGATGGCGTGGCTGTTTCTCATGCTGCGCTCCCATGTTGATCATCGGACTTTTTCCGGCACGGGCCGGTAGAACATGCCCAGCTGCAGGCTGCGGGCGATGTTGTCCGCGCGGCCGATGAACTGGACGGCGATGGGGGGAGGGCATTCTTCCAGCGCCGTGGCGCGGAAAAGCTGGAGCCAGCGGGCGAAATGTTCGGGCCGCACCATTTTCAGCCGCATATGGGCGATCATGGGGTTGCCCTTGTAGCGCCCGCTCATCAGCATCACGGACGACCAGAAATCGCACATCTTGGCCAGATGCGGTCCCCAATCCTCGCCGATCACGCGGGCGAAGATGGGGCCCAGGGTCTCATCCGCCCGGACCTTGGTGTAGAAGGCATGGACCAGCTGGCGGACCATGTCTTCGCTGATGTCCGGATGGACAGGTTTGCGGCGGGGATTTTCCGGTATCATGGCGGACCCTTGCCGGCCGGGGAATGGCCTGGCAAAGAGGTATTGATTGAGCATGTTTAAAGCAATATAAGAAATGCATCTTTAAGTGGGATAAATGGACGCATGAGGCTGACCTCTTATTCCGATTACAGCTTGCGGCTGCTGATGTATGTCGCGCTGAAAGGCCCCGGGCTGGTCACGATCCAGGAGGTCGCCGACACCTACGGCATCTCCAAGAACCATCTGATGAAGATCGCCTTCGATCTGGGCCGTCACGGTTTCCTGGAAACGGTGCGGGGGCGGGGCGGCGGGCTGCGCCTGGCGCGCAGGCCCGAAAAGATCGGGCTGGGCGAAATCGTCCGCGCCACGGAAGAGGATTTCAACATCGTGGAATGTTTCGATCCGGCCACCAACACCTGCTCGATCATCAAGCCGTGCCGGCTGAAGGGCGCCCTGTCGCGGGCGCTGAACGCCTATCTGGCAGTGTTGGACGAATACACGCTGGCGGATCTGACGGCGCGGAATTCGGCGTTGGAGAAGTTGCTCATTCCGGCGTAAAGAGCCGGAGTCGCGTATGCGACGCACCCTTCGACAAGCTCAGGGTGAGGATACAATGAACCTCCTCATGCTGAGCCCGTCGAAGCATGAGGCCAGCCACCGGATGGCGGTGATCTTCAGAATGAGATTAGGGCCGTGCGTCCTGTTCGTGACGGTCGATGAGGCTGCGCAGGCGCCGGCGGGCCAGTTTCTGGCGCGCCTGATCCGGCGTCGGCGTCTCGGCCCGGCCGTCGATATGCTGGATCGCGACCGGATCGGAGGCGGGGAAGGTTTCTTTCAGCGCTTCGTCGAGCTGCCGTTCCTGGCGAGCCCGCGGCGTGGCGGCGGGTTTATCGTCCATGGGGGGAGTGTAGCAGGGATTGGTGCGGGCGGCGAATGGGGCGAGTAGTGAGCTTTTGGCTCCGCGCTTTTAGCCCGCCAATGTTCGCTGTTCCGTGTGGGTTGCCATTCCGGCCCGGTGCCGTGGGCACCGGCTTCTCGCGCCGTCGGCCGCTGTCGCGGCCGACACTTGGTATCGAAATTCAGCTCTAATGATGGTTCGAGCGCCTCACCGAGGCGCAAAGTCCGGCCCGCGGCTTGGCCGCCGCGGGCTTTTGGCGCCGCGTTAGCGCGGCGCCAAAACCATCATCATCTGGCGGCCTTCCATCTTGGGGTACTGCTCCAGCTTGGCCACCACTTCGGTGTCCTTCTGGACGCGGGTGAGCAGTTCCATGCCCAGATGCTGGTGCGCCATTTCGCGGCCGCGGAAGCGCAGGGTGACCTTCACCTTGTCGCCATCGTCGAAGAAGCGCTTCATCGCCCGCATCTTCACGTCGTAATCGTGATCGTCGATGGTCGGGCGCATCTTGATCTCCTTGATCTCGATGACCTTCTGCTTCTTGCGGGCCTCGTGGGCCTTCTTCTGCTGTTCGTATTTATAC
>JAFKFG010000042.1 GCA_017307355.1 Alphaproteobacteria bacterium
ATTCCTTGCCGGCGCCGCTTTCGCCTTCGATCAGGATCGGGATGTCGGATTGCGCCGCGCGGGCACCCAGGCGGAACACCTGCTTCATTTCCGGCGCTTCGGCGATCAGGTCGTCGAAGGTGAGGCGATTGTCCGTCTTCTTTTTCAACTGCTTCACTTCGCCGGACAGGGTGCCGATCTTGAGCTGGTTGCGGATCGAAACCGCGATGCGTTCGGGGCTGGCGGGCTTGACCAGAAAGTCATTGGCGCCGGCGCGCATGGCCTCGACGGCGGAATCGATGCCGCCCTTGGCGGTGAGCACGATCACCGGCAGGTCGGAATTGGTGGCGCGCAGCTTGTTGAGGACTTCGATGCCGCCCATGTCGGGCATCACCAGGTCGAGCAGCATCAAGGTGATCTGTTCGCCGCGCACGCCGTTGATCAGATCCAATGCCGGCTGGCCGCCGGGCGCGGTCACCACCGTCATGCCGCTGCGGGTGATCGCGGTTTCCAGCAAACGGCGCTGAACCGGATCGTCATCCACGACAAGTATCGTCCGCGCCATGTCCGCTGTTCCAATTTTGAGCAGCGTGCATTCTGCGCATGGCCGGTAAATGGGGGGTTTAAACCTGTCCTTGTCCGGCACAGAGCGCGTTATGCTTAAGGAAAAATGAATCGGTGCCAACGCCATGAATGACAGGGAAAAAACCTATTGGCGCCGCTTCGCCGCCGAAGCCCGGCATCTGGGCTCGCCGCTTTATGAGAGCCTGTCGCTGGCGGCCGATGAAGATCCGGCGCTGAAGGCGCTGGCGGCGCGGGCGCGTCCTGGCCAGCCCCATGCCAATCTTCTCTTCGCCGCGGTGCATTTTCTGCTGCTGCGGGGCGCCGCGCATCCGCTCGGGGATTTCTACGCCAGCTTGGGCGGAACCCGGGGCGGCGATGCCTTTCCCGCATTCCGCGATTTCGTCCTGACCCATGCGGATGCGGTTGCTTCGCTGGTGGAGACGCGCGTCACCAACACCAACGAGGTGGCGCGGTCTTCGGTTTTGCGCGCGGGTTTCGTGGCGCTGGGGCAGCGCGAGCCCTTGCCGCTGCAATTGATCGAGATCGGTCCCAGCGCCGGGCTCAATATGATCTGGGACCGTTACGGCATGCGCTATCGCCGGGACGATGCCGTGGCGATGGGAATCGCGCCGGATGCGCCGCTGGTGCTGGATTGCGAGTTGCGGGGCGGCATCATGCCACCCTTATCGCCGCTGCCCAGGATCGCCGGGCGCGTCGGTCTGGAACGCGATCCCGTCAATCTGTCCGATCCGGACGACCGGGATTGGCTGCGGGCCCTGGTCTGGCCGGATCAGCCGCACCGCCTGGACCGGCTGGATCGCGCCATCGCGATCTATTTGCGATCGCCGCCGGAGATACGGCCCGGCGACGCCCTGGCGCTATTGCCCGATGCGCTGGCCAAGATGCCGCCGCAGGATGCGGTCTGCGTCTATCACACCATCGCGACCTATCAGTTCTCCGCCGCCATGAAGCAGGCGCTGACCACGATCCTGGCGGAAGCAGGCCGCCCGCTATGGCATTTGTCGTTCGAGTTCGACGGGACAGACTATGCGCTGACCCTGACCCGGCACCATGACGGGGTGGCCCAGCCCGAACGGCTGGCGGTGGCCCAGGCCCATGGCGGCTGGATCGACTGGCGGGCCTGATGAGTTCCCTGGCGAGTTCCCTGGCGGGGAACATTCTGTCGCAATCCCACGCCCGGATGGGGCCTCCCATTGCCGGGAGGCTTCGGTTTGCTATATTGCGGCCTCTTTTCCGAGAGCGAATCCCCATGGCCGACCACAACGATCATCACCACACGCCCGGCTCGATGGACATCAGCCAGCATCAACGGGCTTATGCGGGGTTCCTCACCTTCGCCAAATGGTCGACGGCCTTCCTCCTGCTGATCATGGTCTTCCTGGCCATCTTCCGGACCCACGGGTAACGGGGTCGGGGGCTGGGGATGAAACTTGCAATCCCCAGAGAAACAGCTCCGGGTGAGACGCGGGTTGCCGCGACACCGGAATCCGTCAAGAAATTCAAAGGATTAGGGCTTGAGGTGACGGTGGAAGCCGGGGCGGGCGCGCATGCCCGCATCGCCGATTCCGACTATGCCGCCGCCGGCGCCACCATCGCGCCCGACGCCCGGGCGGCCCTGGCCGCCGCCGATATCGTCCTCAAAGTCCGAGGCCCCGGCGCCGCCGAAAGCGCTCTCCTGAAAAAAGGTGCCGTGGTGGCCGCCATGCTGGCGCCGCACACCGAAAAAGCCGCCATCGCCACCCTGGCCGGGCAAGGCGCCACCGCCTTCGCCATGGAGTTCCTGCCCCGCATTTCCCGGGCCCAGGCGATGGACGTGCTGTCGTCCCAGTCCAATCTGGCCGGCTACAAGGCCGTGATCGATGCCGCCGCTGCCTTCGGGCGGGCGATGCCGATGATGATGACGGCGGCGGGCACCATCGCCCCGGCCCGGGTGCTGGTGATGGGCGTGGGCGTGGCGGGACTTCAGGCCATCGCCACCGCCAAAAGGCTGGGCGCCATCGTCAGCGCCACCGACGTGCGGCCCGCCACCAAGGAACAGGTGGAATCCCTGGGCGGCACCTTCGTCGCGGTGATGGACGAGGAATTCAAGAACGCCCAGACCGCGGGCGGCTATGCCAAGGAAATGTCGGCGGAGTATCAGGCCAAGCAGGCCGCCCTGATCGCCGAGACGATCAAAAAGCAGGACATCATCATCACCACCGCGCTGATCCCGGGCAGGAAGGCGCCCGTGCTGGTGTCGGAAGAAATGATCAAGACCATGAAGCCGGGTTCGGTGATCGTGGATCTGGCGGCGGAAGCGGGCGGCAACACGCCTTTGACCAAGGCGGGCGAAGTGGTGGAAGTCCATGGCGTCACCATCATGGGCTATTCCAATTTGCCGGGCCGGTTGGCGGTGGATGCGTCCTCGCTCTATGCCCGCAACCTGTTCAATTTCGTCTCGCTGCTGGTGGACAAGAAGACCGGCGCGCTGGCGATCGACTGGAATGACGAAATCGTCAAGGGCGCGCTGGTTGCGAAAGACGGCGAAGTCGTGCATCCGGCAGTGAAGTCATAAGCGAAGCCTGCTCGGCTTCGAGGGATGGGACATTTATGGACGCAATCGATCCCTTCGTATTCCGGCTTTCGATTTTCGTGCTGGCGATCTTTGTCGGCTATTTCGTGGTCTGGGGCGTGACGCCCGCGCTGCATACCCCGCTGATGAGCGTCACCAACGCCATTTCCTCGGTCATCATTGTCGGTGCGCTGATCGCGGTGGCGGTGCCCGCGCTGGGCTCCGCGTCCTGGACGTCCAAGCTTCTTGGTTTCTTCGCGCTGATCCTGGCCTCGGTGAATATTTTCGGCGGCTTCCTGGTCACCGCCCGCATGCTGGCGATGTATAAGAAGAAAGGCGCGAAATGAGCGCCAATATCGCAGCCCTCCTTTATCTCGCAGCGGGCGTTCTCTTCATCCTGGCGTTGAAGGGCTTGTCGTCGCCGGCCACCTCGCGCGCTGGCAATCGCAACGGCATGATCGGCATGCTGATCGCGGTCGTCACCACGCTTTGGGTGGCGGGCGTTTCCGACGTGCTGACCTGGGGCCTGGTGATCGGCGGCATCGCCATCGGCGGCGCCATCGGCGCGGTGATGGCCAAGCGCATCGCCATGACCAACATGCCCCAGCTGGTGGCGGCGTTCCATTCGCTGGTCGGCCTGGCGGCCGTTCTGACCGCGGGCGCGGCGCTTTATTCGCCCGAAGCGTTCGGCATCGGCACGGAAGGGGCGATCCGCACCCAGAGCCTGGTGGAAATGTCGTTGGGCGTGGCCATCGGCGCCATCACCTTTGCGGGCTCCCTGATCGCTTTCGCCAAGCTCAACGGCAACATGTCGGGCGCGCCGATCATCCTGCCCGCGCGGCACCTGCTCAATCTTTTGATCTTCCTGGTGATCGTGGGATTGATCGTCTATTTCACGGCGGACCAGCCGCACTGGGCCTTCTGGGCCATCACCATCCTCAGCTTCGTCTTCGGCATCACCCTGATCATCCCCATCGGCGGCGCCGACATGCCGGTGGTGGTGTCGATGCTGAATTCCTATTCCGGTTGGGCGGCGGCGGGCATCGGCTTTACCTTGGAGAACACCGCCCTGATCATCACCGGCGCGCTGGTGGGTTCGTCGGGCGCGATCCTGTCTTACATCATGTGCAAGGGCATGAACCGCAGCTTCATTTCGGTGATCGCGGGCGGCTTCGGCGGCGAGACCGCGTCGGCGGGCGGGACCAAGGAAACCAGGCCGGTCAAGCAAGGCTCGGCCGACGACGCCGCCTTCATCATGAAGAACGCTTCCAGCGTGATCATCGTGCCCGGTTACGGCATGGCGGTGGCCCAGGCCCAGCATGCGGTGCGCGAAATGGCCGACAAGCTGAAGGCCGAAGGCGTGAAAGTCTCCTACGCCATTCATCCGGTGGCGGGGCGCATGCCGGGCCATATGAATGTGCTCCTGGCGGAAGCCAATGTGCCCTACGACGAAGTGTTCGAACTGGAAGACATCAATTCCCAATTCGCCCAGGCCGATGTCGCTTACGTGATCGGCGCCAATGACGTCACCAATCCGTCCGCCAAGACCGATCCCAAATCGCCCATTTTCGGCATGCCGATCCTGGATGTGGAAAAGGCCAAGACCGTGCTCTTCATCAAGCGCGGCATGGGCTCGGGTTATGCGGGCGTCGAAAACGAACTCTTCTTCCGCGACAACACCATGATGCTGTTCGCCGACGCCAAGAAGATGACGGAAGAGATCGTAAAAGCGCTTGGGTGAGCTGCGACGCTGAAGGCGGCAAAACGGTCCAGTGGACCGTTTTGAGTGGCGCCTCTCTCGCTTTCGCTCGAAGAGGGGCAAGCTTTTCTAGGCTCGCTTCGCTCGCTAAGAAAAGCTAAGCCAACGCCGCGAGCTGTCCGTAGCAACAGCGTACGGACGAGCGGCCGGGAGATAGCATGACAATCCGCGCCGTACGGTTGCCGGACGACGAACCGGCGATCCTCTCCTTCATCTGGGGCCTGCAGAAATTCGAGAATGCGTTCGAGCCCAACCGGCGGCTCGATCCCGGCTTCGCGGGCGAACATTGGGCCGATGTGCGCCGCCAGGTCGCGCAGCGCGGCGCGATGTTCATGGCCGAAGCCGGCGGCCATCCGGTGGGCTGGGTCTTTGTCGTGGAAGAAGTGGGCGACCTCTTCGTCAAGGACGGCGAGCGCCGCTACGGCTTCATCGCCGAACTGTTCGTCGAAGAAACGGCGCGGGGCGCGGGCCATGGCCGGGCCTTGATCGCGGCCTGCGAAGACTGGTCGCGCGGCCGCGGCATGACGAATCTCATCATCGGCGTCTTAAGCGGAAACGACCAAGCCGCCGCGGTGTACCACCGCGACGGCTTCGCCCCTTACAACCTGTTTATGCGGAAGTATCTTTAAGTCGCGGCCCGTTTCGGCATCCCCAGGATGGCGAGGCCGATCTCCGCCAGCACCCGCACGATCAGGAGCCCGATCAATCCGCGCAACAGCGCGCCGATGATCACCACCAGCCCGAAGATGGGCGAGCGGGGCATCGTGCCGAAGGGGCCGTAATGCCGGCGGCCGTACCAGCCCCGGTATTCGCCGCGCATGCGATTGCGGAAATCGCGCCGGTCGTTTTGGGCGTCGGTTTGC
This sequence comes from Alphaproteobacteria bacterium, assembly GCA_017307355.1. Lineage (GTDB taxonomy): Bacteria > Pseudomonadota > Alphaproteobacteria > Micropepsales > Micropepsaceae > Rhizomicrobium. Next base: position 5,738 of record JAFKFG010000042.1, read on the forward strand.
GGCGCCGCGGTGCCGGATTGCGGCGTCACGGCATTGTTGCCCGATGGATTGGCATTCGACGTGATCGCCGGACGCTGCATCGGTGTGTGGGTGAGGATCATCACCCCACGGCCGATGCCGAACAGGGTTCCGATGGCGATCAGAACCAGCGCGATGGTGTAAAGCAGGCGGATGATCCGTTCCGCCATCGGCGTATTGAGCGTGAGAATGTCGCGAGCGGCCATTTGCTACTCCTTTTGACGCGCATCGGATGCGCACCTCCGAGAAACATCATAGGCCTTGCGGAACCGCCAACCTTGTCAGGTGTATGTCAGTCCTTCAGCCCGCCCATGGCGCAGACGATCTTCCATTCCTGCGGCGTAACCGGCTGAACCGACAGGCGAAAACTCGTCACCAGACTCATTTTGGCGAGCTTGGGATTGGCTTTGCAGTCGGCCAGCGACACAGGCTTGGGAAAATCTTTCACGGCCTTTACATCCACCAGGCCGAAAATGCCTTTCTCGTCGGTGGGATCGGGGCGGTATTCGCCGATCACTTCGACGATGCCGACCACGGCCTTCTCGTCGCCGGAATGATAGAAGAAGCCCAGATCGCCTTTCTTCATCGCCACCATGTTGAGCTTGGCGGTGTGATTGCGCACCCCGCTCCAGGGCTCGCCCTTGGCGCCTTTTTTCTTCTGCATCTCCCAGGACCAGGTCTCGGGCTCGCTCTTGAACAGCCAGTATTTCATTCGCTCTTCAACCTTCTGCTCATCAGCCGCATCAATGCTTCGCCAAGCGGCAAGGCGCCGCTCAAAAGATCCGCCATCGCTTCGGCGATGGGAAGTTCCACCCCTTCGGCGCGGGCGCGCTTGACCAATGCGGGCGCCGTCGCCACGCCTTCGGCCAAGGGATGACCGGGCGCGCTCAATTCCGCGGCGCTTTTGCCCTGGCCCAGTTCCACGCCGAAGGAAAAATTGCGCGAGCTTTTGCTGGTGGCGGTGAGGACCAGATCGCCCAGGCCCGACAGGCCCATCAAGGTCTCGCGCTTGGCGCCCAAGGCTTCGCCCAGCCGCGCCAGCTCGGCGAAACTGCGCGCCAGCAAGGCGGCGCGGGCATTTTCGCCCAGGCCCATGCCGTCGACCACGCCGCAGGCGATGGCATAGACATTCTTGGCCGCTCCGCCCAAGGCCACGCCGGTGATGTCGTCGCTGGCATAGGGACGGAAGGCGGGCGAATTCAAACTGGTCTGCAGGCGCGCCGAGACATCACCCGCCGCCGCGATGGTCACCGCGGTGGGAAGGCCCTTGGCCACGTCGCGGGCGAAAGAAGGTCCCGACAGGATGGCGAGGCTGGCGTCCGGCATCGCGTCCTTCAGCACTTCGTTCACCAGCCGGCCGGTGTTTTTCTCGATGCCCTTGGCGCAGATCACCAGCGGCGTGCCGGGCACGATCAAGGGCGCCAGCGCGCGCGCGAATTCCGCCAGCACCTGGGCAGGCACCACCAGCAGCAAGGCGTCGGCGCGGACGGCGTCCGCCAACGCGCCGGTGGCGCGCAAGGATTTGGGCAAGGCGACGCCGGGCAGGAAGCGCGCATTCTCGCCATTCGCATTGATGCCGCTCACGACATCGTCTTCGCGCGCCCATAACAGCGTGTCGCGTCCGGCCGCCACCGCGGCGATGGCCAGCGCCGTGCCCCAGGCGCCGCCGCCCAGAACCGAGATGCGGGAATATGGCGGAAGCATGGTCATGCGGACATCGGGAGCGGTTGCGCGGGTGAGGGCGAAATGGTTTGGTGGATCGGCAATGCACGACCTTAACCCGATCTCGCGCCGTCTCGCCATCCTTGCCGCGTTCGCCGCCGTCGCGTTTCTGGGCGGCGCCACGCGCTATCCGGGCACCTACAGCCCCGCCGATGCGGCCAAGCTCGACAAGCTCAGCGCTTATCTCAACGCCATTCACACGCTGAAAAGCAATTTCGTCCAGCTCGGCCCGGAAGGCGACATGGTGCAGGGCGAATTCAGCCTTTCGCGCCCCGGCAAGCTGCGCTTTTCCTACAACCCGCCCAGCCCGGTGCTGATCGTGGCCACGGAGGGCAGCATCTATGTGAAGAATTCCCGCCTCAACACGGTGGACCGCACATCCTTGTCCGACACGCCTCTCGACATCCTTTTGAACAAGGATGTCGATCTTCGCCACAACACCGCCGTCACCGGGATCGAGGAGCAGCCGGGATCGCTGATCGTGCATGCCCGCGCCAACACCACCCGCAGCCAGAGCAACATCACCCTGGTCTTTTCCTCCCCCAGCATCGAGCTTCGGCAATGGATGGTGAAGGACAATCAGGGCGGCGTGACCACCGTGGCGCTGAGCGGGGTTCAGACCGGGATCGCCCTGCCGGACGATCTGTTCGCCGTGCCGGTCAAGGATCCGAAGCCCAAATAGCGGGCCTGTTCCGGTCCCGTTCTCCCTTGCCGGGGGCGCCTAACAGCTATGACATATTCGCAACTGTCACGCTTAAAATATTTGTAAAACAAAAAATCTTGAAAACTGTGTCTTCGGTGCATAGGTTGGCTGTGGAAGACAGTGCGGCCCGGCAAGCTCTGCCCCCCCGCTCGCAAGTCGGGCCCTGTTTTCCGCGGGTGCAGGTCATCCCCTCCAGGCACCCACGCGCGTAACGGCGCATTTAACGCCCAGCCCTTGGCTGGGCGTTTTTTTATGATGGTCGCCTTACCAAGGTAAGGCTCCATGCCCAGCCTTTGGCCGGGCGTTTTTTTATCCAGTCACCCGGCGCAGCGTGAGGTTGATGCGCCCGCCGCCGGGGATCAGGGACGAACTGCCCGGATAAATGCGGTCGATGCCGTGATAGGCCAGGCGCGCCGGACCGCCGAACATCACCACATCGCCGGACGACAGTTTCACGCTCCGCGTGGGGTCCTTGCGGCTGGTGCCGCCGATGCGGAACAGGGCTTCGTCGCCCAGCGAGACCGAAACCACCGGCGCGGACAGGGCCTGCTCGTCCTTGTCCTGATGCAGCCCCATGCGGGCGGGCCCGCGATAAAGATTGACCAGGCAGCATTCCGGATCGGGCGCATTCGCGATTTCACGCCACAGCGTCATCAAGGCATCGGGAATGGCGGGCCAGGGCGCATCGGTGACGGGATGGGTGACCTGGTAGCGGTAGCCGCTTTTGTCCGACACCCAGCCTAGGGTGCCGAGATTGCTTTCCTCGACGGAAAAAGGATTGCCCGACCCCGGCATCACAGGACGATAGAAAGGCGCCGCTTCGATCCGCGCCCGCACGTCCTGCAGCAGCGCGGTCTGTTCGTCCTTGGAGAATTTCTCCCGCCACAGCATCACGCCGGGCGCGATGGCGAGGCCGTTCACCACTGAAAGGGACTACGCGTCGGCACCAGGAAAATGCCGCCATGGGTGTCGGCCAGCCCATGGCGTTCCAGCCAGGCCTTCAACCGGTCCGGCGCATAATGCTCGCCGATCCAGCTTGCCAGGGGCAATCCCTTGGAATCCTCGGCGGCGAAATCCAGGAACGGCTTCAGCCAGCGCTGATGCTTCTTGGGGAAGTGCAGATAGGGAAAACGCGCATATTGCGCGCGGGCCTCCTCTATCGCCGCCCAGCCGCCGCGATGGATCAGATAAAGCGCGGAGGCGAAGCTGGTGCGGTCCTGCCCGCCCGAACATTTGAGGACGAAAGGCCGGGGCGCGCTGTCGAAGGCTTCGATCAGGCGCATCAGCATGGCGCGGGTGGGCAGCTTGCGCGAATCCAGCATGGCATCGAGATGGGCGATGCCCCGGGCCGCGGTGACGCCGGTTTCGTTTTTCCACCAGGACAGGTCGTCGTTGCGGCCGCGCAGATTGATCAGCGCCTTGACGCCGCGCCGCTCCAGATAGGGGCCGGTGCCGCCGGCCCAGGGCTGGGCCATGCGGCCGCATTCGCCTGGCACCACCCAGTGGAAATTGTAGAGAATATCGCCGAGGGGCCGCATAATGCGGCGCTTATAGCAGAGCGGAACGTCCCATGCGCATCTCCAAATCCACCTTGGATCGCGGCTGGCTGTGGTCCAGCGTGCTGGGCCTGATCGTGTTCGCGGTCCTGGGCGGCATGGACCTGTGGCTGAAATCCTTGACCGGGGTTTCGACCACCGACCTGCAGGGGTTGGCCACGGCCGCCCAGTTCCGCCTCGCCTTCCATGCCTGGGCGCCAGAGCCCTATGCGGTGCGCGCGGGCTTCGATCTGGGCCTGGATTACCTTCTGATGCCGCTCTATGCGGTGAGCTTCTTTCTTTCCAGCGTGGTGGTGGCGGAAAGCTTCACCCCGGGAAAAAGCCGTTTCCGCCGTTACGTCCTGATGGCGGGCATGGTGGCGCCGATAGGGGCGCTTTTGGACGCGATCGAGAATGTCTTGCAGCTCGACATGCTGCTGAACGGGCCGACCGACGACCTGGCGCGGATCGCCTATAATGTCTCCAGCGCCAAGACGGTGGCGGTGACGGTGGGGGTGGTGCTTCTGATCACCGCGGTGGTGGCCAAAATCGGCATGCGCAAGGCCCGGGCAATGCCCGTGATTGAGCCCTGATTGCCACACACAAAAGCCTTGTCGATCCAAGGCTTGACCGGCAAGCGCCTTTCCGTATAGTGCGCCGCTCTCCGGGAACCTGCCGTTTCTGGAAAACCGTTTTATTTCAAGGAATTAGACCATGTACGCGGTCGTCCGCACCGGCGGAAAACAGTATCGGGTTGCCAAGGATTCGATCCTCAAGGTGGAAAGCCTTGCGGGCGATGTCGGCTCCAAGCTGACCTTGGGCGAAGTGCTGCTGCTGGGCGGGGACAAGCCCAAGCTGGGCGCGCCGCTGGTCAAGGGCGCTTCGGTCGAGTGCGAGATTCTCGAGCAGGGCCAGGGCGAGAAAGTTGTGGCCTTCAAGAAGAAGCGCCGCAAGAACACCCATCGCAAGCGCGGTCATCGCCAGCACTTCACCGCCGTGAAGGTGCTCTCGATCTCGGCCGGCAAGGAATAAGTCATGGCGCACAAGAAAGCAGGCGGTTCATCGCGTAACGGTCGTGACTCGGCCGGTCAGCGTCTGGGCGTGAAGCTGTTCGGCGGCGAAAAGATTTCCGGCGGCAACGTGATCGTGCGTCAGCGCGGCACCAAGTTCTGGCCGGGCGAAAATGTCGGCATGGGCAAGGACCATACGCTTTTCGCGCTTTGCGACGGCAACGTGACCTTCAAGACCGGCTTCAAGCGTCGCACGTTCGTATCCGTGACGACGGCTGCTCAAAACCCGGCGGCGAAGATCGCGGCAGAATAGGTGGCTGAAGACATAGGCCGCCAAGAAATTGGCGGCCCATTATGCGAGGGAGATGGTCCGCCATCTCCCTTTTTTGTTTCCCTCGCCAACAAACGCGGGGAAACGCCATGTCCATTTTGGAGAGTGAAAGACTGATATTCCGGCCGCCCAGGCCCGCCGACATCCAGGCGATGACGGTTTGGCTGGGCGATTTTTCGGTGTCGCGCAACCTGGCTGAGGTGCCCCATCCCTATACCGAGGACGATGCGGAAGATTTTGTGAGCCGGCGCGGGCGCCATGGCGACGGCTATTACGCCTTCACCATCCTAGCCAAGAAAGACGGGATGTTTCTGGGCGGAATCGGATTGCATATGGAGCAGGCCGGCCCCGAATTCGGCTACTGGCTGGGCAAGCCCTTTTGGGGCCAGGGCTATGCCAGCGAGGCGGCCCGCACCTTGACCCGGTTCGCGTTCGAAAGGCTGGATCTGCCTTTCGTCTGGGCGGGCTGGTTTCACGACAATCCGGCGTCCGGGCATGTCCTGGCCAAGCTGGGGGCCAGGCACAATGGCAGCCGGATGCGCGATTGCATGGCCCGGGGCGTCAAAGTCCTTTGCCATGAGATGATGTTGACGCGGGAGGCTTTCCTCCCGAAAAAGGCGGCCTGACGGAGCATCGGCCCCGCGAAGTTGCAGACTTCGCGTCAGGCCGTGCGACCATCAAAAAAGGCGTTTTCTGATGAAGTTTCTTGATATCGCCAAGGTCTATGCCTCCAGTGGCGCTGGCGGCAATGGCTGCGTTGCGTTCCGGCGCGAGAAATTCATGGAATATGGCGGGCCTTATGGCGGCGATGGCGGACGGGGCGGCGATGTCTGGATCGAAGCGGTCGACAATCTCAACACCCTGATCGATTACCGCTTCCAGCAGCATGTGAAAGCCAAGAATGGCGAAGGCGGCAAAGGCAAGGTGATGACCGGCGCCAATGGCGCCGACGCGGTGATGAAGGTGCCGCCCGGAACGCAAGTCTATGAGGAAGACGGCGAGACCTTGATCGCGGATCTGGCCGAGGTCGGGCAACGCGTGCGGCTTTTGCGCGGCGGCAATGGCGGCTTCGGCAATGCGCATTTCAAAAGCCCCACCAACCAGGCGCCGCGCCATGCCAATCCCGGTCAGCCCGGCGAAGAAAAGACGCTGATCCTCAAGCTGAAGCTGATCGCCGATGCCGGTCTGATCGGCATGCCGAATGCGGGCAAGAGTACCTTCCTGTCGCGTGTTTCCGCCGCCCGACCCAAGATCGCCGATTATCCTTTCACGACACTGGAGCCGCAGCTGGGCGTGGTGAAGGTCGACAACACCGATTTCGTGCTGGCCGACCTGCCGGGCCTGATCGAAGGCGCGCATGAAGGCGTGGGCCTGGGCGACCGGTTCCTGGGCCATGCCGAACGCTGCGGCACCATCCTGCATCTGGTTGACGGCACCGGCGATGCGGTGGCCAAGACCTACAAGATCATTCGCGGCGAAGTGGAAGCCTATGGCCATGGCCTCAGCGACAAGCCCGAGATCGTGGCCCTCAACAAGATCGATTCCATTCCCAAAGCGGCGCTGGCCAAGAAGAAGGCGGCTCTCGAAAAAGCCTGCGGTCACGAGGTGCACCTAATCTCCGGCGTGTCCGGCGCGGGCATCGAAAGCGTGCTTCGGGAGATGGCCAAGGAAATCCGCAAGCGCCGCAAGCCCCGGACGCCCAAGGCGATCAAGGCGGCGAAAGAGAAATGGGCGCCATGAGCGGGTTCTTTTCCGGCACCCGGTTGATCGTGGTGAAGGTGGGCTCTTCGCTGCTGGTGGATGGCGCCAGCGGTACCTTGCGGCGCGACTGGCTGGTTTCGCTCTGTGCCGATGTGGCGGCGCTGCGCCGCCAGGGCGCGAAAGTGATCCTGGTGTCGTCCGGCTCCATCGCGCTGGGCCGCAATCTTTTGAAACTGCCCAAGGGCGCGCTCAAGCTGGAAGAAAGCCAGGCGGCGGCGGCGGCGGGGCAGGTGCGCCTGGCCCAGGCCTATTCCGATATTCTGGCGGGCGAAAATCTGGTGGCGGCGCAGATCCTTTTGACCTTGGGCGATACCGAAGAACGGCATCGCTATCTCAATGCTCGCGCCACATTGAACACACTGCTTGAACTGGGCGCCGTGCCGGTGATCAACGAGAATGACACGGTGGCGACGGCGGAAATCCGTTTCGGCGACAATGACCGGCTGGGCGCGCGCGTGGCCTCGATGATGGGCGCCGACAAGCTGGTGCTCTTGTCCGATGTGGATGGGCTCTACACCGCCAACCCGTCGCGCGATCCCAACGCCACGCATATTCCCGACGTGCCCGCCATCACCGCCGAAATCGAAGCGATGGGCGGCGAGAGCGTTTCGGGCCTGGGGCGCGGCGGCATGACCTCCAAGCTGATCGCGGCCAAGATCGCCACCGGCGCGGGCTGCGATGTGATCATCGCCAAGGGCGAAAGCCTTCATCCGGTATCGGCGATCGCGAATGGCGCGCGGCACACGATTTTCCGCGCCAGCCTGTCGCCCACCCTGGCGCGCAAGCGCTGGATCGCGGGCGGGCTGAAGCCGGAAGGCGTGCTGGTGATCGACGAAGGCGCGGTCAAGGCGCTGGGCGAGGGCCGGAGCCTTCTGCCCGCGGGCATCCGCCAGGTCGATGGCCGCTTCGAGCGCGGCGACACCGTCCTGGTCAAGGACCGCCAGGGGCGCGAAATCGCGCGCGGATTGACGGCCTATAATGCATCGGACGCAGAGCGGATCGCGGGCAAACGCACCGTCGAAATCGAGGCCATTCTGGGCTATCGTGGCCGGGACGAAATGATCCATCGCGACGATCTGGCAATGACGGAAAAGCCATGACCCTGCACGACAAGACCGATGCCTTGACCGCCGACATGATCGCCATCGGATCGGCGGCCCGCGACGCGGCCCGCGCCGTGCGCGAAGCCGATGACGCCACCAAGACCAAGGCGCTTTTGGAAGCGGCCCGTTCCATCCGCGCGCGCAAAGCCGAAATCCTGGCCGCCAATGCGCGGGACCTGGACGCCGCCAAAGCCAACAACATGCCCACCGCCATGCAGGACCGGCTGGCGCTCAACGAGGCCCGCATCGAAGCGATGGCCAAAGGCGTGGAAGACGTCGCCGCCCAGCCCGATCCCAATGGCCGCGAGCTGGCGCGCTGGACCCGGCCCAATGGGCTGGACATCGCCCGCGTCGCCACGCCCATCGGGGTAATCGGCATCATCTATGAATCGCGCCCCAATGTGACGGCGGATGCGGGTGCCATCGCGCTGAAGGCGGGCAATGTCGCCATCCTGCGCGGCGGTTCGGATTCGCTGCATTCCGCCAGTGCCATCCATGCCGCGATGGTGGAAGGATTGAAGGCGGCGGGCCTGCCCGAAGCGGCGATCCAATATATCCGCAACACCGACCGCGCCGCGGTCGGGCTGATGCTGGAAGGCTTGAACGGCGCCATCGACCTGATCATTCCGCGCGGCGGCAAGGGGCTGACCGGCCGGGTGATGCGCGAAGCGCGCGTGCCGGTGCTGGCGCATCTGGAAGGCATTTGCCATGTCTATGTCCATGCCGCCGCCGATCTTCAGATGGCGCGCAAAGTGGTGCTGAACGCCAAGATGCGCCGCACCTCGGTCTGTGGCGCGGCGGAGACCTTGCTGCTGGACCGCTCTGTCTTGACCAGCCATGGGCTTCCCATCCTGAAAGATCTGGCCGACGCCGGTTGCGAAATTCGCGGCGATGACGCGGTGCGCGGCGTCTTTCCCGCCGCCAAGCCCGCCAGCGAGGAAGACTGGCACGCCGAATATCTGGACGCGATCATCGCAGTAAAGGTGGTCGATGGCCTGGAAGAGGCGATCCGTCATATCGAGCATTATGGCTCGCATCACACCGACTCCATCCTCACCGATGACGAAGCGGCGGCGGAGATTTTCCTCAATGCCCTCGACAGCGCCATCGTGCTGTGGAACGCCTCGACCCAGTTCGCCGATGGCGGCGAATTCGGCATGGGTGCGGAAATCGGCATCGGCACCGGCAAGCTGCATGCGCGCGGGCCCGTGGGCGTGGAACAGCTCACCACGTTCAAATATGTGGTACGCGGCGCGGGGCAGACGCGCCCATAATGACGTGCCCGTGATGGCTTCGATTTGAACTGGATCGCGCCTCCTGGGCCGGTGGCGGACGGCCTTCGCATCGGCCTTCTGGGCGGATCCTTCAATCCCGCCCATGCCGGGCATCTCTACGTCAGCGAAACGGCGCGCAAAAGGCTGGGGCTGGATGCGGTCTGGTGGCTGGTCAGTCCCGGCAATCCCCTGAAAGACAAATCGACGATGGCGCCCTTGGGCGCGCGGCTGGACGGCGCGCGCAAGATCGCGGGGCGCGATCCGGCCATTCATGTCAGCGCGCTGGAGCAGCAACTGGGCACCACCTACACGGTCGATACCGTGAAAGCCTTGCAACGCCGCTTTCCCGGCGTCGATTTCGTCTGGCTGATGGGAAGCGACAATCTGGAACAATTCAGCCGCTGGCGGCGCTGGGACGAGATCGCCCGTCATATTCCCATCGCCGTGATCCAGCGGCCCGGCAGCATCCTGGCGGCGCTGAATGCGCCCTTGGTGCGCCGCTTCGGCATGGTGCGGGAGCCGCGCGAACCCATGCGCCCGCCACTGGTGATGGTACTGGATGGGGCCAGGAACAGCGAAAGCGCGACCCGGCTGCGCCTATTGGGCCGGTGACGCGCCCATGCTAGATTTGCCACGATTGCTGGAGAACCTCCCCTGAAAGCCGCCAAAAAGCCTGCGAAGAAGGCCGCCAAGAAACCCGCTTCCAAGCCGTCAAAGGCTAAAGCTGCTCCCCGCAAAACCGCAAAGCCGAAAAAGGCTGCCAAAAAGGTTGCCCCGCCGAAAGCTGCCAAGCCCGCACCCTACAGCGAGCTGTTGAAGCGCATCGTCACCTCGCTGGAAGACGACAAGGCCGAAGCGATCGTCACCATCGATCTGGAAGGCCGCTCGTCGCTTTGCGATGCCGCGGTGATCGCCAGCGGGCGTTCGTCGCGTCACGTGATGTCCATCGCCGAACATCTGGCGCGCCGCCTGAAAGAGCAGGGCTATGGCACCCGTCCGGTGACCGGCGCCGCGCAGGGCGACTGGGTACTGGTCGATGCCGGCGATATCATCGTGCATGTCTTCCGCCCGGAAGTGCGGGACTATTACGATCTCGAAGGCATGTGGAACGTCCCTTCGCCGGGCCGGGCCTGACGCGACGTGCGCCTGACGATTTTAGCCATTGGTCATGGGCGCGGTTCCGCCGAAGGGGCGCTGTGCGACGAATTTCTGGACCGCGCCCAGAAGATGGGCCGCAACATGGGCTTCACCGCCGTCACGGTCGAAGAGCTGGCGGTGAGCAAGGCGCGTGATGTGAAGGCTCGTATGGCGGATGAAGCCTCGCGGCTGGCGGCCCGGTTGCCGGACGGCGCCCACATCATGCTGCTGGACGCGCGGGGCAAGGGCATGACGTCGGAGGATTTCGCCGAAACCCTGGGAAGCCTGCGCGATGTCGGCACCAAGGACCTGGCCTTTGTGATCGGTGGCCCTGATGGGTTGGCGCCCTTGCCCGGCAAGAAAGCCAGCCGCAGCCTGGCGTTCGGGCCGCAAACCTGGCCGCATCTTCTGGCCCGGGCGCTGCTGCTGGAACAGGTCTATCGCGCCATGACGATCCTGGCCGGGCATCCCTACCACCGGGCCTGAGCCGGTTCAGCATTTCTTAACCACGATTGGCGATGGTATCTCGTCGCAGTGGGACGTTACGCCCATGGAAATCAAAGGCCCCAGCCGCGTCGAAACCGGCGCCATCCGGCGCAAACCCGCAAGCGCAAGTTCGGGCGGCGGCTTCACGGTCTCCGATACGGGGGAAAATCATGCCCAGATCGTCTCGGGGCCCGGGCCGATTGCGGCGCTGGATTCCATCCTGGCGTTGCAGGATATGGGCGATGCCGCGGACGGCCGTTCCAAGGGCCTGGCCCATGGCGAGCAGCTGCTCGATATTCTGGATTCGGTGCGTGACGGGCTTTTGGCGGGCGGCATTCCCCGCGCCACCTTGAACCGGCTGGCGGTGGCGGTGACGCGGCGCCATGATGTTTTCGCCGATCCCAAATTGCAGGATGTGCTCGATCAGATCGAGCTGCGCGCCCATGTCGAACTGGCCAAACTGGAAGTGCTCGACAAGCGTATCGCTTAAAGCCCCAGGAACGGTTTGAACCCGCCATAGATCATGCGCTTGCCATCGAAGGGCACGGCATTTTCGTATTTCTTCATGCGCGGATCGTTCATCGCCTTGTTGTTGACGGTGTCGCGCGCCTCGCGGCTTTCGTAAACGATCCAGGAAAAGATCACGATTTCATCGTCCGCCGCCTGCACGGCGCGGGGGAAAGACGTGACCTTCCCATACGGCACGTCGTCGCCCACGCATTCCACATAACCGATGGCGCCATATTCGCGCCAAACCGGCTCGCATTCCCGCGACATGGTTTTGTAGGCGTCCAGCTTGTCCTTGGGCACCGCGATCACGAAACCATCGACATAGGCCATGGCGTTCTCCCTTGGTCTTTCAAGGGAAAGTGAACACGGCAAAGCCGGTTCCGACAACGGCCCGGTATTTGGGCCAAAGAAAAAGGCGGCCGAAGCCGCCTTTTGTTCCATCGCCTTGTCTCAGGCCTGCCTCCCCTGCGCGCGCGTAGCGCGCTGGTAGGGGAGGTGGCCGTAGCTGGCCCTAGGGCCAGCGAAGGCCGGAGGGGTCAAACATCAAGCAACATCCTTTCCGGATCTTCCAGATTTTCCTTCACCCGCACCAGGAAGGTGACGGCGTCGCGGCCATCGACCAAACGGTGGTCGTAAGACAACGCCAGATACATCATGGGGCGGATCTCAACCTTGCCGTCGATCGCCATCGGGCGCTGCTGGATCTTGTGCATGCCCAGAATGCCGGACTGGGGCGAATTGAGGATCGGGGTGGACATCAGCGAGCCGAACACGCCGCCATTGGTGATGGAGAAGGTGCCGCCCTGCAATTCCTCAAGCTTCAGCTTGTTGTCGCGGGCGCGCAGGCCGAAATCCATCACCGCCTTTTCGATCCCCGCCAGCGACAGCTGGTCGGCATCGCGCACCACCGGCACCACCAGGCCGCGATCGGTCGAGACCGCAACGCCGATGTCGTAATAGTTCTTGTAGATGATGTTGTCGCCTTCGATCTCGGCATTGACGTTGGGCAGTTCCTTCAGCGCCGCGACGCAGGCCTTGACGAAGAAGCCCATGAAGCCCAGGCGCACGCCATGGCGCTTCTCGAAGCTATCCTTGTATTCGGTGCGCAGCGCCATCACCCGGGTCATGTCCACTTCGTTGAACGTGGTGAGCTGGGCGGCGGTGTTCTGCGATTCCTTGAGGCGCAGGGCGATGGTCTTGCGCAGGCGGGTCATCGCCACTTTCTCTTCGCGCTCGGCATGGCTGCGCGGACCGGCGGGCACTGCGGCGGCGGCTGCGGCCGGGCTGGCGGCGCGGGCTTCCAGCGCGCCCAGCATGTCGCCCTTGGTGACACGGCCGTCGCGGCCGGTACCGGGAACCGAAGCGGTGGAGATGCCGGATTCCTCGGCAATGCGGCGGGCGGCCGGCATGGCGGGCGCGTCAGCCTTCGGAGCGGCAGGCGCGGGTGCCGCGGCGGGAGCCGGCGCGGGCTTGGGCGCTTCGGCTTTCGGCGCGGCGGCCGCAGTGCCGGCCTTGCCTTCGGCGATGGCGCCCAGGATCGCGCCCACCTGAACAGTGGTGCCGGCCTTCACGGCGATGGATTCGATGGAGCCGGCGGCGGGCGCGGGCACTTCCACCGTCACCTTGTCGGTTTCCAGTTCCAGCAAGGGTTCGTCGCGGGCGACGCTTTCGCCTTCTTTCTTGAACCAGCGCGCGACGGTGGCTTCGGTGACGGATTCGCCCATCGCGGGCACTTTGATCTCGATGCTCATACTATCCTCTTGGAAGGCGCCGCTCAGCGCCGATCAAATCACAATGTCAAAGCGTCGTTCAGGAAGGCGGCGAGTTCGGCGAGATGCTGCTTCATCAGGCCCGCCGCGGTGGAGGCATATTCCGGCCGCCCGGTGTAGCGCAGCCGCGTCTTGCCGCCCATCAGGGTCTCGATGCGCGGGGCCACGAAGGTCCAGGCGCCCTGGTTCTTGGGTTCCTCCTGGCACCAGACGATTTCGGCCTTGGGGAAGCGGCCCAGTTCTTCCGCCAGAACATTGTCGGGGAAGGGATAGAGCTGTTCCAGGCGCAGGATCTGGATGCGGTTTTCGCCCCGCTTCTCCCGCTCTTCCATCAAGTCGAAATAGACCTTGCCGGAGCAGAGGATCACCCGCTTGATGTCGGCATCCTTGACCAGCTGGATCGTGGTGGCGCCGGGCACGACTTCGGCCTGGTCGCGCAGCACGCGATGGAAGGAGTTGGTCGACAGCATGTCGGACAGGAACGAGACGCAGCGCTTGTGACGCAGCAACGACTTGGGCGTCATCACCACCAGGGGCTTGCGGAACGGGCGGTGCATCTGGCGCCGGATCATGTGGTAATAATTGGCCGGCGTGGTCGGCGCGCAGACCTGCATATTGTCCTGGGCGCAGAGTTGCAGATAGCGCTCCAGCCGGGCGGAGGAATGCTCCGGGCCCTGGCCTTCATAGCCGTGCGGCAGAAGCAGGACCAGGCCGGACATGCGCAGCCATTTCATTTCGCCGGAGGAGATGAACTGGTCCATCACCACCTGGGCGCCGTTGGCGAAATCGCCGAACTGCGCTTCCCACAAGACCAAAGTCTTGGGGTCGGCGGTGGTGTAGCCATATTCGAAGCCCAGCACGGCTTCTTCCGACAGAAGCGTATCGACGACTTCGAATTCGCCCTGGCCTTCGCGGATATGGTTGAGCGGCAGATAGCGTTCTTCGTTTTCCTGATCGACCAACGCGGCATGGCGCTGCGAGAAGGTGCCGCGCGAGGCGTCCTGACCCGAGAGGCGGATGTCGATGCCTTCATCGAGCAGGGTGCCGAAGGCCAAGGCTTCCGCCGTGGCCCAGTCGAAGCCCTTGCCGGTTTCGAACATCTGCGCCTTGGCTTCCAGTTGGCGGGCGATGGTCTTATGCAGATGGAAGCTTGCGGGCGCGGTGCTCAGCGCCTTGCCGATCTTCTTGATCACATCTTCCGGCACACCGGTTTCGCCCCGGCGGTCGCTATTTTTCGGCGCGGCGGCAAAGCCGGCCCAGCGGCCATCCAGCCAGTCGGCACGGTTGGGAAGATGAGACTTGGAGGCGTTGAACTCCTCGTCCAGCTTCTGGACGAAGGCCGCCTGCATCGCCTCGATCTCGGCGTCGGTAACGGTGCCTTCGGACACCAGCTTCTTGCTGTAGAGCTGGAGCGTGGTCGCGTGATCCTTGATCACCCGGTACATCTGCGGCTGGGTGAATGCCGGCTCGTCCGTCTCGTTGTGACCGAATCTGCGGTAGCAGATCATGTCGATCACCACATCCTTGTGGAAGAGCTGGCGGAATTCGGTGGCAATGCGCGCGGCATGGACCACCGCTTCCGGATCGTCGCCATTCACATGGAAGATCGGCGCCTGCACCATCAGCGCCACGTCGGTGCAATAGGGCGAGGAGCGCGAATAGATCGGCGCGGTGGTGAAGCCGATCTGGTTGTTGATGATGAAATGGATGGTGCCGCCGGTGCGGAAGCCCTTGGTGCCGGAGGCGGCGAAGCATTCGGCCACCACGCCCTGGCCCGAGAAGGCCGCATCGCCATGGATCAGCAGCGGCAGGACCGAGGCGCGGCTCTGGGTGTCGCGCAGCTGATGCTGCTTGGCGCGCGCCTTGCCCAAGACCACCGGATTGACGATTTCCAGATGCGAGGGGTTCGGGGTGAGCGACAGATGCACCTGTTGGCCGTCGAACTCGCGGTCCGACGAGGCGCCCAGATGGTATTTCACGTCGCCCGAGCCTTCGACTTCCGACGGATTGGCGGCGCCGCCCTGGAATTCGTGGAAGAGCTGGCGATAGGGCTTGCCCATCACATTGACCAGCACGTTGAGGCGGCCGCGATGGGCCATGCCCAGCACGATTTCCTTCACGCCCAACTGGCCGCCGCGCTTGATGATCTGTTCCAGCGCGGGGATGGTGGATTCGCCGCCGTCCAGGCCGAAGCGCTTGGTGCCGACGAAACGGTTGGCGGCGAATTTCTCGAAGCCTTCGCCTTCGATCAGCTTGTTGAGGATCGCCTTCTTGCCTTCGGGCGTGAAGCTGATGTCCTTGTCGGGCCCTTCGATGCGGCGCTGCAGCCAGTCCTTCTGCTCGGCATCGGTGATGTGCATGAATTCATAGCCGATGCGGCCGCAATAGGTTCGCTTCAACAGATCGACGATCTGGCGCGGGCTGGCGCTTTCCACGCCCATCACGCCGTCGATGAAGATGGGCTTGTCCATCTCCGCGTCATGGAAGCCGTAAAAGGCCGGATCGAGCTGGGGATGCGGCGTGCGCGGGGTGATCTTCAAGGGATCGAGATCGGCTTCCAGATGGCCGATGATGCGATAGGCGCGCACCAGCTGAATGGCGCGGATGGAATCCTGGGCGACGGCGCGGGCGTTCTCGCCCGTGGCGGGGGCGCCCTTGGCGGCGCCGGGCTTGGCCGGCTTGGGCAGGGGGGCGGTCTGGCCGCTCAAGGCGCCGGTGATGTCGTCGCCGGGGATGCCGGGCTTGCTGTCCCGCTTCCAGGCGGGGCCGCGGCCCAGCTGGGTGGGCGAAAGAGCCTGCTCGCCCAGGCCCGCGAAATAGGCCTGCCATTCCGGATCGACCGAGGCGGGATTGGCCAGATATTGAGCGTAAAGCCCCTCAAGGAAGGCGGCATTGGTGCCGGACAAAAAGCTGGTGGCGTCGAAAATCTCGTTCGAGGCGCGGTTGATGCGATCTGCCGGGGATTGTTCTGTCATTTCAGATGCTTAAGGGTCAGCTTGTTAGGCTGGGACCTGTCCTGGGCCGCGGGGAAATGCGGTCTTTCTGAGTGGCTGGGGTCGTACCGTTTTTGATCCGTCAATTCAACGCCGAATGCGGTTAATATGGCCTCAAAAGCCAGCAATTGCGATGCAAAAACCCCGCGCGAGGGGTCTCGCGCGGGGTGGCGGCACTGCAGATTTTGTGGTTGTCGTTATTTGCCCGACAACAGGTCCACCAGGGTGGTGCCCAGGGCGGCCGGATTGGGCGAAACCCGGATACCCGCCGCCTTCATTGCTTCGATCTTGCTTTCGGCGCCGCCCTTGCCGCCCGAGATGATGGCGCCGGCATGGCCCATGCGGCGGCCCGGCGGCGCGGTGACACCGGCGATGAAGCCGACCATGGGCTTCTTCACTTTGGAATGGCGGATGAAGTCGGCGGCGTCTTCCTCGGCGCTGCCGCCGATCTCGCCGATCATGATGATGCTTTCGGTTTCGGGATCCGCCAGGAGCATTTCCAAGACATCGATATGCTCGGTGCCCTTCACCGGATCGCCGCCGATGCCCACGCAGGTACTCTGGCCCAGGCCGACGGCGGTGGTCTGCGCCACCGCTTCATAGGTGAGGGTGCCGGAGCGCGAGACGATGCCCACCTTGCCGCGGCGATGGATGTGGCCGGGCATGATGCCGATCTTGCATTCGCCGGGCGTGATCACGCCGGGGCAATTGGGACCGATCAGGCGCGACTTCGAACCCGACAGCGCCCGCTTCACCTTCACCATGTCCAGGACCGGAATGCCTTCGGTGATGCAGACGATCAGCGGCACTTCCGCGTCGATCGCTTCCAGGATGGCGTCGGCGGCGAAAGGCGGCGGCACATAGATCGCCGACGCATCCGCGCCGACTTTTTCCTTGGCTTCGCGCACCGTGTCGAACACCGGCAGGCCCAGATGGGTCTGGCCGCCTTTGCCCGGCGTGGTGCCGCCCACCATCTTGGTGCCATAGGCGATAGCCTGTTCGGAATGGAAGGTGCCCTGGGCGCCGGTGAAGCCCTGGCAGATGACCTTGGTGTTTTTGTCGACGAGAATGGACATTACTTCGAACCCTTCACGGCCTTGACGACCTTTTCGGCCGCATCGGCAAGATTGTCGGCGGAGGTGATGGCGAGGCCGGATTTGGCCAGGATTTCCTTGCCCAATTCGACATTGGTGCCTTCCAGGCGAACCACCAGCGGCACTTTCAGCGAGATTTCCTTCGCCGCGGCGACGATGCCTTCGGCGATGATGTCCCATTTCATGATGCCGCCGAAGATGTTGACCAGGATGCCCTTCACATTGGGATCGCTGACAATGATCTTGAAGGCCGCGGTGACTTTTTCCTTCGACGCGCCGCCGCCCACATCCAGGAAGTTG
>JAFKFG010000043.1 GCA_017307355.1 Alphaproteobacteria bacterium
GCTCGGCCAGATCCACGTCCAGCGACTGGGTCTTGTTGTTGATGGCGTATCGGCCCAGCGCGCTGGCCACGATGGCCGCCTGCTGCTGGATGCCGCGCAGGCGTTCCTCCACCAGGCCGCGGCCGGAAGATTGCACCCCGATCACGCCGCCCGTGAGGATCAGCAACGCCAATGCGTTGAAGGCGAGAATGCGCCAGGTGAGAGCGGAGAAATGCGGAAACAGGGCCGCTTACTCCTTGTAGCGATAGCCCACGCCGTAGAGGGTTTCGATGGCATCGAAATCGTCGGCCACCACTTTGAATTTTTTGCGCAGCCGCTTGATGTGGCTGTCGATGGTGCGGTCGTCGACATAGACCTGATCGTCATAGGCGGCGTCCATCAGGCTGTCGCGGCTTTTGACGAAACCGGGCCGCTGCGCCAGCGCTTGCAGGATCAGGAATTCGGTGACGGTGAGGCGCACCGGCTTTCCATCCCAGGTGCATTCATGGCGCTGCGGATCGAGCGCCAGCTTGCCGCGCACCAAGGCTTCCTTCTTCTGTTCGCCGGGCACGGGCGGCGCGTTCTTGGCGTCGGCGCGGCGCAGCACGGCGCGAACGCGTTCCAAGAGAAGGCGCTGGGAGAAGGGCTTGCGGATGTAATCGTCGGCGCCCGCATTCAGGCCCATCAATTCGTCGATCTCTTCATCCTTGGAGGTGAGGAAGATGACGGGCAGATCGGGCGCGCCCTGGCGCAGGCGGCGCAGCAACTCCAGCCCGTCCATGCGCGGCATCTTGATATCCAGGATGGCAAGATCGGGCGCGGTGGTGGATAGCGCGGTCAGTGCCGCGGCGGGATCGGAAAAGCTGCGGATATGGTAGCCTTCCTGCTCCAGCAGCATGGTCACGGATTCAAGGATGTTCTTATCGTCGTCGACGAGGGCAATATTGGCCATAAAAAATCCGGGCGGGTCGCGGCGGGCCTTAGTATAAGGCCTTGACCGGCAAAGCAAAGACTAATGGAACTTGTGAGAACGCCCTGTGGACAAACCCGTTCCCTATGAACCACGCCGTTTTCAAAGCGCGGTCCCCTATTACGAGCGGTACCGGCTGGCTTATCCCCAGCGGCTGATCGCGCGGGTGACTGCGCTGCTGCAGCTTGCCCCGGGGGACGCGGTATTGGACCTGGGCTGCGGCCCAGGCTCGCTGTCGCTGCCTTTCGCCAAGGCGGGCATGGACGTCACGGCCGCCGACCCCGAACCGGAAATGCTGGCGGCGGCCAAGACGGCGGCCCTGGCCGCCGGCGTCCCGCTCACCCTTTGGCAGGGGGGCTCCTATGAGTTGACGCCGCAGATGGGGCCTTACCGGATGGTGAGCATCGGCCGGGCCTTTCACTGGATGGACCGGCTGGCGACCTTGGCCATGCTGGACCGGATCATCGCTCCGGGCGGCGCGGTTGTGTTCTTTCATGACGCCCATCCGGTCCTGCCGGAAAATGAATGGTTCAAGGTCGTGTGCAAGGTGGGCGACCGCTATGGCCGCGCCGCTCAGCCCCATATCGCCGAGCGCAAGGCGCTTGGCCATCGCCGGTACGAAACATCGCTTTATCAATCCGCCTTCACCATGCTGGACGGGCTGACCGTGACGATCCGCCAATCCATCACCGAAGACGACATTGTGGGGCGGGCCTTTTCGCAATCCACCACGTCGCCGGAAAAGTTGGGCGCGCGGGCCGACGATTTCGAAGCCGAGCTGCGGGACCGGCTGCGCGCGCTGTCGCCGGATGGCCGCTTCATCGAGATCGCCGAGATGGTGGCGCTGGTGGCGAGGCGTCCGGGGAGTACCGGCCAGGAGCCTGTAGCGCCAGCGTACCGGCGCGAAGCGGTTGCGCACGCTGCCGCTACGCAACTCCCTCCGTCCGTGCGACCCAACAATGATTGATTGGGACGGCCTCAGGCGCGGGAAATTCTACGATCTGGCCGCCGGCTTGCCGTTGATCCTGTGGTTCGGCCTGGGTGTGGTGAAGATGCGCCCGAACCTGGTTGCCAATGCCCGCGCGCTTCTGGTCGAACCCGACGATCTTCTGTTGAATTTGCGCTTCTTCGCGCTTTTGGCCAGCGCCGCGTTCAATCTCCTGCTGATCTATCTGGTGGTGGTGCGCACCGAGCCGGTGCGGCGCGCTTCGGGCCTGTTGCCGCGCGCGTGCGGATTTGCCGGCACCTTTCTCGGCGTGGGCATTTTGCAGCTGAAACCGGCTGCGCTTTCGCTCTCCTGGCAGGCGGCGGCCGCGGCCCTGATCTTCATCGGCGCGCTGGGATCGGCCATCGTGCTGGCGCGGTTGGGCAAGTCTTTTTCCATCATGCCGGAAGCGCGCAAACTGGTGACGGACGGTCCTTACGCCTATGCCCGTCATCCGCTCTATGCGGTGGAATTCATCACCCTGGCAGGCATCGCGATCCAGTTCGCGCAGCCCTGGGCGACGCTGCTGGCGCTGGGCGTGGTTCTGCTTCAGATCGCCCGCACAGTCTTCGAAGAGCGAGTCTTGACGGCTGCCTATCCCGAATACGAAAGCTACCGTGCCCGCGTAAAGCGGTTTGGTCTTCTCTGACTTTATCGAGGCTTGGTCATGCCCCGCCTCCCCTATGCGCGCGATAGCGCGCTGATAGGGGAGGTGGCCGTAGCACCGATCAGGTGCGAAGGCCGGAGGGGTTAACGATTAGACAAATTCCACTTTCAGGATTTCGTAGGACCGTGCGCCGCCGGGCGCGGCGACTTCCACGGAATCGCCCTTGCTCTTGCCGATCAGCGCGCGCGCAATGGGCGAGGAGAGCGAGATGCGGCCTTTGCGGGCATCGGATTCCACGTCGCCCACGATCTGGTATTTGCGCTTCTCGTCGGTGTCTTCGTCGACCAGAGTGACGGTGGCGCCGAACTTGATGCTGTTGCCCGACAGTTTGGAAATGTCGATCACTTCGGCGCGGCCCATCTGGTCTTCCAGTTCCATCACCCGGCCTTCGATGAAGCTCTGGCGTTCCTTGGCGGCATGATATTCGGCGTTTTCCGACAGGTCGCCATGGGCGCGCGCTTCCGCGATCGCCTTGATGATTTCGTGGCGGTCCACATTCTTGAGATGGTTCAGCTCATCTTCCAGGCTCTTGAAGCCCGCAGCCGTCATCGGAATTTTTTCCATCGCCGTCAGTCCCGTTACCTTGGGTCAAAAGAACTCTCCAATCCGGCCGGAGTGGTCCGGAATAAGGTCTTCTGCCACACTAAAGTATTGATACAGCTGGATAATTCAATTTCTGAGCGTCATCCAGCCCTTAAACTGTAAGACTGCAGGGGGGCGACTTCAAGGGAGGCGGGCGTGGGAGCGCCGCCGCGAAGACCCCGCCTAGCGCTTAAAGCTTTGAAGCGGCGCGACCTCAAGCGAGCCTGCTTTCAGGGCGGCGATGGCTTCGGTGGCGGCTTTAGCTCCAGCCATGGTGGTGTAGTATGGAACCTTCAGGGTCAGGGCGGCCCGACGGATGGACGAGGAATCGGCCAGGGCCCGCGCGCCATCGGTCGTATTGAAGACCAGATGGATTTCACCGTTCTTGAGCGCGTCCACCACATGGGGCCGGCCTTCCAGCACCTTGTTGATGGTGGTGACGGGCAATCCCGCGGCGGCCAGGGTGCGCGCGGTACCGCCGGTGGCGACCAGCGAGAAGCCCATATCGACCAGATCCCGGGCGGGGGCCGCGATCAGATCCTTGTCGGCGTCGCGCACGGAAATGAACACGGTGCCGCCCACCGGCAGCCGCGTGCCGGCGCCGATCTGACTCTTGGCGAAGGCGCGGGCGAAATTGCTATCCGCGCCCATCACTTCGCCGGTCGAGCGCATTTCGGGGCCCAGGATCGTGTCCACGCCGGGGAAGCGGGCGAAGGGCAGCACCGCTTCCTTGACCGAGATGTGGCCGGGGCGCGGCGGCTTCAAATTGAAGCTGGCCAAAGTCTCGCCCGCCATCACTCGCGACGCGATGGCGGCGACGGGCAGGCCGATCGCCTTGGCGACGAAGGGAACGGTGCGGCTGGCGCGCGGGTTGACTT
The DNA here is from genome assembly GCA_017307355.1 of Alphaproteobacteria bacterium. Lineage (GTDB taxonomy): Bacteria > Pseudomonadota > Alphaproteobacteria > Micropepsales > Micropepsaceae > Rhizomicrobium. The sequence continues at coordinate 4,062 of JAFKFG010000043.1, forward strand.
CCAGCACATAGATTTCGTCATTCTGGATGGCGTATTGGACATTCATCAGTCCGCGGACATTCAATGCGACCGCCATCGCCTTGGTCTGGCGCTCGATCTCCGCCACGATGGCGGGCTTCAAGGTGTGCGGCGGTAGGGAACAGGCGCTGTCGCCGGAATGAACCCCGGCTTCCTCGATATGCTCCATGATGCCGGCGATGAAGACCTGGCTGTCGACATCGCAGATCGCATCGACATCGACTTCGGTGGCGCGGTTGAGAAAACCGTCGATCAGGACCGGATTGTCGCCGGAGATGCGGAACAACTCGCCCGAAGCGACCTGCTCCTTCAACTGCGCTTCGTCCGACACCACCACCATGCCGCGCCCGCCCAGGACATAGGAAGGGCGGAGGATCACGGGATAGCCGATTTCGCCGGCGGCCTTGACCGCTTCGTCCGCGGTCATCACCGTGGCGTTGCTGGGCTGTTTCAGCCCCAGATCGTGCAGCAGTTTCTGGAAGCGCTTGCGGTCTTCGGCGAGGTCGATGGCATCGGCGCTGGTGCCCAGGATCGGCACGCCCGCATCGCGCAAGGTGTTGGCGAGCTTGAGCGGGGTCTGGCCGCCGAACTGCACGATCACGCCGGCGAGGGTGCCCCGTTCCTGCTCCTTGGCCACGATCTCCAGCACGTCTTCGGCGGTGAGGGGCTCGAAATAAAGCCGGTCCGACGTGTCGTAATCGGTGGAAACGGTTTCGGGATTGCAGTTGACCATGATGGTTTCATAGCCCCGCTCCGACAGAGCGAAGGCCGCATGGCAGCAGCAATAATCGAATTCGATGCCCTGGCCGATGCGGTTGGGCCCGCCGCCCAGAATGATGATTTTCTTCTTGTCTGTGGGATTCGCCTCGCAGGCGGCCCGGCCCGCGATCGGCATTTCGTAGCTTGAATACATGTAGGGCGTCAGCGCCTGGAATTCGGCGGCGCAGGTATCGATGCGCTTGTAGCAGGGCCGGATATTCAGGGCATGGCGCGCCGCGCGGACCAGGGCTTCCTTCTGGCCCGTCAGCTTCGCCAGCCTGGCGTCGGAAAAGCCCATGGTCTTGAGGCGGCGAAAGCCCTTTTCGTCTTTCGGCAGGCCGTCTTTGCGGATCTGCGCTTCGGTATCGATGATGGCCTGGATCTCGCCCAGGAACCAGGGATCGTAGCCGGTAATCTTCTGGATCTCGTCCAGCGGGAAACCGTGCCGCATCGCCTGGGCGGCGTTCAGCAGCCGGTCCGGCGTGGGGCGGGCCAAGGTGGCGCGGATCGCAGTGTTGTCGTCGGAGAGGGCGGTTTCGTCGAAGCCGGTCAGCCCGGTTTCCAAAGAACGCAGGGCTTTCTGGATCGATTCCGCAAAGGTGCGGCCGATAGCCATGGCTTCGCCCACCGACTTCATCGCGGTGGTCAGGAGCGGCTCGGCGCCGGGGAATTTCTCGAACGCGAAACGGGGAATCTTGGTGACGACATAATCGATGGTGGGTTCGAACGAGGCCGGCGTGACCTTGGTGATGTCGTTCTTGAGTTCGTCCAAGGTGTAGCCCACCGCCAGCTTGGCGGCGATTTTGGCGATGGGAAAGCCGGTGGCCTTGGAGGCCAGCGCCGAGGACCGGGAGACGCGAGGATTCATCTCGATCACCACCATCCGCCCGTCCTTGGGATTGACGGCGAACTGGACATTGGAGCCCCCGGTCTCCACTCCGATCTCGCGCAGCACGGCGATCGAGGCCGAGCGCATGCGCTGATATTCCTTGTCGGTGAGGGTGAGGATCGGCGCCAGGGTGATGCTGTCGCCGGTATGCACGCCCATCGGATCGATATTCTCGATCGAGCAGATGATGATGGCGTTGTCCGCCTTGTCGCGCACCACCTCCATCTCGAATTCCTTCCAGCCCAGGACGGATTCCTCGATCAGCACTTCGCGGGTGGGCGAAGCATCCAGGCCGGATTCGACAATGGCGAAGAATTCCTCGCGGTTATAGGCAATGCCGCCGCCCGTGCCGCCCATAGTGAAGCTGGGACGGATCACGGTGGGAAGGCCCACCTGGTCCAGCGCCGCCAGCGCCTTGGTGAAGCTTTCGGGCGACAATTCCATCATGGGATTGCCGCCGCCGTCATAAATCGGATTGCCGGCGGTATCCTTTTTCTGGCGCAGCTGGCCTTTGAGGGTGATGCCCTTGGGCACGTCCAGGCCGATAGCGATCATCGCCTGCTTGAAGCGTTCGCGATCCTCGGCCTTGTCGATGGCATCGGCGGTGGCACCGATCAGTTCGACATTGTGGCGTTCCAGGGCGCCGATCTTGCGCAAGGAGAGGGCGGTATTGAGCGCAGTCTGTCCGCCCATGGTGGGCAGAAGGGCAAAGACCTTGCCCTCCGGCACGTTGGGCCGCTCGCGGGCGATGATCTTTTCCACGAACTCCGCCGTGATCGGCTCGATATAGGTGGCGTCCGCCATGTCCGGGTCGGTCATGATGGTGGCGGGGTTCGAATTCACCAGCACCACCCGGTAGCCTTCCTCGCGCAAGGCCTTGCAGGCCTGGGCGCCGGAATAATCGAACTCACAGGCCTGGCCGATAACGATGGGGCCCGCCCCGATGATCAGGACGGTGTGAATGTCGGTGCGTTTGGGCATGTGATCTCTTCGGCGCGCGTGGACGGGCCCGCGCGGGAACGCGCTTTTGGGGCCGGCCAAGTTGTAGGTTAAGGGGACCGTCTAGACAGTTAGACCGGGTCTCGCAACCCCTGAATCGCCGCAGCGTTCAGCTTTTCCAGCGGAGTGTCCGTTCCTGCACAGGATTGACAAATTCCGCCCCGGATTCGAGCGATTCTGCCCAGGCTTTCTTGACCCGGTGGTACCAGATGGCCGGCTGGTCCGAATCCTGGATCAGCATCAATTTGGGATCGAATTTCAGCCCCTCGCGCTGCAATTCCACGATCTTGCGGTCGTCCGCGATGAAGGTGGGGCCCAGCGCCATGAAGAAGGGCCGGATGAAGGACAGCCAGCCGGGCCAGTAGAAGACCTGGATGATGGACGTGGTCTCAGAGTCGCGGGGCGTGCAGACCGTGAGGCCGACCACGGTGAAGGCCTTGCCGAACATGGTTCCCCGGATGATCTCGAACCGGGTGGACGGCAACTCGAAGGTGATCTCGGTGGTGACATCGCCGAGAAGATTATAGGCGGGCTTGGACGGCCGGTGCGGCGTCATCACGAAGCCGCGGGGAAGCGGGGCGTAATGCTTTTCCTTGAGCTTGGGAGTGCGCTTCCACCACCAATGGTCATGGACATACGCCGCATGGACGGGATCCATCAGCCCGATCACGGCATGGTCGATGTCGCAGGGAAAGTCCTGGATCTCGGTCCAGCGCGGCTTCGGATCCGTGATAGGGACGGTGGGCGGCTCGGACGAGGGCGCCTCGTTCCTGGCGGGCATATAGACCCAGATCAACCCATCCTGTTCGCGCAGGGGATAGTTCCGTACACGGATTTTTGTGGGGTCCAGGTCCTGGCCGGGGGCCAGCGAGGGGATGGCGCTGCAGACGCCGTCGCCGCGAAAGCGCCAGCCATGATAGGGACATTGAACGGTATTTTCCGCCAGGATCTTTCCCGCCGACAGGGGCACGCCCCGATGCGGACAGATATCGCGCATGGCAAAGGCCTTGCCGTCCTGCATGCGTCCCAGAAGCACCGGCTCGCCCAAAAGCATCTCGCGGCGCATCTGCCCCGGCTTCAGGCTGGACGCCAGCGCGGGCGTGTACCAGAGACCGCGCAGCGGTTCTCCTTCGCCCGCCATCAGTTTGGCCCGAGAACCATGCCGGGCGGCAGGCCATCCGGCCTCCCGGTCTCAGCCTGGGTCATCAGATCGTCGCGCGTCATCATCAGAAGCCGCCCCTTGTCCGGAGACAGTTTATAGGCCCAATCGGCCCCGCGCGCATTGATCATGGCCGCTTCCTGGCGCTGCATGGTGGGCGTGCCGGGATCGGGCTGGGCGGACACCCGCGCCCAGACGGCATTGTCCGCGGTGACGGCATCGATGCGGATATTCTGCATGTCGAATGTGTGCGCGGCCAGATGCACGGATTTGGAGAAGTCCAGTTTCGACGCGGGCTGGACATCGACAAAGGCAAAACCGGTGATCAGCTGCGGGACCAGGTTGACGAGGGCCGGGTTGACGGCGCGGCCTTTGGGGGCGGGTGGGCCTTCCAGTCTGTATTCGCGGCTCGACGTGTTGGGGCGCGCGATCGTGAAGGGTGTGCCCTTGAGCGGGGTGATGGTGACGGAGTTGAGGCGCGCCGCATCGATGCTCATCACGCCGGTTTCCAGCCAGTCTGCGACATCGCCCCGCAAGGGGAAGACCGCACGGGCCAGATAGCTTTGGTTGTCTCCCGGACGGCGCACGAAGAGGCCGGTGGCACCTTGGGCGTTCTCCAGCTCGGCGGCGTTGCCGGCGATCAGCGATGCCAGCGTCTTGCCGGCTTTGTCGGTCACAGTGATGGCGGTGCCGCTGCCCTTGGGCGGCGTATCCAGCCCGATATAGTTCAGCCAGTCCGCCCGCGCGGTCTTGGGCTCCACGGTCTGCATCGCGGCCAGGCCGATCAGGGTCTGGCGCACGCGCTCGAAATCGGCGGGATAATTGCCCCGTGCCGGCAATACCCAGATGCCTTTGACGGGATCGTAATCCACGTCGAAACTTCCATCCCGCGAAACCATGTGGATGCGCGTCGCCTCTTTCACATGGGCGGCAAAGCCGGGCAGGAATTCGCCCGGCGTGAAGCGCGCCCGGCCTTCCTCGGCGCGGATGGACAGCATCACGCCGGCGGCGGCCACGCTGACCGCGGCCAGCGCGCCCAATATGATCAAATTGCGGCGGCGAAAATCCATCATCACGCTCTCCGCATCCGGCGGGCCCGCCGGATCAGTCCCATCACCAGCGCGAACACCCCCACCAGGACCGGAACGCCGAAGATATTGAGGAAGGCGAGGCGGCTGCCCAGGGCATCCACTTCGGCCCGAAGATTGCGCTGCACGTCGCGCAGCTGGACCCGGGTCTCGGCCATGCCGCGGCGGATGCGCTCGATTTCATCCTTCTGCTTCTGGCTGAGCGCGATGGCGTTGCCGCCCGCGCCCTGCTGCAGCTGCGCCAGGGCCTGCTGCGCCTGGGTGAGGTTGGTCTGAAGCGTGCTCTCGGTCTCGCGATATTTGATTTCCGCAGCCCGGCGAATTCCCTCCACGACGGTGAAGGGCCGGTCGCTGGAGGCGCGGGTGCGCAGCGAAATCAGATCGTCGGAGCCGGTGAGATTCTCCACCGCATTGAGGATCAAGGCGCCATTGTCGGCGAACGGCTCCGCCACCGAGCGGCCCATCTGGCTGGTGACATGGACCCAGAAACGGTCGTCCCACAGATCGCTGTCGGCCACGATCATCAGCTGCACATTGCCCTTCTGCACGGCGCCGGGCGCATTGGGATAGGCGGTCTTGGCCGGGCCGGTGATGCGGGCCGCCAGCGCATAGCGCACGCCGGTCGGCCGCATATTCTCGGCCAGGTTGGAGGGATCGCGCACCGCCATCAGCTGCTGGCGTTCCATCATATTGGCCTGGTCGGACGAGCCGATCAGGGTGTGGAAGATGGTGGTAGCACCCCGCATCGGCGCGATCTCGCCGGTCGAAGCCATGTTGATGTTTTGCAGCGAGGCGGTGACCGGATCGCGCGGATCGAAATTCTGCGCCGTCAGATGCAGCCAGACCGGATAGGGAATGGAGGGCTCGCGCGGGTCGTTGCCGGCGGCCACCTGCTGGGCCACCCCGCGATCCAGCAGCACCATGTTGGACGGGAAGTCCACGCCCCAGCTGTGCATCAAAGGACCGAGATCGGAAGAAATCGTCGCCTGGGGCCCCGCCTGCTGCACCAGCTCGGACAGTGGATCCAGGAAGATCAGGGCGCGATGGCCGCTCAGCACGAAATTGTCGATCGCCAGAAGCTGGGGCGGCGACATGGGCTGGGGATGGGCGATCACCAGAAGGTCGATGTTGGCCGGCAGCGCGGTGAAATCATTCGCGATCTCGGTGACCTCATAGCCTTGCGCCAGCGCGGCATAGGCGGCGAGCGGCTGCGGATTTTGCGGCGTGCCGGTCACGGGCAGGGAGGTGAGAAGGCCGATCACGGGCTTTCTGGGCGTGGCCAGATGGTAGATCAGCGAGGAGAGATCATATTCCAGATAGGATTCACGCGCGGCCGCGAAATAGGGAATGTTCTGGCGGCCATCGATGCTGTTGGCGCCGGCAAGGCCGAAATAGACCACATCGCCCCGGTCGGTGGGCGCGGGCGTCAGGCCCGCGGCGCTGGCCTGGTCTTCCTCAGGAGTGAAGGGCTCCGGATCGACCTCCTGCAGGATGAGCTTGCCGTTGCCCAGCGCCACATACTCGCCCAGAAGATCGCGCACCCGCTTGGCATAGGCGGCGGTCGCCGCGTAACGGGCGCCGGCGGTGCGCGAATAAAAGAATTTCAGCGTCACCGGCTCTTTGAGATTGGCCAGAATGTTGCGCGTGCCTTTGTTCAAAGTGAATTGACCCGTTTGGGTCAGGTCCAACCGCGCATTGGTGAAGAAATTGTTGGCGAAGATATTGACGCCCACGAACAGGATCGCGGCAAGCGCCAGGGCACTGAAGACATAGGTGCGGCGGGTCATCATGTCAGCCGCTCTTGCGCAGATCGACGATCAGCATGTTCGCGTAGAGGAACAGCCCGATCAGGGAGAAGAAGAAAATCACGTCGCGCAGATCGATCACCCCGGAGGTGATGGCGGAAAAATGCATCAGGAAGCTGAAGGACGAGATCGCCTCCACCAGCGGCAATGGCGCCCAGCTGCGGAAGGCGTCCAGCACCAGCGGCGCGCCGGAGATGGTGAACAGAAAGCACGCCACCACGCTGATGATGAACGCGATCACCTGGTTGGAAGTGGCCGACGAAACGCAGGCCCCGATCGACAGATAGGCGCCGGCCATCAGGAAGCTGCCGATATAGGAAGCCAGGATCACGCCATTGTCGGGATTGCCCAGGTAATTGACCGTGATCCAGATCGGAAAGGTGAGAATGAGCGCCAGGCCGGCAAAGGCCCAGGCGGCAAGGAATTTGCCCAGGACCGTGGCCCAGAGCGGGATGGGAAGGGTCAGCAGCAATTCCATCGTGCCGCTGCGGCGCTCTTCCGCCCACAGCCGCATCGCCAGCGCCGGCACCAGGAAAAGATAGAGCCAGGGATGGTAGCCGAAGAAAACCGAAAGATCCGCGACGCCATTGTCGTAGAAATGGCCCAGGTAGAAAGTGAAGGCACCCATCGCGAACAGGAAGATCACGATGAAAACGAACGCCAGCGGCGTGGCGAAATAGGATTTGAACTCGCGGCTGAAGACCGGCCACAACATGCTCATGCCGCCGCTCCCGTCATCGCGGTGTCGCGGGTGGTGAGCTGGCGGAATACATCATCGAGCCTGCCGCTCGGCGCGCGTGCGGCAAGGTCCGCCGGGGTGGCATCGGCGACGATGCGGCCCTGATCGATGATCACTGCCCGGGTGCAGATCGCTTCGACTTCTTCCAGAAGATGGGTCGAGATGATGATGGTCTTGTCCTTGGCCATGCCGCGGATCAGGCTGCGCACGGCGTGTTTCTGGTTGGGGTCGAGGCCGTCGGTGGGTTCGTCCAGGATCAGCACGTCGGGATCGTGCAGGATGGCCTGCGCCAGTCCGACGCGACGGCGAAAGCCTTTGGACAGGGTCTCGATGGGCTGGTCCAGCACCGCTTTGAGTTCCGCGCCCGCGATGGCGCGTTCCGTTGCCGCGCGGGCATCGGCGCCCGCAAGGTTCCGGACGCCGGCGATGAAATGCAGGAATTCCCGCGGCGTCATTTCGCCATAGGCGGGCGCGCCTTCGGGCAGATAGCCCAGCCGCTGCTGGGCGGCGATGGTGTCGCTGACAATGTCGTGGCCGCAGATCCGCGCCGTGCCCTGATCGGGCGCCAGATAGCCCGTCGCCATCTTCATGGTGGTGGATTTTCCGGCACCGTTAGGCCCCAGGAAACCCAATACTTCGCCCGGCCTCACCGTCAGGCTGAGATCGGTGACGGCCGCAACGGGCCCGAAACGCTTGGTGAGGTTCTGGATTTCGATCATAGTCGGCAAGGAACCCGGTTTTTCTCCGTGTAGAGAAATCGCTACAGAGCCGCAAGCGGGCCTCTCGTCACGGTCCGCCAAGGGAGTGACGCTTGGTCAATCTGAAGATATTGCGCCGCGCCATTGCGGTGGGGGTAATGTTCGAACTGCTGCTGGTTGTGGCAGCGCATTATCGTCCGTGGCTGCAGCACAATTACTTCCTGATGTTCGGCTGCATGCTGATTCCGGGCGTGGCGGGGCTGCTCTACGCCCGCGATCTGGCGCGCGGATTTTTGGCCGGCGCCTTCGGCGGCGCGGCGATCGGCGCGCTGTGCGGCGTGGTGGCGGTGGCGTCCGCCAACCTGTTCGGCGACGAGCCGGACCTGCTCATTCCTTGGGCGGTGATGATTCTCACGGTCACCGGCGCGATCGGCGGCCTGTTCGGCCAGCTCGATGCCTTGATGAAGGCTTTCATCCGGTCATTGCGGTGAGGGGGGAAGCTGTCGGTTGGCGCGATCAGGCCAAACCCGGAAAGGGCTGGGGGGCTTGAAGTTCCGGGCCGACTCAAAAAGCACGGCCAACCGACGAAGGGATGGTCGGTCCGGAAAGCGGCCAGCACATGGTTCAATCGTGACCATTTCGGGGCAGCGATTACAAATGCGAAAGGCTTGTGGCAAGGAACATCCGGGATCATCATCTAGGTGATGGCGGAAGAACCCATAGCGTTTCACCGCGCGGCGTCCTCAATTCAGGAACCGGCGCGGAACTTTTCCGAAAATAACGCTGTGATTCCCGCGACCCGCTTCGACCGGAGCGAACTTCACCGCATCCTGGGCATTTACGGCCGCATGGTCGCGGCCGGCGAATGGCGCGATTATGCCTTGGATTTCCTGGAAGAGATGGCGGTGTTCTCCGTTTTCCGCCGCACCAGCGAAATGCCGCTATTCCGAATCGAAAAGCGGCCCAAGCTGCGGAGCAAGCAAGGCCAATACAGCGTGATTGCTGCGGGCGGGTTGGTGATGAAGCGCGGCCACGACCTCAACCAGGTGCTAAGGGTTTTCGACAAGAAAATCCTCAAAGCCCTTGTAGAATAAGCGAAAAGGCCCGGAACAATCCGGGCCTTTCCAAAGCGTTTCCTGAATTTCTTCCCCCGCAAGGCGAAGCCTTTGGCGGGGGAAGATGTCTGCTAGCGGGCTTGCCCGCGTGGCAGACAGATGGGGGAAATTAACGCCGATTTCCCATAAACCGCAGCAAGAACAGGAAGATGTTCAGGAAGTCGAGATAAAGCGACAGCGCGCCCATGATCGCCTTCTTGCCCGCCACTTCGCCGTCATCGCCGGCGTAATAATAATTCTTGATCTTCTGGGTGTCGTAGGCGGTCAGGCCGGTGAAGATCAGCACGCCCAGGACGCTCACCATGAAATTCACGGCGGGGGACTGGAAGAACATGTTCACCAGCATGGCGATGATCAGGCCGATCACGCCCATGCCCAGGAAGCTGCCGAAGCCGGTCAGGTCGCGGCCGGTGGTGTAGCCCCACAGGCTCATGACGCCGAAGGTCGCCGCGGTGACGAAGAAGGTGCTGGCGATGCTGGCGCCCGTATAGGCCACGAAGATCGAGGCGAGCGACGCGCCCACCAGGGCGGCATAGCCCCAGAAGGTGGCCTGTGCCGTGCCATAGCTCATCTGCGTGATGCGGAAGCCCAGGAAAAGAACCAGCGCCAGCGGGGCGAACAGCACGACCAGGCCCACAATGGTGGGCTGCAGCGCGATGCCGCCCTGGGTGGCGACTTGCCGGTACAGCACATTTATCAGGGGCGAATTGGCCGTCGCCCATGCCACCACGCCGGTCAGGGCCAGGGCACCGACCATGTAATTGTAGACGCGCAGCATATGCGCCCGAAGACCGGCATCGACCGAGGCGACGCCAGCCGTCGCACCGCGTACAACCCGATTGTCATAGTCCGCCATAAGAAACTCCCTTTGAGCCCACAGTATATCGTGATTTGTGGCGGGGGTATCAAGCGGCGTTCCCAAAAATCGGAAGCGCCCTAAGTCACCGGTTTCAAACCGTTAATTTCGGCCTTTCAGCTGCCGCGAAGCCGCTGGGCCGGACGGGCGTTCAGGGCGGCGATGGCGCCCAAAAGGCCGAAAAGCAAGGTTGCAGCGCCGCCGCCTGCAACCGTCCATAGGGCCGCCTGGGCGTCGAAAACAAAGCTGGTGTCCAAAACCTGACTGGCGATCACGCTGGCCGCCAGGGTGCCCGCGCCCAGCGCAATGATGCCGGTGGTGATGCCGAGAAGGCCATATTCCAGCACATAGACCAGCGCGATCTGAACCCGGGTGGCGCCCACCACTTTCAGCACCGTGGCGTCGTAAAGCCGGGTGCGCGCGCCCGCCGCGATGGTGCCCGCCAGCACCAGAAGCCCGGCCAGGATCGTGACCAGGCTGGCGGCGCGGATGCCTTGCGCCAGCTGTTGCAGCAGGGAATTGACCTGGGCGATGGCGTCCTTCACCCGCACCGCCGAGACATTGGGGAATTTCTCGGTGATCGCCATGTACATGGCGTTTTCTTCCGCCGGCGCCACGCGCACCGTGGCCAGGAAACTGTGCGGCGCCTTGTCGATCAACCCCGGCGACAGGACCAGAATGAAATTCTGCCCGCCGCTGCGAAAATCCACTTTGCGCAGATTGGCGATGCGGCCGTCGATCTGCCGCCCCAGCACATTCAGCGACATGCGGTCGCCGATCTTGAGCCCTGTGCCTTTCGCCACTTCCTGGTCCAGCGAGATCAGCGTGTCGCCCTGATAGTCGGCCGGCCACCATTTGCCGCCGGTGATCACCGTGCCGGGCGGCGGCGTGGAGGCATAGGTGATGCCGCGGTCGCCGGAGAGGGCCCATTTTACGTCGGGATTGACCTTGGCCTGTGCCGACGGCACGCCGTTCAAGGAGGTGATCCGTCCACGGATCATCGGCGTGCGCTTGTAATCTTCTCCCGTCTTGAAGGCGGCGATGGCATGGTCGAATGCGGCGGTCTCGTCGGGCTGGATGTCGACGAAGAAGAAGCTGGGCGCGCGGCTGGGCAGGGATTCATTCACTTCGGCGCCGATGGTGCGATCCAGAAGGATGACGGTCGCCAGCAAGGTCAGGCCCAGGCCCAGCGCCGTCACCACGCCCTGGGTGGCCGCGCCCGGCCGGGTGAGATCGCCCATCGCCAGCCGCACCAGGGAGGAGCGGGGACGGGGCAGGCGGCGCAATGCCCATGTCAGGCCGCCCGCGACCAGTCGCAACAATCCCAAAAGCAGGATGGCGCCGACCAAAAAGCCACCCGCATAAAGCGGCGACGGCGACAGAAGCAGCATCAGCCCCAGAATGCCCAATCCCGCGGCGGCGGCCACGAGCAGATAGGCGGAACGAAGGGGGGTGCGATCCGGCGCCACGGTCTCGCGCAACAGGCTGGCCGGCGGAATCTCGCGCGCCTTGCCCAAGGCGGGGACGGAAAACGCGATCGCCGACAACAGCCCGAAACTGGCGGCCAGCAGCAGCGGCCTGGGATAAAGGCCCAATGCCGGCGGCAGCGGCAGGCTGTCCGCGTAGAAATGCGCCAGCAGGAAAGGCGCGGTGGCACCGATCGCCAAGCCCAGGATCAGTGCGGTCAGCGCAATCGCCATCACCTGCAGAAAGAAGGTCGTGAACACCAGGCGCCCGTCCGCGCCCAAAGATTTCAGGATGGCGATGTCGAAGCGCTTGCGATCCAGGAAGGCCGACACCGCTTCGCTGGCGCCGACGCCCGCCACGCCCAAGGCGGTCAGGCCCACCAGCGTGAGGAACATCGACACTTGCTCGACAAAGCGGCGGATGCCGGGGGCCGCGTCATTGCGGTCGCGGATCTGCCAGCCCGCATCGGGAAAGTCGCGCGCCGCGTCGGCCTTGAAGCTTTCAATGGTGGCGTCCCGCTTTGGCGCATCGGGCGCGAACGCGATCCGGTAGGTGTAGTTGATCAGGCTGCCGGGCTGCTGCAGGCCGGTGCCGGCCAGCGCCTTGGTCGAAATCAGAATGTGCGGGCCGAGCGAGAAGCCGGTGGAAATTCTGTCGGGCTCGCTGTTGAGCACGGCGATGATGCGCAACGTCGCGTTGCCCAGCCGCAAAAGATCGCCGCGCCGGGCATGCAGCCGGTCCAGCAGGGTCTGCTCCGCCGCCGCGCCGCAGATCCCATCATCCTCGCAATGCAGGATGTCCGACAGCGGCTGGGCGGGCGTGAAGCTGGGGCTGCCGAACAGGGGCCAGGCATCGTTGACGGCTTTGACTTCGACCAGTTCGCGTTCGGCCTGTTTGCCCTCGCGCAGCACATAGGTCATCGACTGCATGGAGATGTTGTGGGAGACCCGCCCATAGCCGGCGAAGAAGCGCTGCTCGTCAGACGTGGCGGGACGATGCACCACGGTCACGGCCACATCGCCGCCCAGGAATGTCTGCCCGGAATCCCGCAAGCCGGTGAGGAAGGCGTCGCTGAGCGATTCCACGCCGGCAATGGCGGCGGTGCCCAGCAGGAGGCACAGGAAGAAGATCCGGAATCCCTTCAAGCCGCCGCGCAATTCGCGGCGCGCCATGGTCCAGGCGAGCGACAGACCGTTCACCGGGCTTCATCCATCGATACGTCGCGCGGTTTGCGGTTCATGCGGGAGCCAGCGCGGCGGTTTCGTCGCTGACGACATGGCCGCTTTCCAGGCGCACGATGCGCTGGCAACGGCGCGCCAGACTTTCCTCATGCGTGACCAGAAAAAGCGTGGCGCCCCGCTGCGCGTTCAATCCGAACAGAAGATCGGCAATGGCCGCGCCATTGCTGCTGTCGAGATTGCCGGTGGGTTCGTCCGCGAACAGGATCTGCGGACGGGGGGCAAGCGCCCGGGCCAGCGCCACGCGCTGCTGCTCGCCGCCGGACAATTGTCCCGGATAATGATGCCCGCGCTCGCCAAGGCCGACGGCCTTGAGTTCCGCGGCGGCCCGGTCCCACGCATCGGCCGCGCCGTTCAGTTCCAGCGGCACCGCGACATTCTCCAGCGCCGTCATGGTGGGAATCAGATGGAAAGATTGGAACACGATTCCCACCCGGCCGCGGCGGAACCGGGCGGCGGCGTCCTCGCCCATATGGGTGATGTCGGTCCCCGCTACCTTGATGCGCCCCCCGCTGGGCCGCTCCAGGCCGGCGGCCACCATCAGGAGCGACGACTTGCCCGAGCCGGAGGGACCGATCAGCGCCACGGTCTGGCCGGCCGGCACGCTGAGGGAGATCTCATGCAGAATGTTGACGGGCCCAGCGGCGCTGGACAGCGTCAGCGCCACCTTGTCGAGCACGATGGCTGGCATTTTGTCGGCAGGCGGGGGAGGCTGCATCTGGAACTCGATGGGATAAGATGGCACGTGGCGATCATGAACGGCCGATTCAAGTTCTTCCTTAGCATGGGGCTGGTGGCCGCGCTGCTGGCTTTACCGAGCTTTTACAATCCGGCGGCGGCGCGGCCGCTCAAGATCCTGGCCATGGGCACCAGCCTGACCCAGGGCTATGGACTGCCGCCGGGGACCGAATTCACCACCCAGCTGCAGGCGGCGCTCAAGCGCGACGGGATCGATGCCGACATCGTCAATGCAGGCGTTTCGGGCGACACCAGTTCGGGCGGGCTGTCGCGATTGGAATGGTCGCTGGCCGATCACCCCGACGCCGCCATCATCGAACTGGGCTCCAACGACATGCTGCGGGGCGTGCCCCCTTCGGTGACGGAGAAAAATCTCCGCGCCATCCTCGCCACCCTGCAAAAGGACAATATTCCGGTGCTGCTCACCGGCATGCACGCCCAGCGCAATCTGGGCGCCGACTATGTCAAGGAATTCGACGGGATCTATCCCAGGCTGGCCAAGGATTATCCCGTGATCTTCTATCCCTTCATTCTCGACGGGGTGGCGCTCAATCCCAAGCTCAACCAGGCGGACGGCATGCATCCCAATCCGGCGGGGGTGAAAGTGATCGTGGCGCGGATCCTGCCGGACGTGAAAAAACTGGCTGCCCAAGCGGCGAAGAACAAACGCTGATGTTCCGCAGGCTCCTTTCCGTCGGCGGCTTCACGCTTCTGTCGCGCATCACCGGCTTTGCGCGGGACGCGTTGCTGGCCTGGACCTTGGGCAGCGGCATCCTGTCGGATGCGTTCTTCGTCGCCTTTCTCTTTCCCAATTATTTTCGCGCCGTCTTCGGCGAAGGAACGATCAACCCGGCTTTCCTGCCGCGCTACGCGGCCTTGCATGCGAAAGGCGAAAAATCCGCCGCCGCGAAATTCGCCAATGACGTGTTTTCCTGGCAGATGGCGGCGCAGATTTTGCTGCTGGCATTGGCGACGATTTTCATGCCTGCGATCATCCGGGTCCTGGCGCCGGGATTTGCGGCCAATCCGGAACAGTTTGCCCTGACGGTGGGCCTGGCGCGCGTGACCTTTCCTTATCTGATCCTCACCCTGGTGGCGGTGCAATTGTCCGCCATGCTCAATGCCGTCGATCGCTTCTGGGCCGCCGCCGCCTGGTCGAACCTGCTCAACCTGTCCATGATCGCGACCTTGATCGCATGGCATTGGTTTCCCAATGCCGCCTATGCCGCGGCCTGGGGCGTGCTGGCGGGCGGTGTCGCCCAGTTGATCTTCATTGTGTGGGCGGGCGCGCGGGACGGATTGTGGCTGCGCTTGTCCTGGCCGCGCTGGACGCCCGAGATCAAGGAATTCTTCGTCGCCTTTGCCGCCGTCACCGTCGGCGCCGCCAGTGTGGTGATCGCTCCTTTCATCGACACCATCTTGGCCAGCTATCTGCCGGTGGGCAGCCGGACCGCGCTTTATTACGCCGACCGCATCAACCAGCTGCCGTTGGGCGTGCTGGGCATCGCGCTGGGCACGGTTCTGCTGCCGGAAATGTCGGCACGGCTGGCGCGGGGCGACAGTTCCGGATCGAGCACAGCCCAGAACCGCTCCGCGGCCACCAGCTTGCTTCTCACCTTGCCATTCATGGCCGCTTTCATCGCCATTCCCGGCACCATCATGCGGGCGGTCTTTGTCCATGGCGCGTTCGATGCCGGCGCGGCGAGCCTGGCGGCGCTGGCGCTGGCGGCTTACGGGGTCGGGCTTCCGGCCATGGCCTTGGTGCGGATCGTCGCCTCGACCTTTTATGCGCGCCACGACACGGTCACGCCGGCGCGTGCCACGGTGACGGCGCTGGCGAGCAATATCGTTTTGAAGCTGGTGTTCGTATGGGGCCTTCATCTGGGCGTGGCCGGACTTGCGCTGGGCACGGCGCTGGGGGCCTGGATCAATGTGGCGATCCTCACCTGGTTCGGCAAAAGCCGCGCCCTGCTGGCGATTGAATCGATTTTTATGCGCGCGCTGCCGCCCGCCTTGCTGGCGGCTCTGGCCACGGGCGCGGGCGCGTGGCTGGGCGCGCGGCTGGGCGAGGGCGCCATGCCCGGTCACTATGGCGATATCGCGGGGCTGATCGGAGCGCTGATCTGCGCCAGCCTGGGGTACGGCGCCTTGCTGCTTGTTTTTCGCCATCGCCTGCCGCTGGGACGGCCCGCACAATGAGATTGTTCGTTGCTCTGCCGATCCCGCGACCCGTCGCGCAAAGCATCATGCTGATCCAAGGCGGTGTGCCGGGCGCGCGCTGGCAGACGGCCGAGCAGCTGCACATCACCTTGCGCTTCATCGGCGAGGTGGATGGACGTGAGGCCGCCATGCTGGACGATGCGCTGGCGAGGATCGTGGCGCCGGCCTTCGATCTTCAACTGCATGGCGTGGGCCAGTTCGGCAACAAGCAGCCGCACGCCCTGTGGGCGGCAATCCGCAAGTCCGAAGCGCTGGAACATCTGCAGCGCAAGGTGGACAATGCCATCCGCCGGGTCGGCCAGCCCCAGGATGCGTATAAATTCACCCCGCATGTGACGGTGGCGCGCCTGCGCAATCCCGAAAGCAGAAAAATGATCGAATGGCTGGCGGATCGTGCGCTTTTCACCGGCCCCGAATTCCGCGTCGATGCGTTCCATCTCTATTCCAGCCGTCTCACCAGCGACGGCAGCGTCTATGCGGTGGAGCGCGAATATCTTTTGGAGAGTTCCGATGGCGAAATTGCCGATTGAAGATTTAAGGGCTGCGTTGAAGCGCCTGCCGGACTGGCGGCTGGCGGAGGGCCGCGAGGCGATCACGCGCAAATATCAATTCGTGGATTTCGACGCCGCCTTCGCCTTCATGACAAGAGTGGCGCTGCTGGTCGCGAAGATGGATCATCATCCGGAATGGTCCAACGTCTACAACAAGCTGGATGTGACGCTCGCCACCCATGACGCCAATGGCGTGACGCAGAAGGACATCGACCTCGCCATGGCGATGGACGGTTATGCCGCGCTCATGTCGGGCGGAACTAAATGAATTTATTGGGCCTGACGTTCCAACGGTTCGCGGCCCAGAGCAGCACACTGCCCACCAAGGGCGACAGGATGGCGGCGAGCACGAACCAGGGGAAGGGCGGGCGCAGCGAAATCTGCGCCGCGTAGGCGACGCCCATGGATGCCAAAATCCAGATGAAGATGAACATCAGCTTTTGGCGTTCCTGATCAGATCCTCGACCACGGAGGGATCGGCCAGGGTGGAGATGTCGCCCAGGCTCTTGGTGTCGCCTTCGGCAATCTTGCGCAGGATGCGGCGCATGATCTTGCCCGAGCGGGTCTTGGGCAGGCTCGGCGCGAACTGGATCACATCCGGCTTGGCGATCGGGCCGATTTCATTGCCCACGAATTTGCGCAATTCCTCCGCCAGGCTGTCGCTGGCGGGCACGCCTTCCTTCAAGGTGACATAGGCATAGATGCCTTGGCCCTTGATGTCGTGGGGATAGCCCACCACCGCGGCCTCCGCGACCTGGTGATTTTCGACCAATGCGCTTTCCAATTCCGCCGTACCCAGGCGATGGCCGGAGACGTTGATCACGTCATCGACCCGCCCGGTGATCCAGTAATAGCCATCGGCATCGCGCCGGCAGCCATCGCCGGTGAAGTATTTGCCCGGATAGGTCTTGAAGTAGGTGTCGATGAAACGCTTGTGATCGCCATAGACGGTGCGCATCTGACCCGGCCAGCTGCGGGCAATGCAGAGATTGCCGGTGACAGCACC
>JAFKFG010000044.1 GCA_017307355.1 Alphaproteobacteria bacterium
CGAGGCGGCCACAATCGAAGCCATGCTGGACGATTTCTGGATGGAAGAGGCGGCTCATATCCGCTCGCGCAAGGTGGAAGGCGGGGCGCCGGAAAAGCTGCTGGATTGCGCCGTCATCCTGGCCGCCAATCACGCGGGCATGACGGGCGAACGCTACATGGCGACCTTGACGCGGCTGGAGGCGCTGTTCGACGCCAGTTATGCCATCAACCGCAACCGCCCGGCCGGGCGGGCGCCAGCGCTCGGCCGCTATGCGGGCGACAAATATTATTCCGGTGGCGCTTATTATTTTTCGACTCTGGGCGCGGCGGAATTCTGCTACCGCAGCGGCGAGCGCGCCCGCGGCGATGCCTATCTGGAAACGGTCCGGGCTTTCACGCCGCCGAGCGGCGATCTGTCGGAACAATTCGATCAGACGACCGGCGCGCAGACATCGGCAAAGCATCTTGCCTGGAGTTACGCGGCATTCTTGACCGCCATTGCGGCGCGGCAGGGCCGGTAACAATTGCGTCCAATTTGTGGCCCCGCCGGGCATTGTCCCGATCAGGCACCGCCTTAATTGCGCCATGGCTCGTCAGCCCAATGCGGCCTCGCCACGTTCCTGCCGCGGATTCATGCTCTTCTCCCGGCCGGTTTCTGGAATGGTAATGAATAGGGAAGAGAGTCCGAGCTTGGAAAATCCTGGCGAGACACCAATGCTCCAGGACGGCCAAAAATTGTTCAGCGGTGGCGCCATGTCGGCGCGGCGGCGCGGCCGCCCGCTCGCCTGGGCCGTCAGCGTGGCGGCCCATGTGCTGGTGTTCACGGCCTTGCTCTGGCCTCGTGCCCAGCCGCCGAACGCGCGCGACGTGCCGTCCTCCCTATCGATCACCTTCGTGAATCTCTCCAAGCCGGAGCCGCCCGGTCCGCCCGACGATGCCAAGCTCAAGGCCGGCAATCCGGTGCCCAGCACCCAGCCCGTGCTGCTGCAGCCGACCGCCCCCGCGCCGGTGAAATCCATCACCGTGACCACCGTGCCCGATACTTCGGACCTTCTGAGCGCGTCTCAGATCGCGGGCGCGACCGGGGTGGAGGATGACGGGGCAGGCGGCGGTGGCGGCGGCGGGGAATGCGACACGGCAAAGCTGGTGCAGCGGGCGCTTCGGCGCGACCCCCTGGTGCGCACGGCGGTGATCGGCGCAAACCGGCTGGGCAAGTCGGTGATGCTGTGGAACGGCGACTGGGTGCGGTCGGGCGAGGAAGAGGGCAAGGGCCTATCGGCCGTGCGCGAGGCGATTATCTGGGATCTGGCTTTTGCGCCGGAAGCCTGCCGCCATAAGCGGGAACATGGGCTGATCTTGCTGTCGCTGGCGGACGGAACCACGCGCTTTGCCATTGGCACGAGCGATTGGCGCTGGTCGGATCTGTTGGGATTGGATACGGCCCGGGCGGGCCGTTGACAGGATAGAAAAACGAGGGCCGCGCCCGCCGGGCACGGCCCCTTCACAATATCAGGACATCACGATCAGGACGACGCGGCGATTCTGGGCCCGGTTGGCGCGGGTCTTGTTGTCCGTCACCGGATCCTTCTTGCCGTAGGAGATGGTCGACATGCGGTTCAGCGGCACGCCATGCTGGTTCATGAACAGGCGCACGGCTTCGGCCCGCTGCTCGCCCAGCTTCTGGTTGGTCGCGTCGGATCCACGCGAATCCGTGTGACCCTGGATTTCCAGATAGACGTTGCGGTTGTCGTTCTTGAGCTTCTCCGCGAAGTCGGTCAGGCGCTGAGTGGCTTCGGGCGAGAGCTTGGCGCTGTCGACCGGGAACTTCACCGAATCGTCGGACAGAACCATGGAGTAGAGGAATTTGCCTTCAGCCAGCTTGCCGGCGGCGGTGGCGCGATCAAGTGCATCCTTGGTCGCCTGGTCGAGCTGGGTCAGATGGGCTTCGTGCCGATCGACCTGGCCCTGCGTGGCCTGCACCTTGGCGTCCACGGCGGCCACATGTTCATTCACGTAATCTTTGGTTGCGCAGCCGCCAAGGCTGAAAGCGCTGACGGCGATGGCGGTAAAAATAGCGGGTTTCATTATTTGCATTGGGTAGTCCCTCTTGTCGGCCCTGCGGCAAGGATATTCGCCGTGCGGCATGGAGTTTCAGCCTGGGCATACAGTGTGGCGGAAATGGGATGTTTTTTTGGGGCAATTGGGGTGTTTGTTGCACCGGTGTGGCATCGATGTCCTGCTCCGGATGAGTCGCGGCGCGCTATCCGGTCCATGAGCGTTCAAGCGGTTTGCGCAGTGCAACAATCAAGGGCTCGGGCATATCCGTTCGCCTGACAACACATTGCCGCGGCAGCGGGAACGCGCCCGCGCATGATGATGACGGCGTATAAATGTCCCGGTTTCACCTTTGGGAATTTTCGCTATCTTGCCTCGATGCAGGGGCGGCAATTTTCCAACGATAATGAGATCGCGCGCGCGGGTCGCAAATTCCTCGACCTTTCGTTGCCGAAGCCGGAATGGACTCATGCGGCCCATTTCGCGGTGACGCTTTGGCTGATGCGCCATCGTCCCGACCTGAATCTGGAAACGGCCATGCCGGGATTGATTCGCGCCTTCAACGAGGCCTCCGGCACGCCCAACACCGACACTGGCGGATATCACGAGACCATAACCCAGGCGTCCCTGGGTGTGGCGCGGATGGTTTTGGCCTCGGCGCCGGCCAGCCCCCTTCATGAAATTTTGGACAGGCTTCTGGCTTCGCCTTTGGGCGATTCCAAATGGCTGCTGACCTATTGGAGCCGGGAGCGGCTATTCTCGGTCGAAGCGCGGCGCGGCTGGCTGGCGCCGGACCTGAAGCCGCTGGTTTACGATGAGCTCGCAACCACGTGAAACGCGCGTTTTGACAGTCGGCGCATCGCGGCGATTTTCGCGTCTTCCTGTATAAGCACGCGCAAGGAAGGCTCGATGCTGCATTACAGTCTTGTGCACTGGTCGGAATTTTTCAGTGCCACTTTGCTGCTCAACCTGGCACCCGGCCCGGACCTGGCTTTCATCCTGGGGCACACCGCGCGCGGCGGAACGCGCCACGGATTGGCGGCGATGCTGGGCGTCTGGGCGGGTGTGCTTTGTCACATCACATTCGCGGTGGTGGGCCTTTCGGCGCTGATCGCGGCCTCCGCCGAAGCCTTCGCCATCGTCAAATGGGTCGGTGTCGCCTATCTGCTTTGGCTGGGCGTTCAGGCCTTGCGCTCCAAGGGCGGATTCCTGGCCGATGCCGGGCCGCGTTCTTCTATCAGCCGGCGGCGGGTTTTCGGGCAGGGCATGCTGGTCAATCTGCTCAATCCCAAAGTCGCGATCTTTTTCCTGGCCTTCCTGCCTCAATTCCTGGTGCCTGGCGCGGGCCCTGTCTGGCTGCAGCTTCTGCTGCACGGCATTCTGGTCATCGCCGTGGCGGGGCTGATCGAGCCGCCTTTGGTGTTTTTCGGCGACCGCGTGACCGCCAGGCTTCGCGCCAGCGATCGCCTGTCCCGCTGGCTGGATCGGGCGCTGGGCACCATGCTGATCGGACTGGGATTGAAACTGGCCGCGATGCGGCGCTAGCTCACCAGCCCCGGAAGCGGGGCCAAATCGCGGATACCGAATTGTCCGGCTCGATCAGGTGATACTGGTCATGCTGCGCGGCCGTGGCGCAGGCATGGTTCGGCAGGATGCGAATCCGGTCCCCGACCTTGAGCTCGGGGATATTGGCGCCCGAGCCGGGGCGGGCGGCGAGAATGCCATGCTCCTGATTGGCCTTGAGCACGACCAGGTCGCGATAAGGCTGGCCATCCGCATCGCAGACCAGGCCGTAATAGTGATCGACCGCCTGGTCCGCCGTGCCGCGGTCCGCGGACAGCGCCATCCAGCCTGCATCGGTGATGATCCAGTTCTTGTCGCGCTGATGACCGATCACGGTGGCAAGGACACTGAGCGCGATGTCTCCAATCCCGCAGACGCCGATGCCGGCCTGGACCAGATCGAAGAACATATAGACGCCCGCGCGCACTTCTGTGATGCCGTCATAGGACTTGGCGCTGAGTGCGGTGGGCGTGGAGCCGACGCTGACGACCGGGCAGGGCAGCCCGGCAGCGCGCAAGGCTTCGGCCGCCTCCAGAATGCGGACCCGTTCCAGATCGGCCGCCGCCGCCAGCGCCTCGCCGTCATGCAGATTGTAGCTTTCACCGGAGTGGCACATCACGCCTTGCAGGATGGCGCCACCCTCCGTCAGCGAACGCCCGATCCGGAGCAGCGTCTCGCGATTGTCCCACCGCACCCCGGACCGATGATCGTCGACATCGATTTCGATCAGCACGGGCACGGCATCCCCCGACTGGGCGATATGCTGAGCGACAGCTTCCGCGGCCTCCACGGAATCCAGGATGATCTTCAGGTCGATGCCCCGGCGGCGCATGGCCGTGACCCGGGGAAGCTTCTGCGGGCTGATGCAAACGGCGTAAAGCAGGTCCGTGATGCCGGTGGCGCCGAACATCTCCGCTTCCTTCAGGGTCGATACCGTGGCTGGCCCCGGCGGCGAGCCCAGCACGAAAGCTGCCGCGTCCAGGGATTTTGCCGTTTTCAGATGGGGACGGACGGACACGCCAAGCCCGGCGGCCTGGGCGCGCATCCGCGCCGCGTTGCGGGCGAGCCGCGCGCGGTCGAGCAATAGGGAAGGTGTGGGAAGCGAGCCGATTTCAGTCTGCGCGGTCATGCCGATATACGCTGTTGTCCGCCGTCACGTTATTTGCCATCGCGGTCGGAATAAAGTCTATTTCCGGCCGGTCAGGACGGGGATGCGAAGAATGAAAGTCCGCGGCACCATTTTATTCGCTCTGGCTATTGCCGCTCCCCTATCTGCGGCGACCGCGCAAAGTCCCTCGGTCCCGCCGCGTCCATCGCATCCCATTCTCCTCCACGCCCAGCGCCTGCTCGATGTCGCGGGCGGGCGTATCGTCAGTCCCGGTGAAATTCTGGTCGAGGACGACCGCATCACCGCCGTCGGCAGCGCGCTTCAACATCCTGCCAATGCCGAAGTGATCGATCTGGGCGATGCCACCTTGATGCCGGGCCTGATCGACGCGCATGTGCATTTGTTCCTGCATCCCGGCGCCGAGGATTTGCAGACGGTGCAGGAATCAGAATCGCAGCGGACCATTCTTGCCACCCTGGCCGCCAGGGACGACCTGCTGGCGGGGTTCACCGCCGAACGCGACATGGGCAGCGAAGGTGCCGGGGCCGCCGACAGTTCCGTGCGCAACGCCATCGATAAGGGGCTTATCCCCGGCCCCCGCATGCGGGTCAGCGGCAATGCCATCAGCATCCTGGGCGGCCATGAGGATGCGATCCGCTACAATCCCGCGCAGCATGTGCTGCCCAATGCGGATTACGCCAACAATGCCGATCAGCTGGTCACCGTCATCCGCCAGCAGCGCAAGGACGGATCCGACTTCGTCAAGATCTACGAGACCGGCGCGGATTCCATGCGCGGCGGGGAATTCCACACGCCCTATCAATATACCGAGGCGCAGCTGAAGGCCGCGATCGACGAAGCGGCGCGGCTGGAAACCAATATCGGCGTGCATGCCCAGGGCGAGCCCGGCACTTTATACGCCGCGCAGGCGGGCGTGGCATCGATCGATCATGCCACCCAGCTCAGCGACCAGACCATGCAGCTGATGAAGCAGAAGCACATTCCGGCGGTGCCGACTTTCGTGATCTTCGAATATTTCGCCGATCATGCCGCGACGCCGGAAGCGGGCGCGCGCGAGCATGCCATGCTCGATTACAAGATCCGGGAATTCAAGCGCCAGATCGCTGCCGGAATTCCTTTCGCGGTGGGCTCCGATGTGGGGCCTTTTCCCCATGGCACCCAGGCGCGGGAATTCGAGTTGATGGTGAAATACGGCATGACGCCGCTTGCCGTGCTGCAGGCGGATTATCTGAACGGGGCACAGATCTTGCGCTGGCAGGGCCAGATCGGCGAACTCAAGCCCGGCTATTTCGCCGACATCGTCGCGGTGCCCGGCAATCCCTTGAACGACATCACGGCGGTGGAGCACGTCGCCTTCGTGATGAAGGGCGGCGTGGTCTATCGCAAATAGCGTTCAGCCGATCAGCTTGCCGACCGCGCCGCCGATCAATCCGGTGACCGCCGAAGCAGCGGTGCCCATCACCAGGATCATGGGCGGCACATCGCCCAATGCGGTCGAAACCGCGATGCCCAGAATAGCGCAAAGGCCGCCTGCCAAGGCGCCGCCGCCCAGCGCGCCGCCCCAGCCCGTCTGGGCCATGCGGGCATAGAGAAATCCCGCGACCAGCGAGAAGAACATGCCGCCGACGGCAAAACCTTTTTCGCGGATCGCAGGAACGTAATGGCCGATCACGACCATGGCCAGTTGCAACGCCAGGCCGATGGCGGTGGCGATGATGAGACTATCTTTGTTCATGACATGCCCCCCGACACGATGACGGCAAAATCGTGCGCCCCGGCCGCCCGCCTGTCAACGGCGCCCGTCAAAGCTCCATCAGGTCCCGGCCCACCACCAGCTTTCCCTGAAAATGCGGGCGCACCGCGTCGTACCAGACCTGGTCGGGGATGATCGGCAGCCCGCCCGGCACCAGATGCGAAAGGACCAGGGTTTTCACCCCGGCTTCGGTTGCGATGCGGCCGACATCTTCGGTGCTGGTGTGGCTGGCGATAAGATGCGCGCGCAAGGTCGTGGCGTTCGCTTCGCGCGCGATTACCTGCTCGATCGCGGGCAGGTACATCACTTCATGCACCAGCACATCGGCGCCTTTGGCCAGGCGGACCAGATTTTCGGACGGCCGCGTGTCGCCGGAAATCACGATGGAGCGGTCGGGGCAGTCGAAGCGATAGGCGAAGGCTGGCTTGACCAGGGGATGTTCCACCAGGGCGGCCGTGACCTTCACATTCTTGTCCTGCATGACGGGCCCATCGCCCGCGATCTCGTGCGCGGCGATCAGGTCTTTCAGGGGCGGGCGGCCTTCATCCGCCATGCGGGTTCTGATGTCGTAATCATTCATCTCCAGGAACAGCCGCGTCATCTCCTTGAGCGGCGGCGGCCCATAGGTGCCGACTTTTGTCGCCAGGGTGGTAGCCCAGCTCAGCCAGACGAGATTGCCGTAATCGGCATTGTGGTCGGAATGCTGGTGGGTGATGAAGATGTTGCGCAACGATGAAACCGGAACGCCGGCCAGCACCATCTGGCGGGCGACGCCATTGCCGCAATCGATCACATAGGCATCGCCATTGACGATGATCACCTGCGACGGCGCGGCGCGGTTCGGTTTGGGCGTGGGTCCGCCGCCGGTTCCCAACAGGATCAGGCGCGACCGGTTTTCCGGTTGTGCATCGGCCGCGAGGGCAGGGCGCGATGCCAGCAGCGCCGCGCCCATGCCCAGAAATGTGCGGCGCGTCGCGGTCACCGCCGACTGCGCCCTTCCAGCTCTGCCGCCAATGTCTGGTCGCCATAGACATTCTTCAAGGCTTCGGTGATGGCGGCGGTGGAGACCGACACGGTGCGGTTGACCCGCTCGTCGAACCCGAACGCCCCGCCCAGGCTTTCGATATTGCCGTCGAAGGCGGCACCGACCACTTCACCTTTGGCGGTGATGATGGGCGAACCGGAATTGCCGCCGATAATGTCGTTGGTGCTGACGAAATTCATCACCGTGTTGGGATTGACCTTGGTCTGTGCGGTCTGCCAGCGTGGCGCCAGATCGAACGGGAATTGACCCGTGGCGCGTTCCCACAGCCCCTTATAGTAAGTGAAAGAGGGGACGGTGATGCCATTGTCTGTCCAGCCCTGCACCTTGCCGTAGGAGAGGCGCAAGGTGAAGGTCGCGTCCGGATAGACATTGGTGCCATAGATCGCAAAGCGCGCGCGGGCGATTTTCTGGGCGGCACGGTCGGTGGGGCCGGAGACGCGCTCCTCATATTGCTTGCGGATCGCACGGCTGGCCGCGTCGGTGGCCAGCACGAATTTGATCATGGGATCGTCGGAGGCCTGGATGGCCGCCATGCCGCCATCCCACAAGGCTTTGCGCACGGCGGGATCGCCCAACTTGGATTGGGCCAGCCGCTTGGAGAGGGTCTCCGGCGAATCTTTACCCAGGAAGGTCTTGGTGCCCGGCGCATCGGCGGTGAGATTTTCCCGCAGCTTCGACAACCAATATTCCAGCACCACTTGTTCCAGTTCCGGATAGACCGGCTGGGGGTCGAGCAAGGTCTTGCTGAGAAGCGCCAGCCGGCTGTCGGTATAGGCGGGCAGGCGGTCGCCATTCGGCTTGGTCTTCTCCGCGGCCGCGCGCACCAGGGTGCGGGCGAAGCGATACAGATCCGAACCGATGCCGGCGCGTGTCTCCATCATCGCGTTGGAGAGATAGAGGGCGCGATAATCCGCCTGCGCCTTGGCGATATCGGCCCAGGGATCGCCGACCTCGGCCGCCAACGCTGGATTGGCCGCGACCTTGGCCTTCAAATCATTATCCGCGGTCCGCTTGGCGGCGATCAGGGCCGGATCGACCAGGGCTTTTTCCTGGCCGTGAAAGGCCTTGAAGCTGTTCTCGATGCCGAACAGAAGATCGTTGGCGATGCGGGCATGCTCCTCGCTCTCCGAAGAGAAGCGGATCAGCCGGCCCCGGAGTTCCGAAAACTGGATCAGGGTTTCGGGCAAAGCCAGATCGCGCAGGCTTTGCAGCTGATCGGCGGTAAGAAGCCGCTGGGTGGAACCGGGATTGCCGGAGACGAACACCGGCTCGCCGTCCTCGGGCGCGGCGCTGCTCCAGATCAGATGGTCCGGCGTCTTCACCGGCTTGCCGTCCTCATAAAGCCGCACAAAGGAGCAATCGAGGTCGTAGCGGGGGAAATTGAAATTGTCGGGATCGCCGCCGAAAAAGGCGGTCATGCCTTCCGGCGCGAACACCAGGCGGACATCGGAATATTTACGGTAGGTGTAGAGCTTGTATTGGCCGCCCTGATAGAGCGTGACCACTTGGCACTGGAATTTGTCTTCCTTGCCGGCGCAGCCCGACTTTTCGACTGCGGCGATCTCCGCATCGCGGGCGCGCACGAAATCCTGGCCGCTCTTGCCGGCGGCGGCCTTGGTGACGCGGTCAGTGACGTCGCTGATACCGGACAGGACATCGGCCTGCATGCCCGGACAGAGTTTCTCGTCCTCGCGCT
This sequence comes from Alphaproteobacteria bacterium, assembly GCA_017307355.1. GTDB lineage: Bacteria > Pseudomonadota > Alphaproteobacteria > Micropepsales > Micropepsaceae > Rhizomicrobium. Next base: position 9,223 of record JAFKFG010000044.1, read on the forward strand.
TGGCGACCTGGAAGCCGTCCTTCACATAATCGGTGGTGGCGTTGGAAAGCTGCTGGGCGCAATCGCGGACGCAGTGATGGTTGGTGAGTACCAGGCCATCGGGCGTGACGATCGACGCGGAACAGCCGGTGGAGAGGCGCACCGAGGCGTTGCGCACGCGGTCCAGCCATTTCTGGTCGATGTTCAGATTGTATTTCTGGTTGACCGTGGCGACGGGAAAATTGTCGAAGGTCCACATGCCTTCATCGGCAAGGGCGCTTGTCGCGGACAGGGTGACGAGAAGGGCGGCGGCCGGAAATAGCAGGCGGTGCATGGACGGTCTCGCATTGAGAAGCGTCCATAGTGGAACTCAAGCCTTGGGTCTTTTCAATCCCCGCGCCCGCCCGATGGGGAATGAAAGCGCGCGCCGGGTCTGCCGCGATGGCGGGTGGCGCGCGCTTTCAAGTCAGACAAGGTGCTTGGCGACATGGATCGCCATGCCGAAGGCGGGGATCGCGAATGCCAGCGCCAGGGCGGCATGCAGGAAATTGCTGATCATTTCGTCGCTGTTGAAAAGCGTCATGGGGTTCTCCTGTTTTGCCGGATCGTCGGATCAGATCAGATGCGAAACGATGCGGGCGGTGATGCCGATCAGGGGCAGGGCGAAGGGGATCGCCATGGCGGCGTGCAGGAAGTTGCTCAGATATTCTTCGTTGAAGATGGACATTGTCGCTGCTCCGTTGTTTCTCGCCGCCGTGATTGGCGACGAGCCATAGATAGGATGTTTGGAGCGCGAGTGGCGTAAGGTGTTCGGCAGCGAAGTGAAAAAGAATTGTAAGAAGCGGCGTCAGGCGCCGCGCACCGTGCTCATGATGCGGCCCGCCAGCGCGTGAATGGCGTCGTGATTGGCCGGGCGGCCGAGCTGGCCGGATTGCAGGAAGATGATTTCGCTTTCGATGGCGGTCTCGCTGGCGCCGAATCTGATGCGCGCCACCAGCTGATGGGCAAAGCTTTCCAGCTCCGACCGCGATGCATCCTGCGGCAGGTCCAAGGTCATCCACAGAAGCCCGGCCACCACTTCATCCAGGATATCGGCGCGGGGATTGAATCGGGTTTTGTGGGCGTGCGCCGGAGGCGCCGGACGAAGGGCGCGAAGGGCTTGCACGGTGACCCGGATATTCATGCCGGGAAGGCTAGACGCCTTGGCGCCGCCATGGGGTAAAGTGTTCGCCAGCAATCTGTAAAGAATGTGAAAAGCCTGCTGACAAAGCCCTTTAGCGGGCGCAACATTATTGTTGCTGCGGGAGATGGATTTGCACGTTCTTCTTGTCGATGACGATACCGCCTTGAGCGAGATGTTGACCGAATATCTGGCGGGCGAAGGCATCCGTACGACCGCGGCTTTCAACGGTCCGGATGGGGCCGCGGCCGCGCTTTCGGGGCAGTTCGATGTTGTGGTTCTGGATGTGATGCTGCCCGGCATGGACGGCAATGAAGTGCTGCGCCATATCCGCCGCGCCAGCGAAATTCCCGTCATCATGCTTACCGCCAAGGGCGGCGATGTGGACCGGGTGGTGGGCCTGGAAATGGGCGCCGACGACTATATCGCCAAGCCGTATTTTCCCCGCGAGCTGGTGGCGCGCCTTCGGGCCGTGACGCGGCGCCAGCGCGATACCGCCCCAGCCACCGCCCTCAAAAGCGGCCAGCTGGAATTGTCTCCCGGCAAGCGGGAGGTGAGCTGGGCGGGCAAGCCATTCGAATTGACCACCTCGGAATTCGACCTGCTGGAAAGCCTGATGCGCGCCGGCGAGATGGTGTCCAGCAAGGAGGAATTGTCGTTGAAGGTTCTGGGACGCCCGCGCGAAATCTATGACCGCAGTGTCGATGTGCATGTCAGCAATCTGCGCAAGAAGCTGGGGGCATGCAGCAACAGCGAAATCGAGATCGAGACCATTCGCGGCGTCGGTTACCGGTTGAGGCTGCGTCCATGAAGCGCCGTCTGTTCTGGAAGATTCTGATCGGCTTCTGGCTGACCTTCATCATCATCACCCAGGGCATCTGGCTGATGTTCACCCTGCTCAGGCCCGACCAGGACGTTTCCTATATGCGCGCCTTTGCGCGGGTGTCGGTGGCGGCGGCGTCTTCGGCGATCCAGCAGGGCGGGCCCGGGGCCCTGGCCGAGGAGCAGAAAGCCTGGCCCCAAGACTGGCGCGCCCGGGTTCAAGTCCAGCCGGTGGCAAGTCCCATGAACAGGCGGGCGCCTATTGCCAGCCAGACCGTGAGCGCCCCGGATGGAGCAAGTTACCGGGTTTCCTATTATCCGCAGCGCGGGTCCCGCAATCACGGCATCTTCGGCATCCCGATGGAAGTGGTGATCGTGGTGGTGGTGGGCGGGCTTGGCTTCAGTGCCATCCTGGCTTGGTATCTGACCCAGCCGATCCAACGCATGCAGGCGGGCTTCGGCGATCTGGCGCAAGGCAATTTTGCCACCCGCCTGGGGCCGGCGATGGGCCGGCGGCGAGACGAAATCGCCGACCTGGCGCATGATTTCGACAAGATGGCGGTGCGCCTGGAAGAACTGGTCGCCGCGCGCGACCGGCTCCTGGCGGATGTCAGCCACGAATTGCGCACGCCGCTGGCCAGGCTCAACCTGGCGATCGGACTGGCCAAACAGGACCCATCCAAGATGGCCACCTCTTTGGACCGCATCAATGGCGAGGCGGCCAAGCTGGACGAGATGGTGGGCGAGCTGCTCACCCTGGCCAAGCTGGAGAGCGGCCAGAGCCGCGGCGAGGATTATTTCGATTTCGCGGAGATCGTGAAAGCCGTGGTTCAGGATGCGCGCTTCGAGGCCGCCGCCAAGCGGGTCGATGTGCTGCTCGCGATCGAGCCCGATGACGAAAACGTCGAATGGATCACCCGCGGCAGCGGAAGGCTGGTCGCCCGCGCGATCGAGAATATCGTCCGCAATGCCGTGCGCTATTCCTCGGAAGGCGGAAAGGTCAACGCCGTGCTTCGCCGCGACGGCGACCGCTTCAATCTCAAGGTCACGGACGAGGGGCCGGGAATACCCGAAGAGGCGATGGCCGGCCTTTTCATGCCGTTCGGCATGTCCGCCGACGGATTTGGCTTCGGGCTCGGCCTGGCGATCGCCCAGCGCGCGATGGCGGTTCACGGCGGCTCGATTTCCGCGCGCAATCTTCAGCCCAAGGGATTGGAGATGGCGGTCACGCTGCCGGCTGCCGGCGAGCATGGCTGAATTTATGCGCGCATTTTTTTGGCAGGCGTCGATTTTTAAGCATGCTGCAGAGCAATATCGCAGCTGCGAATAAATTTGCCGCCGCTAACAGAATGTTTTCACCGGCACCGTCGCGATTGCATTCATCGCGAAAAATCGTGGAACAAACTTTGTCCAAGTCTCGTCGGGCTTTGTCCAAGTCTTGAGACTTTTGCCTCCTCCATCCGCCTGCTAAGACCGAAACATCAGTCTTTTTTGGGGGATTCCATGCGTCTCAGCTTCGTCCTGCCGCTCATTCTGGGTGCCAGCGCCTTGGCCATCATGCCCAGCGTGGCGCAAGCCCCCACAATTCACGCACCTCAGACCAAAAGCATCACGGTGCATGAAGGCACCTCGATGGCGGTTTCGGTTTCGCCGGACGGCAAGATGCTGGCGATCGATCTGCAGGGCGCGATCTATGTGTTGCCGGTCGGCGGCGGCGCGGCCAAGCGGATCACGGATATTTTCAACGACGCGCATCAGCCGCAATGGTCGCCCGACGGCAAAAGCGTGATTTTCTTCGGCTATCGCGACGGCGGTTACGATCTGTGGGAAGTGAATGCGGACGGCACCAATCAGCACATGCTGACGGAAGGCACGTTCGACGACCGCGAGCCGATCTTCAGCCATGACGGCAGCAAGATCGCCTTCTCGTCCGACCGCGGCGATCCGCTCGGCAGCAACAACAATATCTGGGTCATGGACGTCAAAAGCGGCGCGCTCACCCAGCTGACCACCAATCCGGCCGAAGACGTGATGCCGGCCTGGTCCACCGACGACAAAGAAGTGATCTTCACCTCCAGCCGCGACACCTACAAAACCCTGTGGGCCGTGAATGTCGAAACCAAGGTGGAGCGCAAGATCGCCGATTCCGACGGCAATATCGCGGCCGCTTCGATGGGCCCGGATGGCCAGCTGGTCTATCAGTCCTCGGTCGGCAACGACAGCCAGCTCAACTACAACGGCAAATCGATCAGCGGCAAGGAAGTGGTTTTCCCCTTCCGTCCCAGCTGGGTCTCGAAGAACGAGTTCTTCTATGTCGCGGACGGCAAGATTAAGCGCCGCACCCTGGGCGGCAGCGTCAAGGACGTTCCCTTCTCCGTAACCCTGGAAATCACCCCGCCGCGCAACACCTATGTTCGTGCCAAGCGCGATTTCGACAGCCAGACGCCGCGCAAGGCGCTTGGCATCATGCGCCCGGTCCTGTCGCCCGACGCCAAGCAGATTGCCTTCTCCGCTCTGGGCGACCTCTGGCTGGTGCCGGTCACCGGCGGCAAGCCGCAGAACCTGACCAACGACGCCTCCTATGACCTGGATCCCACCTGGTCGCCGGATGGCCGCTACCTGGCCTGGTCCACCGACCGCGCCGGCGGCCTGCTGCAGATCTGGATCCGCGACATGCAGACCGGCCAGATGCGCCAGCTCACCCATATCACCACCCAGCCGACCTCGCTGCAATTCTCGCCGGACGGCAAGCGCATCGCTTTCGTCAATGTCGATGCGATGTGGCGCGGCGCCAGCGTCGCGGTGGCCGATGTCGCCACCGGCGATGTGAAGATCGTTCACAAGTCGATCTTCGCGCCGGGTACGCCGACTTGGTCGCCCGATGGCAAGCGCATCGCTCTCGCCATGGTCGCGCCCTATAACCGCAAATATCGCGAAGGCACCAACCAGGTGCTGACCATGTCGTCCACCGGCGATGAGGCGGACGATGCCACCGATGACAAATGGTTTGCGCCCCAGCCCAACATGTCGATCGACAGCCGCGGCTGGAACGGTCCGTCCTGGTCGCCCGACGGACGGCAGATGCTGGGCATCTACGAAGGGCAATTGGCGATCTGGCCGGTCGATCCCCAATCGGGTGAGCCGCAGGGCCCGGTCCGCCATCTCACCAGCGAGATCGCCTACAACCCCAATTGGGCGGGCGATAGCCGTCACGTTCTGTATCAGGCCAACGACAAGATCCAGGTCATGGACACGGAGACCGGCGAAACCAAGACGGTGCCGCTGGACCTCACCTACACGGCCTATGTGCCCAAGGGCAGCATGACCATCCATGTGGGCAAGCTGGTCGACGGCATCTCCAAGACCGCCCGCAACGACATGGACATCGAGATCGAGGGCAACCGGATCAAGAGCGTGACGCCGCACGTGGCCGGCCGCACCGCCACCATCGAAGCGCCGGATCTGGTCGCCATGCCCGGCCTGATCGAAAACCATAGCCACCGCCAGTCCGATTTCGGCGAGCAGCAGGGCCGCAACTTCCTGGCCTATGGCATCACGTCCGTGCGCACGCCGGGCGGTCTGCCGTATGAAGCGGTGGAAGACCGCGAGGCCGGCGATGCGGGCGTGCGCGTCCAGCCGCGCATCTTCTCCACCGGTCACCTGATGGAATGGAAGCGGACCTATTACAAAATGGGCACTGCGATCTCGTCCAATGCCCATCTGATGCGGGAATTGGAGCGGGCCCATATTCTGGGCTTCGACATGTTCAAGTCCTATGTCCGCATGCCGGACATCCAGCAGAAGATGATCGTGGATTATGCCCACAGCGTCGGCGAGCCGGTGAGCACTCACGAGATCTACCCCGCCGCGTTCGACGGGATGGACAGCGTCGAGCACACCACCGCCACCAGCCGCCGCGGCTACTCGCCCAAGGCCACCTTCAATCACGCCTATGAAGACGTGATCCAGATCATCAGCCAGAACAAGATCAACATGACGCCGATGATCTTCAGCGGCATGCGCGATCTGATCAGCTCTCATCCGGAACTGAAGAACGACCCGCGCGTGGCGATGGATCCGCCCTGGCTCCAGAACCAGATCCGGAACTACGACAAGATCCTGGGCGGCTTCCTGCCGCGCAAGGATACGGGCACGCCCAAGATGGTGATGGACCTGTTCAAGGCCGGCGCCACCATCACGGCGGGCACGGACGAGCCGGAAGGCATGTTCCTGCACTCGGAAATGGAGACCTATGCCCGCTATGGCATGCAGCCCTACGACATCCTGCGCACCGCGACCGTCAACACGGCGGCGATGCTGAATCTGGACGCGGGCAGTATCGAGGCCGGCAAGCTGGCGGACATCGTCCTGGTCAAGGGCAATCCGCTGGAGGACATCCACAACACCTTCAACGTCAAGCACGTGATCTTCAACGGTCGCCACTTCACGATCGAGGATCTGATCTCGGGCAAGGCCAAGGACGCGCCTCGTTAAAATACCAAGGGCGTAACGAACTAAACCCACGGATAGGAAATCTATCCGTGGGTTTAATTTTATGTGCGCGCTGTCAGGAAAGCGCGACCAGCGTCAGTTGCTTTTGGGCTTTTCCCGATACATGCGCGGCGACTGGCCCATCGCCTTGGTGAAAAAGCGCGAGAAATAGGCGGGATCATTGAAACCCAGATAATAGGCGGTCTGGGCGATGGTCATGGTGGAATTGAGCAGCGCTCTTTGCGCTTCCAGCAGGATGCGTTGCTGGATCAGCTGATTCGGAAGCATCCCGGTGACCATCAAACTGGCTTCGCGCAGCCGCGTCTGGGTCACGCCCAGGGTGGCGGCGTATTGGGCCAGGGTCATGTTATCCCTGTAATGCTGCTCGATCAGCTCCCGGAGCCGGGTCACCAGGGTGGCGGCGGCTTTGGGATGCGCCGCCTGGATGGCCCGGGAATGTTCCAGGGCCCGAGCGCATTGCACCAGGATGCTGAGAAGATGGGAATCGGCGGCGGCCGTGTGGGCCACGTCGGATCCCGCCAATTCATGCGCCAGCCGGGCGAGGGGCCAGGTCAGCTGCTCGGAAACCAGGGGGACCACCACGGGAGCCGCGAAAAGCATGGCAAAATCGCGTTCCCGGGCCACCAGGCTCTGGAGATAGGAAGCGGAAATGGTCAGGGCCATGCCGCTGGCGTTCAGCTCGAATTGGAAATTATGGGCTTCGCCGGCCGGAATGATGACCGCGCAGGGGGCCGCGAATCGGATGATCCCACTCTGGGTCATGACCGTTCCGCGCCCATGCGCGATATGGAACATATAGTTCAGATCGTCATCGATGCTGGCCCAGCAGCAGGCCGGGCTGATAAGCCCCATGGGCATCAGGGGCAGGTGGCGCTCGACGATGACCGGTTGGGCACTCGAGTACATGGATGAGGACTCCCAGCCCTACATTAACTCCACAAAAGTCCAACTTTATCCATATTTTGTCCATCGTCAAAAGCTCGTTTTCTGACCTAAACCTATAGCCAGAAAATAAAAACGCGCGTGTTGCATATTGCACGCGCAACTGTGGATTTGGACGGCAACAGTCAGCACAGGGGGGGAGCATCGATGGCTTGTTTGCCATGCCAACGGCAAGAATTTCGCATCAGCGAAGCGCTGGCGTTTCAGCGGCTTGTCCCACCGTCCGTCGTTTTAAGCACTTTGGAACTGAAATCGTGCCTGCTGTAAGCCGCTGACCAAAGCGGCCTGTGTTAACGCTTACTAACTATCGGGGAACACCATGAATTTTACGACGTCCTTTGCGCCGAAGATTTCTTCCCGGCTGCTTTTGTCCAGCGCGGCTCTGCCGATGCTCCTGGTCTCGTCCGCGGCTTTCGCGCAGAGCGCTCCCGAAGCGCCGCCCGCCGGCGAAACGGTCGTCGTCACCGGTTCGCTGATCGCGCGCCCCGACTACAACACCGCCACCCCCACCGTGTCGGTTACCTCCGACACCCTCAAACAGAGCGGTCAGATCGCCCTGGAAGCGGGCCTGAAGGATCTGCCGCAATTCTCCACTTCGACCGGCGGTTCCGGCTCCTTCATCGGCGGCAGCGGCCAGCGCAATGTCAGCATGCGCGGCCTCGGTCCTCAGCGTAACCTGGTGCTGCTTGACGGCCGCCGCATGCTGCCGTCCAACTCCGACGGCACCGTCGACATCAACCAGCTGCCGGCCGGCATTGTCGGCAATGTTGAAATTATCACCGGCGGCGCGTCGGCGGTTTACGGTTCGGACGCCGTGTCGGGCGTTGTGAACTTCAAGACCAAGCGTCCGGCCGATGGCCTGCAGGTCAGCAGCAGCTACGGCACCACCGAATCCTATGGCGGCAGCCAGTACGACGTGAATGCCATTGGCGGCATCAACACGGCCGACGGCAAAGGCAATATCACGGTCGCGGTGGAATATACCAAGGTCACGCATGTGAACTGGGGTTCTATTCCCTTCCTGCTGTCGAACCATACCGGAGTCACCCCGCTGGTGCAGGGCCAGTATGTCGGCGGCTCCAACGCGCCCAGCCAGGCCGCCATCAATACCTATTTCGGGCAGTTCGGCGCCCCGGCGGGCTCGATTTCCCCGACAGGATCGGGCGGCTTCGGCTTCAACCCGGATGGCAGCCTGTTCAATGTCGGCCCGAACAAGGGGACGGTCTACAACTATCAGTCCATAACTGACGAGCAGGGCCGGCCTCTCAACGATATCTCCGGTGGTTCGGTGCGCAACCGCAGCTATTACTTCCGCGGCACGCAGAACCCGCTCGAGCGTTGGTCCAGCTTCGTCAAAGGTGACTGGGCGCTGAACAACAACATCCATTTCTTCGGCCAGGGCCTCTACACGAACTATAATTCGATCGTGCAGAGCGACGCGACGGTGACCAGCGCCACGCAGATCCCCACCGTGCCGCTGAGCAACCCCTTCCTGCAGAACCTGCTTGCGGCAAATCCCGGTGTGGCGACACTGTTGGCGTCGCGCGCCAATTCCACCGCGCCGATCCAGATCAACAAGCGCTTCCTGGGCCTGGGCGGCTATCGTACGGCGACCAATGCCAACAATGTTTATCAGTTCGTCGCCGGCCTGAATGGTGTGTTGGGCGACTCCATGACCTGGGACGTTTACGCCAGCCATGGCCAGACCCTGACCACCTACTCCAGCACGGGCGCGGTCCGTTTTAGCATCGTGCAGCAGCTGCTCAATGCAGCGGACGGCGGCGCCAGCCTCTGCGCCGGCGGCTTCAATCCCTTCGGCAACAACCAGTCCTCGTCGGCTTGCACGGCCTACGCCTCGCCGGAATTCGCCAACCGCACCTCCGTCACACAAGATGTGTTGAATGCCGACCTCCAGGGCACGGCCTTTGCGTTGCCAGCGGGCGATGTGAAGTTCGCCTTGGGCGCCGACTACCGCAACATTTCCTTCGAGTTTAAACCGGATGCGGCGGTTCAGACCGGCGATCCCTTCACCTTCAATCCCCAGGCGCCCACCCGCGGCGCTTCGGCCGTGCGTGAAGTGTTCGGCGAATTGCTGATCCCGGTCGTGAAGGACATTCCCTTCTTCCAAAGCGTGAACGTCGACATCGCGGCCCGTTATTCCGACTATGTCCTGTCGGGCGGCACCAACACCTACAAAGGTGACGTGGACTGGGCGGTGATGGATGGCTTGCGGTTCCGCGGCGGTTACGAACGCGCTGTGCGCGCGCCGTCGGTGAACGAGTTGTTCTCCGGTAATTCGACGTATTACGCCAACCGCACGGTTCAGGCGTCGATCCCGCCGGGCGCCGGCGATCCCTGCGACGTGCGTTTGCGGGGCGGCAATGCGCAGCTTCTGGCGCTCTGCCAGGCGACGGGCCTGTCGGCGGCAATCGCACCCACCTATCAAACCAACGACAATCAGGTGCCGTCTATCAATTCCGGCAACATCGATTTGCGTCCGGAAAAGGCCGACACCATTACGTTCGGTACGGTCTATCAGCCGGAAATCGACAGCCCCTGGTTCCAGAATGCGTCGATCTCGGTGGACTATTACAATATCCGGGTGCGGGATGCGATTTCGTCGCTCGATTTCAACACCCTGGTGAGCAAGTGCTACAATCTGGACGGATCTAATCCGAGCTACTCAGCCGCCAATTTCTACTGCGGCTTTATCAACCGGAGCCCCAGCAACGGCCAGATGGTCAATGTGCGCACGCCCTTTGCCAATACGGGCGGCTACAAAACGTCAGGTATCGACCTGGAAGCGAACTGGTTGACCGATATCGGCGAAGTGTCCGGTTGGGGTCCGGATGCCGGCACGATGAGCTTTGACATCGTCGGCAGCTATCTCAACAGCTTCAAGCAGCAGATTCTGGCTGGGTCGCCTTGGCAGGAACTGGGTCAGACCAACACGGGCGGCAGCTTGAACTCCACCGCCACGCTTGGACCATTCCCCAAATACCAGACCAACACGCGGGTCACCTATCATAACTTCGGTGCGGACATCGGTCTGCGCTGGCGCATGATCGGCGGCATGCGGGACTCGTCGGTGGTCGCCAATCCGAAGTCCACCGTGCCGGGACAGGGTGTGGCCAATTATTTCGATCTCACCCTGGGTTACGGGCTGCCGGATACTGGTTCGCGCTTCAACCTGGTCGTGAACAACCTGTTCGACCGCGATCCATCACAGGTGGGCATCAATCCGGGCAACACCAACTCGTCTCTTTATACGGTGTTGGGCCGTACCTATCTGTTCACCTACACGCAGGACTTCTGAGACTGAAAGCATGACGGCACGGCGGGACATTGCCATTTGAGCGATGTCCCGCCGCGACCGGCTCTCCGTCCAAAGGCTCAGGGAGACGGCATGGCTGACAAAGCAAATCCAGCGGCGTTGGGACTGGTCGGCTTCGGTCTCACCACTGTTCTCTTGAGTGCGGTGAATGCGGGTCTTCTGCCTGCCCATGGAGAGGCTGTTGTTCTGCCGCTGGCGCTGGCCTTTGGCGGCACGGCGCAAGTCATCGCCGGTATCATGGAATTCATGACCGGCAACACGTTCGGAACCACCGCTTTCATCAGCTATGGCGCTTTCTGGTGGTGGTTCGCCTCATTGGTTTTCCTCGGCGGCAACAAGCTGCTCGATCTGTCGGGCGCGGACAGCGCCATCGGCTTCGCGCTCGTCCTTTGGGGCGTGTTCACTTTCGGTTTGTGGGTCGCGACTTTTTATCTGACCCGGTTGTTGTTCTGCATTTTCCTAACTCTATGGATCGCGTTCTTCCTGTTGGGCTTTGGCGCCATGCTTGGCAATCCGATGCTGCATCAACTGGGCGGTTGGGTTGGTCTTCTGTGCGGCGCCATGGCCATGTATGGCAGCTTTGCTATCGTGACCAACACCACCGTGGGGCGCGAAATTGTGCCTGTCGGTTCCCGGAAATAATTGGTTCGAGTTGCAAACTGCCATGACTGATCAAATCATGCCTGTCTCTGGGGATTGGAAGAAGCGCGGGTATGTGAGCGCTTTGGATTATGGTGCGCGGTATGCGCAGTCTGTGGCGGACCCGGACGGGTTCTGGAGCAAGGCAGCCGAGCGGCTTGATTGGCTGAAGTCTTTCACCAAGGTCAGCGATGTGAGCTTTGCCGCCGACGACCTGCATATCCGCTGGTTCGAGGATGGTGCCCTGAATGTGGCCGCCAACTGCATCGACCGGCATCTGGCCAAGCGGGCGAGCCAGACCGCGATCATCTGGGAAGGCGACGATCCCAAGGACAGCAAGAAGATCAGCTACCGGCAATTGCACGAAGAGGTCTGCCGCTTCGCCAATGTGCTGAAGGCCCGGGGGGTCCAGAAGGGCGACCGGGTGACGATCTATCTGCCGATGATCCCGGAAGCGGCCTATGCGATGCTGGCCTGTGCCCGGATCGGGGCGGTGCATTCGGTGGTGTTCGGGGGCTTCTCGCCGGACAGTTTGGCGGGACGGATCACCGATTGCGATTC
>JAFKFG010000045.1 GCA_017307355.1 Alphaproteobacteria bacterium
GACTTGCTACTATCAGGCGATCGATTTCGCCATCGCGCGCGGCCTCGCCAAAGTGGAAGCCGGCGCCCAGGGCGAGCATAAATTGCTGCGTGGCTATATGCCGGAAGAAACCTACAGCGCCCATTACATCGCGCATAAAGGCCTTAGGCGGGCGGTGGACCAGTTCCTGATTCAGGAGCGCGAAGCCGTAAGAGAACATATCGGTGAACTGGCCCAGCATGGCCCGTTCAGGAAGGAAAATTAGATGGCTTACGATCCCAACAACGTCTTCGCCAAAATCCTGCGCGGTGAAATTCCAGCCGTGAAAGTGTTTGAGGATGACAAGACCTTAGCCTTCATGGATGTGATGCCTCAGGCCGAAGGTCATGTGCTGGTGATTCCAAAGGAGCCGGCGGAAAATATCCTGACCCTGTCACTCGAAGGCGCGGCCGCGATGATGGCAACGACCCAGAAGGTCGCCAAAGCCGTGAAGAAGGGCCTTGAAGCACCCGGCATCATGCTGGCGATGCTGAATGGTGCCCCGGCGGGCCAGAGCGTTTTCCATGTACATTTCCACATCATCCCCCGAAGCGCGGGTGTCGATCTGGGCATGCACGCGCGCGGCATGGTCGATCCCAAGACATTGGAACCGGTCGCCGCCAGGATCAGAGCGGCACTCTGATCCCGATCGCCAAAGCCTATACGTCCTGCTTGGCGGCCGGCTTCTTCCGGGGCGGCTTTTGCGGCGCGCGAGGCTTGGCCTCGGCGGCGGTGATGAATTCAAAAGCGAGCTTGTCCTTCTCGCGGTCCAGCAGCACGCGCACGGTGCCGCCGTCCTTCAACTGGCCGAACAGGATTTCGTCCGCCAGCGGCTTCTTGATGTTCTCCTGAATGACACGCGCCAGGGGACGGGCGCCGAAGGAATCGTCATAGCCCTTCTCGCCCAGCCAGCGGGTGGCTTCCGCCGTCAGGTCGAAGGTGACGTCGCGGTCGGCCAATTGCGCTTCCAGTTCCAGCACGAATTTCTCCACCACCTTGTCGATGGTGTCGCGCGACAGAGGCGCGAAGGGAATGATCGCGTCCAGCCGGTTGCGGAATTCCGGGGTGAAGAGCTTCTTGATGGCTTCCTCGTCCTCGCCTTCCCGCTTGCCGCGGCCGAAGCCGATGGCGTCCTTGGCGGCATCGGAGGCACCCGCATTGGTGGTCATGATCAGAACCACATTGCGGAAATCGATCTTCTTGCCGTTATGGTCGGTGAGCTTGCCGTGGTCCATCACCTGCAACAGGATGTTGAACAGGTCGCCATGGGCCTTTTCGATTTCGTCGAGCAGCAGCACGCAATGCGGATGCTGGTCGACGCCGTCGGTGAGAAGCCCGCCCTGGTCGAAGCCGACATAGCCCGGCGGCGCGCCGATCAGCCGGCTGACGGTGTGGCGCTCCATATATTCGCTCATGTCGAAGCGCAGGAATTCCACGCCCAGGATATTTGCCAACTGCTTGGCCACTTCGGTCTTGCCGACGCCGGTCGGGCCCGAGAACAGATAGGAGCCGATAGGCTTTTCCGGCTGGCGCAAACCCGCGCGGGCCAGCTTGATGGCGCTGGACAGAGCCTGGATGGCGCCTTCCTGGCCATAGACGACGCGCGACAAGTCGCTTTCCAGCGATTTGAGCGCTTCGGTGTCGTCCTTGGAAACGGATTTGGACGGGATGCGCGCGATCTTGGCGACCACATCTTCCACTTCCTTGACGCCGATCACTTTCTTGCGGCGGCTTTCCGGCAGAAGCATCTGCGACGCGCCCACCTCGTCGATCACGTCGATCGCCTTGTCGGGCAATTTGCGGTCGTTGATATATTTGGCGGACAGTTCCACCGCCGCCTTCACCGCATCGGCGGTGTAGCGCACTTTGTGGTATTCCTCGACATAGGACTTGATGCCCATACAGATCTTGATCGAGTCCGGCACGGTCGGCTCGGACACGTCGATCTTCTGGAAGCGCCGCACCAGGGCGCGGTCCTTTTCGAAATACTGGCGATATTCCTTATAAGTGGTCGAGCCGATGCAGCGCAGCACGCCCGCCGCCAGAGCCGGCTTCAAGAGATTGGACGCATCCATCGCCCCGCCGCTGGTGGCACCAGCGCCGATCACCGTGTGGATTTCATCGATGAAAAGAATGGCGCCCTTCACGCCCTCCAATTCCTTCACCACGGTCTTCAGCCGTTCCTCGAAATCGCCGCGATAGCGCGTGCCCGCGATCAAAGAGCCCATGTCGAGCGAATAGATCACCGCGCCCCGGAGCACTTCGGGCACTTCATTGTTCACGATCTTGCGCGCCAAGCCTTCGGCAATGGCGGTCTTGCCCACGCCGGGATCGCCCACGAACAAGGGATTGTTCTTCTGCCGGCGGCACAGAATCTGGATGGTGCGTTCGACTTCCGAGGCGCGGCCGATCAAGGGATCGACGCGGCCCGACTTCGCTTTTTCGTTGAGATTGACGCAATAGGCTTCAAGCGCGTCGGTACCCTGCTTGTTGGGCTTTTCCGGCTCGTCCTCGTCTTCGGTGCCGCGCGCCGGCTTGGGCTGGCTCATGCCGGGCCGCTTGGCGATGCCGTGGCTGATATAGCTCACCGCATCGAGCCGGTTCATGTTCTGCTCGTGCAGGAAATATACGGCATGGCTCTCGCGCTCGGTGAAGAGCGCGACCAGCACATTGGCGCCGGTCACTTCATCGCGGCCCGAATTCTGGACATGCAGCACAGCGCGCTGAACCACGCGCTGGAAGCCGGTGGTGGGTTTGGCTTCCTCGCCATCCTCGATCACCAAGGTGACCAGTTCCTCGTCGACATATTTCTGCACGGCGCGGCGCAGCGCGTCGGTATCGACGTTGCAGGCCTTCATCACCTGGCCGGCATCGGCATCGTCCATCAGGGCGAGCAGCAGATGCTCCAAGGTGGCATATTCATGATGCCGATCGCTGGCCAGCTTGATGGCGTGGTGCAGCGCCTGTTCGAGACTACGCGACAAGGATGGCATCACTCTTTCTCCATCGTACATTGTAGAGGATGTTGATGCCGGCGTGCGAATTCAATGACCTGGGCGACTTTTGTTTCCGCCACCTCGAAGGTGAAGACACCGCAAATACCCACGCCGTGGCGATGGACATGCAGCATCACCTCCACCGCATCCTCGCGGCTTTTGGCGAAGAATTTTTCCAGGATATGGACGACGAATTCCATCGGCGTGTAATCGTCGTTGAGCAGGAGCACCTTATAAAGAGACGGCTTCTTGGTCTTGGTACGCGTGCGGGTGACGATACCGGAGCCGGTATTGTCGCCCTTGCCATTGTTGCCGTCGCCGTGATCGCGCACGAAGTTCCACTGTCCCTGGCGCACAGGGTGATACCTGCGCCGTTCCAGACTAAGCCAAAATGCCTTTTTGGGTAAATAAAAAGGCCCGGGACTTGGGTCCCGGGCCTTTGGATATTTAGTGCCGGTCTGCTATTTTCAAGCAGCAGCGCGGTTCTGGACGACTTCGGCCCAGGCCTGCACGCGATTCTGCAGCGGCGCGAAGCTGTCCTTCGCCGTCGCGGTGAAAAGCTGATTGAACTTGGTGAGTTCCGCGACATAGGTTTCGAAAGCGGTCTTGGCGAAACCGGTCTGGACTTCGATCGCTTCGTGCACCGACTTGGCGCCCAGGATCGCCTTACCGGCGGCAATGGATTCTTCCATCGACTGCTTGGCGTAAGCATAAATTTCGTTGTGCAGGGTCTCGGCACCCTTGCCGGCCAGCGTGGCGGCCTTGATCAGGGCTTCCGCATTGTCCTTGCCGTAACCGACGACGCTGTCATAGCCCGCGATCGCCTTGTCGAAGCCAGCCTTGATCGCATCGGCGCCGGCGTTGAAGTTGATTTCAGCGGCTCCGAAACCATTTCCGGCGGCCGTTTCTGCCTTGGTCATATTGTCATACCTTTCATGTTCGCATTCATGTCCGGCACGGCCCGGGGTTCCGGCGGCCTGTTGCACTGCAACATTAGCTATATGCCTACGGTTAGCGGGGTCGTCAAGGCTGTTTTGTTGCGATGCAGCAAATTTTTTGTGACGGAACTTGCCGCCTGCGGTAACAGTCTAAACATCCGTAAAATAACGCTGATTCGTCATTCCTGCTTGCATGAGATGACACAATTTGGTCTTTAAGGGTCCGGAGCGGCGCTGTTTTGGGGATCTGGGTTGGTGACAAAGCCACTATTCCTTCTGGGAATCGCGACCCTGGCGGCAGGGCTGGTTCTGGCTGCCCCCGCCGATGCCGCCCCCCGCCATCGCAACCGGGCCCAAGCCCCCCGTGCCGCCCACAAGGTCGTTCCCATGCCCGGGAGCCCCACCGATCCGGACAAGGACGCCGCCCTGATCCTGGACGGGGCCACCGGCAAGGTGCTTTACGCCCGCAACGAGACCGCCGAGCGTCATCCGGCCTCGCTGACCAAGATGATGACGCTGTACATGCTGTTCGAGGCCCTGAAGGCCGGCAAGATCACCATGCAGACACCCATGCCGGTGTCGGCGCATGCGGCCCAGCAGAAGCCCACCAAGCTTTCCCTGCGCAAAGGCACCACGATCACGGTCGATACCGCCATTCGCGCCATCGTCATCCGGTCGGCCAATGACGTCGCCGTGGTGGTCGCCGAAGCGTTGGGCGGCACCGAGCTTCATTTCGCGCAGATGATGACGGAAAAAGCGCGCGCGCTCGGAATGCGCGAAACCTATTACCACAACGCATCCGGCCTGCCCGATCCGCTTCAGATCACCACCGCGACGGATCTCTCCGTGTTGGCGCGCCATCTGGCGTATGACTTTCCGCAATTTTATCCGTACTTCGCGTTGCCCGGCTTCAACTATAAGGGCGTCTACTATCCCACCCACGACAATCTGATCGGCCGCTATCCCGGTGCCGACGGCATCAAGACCGGCTTCACCGTCGCCAGCGGCTTCAACCTCACATCCTCGGTGGTGCGCGGCGGCGTGCATCTGATCGGCATCGTGATGGGCGGCCGCACGGCCGTGCGCCGCGACATGGAAATGATGCGCCTGCTCGACACGGCATTCGCGCAAATCGAAAGCAATCCGACTTTGGTGGCGCGCGGGCCGGTGCCATGGACCGCGGTGGCCGATCTCGGCAAGCAGCCCGCCGTTGCCGGCTTCACCCTGCCCGCGCCTGCTGCCGCTCCGCCGGCCACCCAGTTCGTCGCCCTGTCGGCCGTGCCGGCCATTCCCGCGACCGACGACGAAGATGCCGCCGAATCGCGCCGTGCGCCGGACGAAAACTTCTCGACCCTGCATTCGCAGGCACCGCAGCTGGAGACGGTGGCACAGCCGCCCCGCCCGGCGCCGGTTTCCGCTATTCCTCCTTCCGTCGCGCAGGCCGCCTCGGCATCGGTACTCAAGCCCGGCGCGCATGAAGCCGGCCTGGAATCCTCGGCGGCGGCCGTACCCCAGGCTCGCCCGCAGCAGGCCGGTGACGCCAAGCCTGTGGTGGTTGCGGCGCTGCCGAAAATGCGCCCGGTCCTTCGCAATGATGCGAGCGACAATGATCTCGACCTGGCCGGAATGGCCGCGGCGGGCCGCAACTGGACCATCCAGATCGGTGCGTATGCCGATCAGGCTTTCGCCAGGGCCCAGCTCGATGCCTATGCCCAGAAGTCGATGGACGTTCTGGGCCAGGCGGCACGGCTGGTGGTGCCGTTCCAGTCCAGCGATGGCCACACCATGTATCGCGCCCGCTTCGGACTTTTCGCGGAACGCAAGGCGCGCGAAGTCTGCGACCGGCTCACCCAGCGCGGCCAAACTTGTTTCGCGGCGATCGCCGCCCGCTGATCAGAGCCGTTACAGCAAACCCAGTGTCGCCAGCTCGCGCTTGAGATTTTCCGGCAGGCCTTTGGCGCCCTTGATCTCGGCGATATCGGGCGGCGCATCCTTGCCTTCGAAATACCGCCAGCCCTGAAAGGCCCGCCGGGGCCGCGGCCGCACCGGAATCAGCCGCTTGTCATAGACCAGCCCGCAATGAGGCACACCGTTCTTCTTCATCTCCCGCAATTCCAGCAGAGTTTGGCGAGCCATGATCTGGCCCTTGATCACCCAATAGAGCGAGCCGCCCTCCAGAAGTTCGGCCGCCCGTTTGGGCATCTGGCGCGTGACATGGATGAGTTCCGGCTTCTGCCCCTTGGCGCGCTTTTCCTTCAACCGCTTCTTCTGCCAGTCCGCCAATTCCTGAAGGGAATCAACGCCGACACAAAGTTTGATCAGGTGCAACATGAAGCCGGTCTGACGGTGGATACGGACCAAAGGGTGGGAATTCCAGGACCGCGCGTCAATGCGGCCCGCGCGGCCAGGCTGGAAAAGATGGGGACGAAATGGGGCTGCCGCTCAATCCGCGCAGGCCTCGTTCATGCAATTCATGTGAGACGGGCCTTCCGCCGGCTTGGCGGAAGCAGCTCGGGCGGGCAGCAGGACCGTATGCACGTCCGCGCTGCGGGTCAGGGTCAGATGGACGGGACAGCGCTCGGCGATCTCCAGCAGCCGGGCGCGCTGTTCGGCGTTCAGATCGCCTTCCAGATGGACATCCGCTTCGAAAACGTCGCGGGCGTTGAGATCGGCGCGCCGGTGGCGGACATCGACCTGGACATGGGTCAGCGGCCAATTCTTGCGGTTGGCGTAAAGACGAATGGTCATGGTCTTGCACGCGCCCAGGGCAGCGCCCAACAAATTATAGGGATTGGGACCCGATCCCAGGCCGCCGGATGCGACAGGCTCGTCGATCAGGATTGCCGCATTGGCCACCCGCGCCTCGACTTGATAGCGGCCGAGCCCCGTCTCCGCGACGACAACGGTTTCACCGAACGGATTGCTGCTCATCGCCTGGCTCCCTGCCCGATCCGGGAAACCATAGACCTTTCCCGCCGGCGGACCAGGAAAAAGGCGCGCGCACCGGCGAGCCTTTTTCCGTCGGCAGAACCGCCAATCCGATCTCAGCGCTTGGGCGCAACCATCTTCACGGCAACGAATTCGATTTCCACCAGCGCGCCCTTCTTGACGAGATTGGCGGCTTCGATAGTGGCGCGGGCGGGCTTGTTGGGTTGCGCGGACGTGCCGAAAAATTTCTTCCAGGTGTCATTCATGGCGACGGAATTCATCTTGCCGCCATTCATGGGATCGGCCGCCAGATAGACCCGCGCCTGCACGACATCGCCGAAAGTGACGCCGAGCTTGTCCATCTTGGCTTTCAAGCCTTCCAAAGTGGTGCGGGTCTGGGTGGCGGTATCGCCGAAGCTTTCGATCGAATCCTTGGGCGCGCCGGGATTGGTGACCGTGGGTCCGCTGCCGCTGATGTAATAGGTGGTGTAGCCGGGCGGCACGATGACCGATCCGGCGAACGGCGAATTGGCGTCCTCCTGATTGTGAATGACCGCCTGGGCCATCGCCCCGCTGACAGTGCAAAGCGCCAGGACCGTGCCGGCGGCAAGAGCATTCTTGAATGGCGACATGATGCGTTTTCCCCCTGATGGCGCGGCGGCGCCGCGCGATGAATGATGAAACGATAATTCGTCAGGCGGGGAAGATTGTCGCCTGCCATCTTTGCGCGCAAGGCGGACGAAGGCGTGCCCGAACGTATCGCGATCTACGGCTTGTCCGACGGCCGGGGCGCTTCCAGGAACAGTTCGCCGCTTTGAATCGCCTGGGCCGAGACCGGGATATCCCGGCCAACCACATGGGTGTAGCGAATCAGTTGCGCGATCGCGTCCCAGCTCCTGCGATTTTTCTTGCGGAGCGCCGTGGCGGCTCTCCAGTCAAAGCGTTCCAAGGCGGCACGAATCCCATGACCCCGGTACGATTGAAGCAAAGACGGTGCCAGTAACGATGGGATTGGTTAAGTGCGCATCGCGGGCGCGCGGACCTGCATGGCATTCCTCTGCGCACCGTTGGTGCGTTCATTGTGACCGAAATGACCGGAGTTTGTGTCCTGCCGCGCAAGCCTTCCACGCGCTGCCGCGCGGGCCTGCTTGGCATTCCTCTGCGCACCGTTGGTGCGCAGAGGAATGGTGCGGTCAAGAAAGGTCCAACAATCTGTATATTTTCAATGACTTAAATTCAGGTGAGGGACTTAACGGCCCCATTGAAAGGTAACAACGATTTCACCTGCTTCCCTCACCAGTTAATTCGGATCGACGGGCAACCCACAATTCATTCTAGCCATCGCCTCGTTAGTGCGCAGAACGCGGGCCTGTGCGTCACTAATGCCATGCTGCTTCAATTCGCGAAAATTATCGGACGACCAGGGCTTTTCGCGTGCGAGGGCAGCGCAATTTTTCAGTTGCGCCATGTCCTTAGCGATATCGCCCATCTTCTCGTTAAGCGAGTCGAGTTTTTTGTCTATGAGTTGCAACTCTAACTCCATCGTGTCGAGTCGCGTACCGAAGGCCGCATCATCGGCGGCGACGGCGGGGACGGAAGCAAGACATATCGCGCCAGCGTAAAGCCATAGTTTTCTCATGATGGCATCCTCACGCGCATAGCCCCCAGTCTAGGCTGGTGCCGGTAATCAAATTACTCCCTGCCCAGAAATGCCCGGCCAATAATTCAGCAGAATTTAAGACTGGACACCTGCGACTAGGATTGTTCTCCTATTGTTCTCATCGCCACCGCGAAGTCAACATGAGTGACAGACCTAACCGCACACCGATTTGGGGCAAGGACTTCAAGCCTTGGTCCCTGCCTGACATTCGAATGTCCTGGCTTTGGGTCTACTGCGTCAGCCCCTTTTGCAATCATGCCCGTGCCGTCCCTCTCGCCCCCTGGCGCATTCGCTGGGGCGAAGACGATGTTGAGGCGGCAATGGCAAAGCGCTTCTTTTGTGGCGTCTGCGGGCGCAAGGGCTGCACCTTTCATAAGCCCGCAATGGACCATGAGGGTATCGAGACCTTCCCCGCTGGCAAAGAACTTCGCATGTCGGGAGGTCGGCATCCCGGTGAAAGTTATGAGATGGCTGAGGCTAGGGTTACAGCCGCGTACCGCACCAAGTATCCTAGCGGGGATGCCCTAGCCGAAATTCACAGGGGACCATCGGGACCGGCAAGCATGTGCGGCAAGTTCACAGCAATGGCGTCATGGTCTGAGGTAGTGGCCTTCTCCGCTCCCCTCACCCGCGATGACGTGAAGGAAAGCGACAATGACCGTGTGATTACCTTCCGGGTCATGTCTAACTTGCCCGTCATCATCTGGGACAAGGTAGCTGGTCAGCGCCGAGTGGTGCCGATGCGCTGGGGCTGGCCTGATCCCAAAAACTGGAAAATACCCAAGAACATCCATGCGCGTGGCGAGACCGTAGACACCACCAAACTCTTCGCCCCTGCTTTCCTAGAGGGACGGCGCGGTATCGTGATCGTCCGTACCTTCAATGAAGCTCCCGATGTTCAAGGACCAACAGTTCAGCACACCATTACACCGGGAGAGCTAGGCGCTATCGGCATTGCCTTCCTCTGGCAGCGCTTCGATTTGAAAGACCTGCCGGGGACGCTGAATGCTTGCGTCATGGTGACGATGCCAGCCAACAGCCTGATAGCCACCCTCCCCACGGATAGGATGCCCGCCGTACTTGCGGAGGAAGATTGGTCCACTTGGTTGGGTGAAACAGGTACCGCAGAGGACGCTAAGGCTTGCCTGAAGACCGTTGAAGGTGTGCGGTGGACAATGACCAAAGAAGAAAGAACGGCGACCACAAAGCGCAAAAAGCCCACCGCCAGCGATCCGAGCGGGCTGTTATGAACAATCGCCGTCCGCGTCCGATTGGGCCGGTCCTCCATACAGGCGAGCCGCAAGGCATCGTGAATTTTTTTGAAGGCCAAATGCTGGAGCACGGCGATTCCGGCGCGCGAGTGCTCGTCCTGAAGGTTTGGGACGAAGGCAAGAAAGCTCTACTGTTCCCACTGGACACGCCGGACCGGCCCGCGTTCGAAGCGAATGCCGCCTGGGCCGTGGGCTGGGACGATGCGGACTTAGACGGCCCGCGCATGGTGGAGGTCTATAAGACCGGTGAGACTAAGCCGCTTTGGGCCGCTTATGTCCCGCACTTCTCGGCCGCTTGTGAATTGTGGAAGCACTATGCGGACAACGCGGAAGAAGGCTTCGAACTTGTAATTCACTGTCAGAATAACGACGAGTGGCAGCACTTAGAGGCCATCGGGTATTTTAGATTCTCGGGCGAGGATTGATTGACATACATAAACGTCGAAGCCGACGCCGTACCTTTTACGCCTGAGGCTCTGGCGCGGCATATGATCGAGCGGTACGGCGATTGGGCAGACCTAGAAGCCTCAATCCTGGCGGATCGCTTTTTCGGTGATAACCAAAATCACATCGCGAAAGTCTGGTACGATACAGTCAAGACAATCTCAGCGATCCGCATGATTAAGGAAGCGGGCGGCGGAAGCCTAAATGACTACCTGGGGGATAAAAGCTAGTGGAACAAATTTCGTATAAGGACGCCCTTGAGTGTGAGCGTCTTTCCAAAGCTCAACGGCTATCAAATGCGCATTATCTTCGATTTGATGAGACGAAGGCGGGATCAGCAAGAGACGTGATGTTGCTACACCGGGTTCGCGCTGCGGCGGCGGAAAAGTCGGATGCGTTCGACAGGATGCTAGGCGAACCGGAAGTGAACCGGCTTTTCAATGATGGCGCGATTTATATTGAGCGCGGGGTAGCGAACGGCTGACAAGGTTAGTCGCGCGGATACTTTTGCAAAAGGTGCGGTGGCGCTAGGAATTGCGATGGCTGCTTACCCAATCGATTGGTCACAAATGACTGTTGGGCATCATCAGCCGCGTACACATACCGCTCCGCCTGAATGACGATGTGGTGATTCACCTGTCGCGATAGGTCCTTTGCATTGATGCTCGCGACTTGTTGCAAAGCCCGGTCGTTATTCGCCGCAACAAACAGGTGAGAGGGCGAAAGCGGAAACCCTATCTGAGCGTCAGGGTTTCCAATGCCATTCGTTCTAAGCAGCGGACGATCTGATGTTAAAAGTCTCTTATATTCATGAAGCTCTATAACCATCCATCGCATGTTTATCAGGTGCTGCCCAATGAGTGTTGAATCCATAATTGTCTGAAGAACTCTAACGAACGACACGGCAAAGGTGTGTTCAAAATCGCCTAACTGGCCCAAGTCTCCATTATTTTCTTCAATTTCCCGTCTGGCATTTTCAGCTGCCTCAGCATGCATGCCAGCCCATACTTTGCCGTACCAACGGATTTTTTGAGGATTGCGGTGCAACGTGGACATTATGAACCGCGCCCATCCGCTCTTCTGTTCGCTTGTCATGTCGTTCAAACGTCCGGACAGAAGCATATTGAGCGCGTCTGATCCTTCTTGATCTGTTACCCTGAAGAAGTGCGCTTCCAGATGCGAAGACACAGATTGGGGCGCACCGGGAATTGCATAAAGGTCCTCCTCGAACCCAACGCCAGCGGGCGATTTACGCTTGGGAGATACGCCCTCTGGATGAAGGGCGAACTGGCAAATCAATTTATCGGAAGCAGTTGCCCACCGCTTCGTGTAGAACTCCGGTATGTAGTGGTGCTTCATGCTCGTCTCAAACCGCTAGGACGGCCTAATGCCCGAGCCGACTAATCAATGCCGAAATGATACTCCCTAGCGCTGCTATTGCGGCGGCCAATGCGGGGCTATTCCAAGGAGATTGCTGCTTTGCCATACATGGCTCCGAGTAGCGTGCAGCCTTTCCATTAGTCTCATGACCTACGGGACGACAAGGGCAAAAGGCAGATTGCGCTAAAACAGGTCTATTATTGTTGCAAATTTCCGAGCCCCCATAACGCTCCTTGCCGCGCCGAAATTCCCCCCGTGCCGGTTGGCGCAAGGTGGTCGGTGTGGCCGAATTCTCCGCCGCCACGAAATACAATCTCGTACTCTTGAAGCTGACTCTTCGACATCCATATCATTCCCGCAGACGGACGTTCGGGGTGACGATAAATGGCAACGCAAGCAGCAAAGTACGTGGCCTATCTGCGGGTATCCACCACACGCCAGGGGCGCTCAGGGCTTGGCCTAGAAGCGCAGCGTGAAGCCGTGAAGCAGTTCGTGGCCAGCCGGGCTGGGAAGATCATCGCCCCTGAGTTTGTCGAAGTGGAAAGTGGGAAGCGGAATGATCGTCCCGAATTGGATAAGGCGTTGAAGCGGTGCCGGATCACGGGAGCTACGCTGGTGGTGGCGAAGCTGGATCGCCTATCCCGTAACGCTGCCTTCCTGATGACACTGAGAGACAGCGGGAGTGCGTTTGTCGCTGCTGATTTACCTGATGCCAACACAATGACCATCGGGGTCATGGCGTCTGTGGCGCAGTACGAGCGGGAGGCTATCAGCGCCCGCACCAAGGCCGCCCTGTCCGCTGCAAAGGCACGTGGCAAGGTCCTGGGCAATCCTGGGAATGGTGTAGCCAACATCGCGGACTACTCGGCCAAGGGCGTCAAGGCTGCGCGTGGAAAAGCTCTAGCGCGGGCTGAGGACAAGCGAGAGGTGTTGGAAGTGTTGGTGCAAGAGAAGTTGACGCTTTCTGCAATGGCCGACCGGCTGAACGATAGCAGCGTGACCACCAGCCGGGGGAAGCTGTGGACGCCAATGGCGGTGAAGCGAACGCTGGCTCTGCTTGGGATGGATTAATGCCCGAGGCATGGATTGCCATCATCAGGAGTTGGGCTGCCACTCAGCCGCTAATTCTTGCGGTGTATGTCTTTGGCTCTCGCGCAAAGGGACACCATTGCGAAGACTCTGATCTGGACCTTGCTCTGTTTCTAGAAGGCGAAGACCAGGGCGAGATGTACGGAAACTGGATAGGCTTGGCGGGCCAATGGCGAACGCAACTGACACTGGCGCTGCCTGTGACCGTCGATCTTCAGTTCTGCGACCCTGAGATGGACGACATAGTTTGGCCTGCTGTGCAGGACCACGGCGTTACGCTCTACCGCAAGGGACTCTAGGAAGCCCGTACAGCCTCGTTTTGGCTGGCCTATGTCCTACACCGGGGCCACCTAGGATGGGCATAGGCGAGTCTAGGAATCCATCTGGTGGCATTTGGGTGGGTCGCGGATGTTCGTCCCTTTGATTAGGTGCCCTGCCGCCATCCCGTATGGGCGGCCTGGATTTGGAACAGGTTCGGCAGGCTGAGTATTTCTTTGCCTGAATATATCCAGGATGGGAATGTATGCAGACCAGGATCAATTGCTACCCCTAATGACCAGCCAAACCGTCCCGCTCCGGGGCGAGGCTTTGATATGGCCGGGCGACCGCTCCACGGGAAGTTTATGCTACCCCTCAGGAAGAGCCTTCTCCCACCTGCGGCAGGATGACTCACTGGGCTAAGTGCTTGCTCGCAATGAATTCAACTATCCGCGATTGCAACTGTTCTTGGCCTAATTTGATTGCCGACATTTCCTGTCCCAGCGTGGCCCTTACCGCGTCATTCCCGGCGCGAGTTGAAAGGAAAACGACCATGCACATTCCTATGCCCGGCAAGGGCGCTATCTGGATTGAGTGGACCGCTAGAGCGTGGTCACCGCTGATTGAGAAGAATGGGGGCGAGTACCACGGCTGGCTAGGACGCCTACATGCGATCCTCACGCCGCCTTGGTGGCAGCCTATTCGGGCCACCTAGGTGCAATTGGTACCCCTTTAGGTATCCCCAACGGCCAGCCCGGAAAGTCGGGACGCCAATTGCTACCTCTAAAAGACACCTCCCAGTGCGCGCAGGCATTGGTCCTAGGTGCCCTCGCCGTCCAGACTCCCGGTTCTAGTCATGCCCGGTCAGAGACAGGCGGCGGGGGCGCATCCTTTTTTGTCCTCGTGACCGGGGACCTAAATTCAACATCAACCAACACAGGAAAATGAAACACACAGTCATGAACCGCCGCGATGCGCGGGAAGCCGGACACACGTTCTATTTCACCGGCCTGCCCTGCAAGAACGATCATGTAGCCGAACGCCGGACCGCTAACGGGGTTTGCCTGAAATGTGAGGCAGAAGCTCTCGCCAATCCCAAGCCGTATGACCAGCGCATGATCCGCGCCGGGGGCAAAGCGAAGACCAGGGTGGTGGAGTTTAACGTCTCGGAAGAGACCTATGAGCTGACCGCCGCTCTGAAGGGCAAGATGGAAGACACACTAGGCCGCAAGGTGTCCGGTAGCTGTCTGCACAGGACTGGCCTCAAGCTGCTTGAAACCCACCTTATGGCTGCCAACGGCCCCCGTCAGGTGATGGAACTGCTTCGTGCCTAGGAAGGCGAAGGAAGAAGCCTCAACACCGGAGAGCAGGAAGGCATTGCTGGAAAAGCTCTGGCACGCCCACGCCTCGAAGCTCCTTGAGAAGATCACAAACACGCCCGCCTCTGAGCTAGACGCCGCAACGCTGAATAGCGCGGCTAAGCTTCTAGCGGACAATGGCGTGAATGCCGACAGCCTGAAGCACGAAGACAAGAACAATGGCCGCGCCCTGGCTGACGAAGCTAGAGAGCTGCTAGGTGATCCCTCTACCGCCAACAGCATAGCCACACCTCTGCCGACCCCGTCATGGGTTGAGGAAGCAAGATCGGTCTTACATCACATGGAAGAGAAGGATGCCCCAGGCACTAAACAGCGCCGAGCGTAGGCGTTTCGAAACATTGTCGAAGGACGCCCCAGTAAAGCGCGTGATGGCACTTACGATGGAAGCCCATGCCATCGTCAAATATCGCATGGAGGGCACGTTCAACAACGTCCTGTCAGCGGCACACAATGAAGCCTTGTGCCGGACCGTAGGCCTCTTCTCGTGGATTGCTTTGGGGCAGAAGTCAGGGAGGTACGTCATCGACCTTCCTACCGGCTGCGGAAAGACCCAATCCCTTACCGCGTGGATTGTAGCCGTCCATCGACTTGGTCTCGATACCAGCGTAACCGTGGCAACAAGTCAGGTGGAGGAACTAGCTAAGATCATCCGTGATCTTGAAAGCCTTGGAGTCCCCCGCGAAAAGATCGGCCTAACACACTCCAAGAAACATTGCCCCCTACGTGCCACAGCTTTCCTCGCTGGTGAGAAGTGGAACGGGAAAGACGATCCGCTTGAGGACGGGCGATATGCCACCGAACCTGTGACCGAAGGGAATGAGAATAGACCCTTCCTCTTCGTGACCCATCAGCGCATCCGTAATGCCGCCGAAGACGGCAACCGCGAAAACCTGTTCATGGGCTACAAAGGAAAACGTCGCGACCTCATTATATGGGACGAAGCGCTATACTCCACCGCCCCAATGGCGGCCACGATGTCGGACATACGATCCGGCATAGGTGCCATTAGGCCATACCTTCCTGAAGCTCTTCCTGGCGACAAGCTGGCGCTGGCCGAAGAGTATCTTTCAATCTGCGACAAGTGGATTGAGGAGGAATGGAAAAGGCAGTGCGACAACCAAGCGGCTACCGAACTAGCTCTGCCTGCGCTGGCTGAAGCAGAAGTCGAGGCTTTCTCAGCCGTAATCAGCAACAAGCTAGTGACGGAAGGGAGGCAATGGTCTGCCCTGCAAATGCTCCTAGCTGCATCTGGTCAGAAGCTGGAATTGCGTCTGGCAAAGATGGGAGACGCCAAGGGGGCGCTTATCAGCTACCGGGTCACCATTCCACCTTCATTGAAGGACGTGGTGATCTTGGACGCTTCGTATGTGTGCAGTCAGCTTATTGGTTTGGACAAGACGATTAAGCGAGATGAATGGTTTAAGGAACAAGCCGACAGCGGCGTGTATCTGAAGACCTACGAGAATGTCACCGCACACTTCGCCAAAGGAAACTCTGGCCGCTCGTCAATGGAAGAGGCATTCGAGAAGCGGAAGGCGAATGACTTTCCATCCAAGCTGGTGGAGACAATCAAGGCCATTCCCGACCATGAAGCTCTGATAGTCTTCACATTCAAGAACAGAAGCCGTAAGCGCGTTGATATGCGTGCGGCCATCCTGGCGGAATTAAGGAAAGCCGGGATCGACACCGCCGCCCAGCTAGACGGGAAAGACCGCATATCGGTACTGACATGGGGACAGCACACCTCGCGCAATGAATACTCACATTGCTCGAACATCCTCTTTGCTGGTGTTCTCCACCTACAGGACGAACTTCTCCTAGCCCATGCCGTAGGGCAGTCAGGGGAACTTCTCACTCCATTGGATGGCCGTTTCAATGTTCAGGACATCAAGCGGGGTGAGATAGCAAGCGCATTGTACCAGGCCATGTCACGAGGCCAATGCCGCTTCACCGCCGATGGAAAGGCAAAGACGATGAAGGTTTGGCTTGTGCACCATGACGAGAAGATTAAAGCCGAGCTTGAGAAGGTCATGCCGAAGTTGACGTGGGCTGATTGGAAAATCAGCAATGACAGGGAGGCGTCAAAGGTTGAGGTCATATCGCTTCAGATCATGGCTTACCTGCGAAGCCACACCGGCCCACGCGTTGGCAACAAGACCATCAAGGCTGCTCTAAATCTTCAGGACATCTCACCGTCCACATTCAAGCGGGCGACAGCTGCAACTGAAGCCCCAGGATGGACAGCCCAGGGCCAGTCATTCGTTCGTACCGGAACCGCTGAATCGTTCGGCTTCGACATCGCCTCCACAGGTCCATGACCCTGGGGGATGTCTCTCTCTTAAGACCTATGGACTTGTAGGAAAACCCCAGCAATTCCGCCAAAAATCCACCTAGAAAGGCCTAATGCCACCTACCAGCCAGCCTAATCCCCGCCTATTCCCGCCTACAGTAGCTCGCCCAGCCCAAGCCGATGACATTGCCATCCTGGCTTCCAACCTCCGCCCTGAGATTGAACGGGAGATACGATCCTTCACCGGGTTTGATCCCTTGACAGTCTTAGCCAGGGACATGGCTTCCACCTACATCATCGAAAACCGATACCGTCAGCCCCTAGCGGCCCTACTGGTCACCGTCGATCCCGACAATCCCCGAGAAGGTGTCCTTCAAGTGGTTGTCAGCAATGATGTAACGCGGTGGTACTGCGGGCGTCACGTGGTCAAGTGTGTTTCGGAGGCTGCCTTGGCGCTGCACCGAAGCGGCTTGGACACTATCCACTCGCTGGTCGATGCCAGGAACATCCCGAATGGTACTCTACTCATTGGGTCAGGCTTTGCTTTCGTTCAGCGCTTCGAAGACTTCGGAGCGGACGGTATCTCCGTCGGCCTCTACACGTCGAAAATCAGAGTTGCCTCAGAGCAACGCAACTAAACAAGGAACATCAATTATGTGCGAACCCGTGAGCATGGGAACGCTTCTAGCTGTCAGCCTTGGCATGTCAGCCGCAACAGGTGTGACAAGCTTCCTCGGACAGCAGCAGCAAGAGATTGCAAACCGGCACAACGCTGAGAACAGCTTCCGCATTGCCAACCAGCAGACCAACCTGGGCATCCAGCAGCAAGAAGCTGCGGACAGCCAGCAGGCGCAGCAGTCGCAACGCGAGGCAATCACTGCCGCCTCTACAGCAAGAGCCAGTGCTGGTGAGACCGGAACCGCTGGTGCTTCGGTGGACAACCTAGTCAATGACTACCACGCCACCGAAGGGCGCTTCTTCAACGACCTCGCGACGCAAGGCGCATGGAACCGTGCTCAGGCCGACGTGCAGAAGCAGGGTCAGGTAGCCACGGCACAGCGGCAAATCTTGTCAGTGCCTAAGCCAAACATTCTCGGAGCGGCCCTTCGTATCGGCGCTGGTGCGTTGGACGGCTATAACAATACCTACGGCAGACTTGCCAAACCGTAAGCCGTGCCCGGTAGCATCAAAGGCACCATAGCCTTCAACAAGCAGCATGGCCGGGTGTGTGAAGTATCAGGCTGCGAATCACCACGGGCAAGGATATCCCGCTGGTGCCGTCACCACGATCAAGTATCCCAGCGCACTGGTGATGCTCGTGGTCGCAGCATACGCAAAAGTGAACTGAAGCCGTATGTCGCTTTGGTGTCGCGTTATATCGCGGACCACAGGGATCACCCCGCAATACAAGCAGCCCTTCGCTGGCTTCACGCTTACGTCTATGGCCGGGAACATCCAGCATACACGCTGCGTATGACCTCGCTACCGGAGCATAGGTTGTCGCGCTTCCTTCGTCGAATGAAGAAAGACGGTGTGGAGTGCGAGGAAATGCTCGCAACGGTCACGGCTATGTTCCTCATGAGGGAGCACGATCAAACCTGCTTTCCCTCAGACCAACACTTCAACTTCCAGCTTGCCCGCGCCTTCGTGCGCCTCGCCCCTGCGCCGTACAAGCAGTCGTACAATGGCGGCAAGGGTGCGTTGAAGTACGACCGCATTACCCTGCCAATGACTAGACACCTCTACAAGCGCATTACCGAGAGCATCGGTGTCGCTTGTCTCAACATGGCGAACGCCATTCATGCAGCAAACCGGCTCGAAACCGGACTGCTGCGGGGCATCAACGTGCCCTTCAATTTCACCTAGGACAAACATTCATGACTGACATTACCAATCCACTCTCCATCGCAGAGGTGCGAGGCGAGACCCACGCTGCCGCATGGCAACCTAAGCCAGCCTCAAACAGTTCAATGGGCGCCGCCGCATATGAACGCCCTCGCTATGCTTCCGTCACTCTTGGCGAAGATGGGCAAGCGTCTCATTCGTCCGTTGGTGGTGTTTCTCGCACAACCAATGAGGCTATAGCTTCAGAGGCCAGCCGCGCGGCCAGTATGCCCTACACCCAGGCGATTGACAGTCGCGGGAACCACGTCGCTCCGCATCAAGTGACGGACGACACGCGCATTACACTGCTAGGCGTTGGGGAAGTGACTGTTGCCCAGGCCAAGAGCGCGGGCTTCTTACCGCATAATTGGTCCGCTACTGGCTCCAATCAATTGGAACAGGCTAGGCAGGACCGTAATCGTCAAGACGCGATGGATACTCCTTTCATCGAGAACAAGGCCCCTACGCCTGAAGTCCACCCTGAACTCAAGATGGAACCGTTCGCGGACAATGCTGTGGAACAGGACTTCTCTTCGCTGGTCAACAATGTTGGTGGCTTCGAGCAGATGGAAGCCGTCCAGCAGATCGTTGAGGCAGGCTCCGTCTCGGACAAGACCCTTGGCGATATTGCAAGCCAGCTTGGACAGGAACCGGGTCAGGTGTCGGAGCGTGTCTCCACCATCATGGCCGCTGCTGAGAAGCAGGCCCGTAGCGTCATGAGCGCTGGCGGGTTGGACAGCAGTGAGGTTGTCGCTTGGGCGAAGTCGCACGCCCCCGACAAGCTGAATAGAGCAATGCATAAGCACGCCACACAGCGAAACACCAGCGGCTACGCCGAACTTAGAAACGGCTATCTGGAAAACCTTGGCGAACTCAACCCGCAAGCTGCCATGTCTGCCGATCTTGGCCCGGGTAATACCACCTATCTGGATAAGGGGCGCGTCATTGTTCGCCTCGCAAATGGGCAGACTATGACATGGCGATCCGCGATCCAGGCATTCGCTCACAAGGCTTAATGCCCGTTCCTGTCCAAGCCACACGTGGCATTCAAAATATGAGCCGGTTTGAACCCATGACAAGGGTTGTCATGCTGCCGCCGACCGAAGTTGAAGCGCACGGCCTGCTCCGGCACCAGCCGTCACTAACACTCAAGGAGGCTATGGCCCTCTTGAACAGCGAGTACGAAAACGCCGAAGTTTGGACTAACAATCAATATAATGTTCTGGTTCGTAGGCACTCAGTATATACCCATCTGAGCATTCGACGTTGCGATGGAGGAGCCATCTTTCGCGACTGGCGACATTTTCAGGAAATTAAGAATCAGATCGTCGGCACTGAGAACGAAGCTGTTGAACTGTATCCCGCCGAAAGTCGCTTGGTGGACACCTCCAACAGTTATCACCTGTTTGTCTCGAATGATCCAACATTCCGGTTTCCATTCGGGTGGACGCAGCGAAACGTAACTAACGGCCAAGGCAACTCGCCATGTCCTCCGGGGTTCACCCAACGTCCGCGTCCCACAACCTGATCACATAAACTTACAGGCTACGCTTCACTTCCTGCTCTTGTCCGTTCGGGCGGTGGGCGTGGCCTGCCCTTTCCTCTTCACCAATTAGGAACAATGCCCTTAAACAAATCCATGCCGCTCCTCCCTACGCGGCTTAATCACCTCCCAATTGACGAACGCGGATTTCCTGTCCCCTGGTTTGTGGCGTACGTGAATGGAAAGCCGGACCACAGAATTGCCCGAGATGGTGCGGATCACGTAGCGCACAAATCCTCAAAGTGCTGGATATGCGGTAAGCGCCTTCGCGGGATCGGAACATTCCTCCTTGCGCCGGTGAACCTATTTAGTTTGCTGGCCCATGAACCGCCGAGCCATCACTCATGTGCGATGTTTGCACTGAAGGCATGTCCGTTCCTATCGCGCCCCCGTAGCAAGAGGCATGACAAGAATTTACCTATCCACATCTCTCTGCCCTGAAGCAAGCGCAGCATCACACAATCCGGGCATTACTGCCGCATGGGAGACCGCCAACTATAGCCTGGTCAAAACCACATCAGGAAAAATGATGTTCAAGGTGGGGAAGCCCATTCGCGTCAAGTGGTGGTCTGCTGGTAGGGAAGCTACGCCGGACGAGATTAGAAGCGCGTCTATTAGTTTGGCACACTCATTGCGCGCCTTTGCAGATAGCAAAGAAACGCAGAACCCATTTCTTCAGCCAGGAATGGCATGTTGAGCCGTCGCCCTGCCCGCTGCACTCAAGCGGACATCCGGCGCGCAATTCAAGCAGCCCACAGCACAGGTCACGCTATGGCTGTTGAAATACTACCCAATGGGACCATTCGACTCACCCCAGCCACCACGCCTGCCCCTGAACCGGCTCTTGGCGAAGGCCGCAGGATCGTGCTTTGATTCCAAACATGCCTAAACCGCGCCCGCCTTATCTTCAGAAGCAGATAACCAGACACGGGAAAACCGTCTGGTATGTCCGCAAAGGTGAAGGACCGCGCATTCGAATTGCCGGAGAATTTGGCACCGAAGACTTCAACGCCAACTACATCAATGCCGTTGAAAGCATTATTTCAAAGCCGAAGATTAAGGTCCGCACTGCTTCATTGCAGTGGTTATGGGACACCTACATGCAGAGTAGTGCGTGGGCAGACCTATCACCCGCTACGCGAAAGCAGCGCGAGAACATCATGCTGCACGTCCTCGAAAGTGCCGGTGTTGAACCTTATGGCCAGATAACCAGCGAGACCATTGAAGACGGGAAGAGCCGAAGGCGAGAGACACCATCCCAGGCGCGCAACTTTCTCGATTGTATGCGGGGTCTATTCCGCTGGGCAAAGGACGCGGGACACAACAAGACAGACCCCACGCTAGGAGTGAAGAATCCGAAGAAGCGGCGGAGCAAAGGCTTCCCCGCGTGGACCGAAGATGATGTTGAGGCGTACCAGCGCAAATGGCCCCTCGGGACCAAAGAGCGGGTATGGCTAGACGTGCTGCTCTACACCGGCCCTCGCCGTGGCGATGTCGTGAAGCTGGGCAAGCAGCATGAGCGCATGGAAGTTGACCCCTATACCGGGGCGACAATCCGCGTGGTCTCTTTCAGGACCGAGAAAGGTGGCGAGACTATCGAGGTCACCATCCCAATCCTGCCGGTTCTTCAAACCACCCTGGACGCAGGACCAA
Organism: Alphaproteobacteria bacterium; assembly: GCA_017307355.1. Classification (GTDB taxonomy): domain Bacteria; phylum Pseudomonadota; class Alphaproteobacteria; order Micropepsales; family Micropepsaceae; genus Rhizomicrobium. The sequence continues at coordinate 21,732 of JAFKFG010000045.1, forward strand.
CGGGAGACCTAGCCTATGTCTGTGGGGACCGTGGAACCCCCCTCACCAAGGAAAGCTTCGGCAATGCGTTCAGCGCAGCGGCCAGGGCGGCAGGAGTGAAGAAGTCAGCACACGGTGTCCGCAAGATCGCGGCCACCACCGCAGCGGACAACGGCGCGACGGTCCATCAATTGATGTCCATATTCGGCTGGAAGACCACACAGATGGCTGAGTTCTATACCCGGGAAGCGAACCGCAAGCGACTGGCGCGCGAGGCCATTCACACGCTTTCCAGAACGCTTGGGCAACAGACTATCCCCTCACCTTCGCGTTCTGTTCCTCTCACCTTGGGAAAACCGAAGTAGGAACAGCAGCTTATTTTCTGAATGGTGCGGTCAAGAAGACTCGAACTTCCACGGGTTGCCCCACTAGCACCTCAAGCTAGCGCGTCTACCGTTCCGCCATGACCGCACAGTCAGGAAAAAGCTGGTAGGTGGCGGGGTTTAGCAACCCTGCCCGCATTAGACAAGCCGGGCGGAAAAGCCCCTAAATCCCGTCGCCATCGGTGCCGACATGGATGCCGCACTCGTCCTTGTCGAGGCCGGCCCAACGCCCGGCGCGATAGTCCTCGCCCGCGGCCACCCGGCGGGTGCAAGGCTGGCAACCGATGGAGGGATAACCGTCCGCCACCAGGGGATGGGCGGGCAGTTTGTGGGCCGCGGCATAGGCCGCAAGATCGCTTTGGGCCCATTGCCAGAGCGGATTGAAGCGGAAGCGCCCATCGAACCATTCCACCGGCTGCATCGCGCCGCGCTCGCGGGTCTGGAATCGCTTGCGGCCGGTGATCTGTGCCGCGAAGGGCTTCAGGGCGGATGCCAGCGGCGCGACCTTGCGAAAGCCGCAACAGGCATCGGTGTCGCGAGACCACAGGGTCCCATCCGGATCCAGCACCGCGCGCGCGCCCAGGCCGGGCGACAGGCTGCGAATATCCTCAAGGCCCAGCACATCCTGCAGCCGGTCGCGATAGCGCAAGGTCTCGCCGAAAAGCTTGCCGGTATTGAGGAAGAATATCGGCGTCGCCGCATCGATCTGCGCGACCAGATGGAGCAGCACCGCGGACTCCGCCCCGAACGACGACACCATCGCGGTGCGGCCTTGAAAATCGCCCCGCAACGCGAGTTCGAGAATACCCTGGGCGTCACGTCCGGATGCTTTTTCCTGCAGTGCCGCCAGCTCGGCCCGGACCGGAACAGGCTCGGCCGGCCGCAGCCCTGTCCGCGCATCGATGACCGTAACGCTCACAACCAGCCCTTCTCCGCGACCAGCGTGCGCACCTTCTGGGAGACTTCGGCCGGGGTCAGGCCCTGGCTGCGATAGCGGGCCCGCTCGGCCGCAAGCTCATCGACCCGTGCGCGCCATTCCGGCCCAAAGCTTTCCGCCAGATGCTCCCGAAGCGCCCGCGCCAGGCCGGGGGCGGCGCCCCCGGTGGAAGCCGTCAACAGCAGATCGCCCTGACGCACGATGGCCGGGACATGGAAGTCGCAAAGCGGCAGGACGTCTTCGACATTGACCAGCACGCCGAAGGCCCGGGCCCGGGCCGCCAGATGGCGCGCCTCGCCTTCGTCCAGGCCCGCCACGAACAGAAGCTGTAGGGAGGCCAGGAGCTCGTCAGAGACGTCCGCAGAGAGCAACCGGGCTTCGATCCCGGCTTCGGCCAGGAGCGATGCCCGGCGGGCCAGGGCCGCGCCCTTGCCGACCAGCCCAGTTTTCAGCCTGAGAGGATTGAGAATGACGGGAAGCATGGCGTGGTCCCAAAAACCACACCAGACCTATGCCGCTAATCCGTCAAATGCAACAACGCAGTGGAGAATAAATAATTCAACACTTATTTGCGTGTTTATTCGTAATTGGACAGCAACTCCACCACCGAAACCCCAATCTTGTCGCCATGGATCTGGATTTCCCCCTTCGCCACGGGCTTGTCATTGGCCAGGATGGTCACCGGATCGTCCTGGTGGGAATCCAGCTCGATCACGGCCCCGCGGCCCATCCGCAGCAGCTGGTGCATGGGAATGACGGAGCGGCCAAGCACCACGGAGATTTCCACTTTGATATTGTCGATGTTGGAAGCCATGGGTGCATGCCTATATTGCGGTGAGGCGGCCGAGGGTGACGGATTATGGTTTCGGAAAGCTTAATTTGGACGCGGCGCTGAAATCCCAGACCGAGTGGCGGATCTCCGACAGTCCCGTCGCCTATCCCGAAGCGCTGGAGGCCATGGAGGCGCGCGCGGCAGCCATTGCCGATGGCTTGGCCCCCGAACTGGTCTGGCTTCTTGAGCATCCCCCGATCTACACGGCGGGCACCAGCGCCAATGACGCCGACCTGATCGATCCGCGCTTTCCCGTTTATCGCACCGGGCGCGGCGGCCAGTTCACCTATCACGGGCCGGGCCAGCGGGTCGGCTATGTGATGCTCAATCTCAGGCAGCGCAAACCGGACGTGCGCGGCTTTGTCCGCGACCTCGAGCAATGGCTGATCGAGACCCTCGCCCAGTTCAATGTCAAGGGCGAGCGGCGCGACGGCCGCGTCGGCATCTGGGTGGCGCGCGGCTCGCGGGAAGACAAGATCGCCGCCCTGGGCGTGCGCATCCGCCGCTGGGTGACATTCCATGGCGTGTCGCTGAATGTGGAGCCCGATCTTTCCCATTTCGGCGGCATCGTGCCCTGCGGGATTCGCCAGCATGGCGTCACCAGCCTGGCCGATCTGGGCGTGCCCGCGACCATGGCCGATGTCGATGTGGCGATGAAGCGGAGCTTCGAGAAAATCTTCGGCTAGAGCGTTTTCGCGGGCCTGCGAAAACGCTCCAGCTTTATATTGTCGCGGTTCCGGACGGAGTTGGTAGCGACAGCGTGCCAACGCGACACACTTTTCCTGGAACCGCTCTAAAGCGTGGCGCGCTGCTGAAAGCCTTTTTCCGCCGGCGCTTCGCTATTGTGCAGATCCACCGACCGCACGCGCGCGCCTTGCGGACCTTGTGTCGCGGCGCTGACGAAATCCTCGACCGCCTTGGTGGGGCCGCTCACCAGCGCTTCGATCGAGCCGTCGGACCGGTTGCGCACCCAACCGTCGAGCCCACCGCGCATCGCCGCCATTTTCAGGAAAGCGCGGAAGCCCACGCCCTGGACGATGCCTTCGACACGGACGCGCAAAGAGGTGATGTCGTCGCTCATTGAAATTCCAGTATCACATCGTCGCGGCCGAGATTGTCGCCCTTCTTGGCAAGAACCTTGGCGATCACGCCATCGCGCTCGGCCAGGAGCACATTCTCCATTTTCATCGCTTCCACCACCGCCAGGGGATCGCCGGCCTTCACCGATTGACCCTCGCTTACCGAAAGCGCGGTGATCAGCCCAGGCATGGGGCACAGCAGCAGGCGTGACGTGTCCGGGGGCGCCTTCGCCAGCATCAGGGTCGCCAGCTTGGCGGCGTAAGGCGAGCGCACGCTGACCAGCAACTCGCGCCCGCCTTGCGACAAATGATAACCGCCCGCATGCCGGGCGATCTGGAACACGGTTTCCTGGCCCTGATGCTTCAAGATCAATTGGGGGCGGCCCGGGAACCAGTCCACGATCGCTTCGAAAATCCTGCCGTCGATCGCCAGGCGCAGGCTTCCCACCGCCAGATGGGCGTCGCAGATCGCAACCTCGCGGCCCCCAATGGAGGCGACGAAGCTGTTGGCGGCCTGATGGCCTCCGTTCAAGGCGCCGCTGATCTGTCCGGCGCGCTGGGTGCGGCGCAATTTGGCGGCCACGGCGGCGGCGACGAACAGCCGGCTGTCCGCCTCGGACAAAGGCGCGCCCTTGAAGCCCTCCGGGAATTCCTCGGCGATGAATCCGGTGGTGAGCCGGCCTTCGCGGAAGCGCGGATTGTGCATGATCGCGGCCAGGAACGGCACATTATGGGCGATGCCGGAAATCTCGAAACGGTCCAGCGCCGATGCCATGGCGTCGATCGCTTTCTCGCGCGTCTCGGCATGGGTGGAAAGCTTGGCGATCATCGGATCATAGTAGACCGAGATTTCCCCACCTTCGAATACGCCGGTGTCGTTGCGGATGGTGACGCCCTTGTGGGTGCCTTCATGCGGTGGCCGGTAGCGCGTCAGGCGGCCGGTGGACGGCAGGAAACCGCGATAGGGATCTTCGGCATAGACCCGGGCCTCGATGGCCCAGCCGTCCCGCTTCACGTCCTTTTGCGCCAGAGGAAGTTTTTCACCCGCGGCAGAGCGGATCATCAGCTCGACCAGATCCAGCCCCGTGATCATTTCGGTCACCGGATGCTCGACCTGCAGGCGCGTGTTCATTTCCAGGAAATAGAAATTGCGCGCGCCATCGACGATGAACTCAACCGTCCCGGCACTGTCATACCCGACCGCTTTGGCCAGTGCGACGGCCTGGCCCCCCATCGCGGCGCGTGTTTTCTCATCCAGGAACGGGGACGGCGCCTCTTCCACCACTTTCTGGTGGCGGCGCTGGATCGAACATTCCCGTTCGTTGAGATAGATCACGTTGCCGTGCTTGTCGGCCATCAACTGAATTTCGATGTGCCTGGGCTCGGTGACGAATTTTTCCACCAGCAACCGGCCGTCGCCGAAACTGGCTTGCGCTTCATTGCGCGATGAGATGATGGCCTGGCCCAACTCGTCTTCGTTCTTGACGACGCGCAGCCCCTTGCCGCCGCCGCCCGCCGAAGCCTTCACCATCACCGGAAAACCGATTTCGCGGGCGATCTCGCGGGCATGGGCTTCGTCCCGGATCTCGCCCATGAAACCGGGGACGGTGGAGACGCCCGCCGCCCTGGCCAGCTTCTTCGATGCGATCTTGTCGCCCATGGCCGCGATGGCGCGGGCATTGGGGCCGATGAAGGCGATTCCGGCCTCTGCCAAGGCGGCGGCGAAAGACTCGCGCTCCGACAGGAAGCCATAGCCGGGATGCACCGCCTGGGCGCCCCCATCCCGGGCCGCCTGGACGATCCTGTCGACCTGAAGATAGGACTGGGTGGCGGGGGCCGGGCCGATATGGACCGCCTCGTCCGCCATTTCCACATGCAGGGCGTCGCGATCGGCGTCCGAATAAACCGCCACGGTGGCGATGCCCATCCGGCGGGCGGTTTTGATGATGCGGCAGGCGATTTCGCCGCGATTGGCGATCAGAATTTTCTGAAACAAAGCTATCCCCGTGGTGCCGGGCCCGGCTGTTTTGTCCCGCGACAGTAGGGGGTTGCGGAGCCTCGGTAAACCGCTGTACGCCCATGGAAATGGCGAATATCCCCCGCGCCGCCGCGCTTGCGGTATTCCGCATCCATATCGAGAATGGCATTTCCGTGGCCGCCGGCGTCGGACTGACGGGGCTGCTGGCTGGCGCCGCGCTGGGTTTCGACGCGGCCGTGGCGGCCGCCACCGGGGCGGTCTGCATCAGCATATCCGACCAGCCGGATCCTCTGCGCCTGAAGCCCTGGATCCTGGGCTGGGCCTTTGGCATCGCAGTCTTCTTCACCGCCCTGGCGGCCTTCGCGGAATTCTGGTTCCCACCTTTCGGCTTTGTGCCGGTGGTGATCTTCACCGGTTTATGGACCGGCCTGATCTCGGCCTATGGCAAGCGTGCCCTGATCCTCTCCATGACAGGCGTACTCACCCTGGTCTATGCGATGGGCCGGCATTTCGCGTCACCCGGAGACGCCTTCTTCTACCTGGAGCTCTTCACGGCCGGAGCGGTGTTCTATGTGCTGTATGCGGGCTGCTTCGCCTGGATTTTGGATGACCGCGCCCGCCGGCTGCTGCTGGCCGAAGCGATGCGGGGCTTTGCGACCTATCTGCGCGCCAAGGCCGCGCTCTACAATCCCGACACCGACGGTCCCGCTGCATTCCGCAGCCTGATCGATGCGCATGCGGCGCTGATCGACCGGCTGCAGGCCGCCCGGGACGCCATCTTCTCCCGCCGCAGCCATCCCATCCAGAAAAAGCGCATCGACTCGCTGATCGCGCTGCTGGACGCATTCGAGACCATGCTGTCCAGCGACGCGGATTTCGAACTGTTGCGCCGGTCGCGGCGGCGCGATCTGAAATGGCGCATCAACGGTTTCATCCTGATGATCGCCGAAGAAGTCGAAGGACTGACCCTCGCCCTGCGCAGCCGCCATGCGGATGTGGTGCCCCATCCGCTCAAGGTCGAAGATGCAGAGCTGATCGCCGCGGTGGCCGAGGCCAACCGCGAAGCCCCGGAAGATCAGGCGACCGATCATGCTTACTATGTCACCGCCAACAAGCTGGTGATGGCGGAAAACCATGTCACCCTTCTGGCCCGGACCCTGGACCGGAGTACCCCGCCTTCGCCGCTGTCCGCCGAACTCGATCTGGCCCTGTTCCAGCAGCGCGCGCCGCAAGGCCTGGGCGTGCTGGTTCAACAATTCGATCTGTCCAAGCCGGCCATGCGCTTCGGCATCCGCCTGTCGCTGGCAATGCTGACCGGCCTGCTTCTCACCTTGCTTTTCCCCCGCTTCGCGCATGCCAACTGGGTCCTTCTCACCATCGCCCTGATCATGCGGGCGAATTTCAGCATCACCCGCCAGCGGCGCTGGGACCGTATCCTGGGTACATTGATCGGCTGCACCGCGGCGGTGGCACTGATCGCGGTATCGCCGCCTGCGTTGCTGCTCGCCGTCATCGTGCTGGCAATCGGCATGGCCCATGCCTATGCCGGGGTGCGTTACCGCGTCACCGCGGCCGCGGCGTCCATATCCTCGCTGCTGCTTTTGCATTTCTCCGCCCCGGGGCTTCGCCCGGAATTTCTGGAGCGGGTGCTGGACACGCTGATCGGCGCGGGCCTGTCCTATGCCTTCAGTTTCCTGCTGCCGAGCTGGGAGCGGAACGATCTGCCGCGCCTGGTGAAGGGGTTGCTGACGGCGGACAAAGCTTTCGCCGATGCCGCGCTTCGCCGGATTCATGTCCGTCAGCCTTACCGCCTGGCCCGCAAGCGGACCCTGGAAGCGGTGGCGCAATTGTCCGGCGCGATCCGGCGGCTGGCCGACGAACCCAACACCAACCGGCGCACCTTGGCCTCGCTGAACGAATTGCTGGGAGCCAATTACGCCCTGGCATCGGATCTGGCCTCGATGCCTGTGTTGATGAAGACGAGAGGGGGCGAACTCGATATTGCCCGGGCCGATGCGCAAATCGAGGACGCGCGGAACCGGGTGGCGGAACTTCTCACCGCCGGGCCCGCGCCGGACGCGGAACCGGCGCCCGTTCGCGAATCCTTATCGGGATTGAAAGAGAATTTCGCCATGATCGTCCTGGCGCGCCGTCTGGCCCATATCGAATATACCGCGCGCAAAGTGGCGCGGCTGGCGGCGCGGCCGGTAATCGCCGACGAGGATGAACATGCGCATTGAAGCCTTCGCGATGGGATTTCTGCTTCTGGCCGCGCCGGCTTTGGCGCAGACGCCGCAGAAATTGCCGTTGCCGCACATGCCGGGCCAGCAAAGCCTGCAATTCGGCAATGCCAATATCGCCATCACCCTGCCCGCCCCCGAAAGCCCGGCGCCCATCATCGTCACCGCCTCCGCGCCGGGGACCAGGCCGGTATCGCTTTTCCTGGAGCATATTCCCGGCGCGCATGAATTTGCGCCCAGCGTCTCGCTGGTGGAGATGGACCCCGGCAACAGCACCCCCGAATTCTTCATCTCCCGCTTCTCCGGCGGCGCCCATTGCTGCGCGGAGATCCATATTCTGGACCTTGTGGCGGGACAATGGCGGATCATCGACGGGGGCAGTTGGAACGGCGACGAGATCATCCCGGAAGATGCGGATGGCGATGGCGAACAGGAAATCGTCCATGGTGACGACCGCTTTTTGTACCGCTATTCCTGCTATGCCTGCGCCGCGCCGCCGATGCGCGTGTTCAAGCTGATCCAAGGCGCATTGGCGGACGTCACGCTCAGCCCGCTCTATCGTCCCCGGGACGAGAAGGATCTTCCCAACTTCCAGCAAGGCTGCGCCAATCACGACAATGGCGCTTGCGCCTCCTATGTCGCGGTCGCTTCGCGGCTGGGCCGCCATGACGAGGCCTGGCACTTCATGCTCGATCATTACGACCGCAAAAGCGACTGGGGCCTGAAGGATTGCGCGCTGCGCGATGACAAGGGCAATTGCCTGGCCGATATCCAGTACAAATCCTATCCCGATGCGCTGGCGGCATTCCTGCAGCAGATCGACAGCGCCCGGCCGGGCATGCCCTAGTCCCTGCGGTCTTCCAGCACGGCCCGGATGGTCGCCATCACCGGATCCAGCCCCGCTTCCGCATCGGCCATGGGAAAACGCAGGATGGTATAGCCCGCTTCATGCAGCAGCCGGTCCCGGACCGGGCTGCGATGGCTGCGATCCGTCTCCAGTTCGACCACCAGCAAGGCGTCATGCTCGACGAACGGCAGGGTGAAGGTCTGGAAGGACGCGCCCTTGCGGAAATGCCAGCCCTCGAGCGCTTTCAGCCGCAGCCACAACAAGTCTTGGAGCCCGGGCTCGCGCCTCTGTTTTTGTCGCTCTGGCTCATGCCGACGCTCTAGCGGACGTTTGCGCTGCATCGGCATGTCAGAGCGGAATATTGTCGTGCTTCTTCCAGATCTGCGCCACCTGCTTGTTCTTGAGCATGCGCAGGGACCGGGCGATCCGCCAGCGGGTCGAATGCGGCCGGATCACGTCGTCGATATAGCCGCGTGAGGCGGCGACGAAGGGATTGAGGAAGCGATCCTCATATTCCTTGGTCCGCGCCGCCAGCGCCTTGGCGTCATCGGCATCCTTGCGGAAAATGATCTCGACCGCGCCCTTGGCGCCCATCACCGCGATCTGGGCCGTGGGCCAGGCATAATTGACATCGGCGCGCATATGCTTTGACGCCATCACGTCATAGGCGCCGCCATAGGCCTTGCGGGTGATCACCGTGACCTTGGGCACCGTGGCTTCGGCATAGGCGAACAAGAGCTTGGCGCCATGCTTGATGATGCCGCCATGTTCCTGGGCAGTACCGGGCATGAAGCCGGGCACGTCCACAAAGGTCACCAGGGGAATATTGAAGCAATCGCAGAAGCGCACGAAGCGCGCGGCCTTGCGGCTGGCATCGGAATCCAGCACGCCCGCCAGCACCATGGGCTGGTTGGCGACGAAGCCCACCGTGGCGCCTTCGATCCGGCCGAAACCGGTGATGATATTGCGAGCGAAGGCTTCACCCACTTCGAAGAAATCGCCTTCGTCGATGACCTTGAGGATCAGCTCCTTCATGTCATAGGGCTTGTTGGCGCTGTCGGGGATCAGCGTGTCCAGCGACATGTCCTGGCGGCGCGGATCGTCCTCCACCGGCCAGACCGGGGTCTTGTCGCGATTGTTCAGCGGCAGGAAATCATAAAGCCGACGAATTTCCTCCAAGCAGGTCACGTCATTGTCATAGGCGCCATCGGCGACCGAGGAGCGCATGGTGTGCACCTTGGCGCCGCCCAACTCTTCCGGCGTCACGTCTTCATGAGTCACGGTCTTGGTGACGTCGGGACCGGTGATGAACATGTAAGACGTGCCCGCGACCATGAAGACGAAATCGGTCAGAGCCGGGGAATAGACATCACCACCCGCGCACGGCCCCATGATCACCGAAATCTGCGGCACTACGCCGGAGGCCAGCACGTTGCGCTTGAAGACTTCGCCGAAGCCCGCCAGCGCCGCCACGCCTTCCTGGATACGGGCACCGCCGGAATCGAACAACCCGATCACCGGGGCGCCATTCTGCATCGCCATGTCCATGATCTTGCAGATCTTGTCGGCATGCGCTTCGGAGGTGGAACCGCCCAGGACGGTGAAATCCTTGGCATAGACATAGGCCATGCGGCCATTGATCGTGCCCCAGCCGGTGACCACGCCGTCGCCGGGGATGCGGTTCTTTTCGGTGCCGAACTCGGTGCCGCGATGCTCGACGAACATGTCGAATTCTTCGAAGCTGCCGGGATCGAGCAGAAGCTCGATGCGTTCGCGGGCGGTGAGCTTGCCCCGCGCATGCTGGGCGGCCACCCGGGCTTCGCCGCCGCCCGCCCGTGCCAGGGTCCGCCGCGCTTCCAGTTCGGAAATGATCTCTTTCATGGAAACAGACTGGGTGGGCCGGACAAACCCGTCAAGCCCGCGCCAGGCGCACCAGCTCCGCGGCATGGCGCATTTCCGCCGCCAGGTGCCCTGCCCGCGCCTCGGCCTCGCGGTCGCTTCCCCATTGCTCGGCCTGATAGGCCTCGTCGAGGCGCGACAGCGCGAAGGCGTCCTCGGAGGTCAGCCGCCCGTCCAGCACCGCCAGCCCCAGCACCAGCGAGCCCGTCACCGAGGCCAGGACGTGCAACGCCGCCAGGTTGAAATCGCTTTGCGCCGCGATGGCCCGGCGCAAGGCCGCCAGCGTCTCCGCCGATTGCTCGACATGTTGAATGCCGAAGGTCACGGCCAGCCGGGCACCGTGGCGGTCCGACAGCCAGTTCAGATAATCGTCCCATTGCAGCTGGCGCGCCACCAGCGCCACCGGCGCCTCCGCCCGGTAGGACAGAAGATCATTCTCGCCGAATCGCAGGATGGCCGAAATCACGTCTTCGCGGGTGGCGCGAATGCCATCCAGCACGGTGTTGACCAGGCGGGTGAGCGGCATCGCCGCCGGCAGCATCTCGTCTTCCTGCTCCCGCCATTCCTGCGCCACCGCGTCGGCCAGAGCCTCCGTCGGCAACAGCAGGGGCTGGCGTGCGGGCGTGCGCACAAGCTTGCCATCCAGCAGGAAGCGGAAGCCGTCTGGCGCCCGGTCCACGGTGACCTCCTTGTAGAAGCGCTTCACGGCTTTTTCTTCCGGGCGGGGAAAGGATCGCGTCTGTCGTTGGCGTCGAAGCCCAGCAGCTCCCAGCTTTTCGCCATATGCGGCGATAGGGGCGCGGTGACCTGCAGGCGACCGCCATCGGGACGAGGAATGTCGATCGAGCGGGCATGCAGATGCAGCTTGTCGGCAATGGCGCCTTTGCCCTTGGCATCGGCGCCGCCATATTTGAAATCGCCCACAATGGGCGTGCCCAGGCTGGCCAGGTGCACGCGGATCTGGTGGGTGCGGCCGGTGACGGGCCGCGCCGCCACCCAGGCGAATTCCTGCCCCGCCTGCCCCATCACCGTATATTCGGTGAGGGCGAATTTCGCATCATCGTCTTCGCTCACCGTCATGCGCTCGCCTTTTCCCCGAATGCCTTCCTTGGCCAGGGCTGCCTTGACGATGCCATGCTTCTGCTTGGGCACGCCCTTGACCAGGGCCCAATAGACTTTGGAAGCGTCGCGTCCGGCCAGGGCGCGGGACAATCCCGCCGCGGCCTGCGATGTGCGCGCCACCAGCAGCACCCCGGACGTGTCGCGGTCCAGCCGGTGCACTAGCTTGGGTCTGGTGTTTTTTTCAAAGCTCAGCTGATCAAGCATGCCGTCGACATGTTCCTTGAGCCCGGAACCGCCCTGGGTGGCCAGGCCTGACGGCTTGTTCAAGACGATGAGATGCTTGTCCATGTACAGGATCGCATCTTCGAGCCGCCGCGATGTCTTGACCACCGGCGCCGGCTTCACCCGTTCTTCCACCTTGTCGTGGATCACTTGCGGCGGCAGGCGCATGACCTGCCCCGCAGCGACACGGTCGGCGGACCTGGCGCGCTTGCCGTCCACCCGCACTTCGCCCTTGCGCAGCAGCTTTTCCAGCCGCCCGTGAGTCAGGGCCGGGAAATGCCGGCTGAACCAGCGATCGACGCGGATGCCGTCATCCTCGTCGGCAATGATGCGCTGTTCAGGCATAGAGAATCCGCATCAGCCACAGCCCACCGAACAGGGCCAGAATGGACAGCACCACCGAGCCGACGACATAGGCGCCCGCCTGGGCATAAGCGCCGCGTTCCATCAGCATCGCGCTGTCCAACGAGAAGGTGGAGAAGGTCGTATAGCCGCCCAGGATGCCGGTGGTGAGAAAGGCCCGCATCTCCGGCGTCATATTGAGTTTCAGCGCCGCCAGCCCCGTGATCAGGCCCATCGCCAGGCCGCCGGTGATATTGACCACGAATATCCCGAACGGAAATCCCGGCCACCAGGCCGGCTGCACCGTGCCGGCCACGAAATACCGGACCAGCGATCCCAGCGCGCCGCCCAGCGCCACCATGAGAACCACGCCCCATTGCATCAGCCGCCTCCCTTTCTCGTCCGCAGCTTGGCCCAATAGTCCAGCCGCTTGACAATCTCCCGCTCGAAGCCGGTTTCCTTGGGCGCATAGAATTGCTGGCGCGCCATTCCGTCCGGGAAATAATTCTGGCCGGAGAAACCGTCCTCGACTTCATGGTCATATTGATAGCCCGCGCCATAACCAAGATTTTTCATCAATTTGGTGGGCGCATTGAGGATATGGGCGGGCGGCATCAGCGAGCCATGCTCCTGCGCCGCGCCCTTGGCCGCGCCGAGCGCCGCATAGACCGCATTGGATTTGGGCGCCGAGGCCAGATAGATCACGCATTGCGCCAGGGCGATCTCTCCTTCCGGGCTCCCCAGGAAATCGAACACGTCCTTGGCGGCCAGCGCCTGGTGCACGGCCTCGGGATCCGCCAGCCCGATATCTTCCACCGCCGCCCGCACCAGCCTGCGGGCGATGTAAAGCGGCTGCTCGCCCCCCACCAGCATCCGCGCCAGCCAATACAGCGCCGCATCGGGATCGCTGCCGCGGATGGATTTATGCAAGGCGCTGATGATGTTGTAATGCTCTTCGCGGGATTTGTCGTAGAGCGGCATGCGCCGCTGCACCGCTGCCATCAGGCCCGCCGGATCCAGCGGCGACACGATCTTCAGATTGGCGATCTCTTCCGCCAGATTGAGCAGATAGCGGCCATCGCCATCGGCCATGGCGCGCAGGCTGGCGCGCGCGTCCGCCGTCAGCTTGAGCGGCTCGCCATAATGGGCTTCCGCCCGCGCCAGCAATTTCTCCAACGCCGCGTCGTCCAGGCGGCGCAGCACCAGAACCTGCGCCCGGGACAGCAAGGCCCCGTTCAACTCAAAGGACGGGTTTTCCGTGGTGGCGCCGACCAGGACCACGGTGCCATCCTCGACCACAGGCAGAAACGAATCCTGCTGGCTGCGGTTGAAGCGGTGGATCTCGTCGATGAACAAAAGCGTGCCCTGCCCCATCTTGCGGCGCATGCGGGCGGCCTCGAAAGTCTTCTTCAGATCCGCGACGCCGGAAAATACCGCCGACAATTGCTCGAACTGGAGCTTGAAAGCCGACGACAATAGCCGTGCGATGG
>JAFKFG010000046.1 GCA_017307355.1 Alphaproteobacteria bacterium
ATAGGTAGTGAGACCGGTTCGAGAAATGTCGAGTCGTTGCCAGAAGTCCTGGCATACCAGGCCAACCTATCTCGAGTCCATCCAGCCTAGAGACTGGTTCGAGAATGACGAGTCGTCGACAGGAGAGTGAGCATTTTCTCGAAACGCTCTCTGGCACTCCGGCAGGACTTAACGGCTGCTACCTAATAACGCCACCGCAGCCTTGATGACCGGCCCGCACAGACTTTCAATCAGCGAAGATATAGTTAGAAAAAGCAACCGGACCCATGCGCGAATACTTCTCGTCCAAAAAGGCACGCGCTCTTTCTGCAATAGCCAGGAGCATGCCACGGCTGTAAGCATCCTGCAGGGCGCCGTCAATAAGCCTGTCAGCCTTGATAAAAGACGTCAGCAACTTCTCCAATTGGTCTTGATTCGCGCGGAGAACGGATACCCGGCTCTCCCGTAAATCGGCACCCTCTTCCGTCACACTCCAATCCATCCAGTCGAAATCGTTGCGCACCCAACCCGTTGCATAGGCAATTTCTACAAAAGCATTGCCAATCTCCGCGGGAAACGGACCAGCACTACCAAACTCGAATGGCTCATCCCATGTACCCCGGCCAACCATTTGACCGGATTCGAAGAACGGCTTGGCCTCATCGCTGAGAACGGGAACATAGGACGCCAACCGCTTCAGGCGCTCAGAGTCGCTTATTGCATTGCTCACGCGCCCCTCCTCGAATATCTCGCCCACCGATTGCACCTCGCATTCCGTGCCCGGTCCGATCCATATAAAACACGCCGGTATTAAACAACCGGTTCACGTCTCTATCGCGTAGCAAGTCATCCCATTCCGCCGCCTGCGCCGCTGCAGCCGCGCCGAGCCGGTGGAGCGGCATTACACCGTTGGGAAGGCGGTTTTTGCTCGTGATTAACTGATCACTGGCACCATCGTAAATGTCTCTCCATTGGGGAGTAGCTTCCGTCCAGTGGCGGCCTCGCGTCAACATACTCGCGCTTCGGCGCGTGGCGCGTCGGACAAAGAATGTGGTTCCTTGTCTAGCGAGACCAGTATCGTCCTGAGGCAGCTCCGGCCTGCTTCCGGGAGATACTGTGTCTGTCCGGATGGAACGATTATATGTCACTCCTATCAGTCATTTTTCTCGCATTCAGCATGTCCACTGACGCATTCGCAGCGGCCCTTGGCAAAGGCGCTACGATGCGACATCCGACTTTACGCGAAGCGCTCCGTGTAGGTGCGATCTTCGGCATCACGGAGGGAATCACTCCTGTAATCGGTTGGCTGTTGGGCCGGGCCGCTGCCGCTTACATCACAACCTTCGATCACTGGATCGCCTTTGGGCTGCTAGTCGGCATCGGCGGAAAGATGATTTGGGAAAGCTTTCAGAAGAAGGAGGACGTGAATCCGGTTCGACACTCGTTTTCACTCCTCCTATTGACAGCTTTCGGAACCAGCATTGATGCGCTCGCAGTGGGCGTTACCCTTGCTCTCATCAACGCCAACATTGTCATCAACGCCATCGCTATCGGCTTGGCCGCATTCGGTATGACGACGATTGGCATTCTTGCCGGAAAGGCTCTGGGAGAACGCTTTGGACGATATGCCGAGGTGGGCGGCGGATTGGTTTTAGTCGCGATTGGAACAGGCATACTGCTCCAACACGTTATAGTTTAATTCGGCAACGGCGAATGGCTGCGTTACTCCGCTACGACAATGCCCTGCGCGGTTTCGGAATGGAATTCGCCCATGAATTTGTAACGCCCCGGCGCCAGCGGCCGCCAGCGCATGGTTCCGGTGGAATGCGCCGCCACAATCTTTTCGATGCGCAGCATCGAGGAGTCGAACTCCTCCACCTGGTCGTCCTGATTGGTGAGGGTGACGGTCGAAGGCGTGTTCGCCTTCACATGAATTTCCTCCGGCGTGAAGCGATGGTTGCTCAGCGACAGCGAGACCTTGTTGTCCTCGGCCAGGGCCCCGGTGGAAACCAAGGTCAATGCCAGCAGCAGCGGGATCGGTTTCATGGCAAATGACTCCCCGGTTCAGAAATCGCGCGCCAGGCGCAGGCGCAGGCGGAAGCGTTCGGCGCCCGCCAGATAGCCATTGTCGATGGCGCCCGGCGTGTGGGTGGGATCGCTGGCCCAGGGCAGCTGCGCCTGCACACCCATGATCACCCGCCAGGGATGGCCCAGATACTGCACCGTGGGGCCGGCGTAATAAGCGTTCTCCACATAGGTGGGCGAGCCGCCCAGGATCAATCCGTCATAGCCGCGCTCATTGTCCAGTTCCGCGCCCAGGCTCCATTCCGGGGTGACGCTGTAGGACGCGCCGGTGAAGAATTCCAGGGCGCTGCTCTTGTCATATTGGCCCAGCGC
This sequence comes from Alphaproteobacteria bacterium, assembly GCA_017307355.1. Lineage (GTDB taxonomy): Bacteria > Pseudomonadota > Alphaproteobacteria > Micropepsales > Micropepsaceae > Rhizomicrobium. Next base: position 2,377 of record JAFKFG010000046.1, read on the forward strand.
ATTCTTCTCCCAGCTATTCTCGGCGTTGATGTTCAGCACCAGGCGCAGATCGTCGTTGAGGAAATTCTTCTGCAACAGCGCCTTCACTTCGAAGGAACGCGAGCCGTTGCCGATGCTGGGCTCGACATAGATCGCAAAGCCGAACGGATCGAAATCCGGATGCATCAGGCGATAGATGAATTCGGCGGAAAGGCCGGGCAGGCTGGTGGTGCTTGCGGGCTCCAGCGGAAAATGCGGGCGGGTGCGCGACCAGTCGTAATTCAGATAGAGCGAGCCCTGGAAATTGTCGGTGAAGCCATATTCCAGCTCGCTGCGCGACTGAAGGCTCTGATAGGCTTCCTTGCTGTGGCCGGATGCCCAGGTCAGGTGCTGCTCCACTTCCTTTTCGCCTTGCGCCTCGATGTCGGTGGTGTAGGCGAAGACGAAAGGCCGGTCGTCCGCATGCGCGGCGCCCGCCCATGACAGCAGGACGGACACGCCCAATACCGGCAGCCCCAACAACCGCCCACAAAACGCACGCATGAAATTCCCCTTCGCGACAGCAATGGCGGCTTCGATAAGAGGGGCGGCCACGCGTGTCAATGAGACTTAGTCGCATATTTGGAATTTACAATGTCTAATGAATCCAATGATTTACAGAGGGAATCGTGCGGGCAAAAAATACCTTAGCCTGGGCGGGACGCCAGCTCGCATACGCATGCCCCATGTAAAGAATTTACAGATATATCAATTAGTTAAATGCACTTCAGGCGGAAAGGAGTTCCACCACTCAATTGCTGCACTTTGGATCAAATCCGGCCGTTCAATGCCACTTTTGCGCTGGACTTCCGCTGCAAAGGAAGCATGCATCGCAGTGCTGGCCCGCCGCTTGGATCGAGGAATGCAGCTAGGCTTCCGCTACCGGGCTTTCTCCAGTGAGGGGCCAGAATGGCTGGCTCCGTCGCAGGAGCGAGCCAATGCCCATCAAATCCACCAAACCGAAGACATCCAAGACAAGCACGCAGCTGAAGGCGTTGCGCAGCAGCAGGGCCGGAGCACCGCAATCATGTCTGGTCCTACGACTTTGTCGAAGCCCAGACCCATGATGGCCGGAAAGTCCGGCTGATGACCCTGATCGATGAGTTCACCCGCCAGTGTTTGGCGATCAGGGTCGCCCGCCGGATCAACGGCCTGGGCGTCATTGAGGCCATGGCCGATGCGATGATCGCGCACGGTGTGCCAGAGCACATCCGCTCCGACAATGGGCCGGAGATGACCGCCAAGATCGTTCACCAATGGTTGGGAGGCGTGGGCGCCAAGACCTTGCACATCGAGCCAGGAAGTCATTGGGAGAATGGCTATTGCGAATCCTTCAACGGCAAGCTTCGCGATGAGCTCCTCAATGGGGAAATCTTCTACAGCCTGAAGGAGGCCAAGATCGTCATCGAACAGTGGCGCAAGCATTACAACACCGTCCAGCCGCACTCATCCTTGGGATATCGACCGCCCGCGCCGCAGGCCATCACCACGTTCCCACCACCTCTGGATCAGGTCGCTCTCGTGCAATAATGTCTCTATCGACCTGGTACAAAATATCCGTCAGGCCACCTTCTGTCCAGGAGACGCGCGCATCCATGGTCACCAGATCGGCGATCAGCGTGTTACCGCCGAACTCGACCAGATGGTTGCCGACATCTTCGTCGGTGGTGATATCGCTGTAGCGCGATTTGGCGCCGGACGAGGTAAAGGTGCCGTTGGTGTTGTTGACGCTCTGGATGGCGTCGGCCAGCCCCGTGATGACAAGTTCGTGTTTTTCGGCGCGTTCCGAATAGCCCGAATTGAAGCCGCGCAAATAGATGCTAGTAGTCGAATCCGGATTGTAAGTGAAGCCGCCGCCGAAGCCCTGGCGGGAGCGGTGATACTGGTACCAGCGATATTGCACGTCGTCGAAAGCCTTCTCGGTGAGGAAGGGGCTGGTGCCGGGTGGAACGGTGGTGGGGTCGTTTATGTAATCGGCTTCAATATCGTCGATGCCGCGATGATCTTGTTCGAAGCCGTAGCTGAAAATGACCGACAACTTGTCGTCGAAGAAGCGCTGGCCAACGGTCAGGTCCCCCTTATAGACAGGCGAACCGTGCAGGGCCTCGATGCCGCCGGCGACGGACGCGTCTATAATGTGATCTTGTCCGGCCGGAATGGTGCGCGGCTGGATATTGACCACACCACGCAGGCCTTCGGCATCTACGTCCGGAGTCAGCGATTTGATCACTTCTACGCCGCCCAATTGGCCGGCGGGGAAGGAATCGAACGCCACCGCGCGGCCACCGCTCATCGGCGAGGCGGGATTGCTGGACGTCATGCGAACGCCGTCGAAGGTCGTGCCATTGAGATCAGTGTCCATGCCGCGGATATTGATGAAGCGGCCTTCGCCGGTATCGGCTTCCGGCGAAATGCCGGGCAGGCGCTGCAACGCTTCGGCGGCGTTAGAATCTGGCATCAACCGGATCTGGTCGAGCGGCGCAATATCGAGAATGACCTGGGCTTGCTTTTTGACTTCCTGCACCTGCTCGCGAGCGCCGGTGACAACCACCGTTTCGATATTGGCCGATCCGCCGGCCGCAGATTGCGCATGAACGGGGTGCATCGCCGCCATCGTCAGGGTGGCGACACTCGCCGAGCAAAGTAGGCGTTTTATGAAGTTCGATTTGGTCATAGCTGATCCCCACACGTGCAACCGAAGCAGTTCGCCGGTGCAGCGAGGCTCTAGCGAGCCAAAGAAGACAGTTCGGATTCAGGCGTGTGACGACAAAGTCAAATGAACGTTAAAAAACCCAATCATCACAGCGACGCAAAGAAAGCCCAGCAATTGTGGGGCCGAATGCGCAATCCAGAGAAAATTGATAACTCCCAATTAAAGCATTCTGGTTGAAGCGATTGGCTGGCTTGCCATTGATGGCTGGCTGGCTGGTCGCCCCAAAGTTCACAAGCCGCGCGAGCGACTTGTGAAGCAATGTCATCAGAGTGATGTGGTCAGCGAAACTTTGATCAGGCGTGGCGCTGCCGGTGTGATGTTGGTGTTGCTATTTGCAAACTCGAAATAGTCCGTGTCGAAGATGTTCTCGATATTTATTTGGGCTGTGAACATCTCATTGATTTTGTAGAATAATGCGGCATCAAGGCGCGTATAGGGCGCCAACGACACGGTATTGGTGGTGCTGGTGAAGCGGCTGCTTTGATAGATGATGCCTACGGCCGCACCCAGCGCCGAATTGAAATCATACCTATTCCAAAGCGAGAAGGTGTGTTCGGGCAAGCCTCCCAAGCGGGTGTATGGGCCCGTGGCCGTTGTTCGCGCTTTTCCAAGCGCATAGGAATAGCCGCCAACAATGGTCCAGTCCGGAGTTATCTGCCCGGTAAGACTGAGTTCTGTGCCTTTGGTATTTTGGCCGTCAATCAGAATGTACTGACCCGCAATGACTGGGTCAGGAACAATTACATTTGTTCGGTCAAGGAAATACAGCGAGCCGGTGAAGTCGAGATCGGGAAGGATATTCCACTTAACCCCCACCTCGTAATTTGTAAATTTCTCCGGGCCGGCGGCTGCATTGCCGGCCGCTGTGGGAGCCACCGACAGGCTTGCCAATTGAGCACCCGCTCTGGGAACGAACGTCAGGCTGTAGCTGGCGTAGAGAGACATGTCATCTTGCGGCTTGTAGATTAGTCCGGCGCGTGGTGACCACATGGCGTCGCTAGTGCGAATGCGCGTGCCCGTTCCGCGACGGTCCAGGAAGTTAACGTGGAAGTCGTCATAGCGCACGCCACCAACAAACTGCCATTGCGGCGACAATTCGATCTGATCCTGAGCATAGAAGGCCGCTATATCCGCAACGCCGTGATTATTACCGTCAGTTGCGTTGATTGCGAAAACGACCGGCACCGAAACAGTAGGATTGCTGATCGGCACGTTGATTGAAGTCGCGCCACCAAAAGTACCGCTATGCCGCAGATTGTCGGTTTCTTGCCGTCCAAACTCGGTGCCGAGCAGCAGTGTGTGCCGCATGCCCGCAGCTTCCACAGTCCAATTCAGGTCGGTCTGATTGAAGACATTCTTCCGACGCATGGCATTGTTGTAAGCCAGAATTTGGACTGTCGTCCCGGCAGCGTTCACGGTACCAGGATAAACATTTTGATAGAGTTTGTCGTAGTCCGCATAGCGCGTTTTGTTGCGCAGAACCAGGCTATCGGAAAACAAATGCTCGATATCGAGAGTTACATTGTTCACGTAAGCGCGGTTGGGACTTTGTGTGGGGTCGCCGAAAAATGTCGATCCGTTAGTCTTGAGCGGGACACCGTTGAATGATGATACGCCTCTGTCCCCAACGCGGTGATCGTAAAAATGTTCATAGCCGGCGCGGATAGTGGTGTTCGGGGTCAATAGGAAGGTCGCGGTGGGGTTTAGTCCATAGCGTTCGAAATTGACTCCGTTGCGATAGCTATCGGCGCGCATGTAGAGGCCTGTTAGGCGAAGCGCGAGGTCATCGGAGACGGGTTGATCAACATCGAATGTTCCGCGGAAGTCGCCGTAGCTGCCGCCTTCGACGTGCACTTGGCGCTTCTCGCTCCAATCGGCCATCCGGGTAACGCGATTGATAAGCCCGCCGGCCGCTCCGCGTCCGAAGATCATTGCATTCGGACCTTTTAGAACTTCTACCCGGTCAATGTTGTAAACGTCACGATAGTATTCGGCATCGTCGCGCACGCCGTCGAGAAACAAATCGCCACCGCCGGAATTGCCTCGGAAAACAGGGTTATCGCGATTGCCTTCGCCTTGAGTGAAGACGACACCGGGCACATATCGCGTGGCATCCTGGAGATTACTGACGCCTCTGTCTTGCATCTCCTTTTGAGTCACAACCGTGATGGATTGGGGTATGTCGATGAGGGGAGTCTCTGTTTTTGTCGCTGTGGTGCTGCTCTTGGCGATATAACCTTTATCCAGCGAGTTATCTTCGACGCGAACCGGCCCAAGCGGAATCGGCTGCGAAGCTGGCTGTTGCGCGAACGCCGGCACGGAACTCAGCGCGGTACAGGCTATGGACGCCATCAAGCGGTGGCGACTGGTCCAGCGATTTACAGAAACGGACATGAAAATTCCCCGTGAATAGAAATTGCGATGCATTCTCATCGCGGGGGTTCATGTCAGATTTGAGACTTAGTTGCAACTTGAATCATTAAAGATCAGTAATAGTCAATATTGGTTCGGTCACGGCATCGCAGTTTTCTTGGCTTTTTTATCAGATGACCATTGAGTGATCTCGGTCCAGCCAAGCAGATGTAGGCCAAAATTGGCGGAGCACCTGCAGCTAAGTCGAACGGCGCGCGAGCGAAGCCGACCCGATTTCTCGCAGCATCCTTACCAAAAGTTATTGCTCCGATCATCGCATGTTCAGTTACCTGCAGTCACATTGCGCGCCACAACAGACTGTCGCGTACACATCTCGATGATAGGGCAAGAGTAAGGGCATGCTGACCACCCCTGAAAGACAGACATCCCATAGTCGTGCGGATATCGCCGGCCCTGTGCTCTGGCACACCGTGCGCGATCATCGCATCGGCCATGACCTCAATGACGCCCAGGCCGTTGATCCGGCGGGCGACCCTGATCGCCAGACACTGGCGGGTGAACTCATCGATCAGGGTCATCAGCCGGACTTTCCGGCCATCATGGGTCTGGGCTTCGACAAAGTCGTAGGACCAGACATGATTGCGGTGCTCCGGCCTCAACCGGATGCAAGACCCGTCATTGAGCCATAAACGGCCCCTTGGCTTCTGTTTTTGCGGCACTTTCAGCCCCTCACGGCGCCAGATGCGCTGCACCCGATCCACGCCAACATCCCAGCCAGCTTCCTCAAGCAGCTTGTCGATCCACCGATAGCCGTAACGGCCATATTGGGCCGCCAGGGCCAGGATTGCCTGGGTCAGCGCATCTTCGTCAGCCCGCACGATCACGCTGTAACGCTGCGTCCCGCGCGGCTGGAAGGCACGCCATTAAGTGGTGAGAGAGAACGGGAATTGCTCGATACATATGTCTCCAAGGTCGTGGTGAGTGAAGGCCACTTGGAAATCATTCTCAAGGCAGAGCTTGAGGAAAATGGCTCAACCATAGCTGCTTCGCCCCAAAACGGTCACTCATCTGAAGCTAGAGTCTTCGACCTCAAGGGCCGGTGACGGGCTGGATGCAGCACCGGAGTTATGTAGAAAATCGGGGTATCTGGCCGATTCCGCTATGGGGTCTGTCTTTTCTTCACCAGGTTCAAGCTCCTTTCCAAGCCAACTTCTATCAAACCACTTGGTACAAAAAGGGCCGATCAGGGTAGATGCGAAACGAATGAATTTAAACGCTCAGCGCACCACTACCGCAATGCGCGCCAGTCCGGTATTGCCATCCGCGGGGTCGAAGGCTGTGACAGTGACCTGATATTCGCCGGTACCATTCGTGGGAAGTTGAGCAGTAAATTCAGAGGCGGTTCCCCCATACGCAAGCGGCAGCGTGATAGGCGGCTTGCCGGCCTGGTTGATTGTGGCAAGGATCTCAAACTTGTTCGCGTCCCACTGACCACCTGGCGTAATCGGACAACCGCACATCATTGTTACCTTCACATGCAGGGGAATGAATTTACCATTGGCCAGATGAATCTCGTTTGGCGTGTCGAGCGGGTCAATGGCAAAGCCCGGCATCTCCAGCACCCAACCATCACCCCCCGCAACGCCTTTGCCCGGTAGTACCCATTGGGTGGCCGAAACACTATTGGCTACGTTCGCAGGCAACTTGGGTCCCACCGCAGTCACCGTAATACGACGCGGTTGTTCAAGATCAAGGTTGGTAGTGTATTTCGCTGCCTTGTCGTTGGCCAAAAGATCGCGCCGAGCGTGACTGTCCTTCATAATCTGGGCGGTGTTGCCAGTACCGCCCTCGACCTGCCCCCTGGCTAACACTTGGCCAGTGTCGGCATCAGAGAGCGTGATCGTCACTCCGCCCATTTCGGTGCCAACAAATTTCGCATCCTTTGCGATGACCCGGATTACGATAGGAGTTGGCTCTGCGCGCGCCCCACTTGTCAAACCCGCAGCCAGAATCAAGCTCAGAAACATCATCTTGAGCATAGCGCACCCAGTTCCCAAACAATGAACTTCTCTCGCGCATTAGGCTCCTCCAATTGCATTCCTGTCAACCATACCCTCTGCCATTGGTACAAAACATCCGGCAGGTCACACTGGACCTGACTGACGCCCTCACTCTAACTGCAGGCATGCGCATCAACGTCGCGGACATCAGCGGCCGCGATCGCAGTGGCGGCGCGAGCGAACTCACCGGCAGCCACGGCTATGGCCATGTCAATCCGCTCGTCGGCCTGACTTACAAATTCGATGACACTTTTCCCTGTTCGGCGGCTATTCCGAATCCAACCGGGCCCCCACGCCACTGGAGCTGGATTGTGCCAGCCCAACCCAGCCCTGCTTGCTCGAAGCCGCGCTGGTGGCAGACCCTTCGCTTGCTCAGGTAGTATCGCACAGCTATCAGGTCGGCGCGCGTGGCAGCCTCGGCGGCTTGCTTGGCGATGACCATCTGAACTGGAGCGCCACGTTTTCCGCACCGATAGCAACAATGACATTGTTGCCCTCGCCAGCACCATTGCAGGTCGAGGGTACTTTACCAATGCTCCCTCCACCCAACGCCAGGGTGTGGACCTAGCTCTGGATTATCGAGGGGACGGCTGGTCGGCCTATACAAGCTATTCGCATCTGGACGCGACCTATCAGTTCATTGGCACGTTAGCGTCTAAAAACAATCCCAGCGCAAACGCCGATGGTAATGTGCTGGTGACGCTAGGCAACCACATCCCGCTCAACCCCGCCAATACACTCAAGGCGGGCGGAGATGTGACAGTAATGGAGGGCCTGAGCCTGGGAGGCGAACTGGCCTACACCGGCAGCCGATATTTCCAGGGCGATCCGTCAAACCTTAACAGCAAGCTATCGAGCTATGTCGTGGTCAATCTGCGCGCAGCCTATGACATCACACCCAAATGGCAAGTGTTCGGCCTAGTGGACAATATTTTGAATAGTCACAGTGCAACATACGGCACCTATTTCCAACCTGACGACACTGCGGGCTTGCTCAATCCGGCGCTAACTGATCCGCGCACCCTGACCTTGCAACAGCCAATTACGTTCCAGCTGGGGCTAAAACTAACACTCTAATAGCGACACGTCTTCCTTTATCCGTTCGCGGTTCGGGATAGGTAGTGAGACCGGTTCGAGAAATGTCGAGTCGTTGCCAGAAGTCCTGGCATACCAGGCCAACCTATCTCGAGTCCTTCCAGCCTAGAGACTGGTTCGAGAATGACGAGTCGTCGCCAGGAGTCCTGGCATATTCTGCAAAACAGTCTCAGATTCTTCTTGAGTTCTATTTGGGACCAAAACGGCCCGTTGAAGTCCCCCGAAGTTACCAACTCGTTTACGAGCAAAAATTTACGGCACGCGATGTATTGACTCCAAATGTAGGGCTTGTTTGGATTTTTCCGCGCAAGAAGCGGGATGATTGCGCTGAAATTCGGTGATTGGTTGTTGCGAGAAGCTCTGGTTGCGATGCCGAATTGGGAAGAACAATGGATTCGGCAACAGCGGGAGCGAGCCCTAGACCGGCAAAAAGATTGGAAACTCGCTGATCGTCAAAGACTTCAGAAATTAGGGCTGCTTCCATCGGCGGAAAGGCTGCTTCAGAAGCAGCACGGCCGTGGCCGCGGCGTTGTCGCCCCTGTTACATCTCTTGGCCAGTATATTGTGAGCGGGCTCAATGACCTAAAGACACTATTTGCCCCTGAGACGCCACCGAGTCTGCGGAAAGAAACTTACAAGAAATTCCGGTGGTTTCCGGAGTTCGTCGAACAAGCCTATCGGGGCGAATTGAACAGGATTTTGAGCTTGAGGAAACCGTCAACGCGCGGAGAGCCGCGGCGGCGCGCGAGCGAACTAGCAGAGGAGCGGGTCGCCGAGGCTGCGGGAATCTCTTCGGCACAGGTCCGAAAGCTGTGCCACCAGGCCAGGAAGGGTTATGGGGGATCACCGCCCCCTCCTCCGACTAGCGCCGCTGAGTTGAAAGCGCACCTGGAGTTGGGGCCATCGCTTGTCCGCTCCATGAAGAAGCCGTAGCGACGACTTTAAATAAAATGGAGAGCTAGGCACCGATGATTTGATCGCTCCTGTAGCAACAGGAGGGCAGATCACCCATGGGACGCCGAGTTCAATCCAAATCGCGGAAAGGCGGTTCAGACGGGGGCCGAAACTGCCCCCTCCTTTCCGATCAAGTAGTTATGGTGCCGATCGGCATGCTCGTGGAATTTCCCGGGCACGCCAGGGTCCATCCCGACAAGCAGATGCACAAGCTGACCCGAAGCATATCGCGCTTCGGCTTGGTCAAACCCGTCATTATCGACGAATTCAAGACGATCCTGCTTGGCCATGCCTGCGTCAGAGCTCTCAGGGCTCTTGGCCATACTGAGGTACCGACACTGACCCTCTCCGGCCTGACCCAGGCCGAAAAGAAGGCGCTGATCTTGGCGGACGCCAAAATCGCCGAGGACGGCGAATGGCATGCCGATCGCCTGAAAATCCAGCTGATGGATCTTCTGGGGCTGGATATCGATATCGAGTTGACGGGATTTTCGACCTGCGAGGTCGACAACATCATCATCGATGACGGCACCGAACCCGATCCGCTTGGCGGCGACGGAGGCCCCAGCCTTGAGCCGGAACGTGTCGTAACCGAAAAAAACTATGTCTGGATCCTCGGGGTCCATCGCGTCATCTGCGGAAACTCGCTCGAACCGGACGTGCTGGCCCGCCTTCTCGGCGACGACAAAGTGCAGATGGTGGTGACTGACGCCCCGTTTAACGTGAAGATTCAGGGTCATGCGCGCGGCAGATCGAAGAAGCGTCACCGCGAATTCGTCATGGCATCGGGCGAGATGTCCGATCCCGAGTTCGTGGAATTCCTGATTAAGGCCGTTCTGAACGCCATCCGCTTCAGCACCGACGGCTCAATCCATTATTGGTTTATCGATTGGAGGCACCTTCCCCATCTGTTGAAGGCCGCGCTGGCGCAATACACCGAATGGAAGAACCTTCTTGTTTGGCGCAAGGCGAATGCCGGCCAGGGATCGTTTTACGCCTGGGAGCCGAAGGCCGCTATCGCACCAATGTGTTGGATTATCCGGGTGGCGCGACGCCGGATGCAACGCGCCAAGCAGAGCTGGCGATGCACCCGACCGTCAAGCCGGTTTCTCTCATTGCCGATCTCATCCGCGACTGCAGTGAACGCGGTGGGCTGGTGTTGGATTTGTTCGGCGGGAGCGGCAGCGCATTGCTCGCAGCAGAACGTACCGGACGCCGTGCCCGGCTGGTCGAACTCGATCCGGCTTACGTGGATCTGACAATCCGCCGCTGGCAGCAGCTCACCGGCCGCGACGCCGTCCTGGAAGGCACCGGCAAGACATTCAACCAGATCGAACAGGAAAAATCCGATGCCGAAAAAGCGTGACTACACGGTCGGGCGCGGACGTCCGCCCGTCGATACCCAGTTTCAACGCGGGAAATCCGGCAATCCCAAAGGCCGTCCGCGCGGCTCGAAAAATCTGGCCACCATCGTGAATGAAGAACTGAAACGACGCGTCGGTGTCGTCGAAAACGGCAAGCAGAAGCGCATTACCAAAGGACGGGCGGCTGTCGCGCAAGTCGCAAACGCCGCCGCCAAGGGTGATCTCAAAGCGTTTCAGGCGCTGACGAATGCGCAAAGGCACTTCCAGGCCTCAGAAGAGCCGTCGTCAGACCGGCGAGATCCGGTGTTCGACACCGCCGATCACCTGGCCACCATCGAAAACATCGTGCGCCGCATCCGCGCGATGGATCCGCCCAAGGATCCGCAAGCTCCAATCACCGAGACAGCGGAATCCGCCCGGGAAACCACAACAGAAGCGATCAACAAGGAGAACGACGCATGAGAATCAGGCCTCAACCCCCGCTTTCGATTCCGGAATACAAAACGATATTGCGCCACGACCTGGCCAGCTTCATCGAAGCCGGCTTCCGGGAATTGAACCCGCACGTGCCCTACTTTCACGGCCGGCACATCGAAGTGATGGCCAGCCATTTGGAAGCCTGCATGCGCGGCGAGATTCGCCGGCTGATCATCAATCTGCCACCCCGCAGCCTCAAATCGCACTGCGTCTCGGTCGCCTTCCCCGCCTACTTGCTGGGGCACATGCCCGGCAAGCGGATCATTTGCGTCAGCTATGCCCAGGACCTTTCGGAGAAGCTGGGCCGCGAAACCCGCAAGCTGATGACGAGCCCCCTTTACAGGGCTCTCTTCAGGACGCGCCTGGGCGGCAAGCAGGCGGCGTCCGAGTTCGAGACGACGGCAGGCGGCAGCCGGTTGTCCACCTCCCTTGGTGGCGTCATCACCGGCTTGGGCGGTGAGTTCCTGATACTGGACGATCCGCAGAAGCCGGACGAGATCTTGTCCGAAGGTCAGCGGAAAAAGGATATCGAATGGTTCCGCAACACGCTGCTGAGCCGGCAGAACGACAAGGCGACCGCCTGTATCATCATCGTTATGCAACGGCTGCATGAAGATGATCTGTGCGGCCAGTTGATTGCCGACGGGGGCTGGAAAGTCCTGTCCTTTCCGGCAATCGCCGAGGAAGACCGCAGCCTGGACATCAACAACGTCCTGGGCCGTCGGACCGTCACTTGGAAAGAGGGAGAAGCTCTCCACCCGGAACGTGAACCGCTTGAGGTCTTGGCGGAAATCCGCCGGGGCATGCAGGAAGCCAACTTCTCCAGCCAGTATCAGCAGCGCCCTATGCCGCTGGAAGGCAACATCCTGAAGAAGTCCTGGCTGCATTATTACGAGCCGGGGTCGCAACCGGCCCGCTTCGATATGATCGTTCAGAGTTGGGATACGGCGAACAAAACCGGCGAGATGAACGATTTTTCCGTCTGCACGACCTGGGGCATCCACCGGCACAAGTTCTACCTGCTCCATGTCTTCCGGGCGCGGCTGGACTTCCCCAACCTGCAACGCAAGGCCTGCATGCTGGCGAAGGAGTGGCGGGCCCACAAAGTCCTGATCGAGGACAAGGCGTCCGGCACCCAGCTGATCCAGGATCTGAAGGAAAGAGGCGTCCGGGCCATCCCCTACAAGCCCGCGCCGGGCTACGACAAGGAAATGCGGTTGCATGCTCAGACCGCGGCCTTCGAAAGCGGCCAGGTCTTTTTGCCGTCCGCCGCACCCTGGCTGGCGGACTATGTGGCCGAGCTGACCGGGTTTCCGGGGGCGAAGTTCGACGACCAGGTCGATTCCACCACCCAGTTCCTGGACCACGTCCGGTCCAAACGGTCCGTGATCATCACCGACGAGATGCTGGCCTACGCCCGTAGCCGCGCCAGGCCGCCGCTGGTCGCGTTCTAGCTTCCAAGCGCCGCTGCGCGGGCGGCGATGGCTGCCATCAGGCCTGTCCGGAAGGCCTCGGCAACCACGCCGTCCGCGAAGCGGTCTCTGCGGACCAGGGCCGTCAGCAGCATCGCTATCTGCGGCTCCGTCGCCGCCGCCACCGCGCCGACATCGGAATGCAGCGTTCGGCCTTCAACCGTCTCCACCCATTGCACCCAGTCGAAATCCTCCAGCACCCAGCCGGCGTCATAGAGCATCTCCACGAATTCCAGCGCCGCCTGGGTCAGGCGCGGGACGCCGCTGCTCATGACGTAGGGATCGGGCACCGTTCCCGATCCACGGAGCGGCGTGATTTCGATCCAGGTGTCTGCCGGGCCGCGCAGGGCCGGCAAATAGGCCGCCAGCCGGCCGATGCGGGTCTGCGCGCGCGTGTCGCTGTCCTGCGGCATGTCGAGGCCTATGGGCTGAGCCGGTAGGGCTCAAGGATCTCCAGCAGGTCCTTTGGCGGATTACCCATGCTGTACAGCCCGTCCTTTTGCCAGGCCCCGGTCTGCTCCAGCGGCTGCTGGCCCTTGGCCGCCCGGACGTCGCCGTAGCGTGCCAGGATCTCGTCATGGGGGTAGATGTAGATGATGCCCTCTTCCGCGGCGCCCGCGGCCTGGTGGGGAAAGCCGATCCAGAGTTTCTTGTTCTGGTACTTCTGGTCAAAGGTGACGCGTCCCTTGATCTGGATAGTCAGCATCTCCCGGGTCGCATCCGTCATGTGCCGGGCGATCATGTCGCCGCCGTTCCAGTCGTCCCGGATCGGGTAGGACGCGTAGCCGTGTCGGGCCAGCACCGCAGCGATGTGGTGGAAGTTGTGCACTTCCTTCTGCTTGGCGTTGAGCGACGTGTAGCTGATCTTTTTGAAGGTGCTCACGCCCCCTTCTGCAGCCTTAGTGATTTTCGACTCTGTCATTTCCTCGAACTCTCCCTTTTTGCCAATGACGCTTCCAAAATTTGCTCTCAAACCCGGACCCATCTGTGCCGCAAGTAAAGTCCGTCAAGTCGTATCGGATCGCCGGGCCTATGCGGGGCAGTAGGGCTTTACGGCGTGTCCGGATGCAGCTTCCGGTAGTTGCGGATCGTGCAGGCATCCATCTGGTCCCGTGGGACGTGGGCGCAACGCTCGACCAGCGCATCAATGTCCCTCGTCTGCGCGGGCGACGGCCCGTCGTTCGCGTGTGAGCGATGGGCGCCAGCCCAAAGCACGGCCGCCACGACAACGGCCAGCACCATCAATATTCCAGCGATCTTGCCCATTCCGCCTCATCACAATCGGCCCCCAAGGCGTTTGAATATCGCTCGGCATGGCTTCTGTTGCATGTTGGGTCCTCAATCGAACCGGGGCAGGCTATGGACGGGCCAAACGCCAATCGCCCGTCCGCGCCGAACAGCCGCGTCCTCGATTATCCGGTATGGCGGAGGAAAGCCGAATGGAGGGCGGCGAAGGTTGAGCGGCCGATAGTCACCGGTGTGGATATCGGCATTGAACCAGGTGTCGCTCTCCGTCGTGCAGAGAAACCATGACCGGGGACGTGAGAAGGCATTTTTGAGGAACCGCCGCCCGTCCGCGAAACTGAGATGGAACAGGGTTTCTCGGCAAAGGATCGTGTCGGCCTCAGGCAGATCGCCGGAGATCGCGTCGATGCAGAAGAACTGGCGCCCAGAACCGGCATATCGCGCATTGTCCGCGATCACCGACGGGACAATGTCCACGCCGATGTAGTTCTGGTGCAGATCAATCCGGCTCATCCAAGTAAAGTCACCGCACCCGACATCCAGCAAGGTCTTCGCGGCGATCTCGTCGAGTACGCTGGGCAGGTACCGTCTTAGACTATCGGTGGCATGCACCGATGAGCCGGGACCGGATTTGGGTATTTCGCAATCACCGTTCTGCCAGACCCCGTCTGCATAAATGGCCTCAAAGCGGTCCGACGGGGTCGGCTTCCCCAGATGGCCGCGGCTGGCTGTACCGTTGCCGATAAGACTGACCCCAGGTCTTCCTGTCAGCTTCAAGACGAGATGGCGGCGCAGCTCGGTGAGGGAGGTGATCAGCGTCCTCATACTGCTTTGCCGCCCCGCCGTGCTTGGGGAATGGCAAAGAACGTCGGGAAACTGCGTGAGTGCGTGGATCCGGCACCGTACCAATCGGATAGCATTCGAACTCCCCAGCCTGGTGATCGGGGAGTTGAGAAGCCAACCAAGGGAAGGCCGCATACGGCTTTAGGCTTTCGCCCTGTACATACCCGTATGCCTCCCCGACCGCATGGTCGAGGAGTGCTGTTGCGGCCGCACTGAATGCCGCCCTTAGTTGAGGTTCTCACGCCCCAGGCAGAGTAAGCTCTGCCCGCATCGACCATGGCTCAGGGGCATATGGATCGCAAGTCGGATCGGTCAGAAAATCGAGGAATTCTGGAGCTTTTTTGCTAGGTTGGCGGCGGTGGGCCACCTTTTTATTGAGCGGTCCTGAGCCGCCTCCGGCTACTTGGAAAGATAACTGGCGGGCTACGAATTAGCCGATAGCGCCTTGCTACGTTTACTGGAAACCGCTTCCGGGTTTTGACGCTAACAGTGGACCTGCGGCCTTCGACTAAGTCGCATTATGTTGAATGGTGCCTTTGCGAACTAAGCTAACGCTTCATATACGCCCAGCATGGGTGATACCCAAGTGAGACGGGCGCAATCAATTAATCCGCGGAAAATATTTTCAGCCCAACCCCGACGGATTGGCATGCCGAGTAAGCCGAAACCACCAAGTGATAAAACTGAAGTACATGTGCGTTCACGCGATCCGCACGAAATTCTCGCTCGAGAACGGACTTGGAGATCATCCCACCGGCGCAAACCATCCATAACGCGCGCTCGGCAGCCGGAGCGCGTTTGACACGGTTGAATAGGGTCCGGAATCCGACAGAACCGGGTCCAGCTCTCCTTCTAGGCACTCTATCTGTTTTGCCGTCTTTCGAGAGAGTCCAATACCGATCAAATTTCTGAGCCGAGCCGGGAAGGTCCACTCCATCACTTTTCAGAAATGCGAGGTTCTTTAACCCTTGACTTGTCACATCATAAAAAGCCGATGCGGAGACGCCAGGATCCCCTTGCTTATGCTTTGCCACTACAAAAACAACGCGCGGACTACCTATATCATCGTCCGCTCCAATGAAGTCGCCTGCCTCCGTGCCAAAATCATCGCACACGAACGCCGGAAAGGCCTGACCGAAAACCTGCTTTCCGCGACCCTTGACTAGCGCATCATCAATAAACCTGAAAAGCGAACCCGCTCTCCAAGTGGTTAGAGTCTCACCTTTAGGTACCCCCTTTTCTGAGGTAATAGCCTGGAGCCCGGCAAGCGGCGTAATTAAATCCAATATCATGCGCCCCGCTCCGTTAGGATCGGCTAGGTTTAGGTCTAAAACGTAGAAGGCGCCGTCCACGTACACGTGCCGGTGGTCCGCGGTGATGATGCGAAACGCCTGCAATTGATTTAGTCGCCTGACCAACGACACTTTGGGATTGAGCTTGGATTTTATTTGACTGAGTGACCCCGAGAATAACCAATACTTCTTTTTCTTCGCGTCCCATTTTATCCACACCGAGTGGGGCTTGCCCTCTACAGAAATCGAGAAATGGAATGGAGCTGGCGGCTTAGGGTTCACGCCCGCTTGCTCGATATCAACGCATAATCCATCAACATCAAAGCTCACACTCCCGTCGCTACTGCCAAACTGATCGGCAAGCTCGCGCATATCGACCAGAATGTTCACAGGTGCTGTATCTCTAGGCGTCGCAGCCGGTACAGCGAAACGTGCAAGCAACGGGTTTGCCTGCTGTCGCTTCTTGATTTCGGATTCGATTCCTCCGCACCATGCCACGTACTCTTCGGCAGTTGCTCCAAAGCCGTCCCCTTCACGAACGCGTGCCCGAGAAAAGCCAATTGAACGTCGCACTTTGTCAACCCAACCAGTGGCGCGAGTAACCACATTCATGTGCTCACCCATAAATACACCAGACCGCTCCAGAGACCGAGCCGACAGCGTGCGAGATCGCACAGCAAGAGGGCCGAGGTCGGTATTTTTGACAGCAAGAAACGAAATCGCGTTGTCTGCGCCGCTTGGCAATAATGATTGGAGCACTTTAGGGCTCAGCCTGGCGCCGATTCCCTCCAACTCATCAATCCACAATCCCGCGCTGTCGTAGAAAAAAAGCCTATGTCCCACCTTTGCGTAGATCGTCACTTCCAAAGAGGGCGCTTGAAACAAGTAATTTGCGAGAAAGGGCGACTGCGTTAACGCCAAACTGACGTGATACCGACAAGATCCATCCACCGTGTTTCCAATTTGATGCTCAAACCGATCTTCTGCATCGAGAAGCGCCGACAAATCCGATTGAAAATTGTCCAAATCGAATCCCGGCTGGATCTCAAAAACGAACGCCGCCTTGGGAAACAATAAATCGCTCGAAAGATCGGCGTCTTCCAGATCGATACGATGCCTAAACACACCTTGGACGTAATCAATATTCGGTAATGCAGTAACAAGTTGCCGAAGCACCTCCTCGCCTTTCCGCAGAGGAGGCTTGCCGCCGTTGGCTACGCACGCCGAATCAAATTCGAGAAAGCTGTTCCATTGTTCTCCAACGCCGTCACTTGGGCGAGCAAAGACTCTGGCATCGGCGGCCCTGATTCCCACTTGGCCACTCGGCTGTCGCGTAAGGCGCCCCACCTGCTGAACAAGCATTCTCGTGCTGGTAAACGGATCATACATCGCCAGCATCGTGCAATTTGGGTCGTCGATACCCTCTACCAGCATGAATTGGTGAATGAGGTACTTTTCCGGCCTGTGCACCAGATCGGTCGGGACGTCTGGGCGCCGCTGCGAGCCGATATCACCATGCAATGAGAAATTGTTATGTATTGCAAGAACTCCATCCGTATCCATCGAAAGCTCAGCAGAGAATGCTACAAATAACTCACTGACCGCGTCTTCACTAGCAGCTCTTACAACTACCTTATTATGCGGTCCAAATACGCCGTCTGAGATTAATCTATTTCTCTCGGCGATTATTTGCTTTGCGAACTCAGCAGGGTTTTCGGACAATTCACTTTGGACAATGGAGACGCCGCGAATGAGCGCCCGGTCGACCGAATCTTGAAAAGATAGGAAATGGATATGATCATCGTCGACATCGAACACCTTTAAGTCCCCGCGAAAGGGCGTGGCACTGAACAGAACGGTAGGGACACTGAAGCTTCGAATGACCTTGGCCCACAACGGGGCCGGCTCTCGATGACCTTCATCGAAGATGATTGTCCTTACGTACTTTTGAAGATCAGCTATATTTCCGGCCGCATATATTTGCTGCATGGCTTGGATTGTTGCCACAACGATGGTGCGCGAACCCTGCCAGGTCTCAAGTTCTGATGCGAGCGCACTTAATGATCCCGGTAACGCTTGTCGCACGTGATCAGGACGCCATTCAGAAGACGCACCAATTTTCGTCCAGAATTTTGAAGCAAACTCATGTGTTAGCTGATCCACCAGCGCGGCTGAAGGACATACAACCAATACCGGTCCCATCGTAGCCCGCCGCACAGCCAATACGGCCATTACGCCAGTCTTGCCAGTGCCCGTAGGCATATGCACGAGGCATCCATGACTGCTGTCTGAGGCGAAATATCTTTCACACGTTCGTACGGCGTCCAACTGATGCGCCCATAGTCTGAGTTCTGCAGGATCCTTATTCAATATTTTCACAGCCCCGACGCTTGCTGATAGGCTTACCCCAGGTAGGCAATGGTACAACCGCTCTTATATTTGCATTACCTGCGCCGCGTCGGGAATGGGGCTTATGCTTGAAAATAGCGCCCGAATCGGCCACAATGCGCTCCATAAGTATTTTTCCGCCAAACGCTTTCGCGCCACCACCTCCTCATTTCAGGGCAAGCCCTTCAGAGACATAAGCTTTCCATTGGGGGAGGATGGCCATGGCTGATGCGCAAGATGTCGATCTGCGGGCCGCGATTAATGCAATCTCCGATGTGATCCAGAACCGACCGCGCCCTTTGCGCGAGTTCGACCAGATTTATATGAAGGCCGGCGATATGGTCATGCAGAGCGAGCTTATCGCGCGCTGGGCCGACGGCAAACGGATGGCCTTCATCGGGGACGGCGACGCCATAAGTATATCCATCGCGTTTCTCCAAGAGCGCGGGATCCTGAAATACGGGCCCACCAAAATCACCGTTTTCGACTTCGACGAGCGCATCTGTAACGCGGTGAGGCGGTTCGCGGACAAGGAACGCCTACACAACTTGGACGCTGAACTCTACAACTGCCTTGAGCCGTTCCCCCAAGTGGGCCGTTTTGACTTTTTCTACACCAACCCGCCATGGGGGGCGAGCAACCGGGGTGAAAGCGTCAAGGTCTTTGTAGGCCGAGGCATGGAAGCGGTCGGTTTTGCCGGCGAAGGTGTCGTCGTCATCGCGGATGACGAGGAGTTGGCTTGGCCGAAGCTGGTTCTTGGAGAAGTCCAGAAATACGCCCTGGCCAATGGCTTCTTCGTGCAGAAGATGATGTCGCAACTACACGAATATCACCTGGACGATGCACCGGACCTGAAGTCTTGCAATCTGATGTTCAAGGCGATCTCCCCGGAGCGGATAGTGCGCGATAGCGTTGCGACCCCGAAAGATGTGCTGGAACACTTTTACGGCCGCGATAGCGCTCCTAAGGTCCGTTATGTGCGCGAGAAAAAGCGCGTTGACTACGGCAAAGCCAACGAGGATGAGTATCTTTTTGAAAAGATCGGTGGCACATGAAAAATACGCTCATAAGCCCCAAGACCGGCATCCTGTTCATGAAGGTTGGTGTCCACGCGCAGGAATCCTTGGAAGCGATCATCGCTCGCAAAACTAAGGAAATTGAGGACGAGGGTTTTGCGCTATGGGGGTATGGTGGCAACACCTGCCACCCCAGTACGATGGTGCAGCCGTTCGCTCGCGAGTTCGAACATCGCGGCGGCAACATTGTATTGTGCATGCAGGAAATGGTCTCGAACCATTTCGCAGAGCAGGTGAGAGCTGACGATTACTCGATCAATGGTATGGAATGGCAGTCGATCCCCAAAGGCATCAAGGTGCTGGGATCCCGGTATGCCCTGGTAATCAAGAACCTCCGCAAGACAGAGGAGATTCTGGAGCTGGATAAAACCCGCGTCGCCGTAGGAAATAGTATGGGCAGGTCGGGTGATAAATATGTGCAGGGCCGTGTCGATAAGGCCTGTCTTGAGCTTGCACCGGCAGCCCAGGACACCGGTGACCAGCCCAAGACTGTGGCGATCAACCTTGTTGCGGACATCGCTTCGCCGTACGCGGTTTTCCTCAGGAATCGCACTTAGCTAAAATCCGCGGCGCTTCCTGTCGCAATGCTTTCACGTAGCTGGCAAGCCCCTGGTGCCAATCCGGCGGTGATGTGCCGTCTCGACCGCAGGAAAAGCAAATTGTCATAGCGGTGTCGACAGAAGGCTCGCTGCAGACGCCTGCCCGAACCGCCGGCGGATTCAGCACCAGCAGCAGCCGTGCCACGAGCTGTTCCAAGCACACAGCCCTTCCCTCAATCGCAGTTAGGACATCCACGGCACCGAGCAACTGCTCCAGGGCGAGAATGGCCCTTTTGTCGCCAGTAACCAGAAAGTCGATTGGGCGCTTTATTGTTACGGCAACCAGCTGACTTTCGCCGGTATCGAGCGAAACAATCGCCTTCTGGGCCTCATATTCTAATGCGGCGGCAAGAGCCAGTTCATCGGCGGTCGGCTCAATAACCTTGATCGCGCCAAACAATTCTTCAGCCCGATTTATTGCGGCAGCACGATCGGTATCCAAACGCATGCGCTTTAGCCGCGAGCCGACAGTAAACCGGCTCGTGCCAAGCGCAAGGATACCGTATCCGAGCGGCGCAACATCCCCGGCACTTAGACCGTACGCTATGCACTTCAAGATTATGTCGGTATCAACTGAGGCTTCGGGCATCGTGCACGATTCCCAGGACGCCCTGTACGTATGCTGTCATGTCTGGCGATATGGCGGACCAATCCAGCTGATCAACCAGCACATTGTTTACTGGTTCCCACATTGGCTGCGCCTCACTGTAAATATACTTTAGGGCGCCATATGCTTTGTCCCACCGGCCGGTACTGTGACCAAAGCACATCGCCAACAACCCGGGCTCAATTCCAAGTTTCCCGGCTGACCGAATAGCGACATCAGCAAGCTGCCTGGACAGGAAAGACTTCGCATCAGTGGTTACGGTCGGCTCGGGCTGGCCGGTAAGAAACTCCAGCGCAAATCTATCGGCGGCGATCTCTTCTGGATCATTGTCCTTTGTGAGGGGATCACCAACATCTACCAAGGCTCGTTGACCTTCCAGGTGACCGAGCAAAATATGGCCCAGCTCATGTGCAATATAATAAGACACCGGTGCGGGATAACGCGCGTTCTGACTCAACAATATGCAGTAATGGTCGTTGATGTTGACCGCCATCGCTGCCATGCGCTTAGCCGTTAAGGGAAATACCCGCAGGTAGCCGACTGGGATGCCGAAAGACCAGCATACGCCCAAAACATCCGGGAGATGCACAAACTCCTTCTCCCTTAGGACTGCGGCACGTAGCTCCGCAGCCGTCGGACGGATTTCGGCCTGCTGACCAGCGCCTTCCACCAAGATGCGCCCGACACCGGTACCGAATGAAGCCATTGCTTCCTGTTCAAACCGAGACTCTGCTGACAGTCGCTTGTATTTTGTCTTGTCGGTCCAGACGAACTTGGGCAGGTCATCTTCCAATAGAGACCGCGGATCCAAGCCGAGTTTCCGAGAAAGAGAAAAGCGCAGCTCCGCCCGCGCCGAGGTAGACGCATCAGCATCGTTGCTCCACCAATCGGGCCATGCGGCTTCAATAGCGGATTGCGAGAAGCCCGCAGCGCGTAGCGATTTTTTCAATGCCCTTGCGTCGTGCGGCAGCGGCGAATCCTCCTTACGGCTTCTTCTTTGTAAACGATCCGAGCGCGGCTATCACGGCAACCACCGCATCGGCGTGTTCGGGCGACTTATCCCAGATTCTGGAAAACGCAGCTGCAACCCGGGCCGAGCCATCGAGCTCGCCATCTTGCATTCCTGCATATTTGCATAACTTTGCTTTAGCCGGACCGAGCCGCAAAGGCATACCGCTTAGCGCGCGTGATACCGCCGACTGGCTTACCCCAGCGCGCTTTGCCATCGCAACCTGGCTGAGCTTCTCGCGCTCCATATAGGCCTTCAGCCGCACAGCGAACTCTTGCATAGGTTGCATAATAGGTGCATAATTTGCATAACGCTAGGGCTCCGCGATGTTACCGAACGTGTTTTGCTGGACGAGATTTGGGACCGAGGCTGGTGAGGACATCAGCAAGATCATCGCGCGCAAAGAGCTGGAACGTCGTTCTACAGGGGGCATTTTCTTCTGGGGCATCGGCAACGCCGTCGGTCCGTCTATGCGCGTCCTTATCGCTCGACGCTATGCGCCAGTTGCCGTATTCAGCCCTATATCATCGGCAGCCAGAGCTCAGGACGTTTCGCCGCGCCAAGTATACCAGTGGCGCAGCGGTATTGGCCTGGATGGCAGCGTTTTCGAGATACCCAAGAAATGCTTGGTGACCAGTGGCGGTCCAGATTCGGGCTCACTGCGCAGGCGCTACGCCCTCGTCTGCTCGTCGGATAGCCCCTTGAGTTTGTCGGGCGTCGAGACGTTCAACTTAGGGGCTTTGCGCAACTTAGTCAGCGACCGCAAGGTTGGCGCGTCGCAGGTCACCGCGGTCGTAAGAAAGTCAAATCTGCAGGGCGGGCCCCTGTATCGCGCTGCGCTCATCGTGCCACTAGCAGCCCCTTATCTCGTCGAACTGGCGGATCCCGTGCCCCTGGGCCGACCGGATGGCCGCAAGTCAATCGCGGCATAGCCTGGTTGCTATTGAGGCGGCAATTTTAGGTAAGTAGCCGATCTTCGTCCGAATAATTACGCTAGACTTCCGCTGCAAAGGAAGCATGGATCGGGATGCTCGCCCGGTCGAAGCGGTCCGGAACAGCAGCCTGGTTGCTATAGCCGGGCTTTCTCCAGTGAGGGGCCAGATTGGCTGGCTCCCGTCACAGGAGAGAACCGATGCCGGTCAAATCCGCCAAACCGAAACCAAAAACATCCAAGACCAGCACGCTGCTGAAGCTGTTGCGTAGCAACAAGGGCGCCTCAATGGCGCAGCTGCAACATGCCTCCGGCTGGCAAGCCCACAGCGTACGCGGGTTTCTGGCGGGAACGGTTAAGCGCCGCCTTGGCCTGACCGTTCTGAGCAGAATCTCGCAGACTGGCGAGCGGCTCTACTCCATCGGCAGCAATTGATCGATGGCGGAGCTTCAATCTGATGTCGAGGCCGCGATAGCCGAGCTCAAACAGCTAAGCTTGGAAGAGCTCCGGCTGCGGTGGCGCATGACGTTCGCGAAGACGACGCCAATGAACCTTCCCCGCCACCTGCTTGTCTATATGATCGCGTATCGTCTGCAGGCCGACCTTCATGGTGACCTGGGCAAGGATCAAAGACGATACCTCGATACTGTGGGGAAGACCGTTGGCCAGGATCCTGAGGCAGAGATTTCGAATCCCGAGGCCGAGAGGAAGGGATTCAAGATCGGCACGCTACTGGTGCGCGAACATGAGGGCGTGCAGCATCGAGTGACCGTCACCCCGGAAGGCTTCCTTTGGGGAGGCCGCACCTATACCAGCCTCAGCGCCGTGGCCAAGGCCATCACCGGCACCAACTGGAATGGGCGAAGGTTCTTCGGCCTACCCATGGATGGGGGACGGTCATGAAGCCGAGTCCAGCCAAGAAGCTCAGATGTGCGATATACACCCGGGTCTCCACCGACTCCGGGCTGGAACAGGATTTCAACTCGCTAGATGCCCAGCGGGAGGCGTCCGAGGCCTATATCAAAAGCCAGGCCCATGAGGGCTGGCAGTTGATCCGGACCGCCTATGACGATGGCGGTTTCTCAGGTGGGACACTGGAGCGACCGGCCCTTCAGCAATTGCTGACCGATGTGCGTGCCGGCCTGATCGACATCATCCTTGTCTATAAGGTCGATCGCCTGACCCGGTCTCTGGCTGACTTTGCCAAGCTGGTGGAACTGTTCGACCAGTACGGCACCTCTTTCGTATCCGTAACCCAGGCGTTCAATACGACAACAAGTATGGGTCGACTGACCCTGAACGTCCTCCTCTCCTTTGCCCAGTTCGAGCGCGAGGTCACGGCGGAGCGTATCCGGGACAAAATCGCAGCCTCCAAGAAGAAGGGGATATGGATGGGTGGTGTCGTGCCACTCGGCTACCGGGTCGAGAACCGCAAGCTGCTCATTGATCCGGTGGAGGCGGAAACGGTCCGCATGATCTTCCGGCGGTATCTGGAGCTGGGGTCAATGTTGCCTCTTCTGACCGAACTCCATGACAAGAGGATTGTCACCCGGCCCCGGGTCCTGTCGTCCGGCAAAGCTGTGGGCGGCGTTCCTTTCACAAAAGGACCGCTCAGCCACTTGCTCAAAAACCGCACCTATGTGGGCGAGATCAACCACCACGATAAAAGCTATCCCGGCGAGCACGAGGCCTTGTTGTCACAAGACCTCTTTGATGCCGTTCAGGTCCAGCTGGGCGCCAATGCCCAAGTCTGCCATGTCCAGCGATCCGCAAACCGAACCTTGTTGGTCGGCAAGCTTTTCGACGACCGGGGTAACCGGATGTCACCAACCTATTCCACCAAGAAAGGCATTCGATACCGCTATTACATCTGCCGGCTGCTTATCGAAGGGCGGAAGTCCGAGGCCGGCACCCTTCACCGGATTCCCGCGACGGAGATCGAAGAACGGCTCATCCAAGCCCTCAAAGCTCTAGACGTAGTCCCGCCATCTGCCGAGCCACAGTCAGAGCAGGACCAGGAGCGCCGCCTCATTGATCTCTGCGTCGCCCGGGTCATCGTGGAGAGGCCACAGATTGTTGTAAAATTGACCGGCGAGATCGCCGCCCGGCTTGGGAAAATCCAGCTTGAGATTCCCTGGCACCTCAAATCCAAGCGGCCCAAACGGGAAATTCTACTGCCGCATACGGATCCGGCGAAGGACGGACGTCCCGTCCGCTCGGAGGTTCGCGTCAGCATCGTGAAGGCCGTCGCTCTGGGTCGGCAATGGCTCAACGAACTGGTCTCAGGTCAGATCCTCGATACCGAAGCGTTGGCCGCGCGTGAGCAGCGGAGCAAGCGGTCGATCCACATGCTGATCTCACTGGCCTTCGTGGCACCCGACATCATAGAGGCGCTGATCGCCGGCCGGCTGCCCCGGGGCATCGGCATCACCCGCCTGGCCGATTTGCCGCAAAGCTGGGCCAAGCAACGCAGGATGCTTGGGATCTCGAACCGGTCTCAGCGCGGTGTCGAACCCATCTCCGCCTAATTCCACAGCCAGCGTCAGGAAAAGTTTTCGGTTGGCCTGAGACAATCGGCCGACGAAGCCTGGAATCGTCGATGTGGGAGAGGACCAGAGACTGCCAGACCTCTGTTATCCGCTGAAATCGGCCCGATAAGAGGCACTTTGTCCGCTTCGCCGCAAAAATCGCGGTTCGAACGAAACGGCTGGTGGTCTCTGCACGACTCTGAGTAGCTGCCTAGCAGTTATGTGAATTCGAACCGCGTCTCATCAAGTTGACCTGAGACGACACCAACTACCCAGCGCTCCAGTTCGAAACCGTCTCACCAGGATGACCTGAGACGACGCCAACTACCCAGCGCTCCAGTTCGAAACCGTCTCATCAGGTTGATTGCATCGGACTCGAACTAATCTCTTGGAGAGTTCGAACCGGTCTCCGCCAGAGCGTGCTCAAGAATTCAGGAAAACTTTTTGTGAGGGCTGAGACAAACGCCGTTTTCCACCAATGATTCCAGACCTTGTCTCTGCAGAGACCGCGCTGATGATGCACCTGCCATGCGCAAGCCGCGGAAACGTCGGCACAATTCGATCTGTGTACGGATTTATATTATTCAATAATATCAAGTACTTAACCGTGGTGGGCCCGGCAGGACTCGAACCTGCGACCTAACCGTTATGAGCGGTCAGCTCTAA
Organism: Alphaproteobacteria bacterium; assembly: GCA_017307355.1. Lineage (GTDB taxonomy): Bacteria > Pseudomonadota > Alphaproteobacteria > Micropepsales > Micropepsaceae > Rhizomicrobium. Next base: position 28,087 of record JAFKFG010000046.1, read on the forward strand.
CCAACTGAGCTACAGGCCCTCCCCCATCGGGTATAACAGGCGGGACGAAATCATCAATTGTCCTAGTTCCGCCTCGCGGGGTTGGGATCATCCGGCTGATTTGGAAGGAGATTTTCATGCAATTCCGGTTGTGGATAGTTCCGGCTCTGGCCATGGCCCTTTGCGCGCCCCAACTGGCGGCGGCGCAAACCACGCTTCCGCCCCGCGTCATCACCATGAGCGGTCACGGCGAAGCCCGCGCCGTTCCCGACACCGCCATGCTGTCGGCCGGGGTCAGCGCCCAGGCATCGACCGCCGCGGCCGCGCTCGCCGCCAACACCACCCGCATGCAGGCCGTGCTGGCGGCCCTCAAGAAACAGGGCGTGCCCGACAAGGACATTCAGACCTCGAATTTCTCGATCTCGCCGCAATATGCCAACGGCAATGGCCAGGCACCCCATGTCACCGGCTATCAGGCCAACAACCAGGTCGAGGTGCGGCTGGAAGATGTGAGCAAGCTGGGCGTCATGCTTGATGCGCTGGTGACGGCGGGCGCCAACCAGATGAATGGCGTCAGCTTCTCGATCCGCAACGATACGGCGCTGCTGGCTCAGGCGCGCGCGGCGGCGGTGGCGGAAGCCCGCGCGAAGGCCGAAACCTTCGCCAAGGCGGCGGGCGTGAGCCTGGGCGCGATCCTGTCCATCGGCGAAACCGGCAATGAAGGACCGCAGCCGATGTATGCCGCCGCCCCGATGATGATGCGCGACAAGGCCGTTCCGGTGGCGTTGGGCGAACAGAGCGTCAATGCCGACATCACCATTGTCTGGGAGATCAAGTGAATCCGCTATTGGAAGACTGGACCGCGCCCTTCGGCGCCCCGCCCCTGGACCGGATCGGACCGGAGCATTTCGCTTCGGCCTATGCCCAGGCGCTCGCCGATCACGATGTGGAAATAGCCCGCATCGCGGGCAATGCCGCGCCGCCCGATTTTTCCAACACCATTGCCCAGCTGGAACGAAGCGGCAAATTGCTGGCCCGGATCGACGCGGTCTTTAACGCTTTTGCCGGCTCGGCCACCAATGGCGCCCTGCAAGCGGTCGAGCTCGAAATGGCGCCGCGCCTGTCGGCGCATTGGACCGCGATCTACCTCAATGCGCCTCTGTTTGCCCGCCTCGATGCGGTCTGGCAGCGGCGGGCGGACCTCGGCCTCGATCCGGAATCGATGAAGGTCCTGGAACGCATCCATCTGGATTTCGTGCGCGCGGGCGCCCGGCTTTCGCCCGAGGCCCGCGCGCGCATGGACGCGATCAACCAACGCCTGGCCACGCTCTCCACCGAATTCTCGCAGAATGTCCTGGCGGACGAGGACTCCTATGTCGAGCCGTTGAGCGAAGCCGAAGTGGCGGGCGCGTCCGCGTCTTTGCGCGAGGCGCTGGCCGCCACTGCCAAGGAGCGCGGCATCGAAGCGCCTTATGCCGTCACCCTGTCACGCTCCAGCATCGAGCCTTTTCTGCAGTCGGCCGACAGCCGCGACCTGCGCGAGAAATTGTTCAAGACCTGGATCCGGCGCGGCCGCAATCCGGGCGCGCACGACAATAGTGCCGTGATGGCGGAAATACTTTCACTCCGTGCGGAAAAGGCGCGGCTGCTGGGCTATGAAACCTATGCCGCCTACAAGCTGGCCGACAGCATGGCGGGCACGCCGGCCCGCGCCCGGGCGCTGCTGGACAAGGTCTGGGCGCCCGCCCGCAAGCGCGCGCTTGAGGAACGGGACGCGTTGCAGGAATTGGTGGCGGAGGAAGGCGGCAATTTCCCGCTGGCGCCCTGGGACTGGCGTTACTATGCCGAGAAGCTGCGCCAGCGCCGTTACGATTTCGACGACGATGCGCTCAAGCCGTATCTGACTTTGGACAATATGATCGCGGCCGCTTTCGACACCGCCGCGAGACTGTTCGGGCTCGGATTCCGGCCCCGCTCCGATATCCCCGTCTATCACCCCGATGTACGCGTGTGGGAGGTGAGCCGCGACGGCAAATCCATCGGCCTTTTCTATGGCGATTATTTCGCCCGCGCCGGCAAGCAAGGCGGCGCCTGGATGTCCTCGCTGCGCGACCAGGAGAGTCTGGGTGGCGAGGTGCTGCCGCTGATCACCAACAATTGTAATTTCATCAAGGGCGATCCGGCCCTGCTGTCGTTCGACGATGCCCGCACCGTGTTTCACGAATTCGGTCATGCCTTGCACGGATTGCTGTCGCTGGTGCGCTATCCGCGCCTCTCCGGCACCAATGTGGCGCGCGACTTCGTCGAGTTGCCGTCGCAATTGTTCGAGCATTGGCTGGAAGAGCCGCAGGTTCTCTCCCGCTTTGCCCGCCATTACCGGACCGGCGAGCCCATGCCGGCCGCGCTGATGGACAAGCTGGTCGCCGCCCGCCATTTCAACCAGGGCTTCCAGACGGTGGAGTTTTTGGCCTCTGCTTTTACCGACTTGGATTTTCACAGCAAAAGTTTGGAGAATTACGATACTTTGGCGTTAGAGAGCGCATCCCTGGCGGCAATCGACATGCCGGACAGCATCGCGCCCCGTCATGCGGCCCAGCATTTCGGCCATATTTTCGCGGGCGAAGGCTATAGCGCTGGCTATTATTCCTATCTCTGGTCCGAGGTCCTGGATGCCGATGGCTTCGAAGCGTTTCGCGAAGCCAAGGATCCTTTCGCCCCCGCACTTGCAAAGAAACTACATCAGCATATTTATTCTGCCGGTGGGACGCGGGATTTCACAGAATCCTACCGTAGTTTTCGTGGCCGCGACCCAGAAATAGAGGCCCTGCTTAAAGGCCGGGGATTGGAGACCAATGATGCGTAAATCAACCGCCATGCTTTTCGCCGCCGGCGCCCTCGCTGGGTTGTCCGGTGTCGCTTCCGCGGCCCCCGCGCCGAAAATGCCGTTCAACACGATGGCCGAACTGCCGATCGTGGAAAAGCATGTCTATGACGAGGACGCCAATGCCGACAAAGTGGTCGACGATGCGCTGGCCCGCGCCAAGAAGAACAAGAAGCTTCTGCTGATCGACCTGGGCGGCAATTGGTGCCCCGACTGCATCATCCTCCACAATCTGATGGAAGTGCCGGAGATGAAGAAATTCGTCGACGCGCATTATGAAGTCGCGCTGGTCGATGTCGGCCGCTTCGACAAGAATGCCCAGATCGGCGCCCGCTACGGCTACAACACCAGGCTGAAGGGCGTGCCCACCGTCCTGGTGGTCGATCCCAGCACCAACAAGGTGATCAATGGCGACCGCGTCTTCGCGCTCTCCACGGCTCGCAGCCAGACCCCGCAGGATCTGGCCGACTATCTGGCGCGCTGGACCGATCCCAATCCGCAGTAACCGCCTGATTTAAGACAAACGAAAAGCCGCGGGCCAAAACCCGCGGCTTTTTTGTGCCGGCCAGATCAGCGCGCCGCCACCTGCCGTGCCGCCACGCCGGGCTCCAGCATGCGATCGATCACATGCGTCACGCCATTCTTGTCATAGACGTCATAGATGGCGATGTCGGCGGTGGCGCCTTTCTCGTCCATCAGGACCACATTGGTGGGGCCGTTCATGCGCGCCACCAGCACCCCGCCTTCGACCGTGCGCAGCTTGGCCTGGCCGCCGCCTTCGCCGATTGCCTTGAGCAAGGCGCGAGAGTCATATTTTCCCAGCACCACCAGATAGCCCATCATGCGCGCCAGCCGCGCCTTATTCTCTCCCATCGCCCGGGCGGGAAGAGTGGACAGCGCCATGTTGGTGGGCGCGAAAAGCGTGAACTGGCCATCGCCTTTCAAGGCATCCGCCAGGCCCGCATCCCGCAACGCCGCCGTCAGCACCGTATGCTCGGGCGAGGCTGCGAGATTTTCCAACAGATTGCGGTTCGGCAGCATCGCCTGTCCGCCGATCATGGGGTTCATCACCCCGCCATCGGCATCGACTATGGCTTTGGGCTGGGACGAATATCCTTGGTTCGAAACCGCACCCAGGGCGCCGCCACCATTGTCCGCTTCATGGGAAACCCCATTCCGACCTGTCCAATAAAACGGACAGGAAAGAAGGGCGTTCCGCGCGCCAAAGGATTTTGTGACGGAAAAGTCAGCTTTCCAAGGCTTCGCGCTTCATCTCCAGCGCCAGCCACAGCTCTTCATTGGCGTCGCGCTTGGCCGCCAGGTCCGCCAACTGGGCGGAAAGCATGGTGAATCGCGCGGCATTGCTGGCGTAAAGCTTGGGGTCGGAAAGTTCTGCCTGCAGGGCCGCGATCTGCTTGTTCTGGGTTTCGATCTGGCCCGGCAAGGTTTTCAGCGCATGCTGATCGGAAAAAGACAATTTGGCGACGCTTTCGCGCGGCGGCCTGGTGGGCGCGGATTTCTTTTCGTCGCTTTTGGCCGGTTGCTTTGCGGCGGATTTCGTGACGCCCTGCCCGCGCTGCGCCACCATATCCGAATAGCCGCCGGCATAGACCGAAAAACGCCCATCGCCCTCTGACATTACGATCATGGTCGCCACCCGGTCCAGGAAGTCGCGGTCATGGCTCACCACCAGCGCCGTGCCCGGATAATCGCCCACCACTTCCTCCAACAGGTCCAGCGTCTCCAGGTCTAAATCGTTGGTAGGCTCGTCCAGCACCAGGAAATTGGACGGAACGGCAAAGAGCCTGGCGAGCAACAGCCGCGCCCGCTCGCCGCCCGACAAAACCTTGACCGGCGTGCGTGCCTGGGCGGGCGTGAAAAGAAAATCCTGCATGTAGCTCACCACATGGCGCGGCTTGCCGCCGACAAAGACGGTGTCGCTGCCGCCGCCGGTCAGCGCATCGGCAAGATTGTCTTCGGGATGCAAGGCGGCGCGGTTCTGGTCCAGCTTGGCCATCTCCAGCCCCGTGCCCAGCTTCACATTGCCGGCATCGGGCTGAAGCTCGCCGGTCAGCAATTTGATCAAAGTGGTCTTGCCCGCGCCATTGGGCCCGACAATGCCGATCCGGTCGCCGCGATGGATGCGCAAATTGAAATCGCGGATCACTTGCTTGTCGCCGAAACTTTTGGCGATGCCCTTGGCGTCGATCACCTTGGTGCCGGAGGTGCCGCCTTCCAGCGCCTCCATCTTCACCGTGCCCATGCTTTTCAATTCTTCGCGGCGGCCCTTGCGCAGGCTGTTCAGCCGCGCCAGCCGACCCTGGTTGCGCTTGCGCCGGGCGCTGCGGCCATGGGTGAGCCAATCCAGTTCGTTGGCGATCTTGCGGTCGCGCTTGTGCCGCTCGATCTCTTCCTGTTCCAGCACCGTGTCGCGCCAATTCTCGAAGGCGCCGAAGCCCTGGTCCAGCCGCCTGGTCTGGCCGCGATCCAGCCACACCACGGCGCGGGAGAGATTTTCCAGGAAGCGCCGGTCATGGCTGATCAAGACCAGCGCCCCGCGCATGGATTTGAGCTCGCTTTCCAGCCATTCGATGGCGGGCAGGTCCAAGTGATTGGTGGGCTCGTCCAACAGAAGAATGTCGGGCCTGGGCGCCAGCACCCGCGCCAGCGCGGCGCGTCGCGCTTCGCCGCCCGACAGGTTCGATGGCACCTCCTGGCCGGTCAATCCCAGATGGCCCAGCAGATAATAAGCCCGGTTGGGGTCGTCACCCGGCTGCAGTCCCGCCTCGACATAATCATGGGTGGTGGCATAGCCGGTGAGGTTCGGCTCCTGCGGCAGGTACCGGATGGTGGCGCCGGGCTGGGCGAAATGCTCGCCACTGTCCGCTTCGATCATCCCCGCCGCGATCTTGAGCAGGGTCGATTTGCCAGAGCCGTTGCGGCCGACCAGGCACAGCCGCTCGCCTTCGCCCACGCTGAGTTCCGCGCCGTCCAGCAAAACGGTATTGCCGAAGCGGATATGGATGTCTTTCAAGAAAAGCAGGGGCGCCATGGCGGGCTTGTCTTACGCCCTGGCCCCGCAATCAAGCGTAAAATGCCCCTTACGGCGGGGAATGGGTCGCGGCCAGATAATCCACGATCAGGGCCGCGTCGGCGTCGTTGATCGGTGCCTTATAGACATTGCGCATCTTCGTCACTTCCGCCGCCCAGGTGGCGCGGGGCAAAAGCGGCTGATCCAGCACCATGTCGGCGGAATGACAGGCCAAGCAATTCTGCGTCACCGCTTTGACATTGGGTCCGTCGGGAAAGCCCGCCGCGTCGGCGGGCAGTTCGATCGTCTGGCTTTTGAAAACCGGGGCCGGCGCCGCCATCGCGGCCGCCGCCATCGCGGCCGCCGCCATTGTCACGCATCCCATTATCGCTGCTGCCAATATCCGCATGTCAGATCACCGTCACGGGCAGGCGCTCCACCACATTGCGCATGAAGCCGGATGGATTCCAATTGGCTTTGTCGGGCTGCACCTCGCCCTTGGTGTTGATGCAGCGGACCGCAAGCGTCGCAGCCCCCGCTGCCGGCATCCCGATTTTCGCGGTCCATTGCCGGAAACTGTAAGGCCCTTCGTCGCGCCCCAGCTTGGCATCGCTCCAGGTCTGGCCGCCATCGGCCGACACTTCCACCTTGGCGACCCCGCAATCTCCGCCCATCGCCAACCCGCGGACTGTGGCGTTCGCGCGCGCCTTCAGTTTCGCGCCCGCACCCAGATTGGTGATGAAGGATCGCGGCACCATCCGGTTGATCGGCACCATGGTCACGCCCGCCTGACCCGGCTTGATGTCGGCATGCGGCGTATCGGGAATAAGATAAGCGGTCTTCATCCAGTAATTGTCGTCGGGGGCATCCAACAGCTCGATGTCGTTCAGCGTCTTGATCCAATAGGTCGAATACCAGCCCGGCACCACCAGGCGGATGGGATAGCCGTTGAGCATGGGCAGCGGCTTGCCGTTCATGGCATAGGCGATGATCACTTCGGGCTGGCGAGCCCGGTCGATATTCAGCGACTTGCGGAACCAGGGGCCTTCGCTCACCGCCGGCTGGTCCAGCCCGCTGAACCGCGCCGCCACGGCGCCGGATTTCACACCCGCCTTGTCCAGCACATCGCGCAGCCGCACGCCGGTCCAACGGGCATTGCCCATGCCGCCATTGCCCCATTGCGCGCCGGCGACACGCGGCTCGAAGAAGCCGCGCGAATTGCCCGAACATTGATTGACGGCGGCGATCTCGATCCGCTCGAACCCGGCCAGGTCGGACAGCGACAGCGACAATTCCCGCTCCACCTGGCCATGCACCTTCAACCGGTAAGAGGCGGGATCGATTTCGGTGGGGATCACCGACCAGTGCCAGCGCACGAAGAATTTCTCATTGGGCGTGAAGACGCCGGAATCGAAATCGGTGAACGGCGTTTCCAGCAGCGGCGGGCGGCTGCGCTGCAGCACCATGCTGCCTTTTTGCGGGAAGTCTTTCGCCAAAGGCCGCGCGCCATTGCCGCCGGGAAACGGAAATTCGGGGCCGGTCGCGGCAAGGCCGGGCGTGGAGGCAAGTGCTAACATGCTGCCCGCTTGCGCAAGCATCGCGCGGCGGCTGGGTGCGGACATTTCGACTCTCCCGCGTGGGTATCGCGTCACGCTAACACGGGCCTAAGCCGAAGCCGTTATGCATTGGGGAATATCACGGGAAACAAACTATCCCTTATGTCTATTGGCTTAAATTTTTCGCTGACCTCTGTAACCTTCGCTGCGCTTGAAAAAGCAGAATCCGGCCTTCAATCTCCGGCATCTTTCCCGTATGGCGAAGCCATTGACGGGAAAGATGTCTGCTAGGCCGCTAGCGGCCGTGGCTGACAAATAGGGAAAAATTGATGACAAACAAAATCGCCCCCTCCCGCCGCAAATTTCTCACCACCGCGCTTGCCGGTGCTGGCGCCGCTGCCACCGTGCCGCTGGCCGCGAAAGCCGACGAGTACATCACCCCGTCGATGACGGTGCCGGGCAAGGCGTTCACGCCTTACGGCATGCCGTCCGGTCACGAGGACGTGAAACGCCTGCTGCGTCCGCCGGGGATTTCGCCGGGCACCGGCGGCTCGCTGTCGCCGATCGAAAGCCTGGAAGGCATGATCACGCCCAGCGGCTTGCATTTCGAGCGCCATCACAATGGCGTCCCCGATATCGACATCAAGGCGCACAAATTCCTGATCCACGGTCTGGTGGACAAGCCGCTGGAATTCACCATCGCGAGCCTGGACCGTTATCCGCGCATCAGCCGGATGCATTTCGTGGAATGCGGCGGCAACAGCGGCGCCAACGCGGGCGCGCCCGAACCGCCGCAACTGACGGCCGGCGGCATTCACGGCCTGATCTCCTGCAGCGAATGGACCGGCGTCAAGCTGGGCATGCTGCTGGACGAAGCCGGCGTGAAGCCGGAAGGAAAATGGATCCTGGCGGAAAGTGCCGATAGCGCCGGCATGTCGCGTTCCATCCCGCTCAAGGAAGCCCATGAACAGGGCATTCTGGTTCTCTTCCAGAATGGCGAGCGCATTCGCCCCGAACAGGGCTATCCGCTGCGCCTGTTGATGCCGGGCTGGGAAGGCAATTTGAACGTCAAATGGCTGCACCGGATCAAGGTCACCGCCGGCCCGACCATGACCAAGGACGAGACCTCGAAATACACGCAGTCCCTGAAGAACGGCAAAGCCAACCAGTTCAATTTCATTCAGCCGCCCAAATCCATCATCACAAAACCGTCCGGCATGATGACCATGAACGGGCCCGGCTATTATGAAATCTCCGGCATCACCTGGTCGGGTCACGGCAAGATCGCCAAGGTCGAAATCTCCTTCGACGGCGGCAGCACCTGGACCGACGCGGAAATGCCGGGACCGGTGTTCCCGCAATGTGTGACGCGTTTCCGCCTGCCCTGGGAATGGGACGGCAAGCCGCTTCTGCTGCAAAGCCGCGCCACCGACGAGAAAGGCAATGTCCAGCCCACCCGCGCGGTGTGGAAGGACCGGGTCTCCCCGGTTCAATTCTATCAATACAACGCCATTCAGACCTGGCAGATCGGCGCCGATAACACGGTGAAGAATTACTATGTTTAAGACGCTCGCCTTTTTGCTCGCCGCCACCACGCCGCATTTCGGCGCGCCCGCCGATCCCAATCTGGTCAAGGCCTGGGACCGTTCCATTCCGCCCGACGGCACTGGGCTGCCGCCCGGCAAAGGCTCGGTGTCGGAAGGCCTGGCGATCTACACCGAGAAATGCGTCATGTGTCATGGCGTGAACGGCGTGGGTAAACCGGCTGACCAGCTCACCGGCGGTGTTGGTTCGCTGGCGACGGCCAACCCGGTCAAGACCGTGTCCAGCTTCTGGCCCTATGCCACCACCCTGTTCGATTACATCCGCCGCGCCATGCCGGTCACCAGCCCGCATTCGCTGTCGGACCACGAAGCCTATGCGTTGACGGCCTATATCCTGTCGATCGACGGCATCGTGAAGAAGGACGCGGTGCTGGACGCCAAAAGCCTGCCCAAGGTGAAGATGCCCAACCGCGACGGGTTCATCGACGCTTACGGCGCGACCAAGCGATAACGCTTCGGCTTAGCGGCTCCACACCACCAGGCGATTATTCTGCGCGCCCAGTCCCTCGACGGACAGGCGCAGCGTATCGCCGGGTTTGAGATATTGCGGCGGCTTCATGCCCAGGGCCACGCCCGGCGGGGTGCCGGTGGCGATGATGTCGCCCGGCATCAATGTCATGAAGTGGCTGATATAGCTCACCAAGGTCCGCACATCGAAGATCATGGTTTGGGTGCTGCCATTCTGGCGGCGCACGCCATTCACCTCCGTCCATAACTTCAAATTCTGGGGATCGGCGATTTCGTCGCGCGTCACCAGCCAGGGACCGATGGGCGCGAAGCTGTCGCAGCCCTTGCCCTTGTCCCACAATCCGCCCCGCTCGCTCTGATATTCGCGTTCAGACACATCGTTGATCACGCAATAGCCCGCGACATGATCCATCGCTTCCTGCTCGTTCACATAGGAGGCACGGGTACCGATCACCACACCCAGCTCGACTTCCCAGTCGGTCTTCACCGAACCGCGGGGAATGACGATATCGTCATTCGGGCCGTTCAACGAACTGACCGCCTTGAGAAACAGGACGGGTTCCTTGGGAATTTTGGCGCCGGTCTCGGCGGCATGGTCGGCATAATTGAGGCCGACACAGACGATCTTGGAAATTCCCGTCCATGGAATGCCCAGGCGCGCGCCATCCGGAATTTTCGGCAGCCCGGCGGGATCGATCGCGTTCAGGCGCGCGAGGCCTTCCGGCGACAGAAGATCGGAAATGATTTCCGCGACCTGCCGGGACAGGTCCCGCAAATTCCCATCCGCATCCACCAGTCCCGGCTTTTCCGCGTTCTTCGCGCCCCAGCGTATCAGCTTCATGCGGACATTCCTTTCCCGTCTCAGTGCGAAATTTCTTCCAGCCGGCGATGGAGCGTGACCGGTCCCCAGATGCCGATCACCAATACCATCAGGGTCATGGCGGCGCCGATGAACAGAGCCACCGCCATGGTGCCGCCCTCTTTCAGGAAAAACCCGATCAGGAGGCCCGCCAGCGCCGCGGACACCCGGCTCCAGGAATAGACGAAACCCACCGCGCGGGCGCGGATGCGGGTGGGAAATTGTTCGGCCTGATACCCGTGAAACGCGAAAGACAGCCAATTGTTGGCCAAGGTCACCACGGCGCCGAACAGAATCACGAGCGCGGCATTCTCCTGGCGGGCGAACAGCAGGATGCCGATGCCGGTGACGATGCCTGCCGCCACGATCTGCCATTTGCGCTCGATGCGGTCGGCGATGGCGAAAGCCAGCAGCGGCCCCACCGGATTGGCCAGCGCAATGATGAAGGCATATTGAAGACTGGTGGTGACATGGATGCCCTTGGCGATCAGCAAGGTCGGCACCCAGGAACCGAAGCCGTAAAAAGCGATGGTCTGCATGGCATTGAATACCGACATCACCAAGGTGCGCCCGGCATAGGGCCTTCGGAACAATTCGCCGAAGCGCCCTTTTTCCTCGATCGCGTCCGAGGCCATTTCGGGGGCGGGCAAGGGCCGCTCCAGATCGCGCTCGGCCTGCCGCTCCAATCCGCCGAGAATCCGTTCGGCTTCGGCGTCGCGGCCATGCAGTGCCAGCCAGCGGGGACTTTCCGGCACATTCCTGCGGAACCACCAGACGAACAGCGCCCCCGACGCACCGATCAGCGCCACCCAGCGCCAGCCCTCCAGGCCAAAGGGACTGAGCGGCACCAGCAGCCAGCCCAGCAACGCCACCAGCGGCACGGCGGAAAAGGCGATGCCCTGGCTGATGGCGAAGGCTCGGCCGCGCTTGGGCGGCGGCACCAGTTCCGGCAGCAGCGTGTCGATGGTCACCTGCTCCAGCCCGACCCCGATGGCTGCGATGAAGCGCCAAAGATCGATGCCGGCGGCGCTGTGCTGGAACGCCATGACCGCGGTCGCCAGCGAGTACCAGACCAGCGACACGGTGAACATGGTACGCCGCCCCATGCGGTCGGCGACAAAACCAAATCCCATGCTGCCCAGCCACATGCCCGCAAAGGTGCAGAAAACGAAAAAACCGATCCCGTTGATGGCAAAGAAGCCGTCGGCCCGGGCCGTGAACAGCCCGCCCGCGACCAGCCCGGGCGCGACATAGGCGGTCATCAAGAGGTCGTAGAATTCGAAGGCCCCGCCCAGCGAGATCAGAATCACCAGGCGCCAAAGGCCCGACGTCATGGGCAGCCGGTCCAGCCTCGCCGCCACTTCGCCCGGATATCGGCCCGCCATGTCTGAATCTTGCCCGGATGGTTGAACGCGAATCGCGCGGTCCCGCCCGATCGGAGCAAGCTTACAGGCCGGTGCGCGGCGTATCTATTCCGCGGGTTTGGGATATTCGTCCCGGCGGCGAACGAAGCTGAGCGAACCGGTCTCCCGCCGGCCCAGGGCCGTGCGGTCCAGCAGGAACAATGTCGTGGCCAGCGGCTCAAGCCCGCGGGCATAGGTGGAATAGGTGTGGAACACCTCGCCCGCCGCGTTCCGTATGAAGCTGGAAAGACCCGACAGCTCGTCGCGATTCATGGGACGCCGCTTGTAATTATAGTCGATCGCGCCGCTCGCCCGTTCCTCCTCGGTGAAGGAAACGCGGAAATCGTGATTGAAATCGCTGCCAAAGGACGAGGCCCAGGGGAAATCCCACCCCATGCGCCGCTTATAGGTGTCGATCAGGGCCAGCGGCGCGCGCGACACCGCCGTCCAGGTGACGCCATGATTGTTGAGATGGGGCAAGGTGTCGCCGATGTGATCGCACAGGAAAGAGCAGCGCGGGCAACCTTCGGTCCAGTCCGGTCCCAGCATGAAGTGATAGACCAATAGCTGGTCGCGGCCGTCGAACAATTCGCTGAGGCTTTTGCGGCCCGTCTTGGTGTCGAAAGCATAATCCTTTTCGATTTTCACCCAGGGGAGCGCCGCCCGCGCCGCGTTCACTTCGTCGCGAACCCGGCCTTCCTCTTTCTCCTTCGCCAGCAGCGCCTTGCGCGCGATCAGCCATTCTTCCTGCGAAACCACGGGATGCGGCATGGGCTTTCTCCAATTGCGGGCCTGACAACGGGTATATGCTCCTATTATCTCTTCCGCAAGATCGCGCGATACCCTCAGAATTTCTGGGAAATCCCCACATAGCCCTGCATGTCCGGCGTCGCCGCGTTGAGCCCGAAATTCAGCCCCGCATCGATCTGGAAATAAGGCGTAAGCGCATAGGCGACGGCCGCGTCGGCGGAAAATTGCTCGACCGTGCCCACCGGATCGAAATTCCAGGCGCCCCATAATTCCGCATAGAGAGTGATGCCGCCCGCCAGCGCCAAGCCCATATTCACCAATTGCGAGGTGGCGGCATGGCGGCCGTCATCCAGGCTGTTCTTCAGGACGTCCAATTCGGGCACCGTCGTCAGCGTGATCGTGTCCGTCAGCTTGTAGTTGACCGGCAGCAGCAATCCGCCTTCCCAGGCGCCATTGCCGATGCCAAGGCGCGCCGTGGGCGCCTTGACGTAAGGAAGCAAGGTCGCCTGCAGCTTCGATTCATCGGCATCGGCAAACTGATATTTCAACCGGACGGTGACATCGCTGGGCCCGGTTATGACCGAAGCGGCGCCGCGGCCATCGTCATTGCGGACCCGCACGAAGGGCGAAAAGCTGCCTTCGATGTCGATGCCCGGCGCGATCCCGTATTTCAGCGTGGGATTGAGGACAAGCCAGGTCTCGGTCGAACTCCCGCCCTTGTCGTACGCGGTGGCGTTGAACAGATCCGCTTCATATTGGAAATGGCCGGGTTCGACCGTGCAGGCATAATTGGATTTGGTGGGCCGGTCGGTGCAGATCGCGGGCAGATTCTCGCCCGCATCATCCGCCTTGGCGCCCGCCGCTGCCAGAAGCAGCATTCCCGTCATCAGGCCGATCGAACCGATTTTTTTCCGCGCTGACATGTCTTTCTCCATGAGGACGGCGGACCATCCTGGGCGCGGCATATAAATTCGAGGGGGCTCGGCGGAAGCGCCGCCGATCTATATGGGATCTATATTTTCAGCCCGCACGGCAGCGATGGAACCTATACGGAATTGAAACGACATTCGCGTTTCCAACGGAGACGAGAAATGCTCGACCTTGCTTTCCTTGCCGCCGGCTTCGGCTTTTTCCTGCTCGCGATCGGCTATGTCGCGGCCTGCGCCCGGATGTGACGGCGATGGATTATCTGCTTGCCGGCACCGTCACCGCCTGCATCGCCGCATATCTCGTCTATGCGCTGATCCGGCCGGAAAAATTCTGAGGCGCGCATGACTGTCAATGGCTGGATTCAGATCGCGATCTTCTGCTTGGCGATTCTCGTTTGCGTGAAACCACTGGGCGCTCATATGGCCCGGCTGTTCGACGGCGAACGGGTCTTCCTTTCGCCTCTGTTGGCGCCCGTCGAGCGCGGCATCTATCGGATCTGCGGCATCGATCCGCGCGAGGAACAGCACTGGACACACTACACGATCGCCATGCTGATATTCTCACTGGCAGGGTTTCTCCTGCTGTATGCGATGCAGCGGCTGCAGCTTTTCCTGCCCTTCAATCCGCAGCATCTGGGCGCGGCTTCACCCGACCTCGCCTTCAATACGTCCGTGAGTTTCGTCACCAACACCAACTGGCAGTCCTATGCCGGCGAAACCACGATGTCCTATCTGGTGCAGATGCTGGGCCTGACGGTGCACAATTTCCTCAGTGCCGCCACCGGCATGGCGCTGGCCGTGGCCTTGATCCGCGGCTTTGCCCGCCGTTCCAGTCAGGCGCTGGGAAATTTCTGGGTCGATCTCACCCGAGCCACGCTTTATGTCCTTTTGCCGCTTGCCGTCCTCGTCGCACTGGCACTGGTCTGGCAGGGCGTGCCGCAGAATCTGGGCAGCTATACCGCCGCCGTCACCCTGGAAGGCGCCAAGCAGCTGATCGCGCAAGGCCCGGTCGCCTCCCAGGAGGCGATCAAGATGCTGGGCACCAATGGCGGCGGCTTCTTCAACGCCAATTCCGCCCACCCGTTCGAGAATCCCACGGCCCTCACCAATATGCTGGAAATGTGGTCGCTGCTGGTGATCGCCGCCGCCCTTACCCACACCTTCGGCCGGATGGTGAAGGATGCACGCCAGGGCTGGGCGATCTTCGCGGTGATGGCGCTGCTGATGCTAACAGGTACCGGCCTCACTTACTGGGCCGAAGGCCAGGGCAATGCGGCAGTGGCAAGCGCCCATGTCGCGCAGACCGGCAACATGGAAGGCAAGGAGACGCGCTTCGGCATTGCGGCCTCCGCCCTCTTCGCCACCGTCACCACCGACGTGTCCTGCGGCGCCGTCAACGCCATGCATGACAGCCTGACGCCATTGGGCGGTCTGGTGCCGATAGTCAACATGGAACTGGGCGAGATCATTTTCGGCGGCGTGGGTTCCGGCCTTTACGGCATGCTGTTGTTTGCCGTGGTGGCGATGTTCGTGGCGGGCCTGATGGTGGGCCGCACCCCCGAATATCTGGGCAAGAAGATCGAAGCCAGAGAAGTGAAGATGGCGATGCTGGCCATCCTGGTTCTGCCGCTGTCGATCCTGGGCTTTTCCGCGCTGGCGGTCCTGACCAAGGCCGGATTGGCCGGGCCGCTCAACGCCGGACCGCATGGATTTTCGGAAATTCTCTACGCCTTCACTTCGGCCACCGCCAACAATGGCAGCGCCTTTGGCGGCATCTCCGCCAACACGGTCTTTTACAATCTGACCCTGGGCCTGGCGATGCTGGTGGGCCGCTTCCTTTTCATCGTGCCGATGATGGCGGCGGCGGGCTCCCTGGCCGCCAAGAAGATCGTGCCGGCTTCGGCGGGCACTTTCCCCACCCATGGCGGCTTGTTCGTCGGTCTTTTGATCGGCGTCATCCTGATCGTGGGCGGGCTCACCTTCTTCCCCGCTTTGTCGCTAGGCCCCGTGGTCGAGCATCTGGCGATGCAATCCGGACAATTCTTCTGAGGCCGTCATGAGCAGATCCGCAGCCGCCAGCCTGACTGATAAATCCATCCTGATCCCCGCCATCGGTCAGGCCTTTCTCAAGCTGGACCCGCGCAAGATGGCACGCAATCCGGTGATGTTCGTGGTGGAGATCGTCGCCACACTCACCACCTTGCTGCTGGTGCACGACATCGCCGCCCATCACGGCCAACTGGGCTTTTCCATCCAAATCAACCTCTGGCTCTGGTTCACTTTGATCTTCGCCAATTTCGCGGAAGCGGTGGCGGAGGGGCGCGGCAAAGCCCAGGCCGACAGCCTGCGCCGCACCCGCAGCGAAACGCCGGCCAAGCGGCTGGCCGACCAGCGCGCCAAAATCTATTCGCCGGTTTCCGCGCAGCGGCTGGAACGGGGCGACCTGGTTCTGGTGGAGGCGGGCGAGATCATCCCTTCCGACGGCGACGTGATCGAAGGCGTCGCCTCGGTGGACGAAAGCGCCATCACCGGCGAAAGCGCGCCGGTGATCCGCGAATCCGGCGGCGACCGCTCGGCGGTGACGGGCGGCACGCGCGTGCTGTCCGACTATATCGTGGTCAAGATCACCGCGGTGCGGGGCAGCACCTTCCTGGACCGGATGATCGCCCTGGTCGAAGGCGCCGAGCGCAAGAAAACGCCCAACGAGATCGCGTTGAACATTCTTCTGGCAGGCCTGACCCTGATCTTCGTGATCGCGGTGGCCACCATCCCGGCTTTCGCGGCCTATGCCAGCGGCCATATCACCGTCCTGGTGCTGGTGGCGCTGTTCGTCACCCTCATTCCCACCACCATCGGCGCGCTGCTGTCGGCCATCGGCATTGCGGGCATGGACCGGCTGGTGCGCTTCAATGTGCTGGCCATGTCGGGCCGCGCCGTCGAGGCGGCGGGCGATGTCGATACCTTGCTGCTCGACAAGACCGGCACCATCACCCTGGGCAATCGCCAGGCCACTGCCTTCCTGCCGCTGGACGGCATCGGCGAGCAGGAGTTGGCCGAGGCAGCGCTCGCCTCTTCGCTATCCGACGAAACGCCCGAGGGCCGCTCCATCGTCACTTTGGCGCGCGAGAAACATGGCATTCGCGCCGAGCCGGCGACGGCGCGCTTCGTGCCTTTCTCCGCCAGCACCCGGCTTTCGGGCATCGACACCAATGGAACGTCCATCCGCAAGGGCGCGGTCGATGCCGTGCTGGCCTGGGTCGGCACCCATTCCTCGTCCGCGGCACTCAGCGCCATCGCCGATCGCGTGGCACGAACCGGTGGCACCCCCCTGGCGGTGGCTGAGAATGGGCGCCTGCTGGGCGTGATCCACCTGAAAGACATCGTCAAAGGCGGCATCCGCGAGCGCTTCAACGCGCTTCGCGCCATGGGCATCCGCACGGTGATGATCACAGGCGACAATCCCCTCACCGCCGCCGCCATCGCCGCGGAATCCGGGGTGGACGATTTCCTCGCCCAGGCCACACCCGAAACCAAGCTCCAGTTGATCCGCGACGAGCAGGCCAAGGGCAAGCTGGTGGCGATGTGCGGCGACGGCACCAATGATGCCCCCGCGCTGGCTCAGGCCGATGTCGGGGTGGCGATGAACACCGGCACCATGGCGGCGCGCGAGGCCGGCAACATGGTCGACCTGGACAGCGATCCCACCAAGTTGATCGAGATCGTGGAGATCGGAAAGCAGCTGCTGATGACGCGCGGCGCCCTCACAACTTTCTCCATTGCCAATGACGTGGCCAAATATTTCGCCATCTTGCCCGCCATGTTCCTGGCCTTCTATCCCCAGCTGGGCGCCCTGAATGTGATGGCGCTGCATTCGCCGGAAAGCGCCATCCTGTCGGCGATCATTTTCAACGCGCTGATCATCGTGGCGCTGATCCCGCTGGCCTTGAAAGGCGTCGCTTATCGCGCGGCGGGCGCGGCCAGCGTGCTTCGGCGCAACCTGTTTCTTTACGGCATCGGCGGGCTGATCGCGCCTTTCATCGGCATCAAGGCGATCGACCTTGCCGTCACCGCCATCGGCCTTGCTTGAGGAGGTCTCATGCGACATATCCGTCCCGCCATCGTCATGCTGCTGGTGATGACTGCCATCACCGGCCTTGCCTATCCCCTCGGCATTACCGCGTTGGCTGGGGCCCTGTTTCCCCGTCAGGCGGGCGGCAGCCTGATCGAACGGAACGGTACGGTAATCGGCTCGGAATTGATCGGGCAGAATTTTTCCAGCCCGCGCTATTTCCATGGCCGGCCCTCCGCCGCCGGCACGGGTTACGACGCGGACAATTCCTCCGGCCCCAATCTGGGACCGACATCGGCCAAGCTGCAGGCGCGCATCGCCGCCGATGCCAAGCGGCTTCAGGCCGAAAACCCCGGCCAGCCGGTGCCCGACGACCTGGTCACCGCCTCCGCCAGCGGGCTGGATCCGGAGATTTCGCCCGAAGCCGCCTTGTTCCAGGTCCCCCGGGTGGCGAAGGCGCGGGGAATGTCGCCGGACGTCCTGGCGGCGCAAGTCCGCGCCCACACCGAAGGCCGGCTGTTCGGCCTGATCGGCGAACCGCGGGTGAATGTCCTGAAGCTGAATCTTGCGCTGGACGCACGTCCGGATGGCATGAAAAGCGGGACGAAAGCGCCTAAAATACCGGCCGGATGACAGACGCCGGCCGCCCGGACGCGCTTCTCAAACAGCTGGGGCCGACGGGCCGCGGCCGCCTGAAAGTTTTCCTCGGCGCCGCGCCCGGTGTGGGAAAAACCTATGAGATGCTGGTCCAGGCGCGCCGCCGCCGGTTGGACGGCGTGGACGCCGTGATCGGCGTGGTGGAGACTCACGGACGGGTCGACACCGATCTTCTCACCAAGGGGCTGGAACGGATCCCCAAAAGGCGCATCCCCTATAAAGGGCATGTGCTGGCAGAGATGGATCTCGACGCCATCCTGCAGCGGCATCCCCGCCTGGTGCTGGTGGACGAACTGGCCCACACCAATGCCGAAGGCAGCCGCCACCCCAAGCGCTATCTGGATGTGGAGGAATTGCTGGCGGCGGGCATTGACGTCTACACCACCCTCAATGTCCAGCATCTGGAAAGCCTCAACGATCTGGTGGCGCGCATCACCCATGTGCGGGTGCGCGAAACCGTCCCCGATTCCATTCTGGATCGCGCCGACGATGTCGAGCTGGTCGATCTCACGCCGGAAGACCTGCTGCAGCGGCTGAACGACGGCAAAGTCTATCTTCCCGACACGGCGGAACAGGCGCAGCGGAATTACTTCCTGCCCGGCAATCTGGCGGCGTTGCGCGAACTGGCGTTGCGCCGCACCGCGCAGCGGGTGGACGCGCAGATGCTGGACTATATGCGGGCCCATGCCATCGAAGGGCCTTGGGACGCGGGCGACCGGCTGCTGGTGCTGATCAGCGGACGGCCCGGCGGCAATGCCCTGGTGCGCCATGCACGACGCCTGGCAGACCGGCTGCGCGCCGGCTGGACCGCGATCCATGTCGAAACCGGGCGCGTCGAAGATGGCGCCGAGCGCGACCGCGTTGCCGCCGCCATGCGGCTGGCCGAACGCCTGGGCGGCGATGCCCGCACCGTGACGGCGGCCAGCGAGGCCGATGGCGTGCTGGACTTTGCCCGCGCCAACAATGCGGCGCATCTGGTGCTGGAAGCGCCCCACAATAGCTGGTGGCGGGCCCCCTTCTCGCTTTCGACGGCGCGGCAGATCATCAAGCGCGGCGGCGACCTGAACATCCACATCGTTCCGGAGCGGAAAAACGGCGCCGAGAAAGCGGCCCGCCATCGCAGAAAGCCTCCGCGCCTCGATGCCTATGCCGGAAGCTTCCTGTTCAGCGCGACAGCTCTGGGCATCGGCCTTGTGGCCCGCCATGGGCTGGATGTTTCCAATGTCGCGCTGGTGCTGCTGGTGGCGGTTCTGGCCAGCGCCTTGGCCTATGGCCTCGTGCCGTCCCTGTTCGCCTGCCTGATCTGTGCGCTGGCCTATAATTTCTTCTTCCTGCCGCCGCTCTACACCCTAACCATCGCGGCGCCGGAAAATATCGTCACCTTGGGCGTCTTCACCATGGTGGCGGTGATCGCCAGCCATCTCACCGCCCGGGTGCGCATGCAGGCCATTCTGGCGCGCGAGCGGGCCGGCACCAATGAGGAACTCTACCGCTTCAGCCGCAAGCTCGCCGGCATCGGGGCGATGGACGATCTTCTCTGGGCCACCGCCTATCAGGTGGCGCATATGCTGGACCTGCATGTGGTGCTTCTGCTGCCGGACGGCGAGAACCTTGACGTGCGCGCGGGCTATCCACCGGAAGACGTGCTGGATTCCGGCGATATGGCGGCGGCGCGATGGGCATTCGCGCAAGGCCAGCCCGCCGGGCGCGGCGCCGACACATTGCCGGGCGCGCGCCGCCTTTTCCTGCCGCTGCGCACCGCGCGCGGCGTGACCGGCATCATCGGGCTGGACGGCAAGAAGGACGGCCCCCTGCTCACGCCAGACCGGCAGCGCCTGCTGGACGCGCTGCTGGACCAGGCCGCGCTGGCCATCGAGCGCATTCAGCTGGCCGCCGACATCGACCGCACCCGCATCCGGGCGGAAACCGAGCGCTTGCGCGCGGCGCTTCTCACCTCCATCAGCCATGACCTGAAAACGCCGCTGGCGTCGATCCTGGGCGCGGCTTCGTCGTTACGCCTTTATCGCGACCAGCTCGAGCCTGCGGCACGAGACGATCTGGCCCGCACCATTCAGGAAGAGGCCGAGCGCCTCAATCATTTCATCGCCAACCTGCTGGACATGACGCGGCTGGAATCGGGCGCGGTGGCGCCGCAGCTCGACCTGATCGACCTCGCCGATGTGGTGGGCAGCGCGCTGCGCCGGGCCGCGCCGCTGCTGAGCCGCCATCCGGTCGCTTTGGAGATCGAGGACGGATTGCCGCTCCTGCGCCTGGATCCGGTTCTGTTCGAGCAGGTGCTGTTCAACCTTCTGGACAATGCCGGGAAATACAGCCCTATTGATGCCGGCATCACCCTGCGGGCGGCGCGCGAAGGCGATAAGGTGCGCATCCGGATTCTCGACCGGGGCGAAGGCTTGCCGGAAAGCGATTTGGAACGCGTGTTCGACAAATTCTATCGGGTGCAGGCGCGCGACCGTCAACGCGCCGGTACCGGCCAGGGCCTTGCGATCTGCCGCGGCTTCCTGGAAGCGATGGACGGCACCATCACCGCCGCCAACCGCAGCGATGGCAAAGGCGCCGCTTTCACCATCACCCTGCCCGTTCCTGTGCCATGACGCCCGATCCCCGTATCCTGGTGGTGGATGACGAGCCGCCGATCCGCCGGCTGCTGAAAACGGCCCTGACCGCGCAATCCTGGCGCGTCGAGGAGACCGCCGACGGGCCCGAAGCGCTGGAGTTTCTTCGCCACAACAAGGTGGACTTGGTCGTGTTGGACCTGGGCCTACCGGGCCTGGACGGGCTGGACGTGATCCGCCGCCTGCGTGAAACCGGAAACGTCACACCGATCATCGTTCTTTCCAGCCGCGGCGACGAAAAGGGCAAGGTCGCGGCGCTGGATCTGGGCGCCGACGATTATGTCACCAAACCTTTCGGGGTGGAGGAGCTGGCGGCACGCATCCGGGCGGCGCTGCGCCATCGGTTGCAGCAGGAGGGCGAAAAGCCCGTCTTTCAAAGCGGCCCGCTGACCATGGATCTGGTGCGCCGCACCGTCAGCGTTTCCGGGGAGCCGGTGAAACTGACGCCGCGAGAATACGACCTGCTCCGCCTTCTGGTGGCCCATGCCGGCAAGGTCCTCACCCACACATTCATCCTGCGCGAAATCTGGGGCGGCGAATCCGACGTGCAATATTTGCGCATCTATATCCGCACCCTGCGCCAGAAGCTGGAAGCCGATCCCCAGCGCCCCGCGCTGATCCTGACCGAACAGGGTGTCGGCTACAGGCTGGTCGAACTTTGAACACCGAGCCTAACGGACGGCGCGGCGTGCCCATACCGGAGACATGCCACGCTCACGGTCGCGCCCACCTTCGCAGGCGGCGAACCAGGCCGCGGCTGCACCCACAAAAAGAGCTGCCGCGATAAAGAAAGCCTGCAAAACACCCGCCACGCGCGCCCGATGGATTTCCGTCTTCGCCGCGGCAATTTCGCGGTTCACACGCTGGGCCGCCATGTCGGGGGGGATTTGCGTCACCGCTGCCGTAATGGTGGTGAGATAGTCGCGGTCCGCATTGGTCACGCCATTATGGCCCGACGCTTTCGGCAGAATGCGGGCCGCCTCGGCACGGCGATAGTTCATATCGGGAACGCTTCGATCGGTGCGGAAAAGTTCGTCCAACTCGGACGCAATGATATTTTCGCCCGCGACGGATTGGGCGCCGGCAGCGCCAACACCGCCTGTGGCCGCCGGCATCGCTGTCGCGGCGACGCCCAGCGCCATGATTGCGGTCATCACGACGGCAAGGCCCCAAGTAATCAGGCCATGAACACCGTCGCGAAACTCCACTTCCGCTATGTCCAAACTCAGCGCAGCCCGCATACGGCCCGCGATATAGCCGCCGACGCCAAACGCCGCCAGCGACGTCGCCAGCAAATAGACTCCGGAAAGGAGCCAAAGCCAGCTGGAGGAGTCCCGCCATGTCGGTGCGGTGGACAGGACCGCCAAGCCTATTCCGGCCGCGAACGCATGAAGCGTAAAAGAGACGCCTGCGGCAGCGATCGCGCCCGCGAAAACGGCGGGCCATTGCACGAGCGCGACAGGGCGTAGGCCGGGAACCGCCGGCTCGGCCAGGGCGCTCATTCAGCGCAGACCAAAGAAGGACAGGATGGCCAGCACCACAACAATCAGGCCGACCAGATAGATCACACCGTTCATGACAATCTCCCGCTCTCGCTCGGTGTAAATCAACGCGCGCGCGGAACACCCGTTCCATTTGTCAGGGGTTCAACACATGTTGTTTGCGGGGAACTACCGATCGCCGCTCCCATGATGCTCGCAATGGCGGCGATCCTGGGCGCGACGGTCCGCAGCCAAAGCCGTATCGTGGAACAGGACATCAGGCCGCAATCCGAAGGAATGCGAGGGCGATCGGCTGCAGGGGCGCGGCAGGTCAATCGCCGTGACGCTCGCGGTGGCCAGCGACCAATGGGCCACTGGATTTTGATTTGAATTGCCGATCCCGGAGCGGCATGGCCCGCCGAAACGCGAGCCGGCGCGGGTCAGGCCGCCCGCTCGGCGCCGGCAATCGCGCGATTGCGCTTGGGAAGGTGGAAGAACGCGGTCGTGCCGATGTTCGGGGCGCTCTCCAGCCGGATGCGGCCGCCATGCATCTCCACAAGCCGCCGGCAGACCGACAGGCCCAGGCCCGTGCCGTCATACCGGCGCGCCAGTTTCGCATCGCCCTGATGAAAAGCTTCGAACACGCTTTCCAGGAGTTCTTCCGCGATCCCGATGCCGCTGTCCCGCACCTCGACATGCACGGCGCCCTCTTCTTCGCGGCAACGGACTTCGATTTCCCCGCCACCCGGGGTGAATTTCACCGCATTGGCGAGCAGGTTGACGATCACCTGCTTGATGGCGCGCATATCGGCACCCACCGTCACGTCGCCCGCCACATCGACCGGCAGAATGGAAACCTTGGCCCGCTCGGCCTGGGGCCTTACCAGCATGATCGAATCCCGGACCACCGCCTGCATGTCGAATTGTTCGATATAGAGCCGGTAGCCGCCGGATTCGATCTTGGACAGGTCCAGCACTTCGGAAATCAGCGATAGAAGGTGCGCGCCGCTGGCATAAATCGAGCCGGCATATTCCTTGTATTTCACCCATGCGGAAGGTGCATCGCCCAGCACCTGGTCGCGAATGACCTCTGAAAAGCCGAGGATGGCATTGAGCGGCGTCCGCAATTCATGGCTCATGTTCGCCAGGAATTCGCTTTTCGCCCGGCTCGCCGCTTCGACGGCCGCTTTCGCTTCCGCCATCTCCGCTTCGATGGCAAGCCTTTCGGTCACGTCGCGGGCGATCCCGTAGACCAGGCCGCCCTCTTGGCGGGCGCGCCATTCCAGATATCTGTAGCTGCCGTCGCGACAACGGTATCGATTGATGATGCCCTTGACGTCCCTCTCGATCTCGATCCGCTGCATCTGCGCATGGCTGGTGGCCACGTCATCCGGATGGATAAACGAGAGCATCGGCCGGCCCTCGAGTTCGTCCGCCCTGTAGCCCAGCACTTTTTCCCAGGCCTGATTGACCTTGACGATTTTGAATTCGGCATCGCGGATGACGAGCAAATCCAGGGACGCCGTGAAGAAAGTCTCGAAATCGGGCGTTAGCGCCATTGGATCGGTGCACACCGAGGCATGTTGGGACATCTGGACATGGAGCGCGAACTCCAAACCCAACCTTGCCGCCGCGCCCATGACAAAATGGTTAACGGCTGCCGGCCCGGCCGAGCCCAGCCGTACGGCCCTTGCCGCATCACATCTCAGGATTTCTCGGTTTTGGCCAATCGGCGTGCTTCAATGACAGTTGATTCTCCCGCTTGCGCGGAATTCTCCCGGATGCGACCGCCTCACAAGCGCACGATCGACGCATTGCGCGAGATCAATCCTGTTACCACCATTCTCGAACAAAATGAAATAGGTGACTGCCGGGGTGTCATGGACTTTTATACTCTGCCTGCGAACTGCCAGCTGCCTCTGCCGGAGCTTCAGGCCGAGCATGAAGCGTTGGTCACCATCCTCAACCAAGGGCTTGAAACGATACGCAGCGTTTCTAACCCATCCGTTGAACTGTTTCTGTCACTGCTGGATAAACTGCGTAGCGTGCTCGGCGCGCATTTCGTGCATGAGGAACAGGTCATGGCACGGCACCACTACCCCAATCTCGGTCCACATAGCCTGCACCACGATTTCTGCACGGCCAGACTGGACCGACTTGGTGACATGCTGCTGGCCGGTCAGCTTAAGCCAAACCGGTTTATGCTGGACGAACTGTTCGATATGATCGTGGATGACGTCATTAGAGCTGATGGCGATTTCAAGACATTTCTGGAAAACAACGATGTGCCGACCAGCACATAGCCTCGCCGGGCGCCCCGGTTACATACTGCTGCTTCTTTTTTTGAGCCTGTGTGGCTGTGTCTCGCCGGCGCCGCGCCTGCAGCCAGGAAACATCGGCATCATTGCGGGCAAGGACACCGATGGGCTGAACGACGAAATGGCGCGCGGCAAAGTTCTGAGCGAGGCTGCCCGTCTTACTGTGGACCATGGCTATCGCTATTTCTTGATTCTGCCTGCGGCGGATCTTCCTGCAGCCCGGACGAATATGGCAGCCGTTCCTATCCGTGCCGGCCGGTCAGTACGCTTCCAGATTTTGCACCGCACCCCGTCACTGCGCACTCCTGACGTGTGGGACGCTTATCGGCTGCTGGCCCAGAAATCTCAGAGCCACTGAGCCTTATTCGTTAGCCAGGAACGACACCACTGCTTCAATCTCCCGGTCTGTCATGTCCTTGGTATTGGCATGCATGATGTCGTTGGTGCGGACCAACGAGCGGAAATCCTCCATCTGTTTCTTCAGATAGTCGGCGTGCTGGCCCGCCAGCCGGGGAAATTCGCCATTGCCTTCGCCATTATCGCCATGACAGGCGGCACAAGGCGGAACATGGTCCGCTTCCACGCCCTCCATGTAGATTTTCTCGCCTTCGGCCGAGAGGGTGCCGCCAGTCTGTGGTGCAGTCGGCTTCTGTGCCGCAAGATAGCTGGCGACCCCCGCAATGGCATTGTCGTCGAGCTGGGCAGCCATGCCCCACATATAGGCCATTGCATGAGGATCGTCGCGGCTGTGACTGCGGAATTTCTTGAGCTGGGACGTGAGATAATCGGCCTGTTGGCCATTGAGACGGGGGAAAGTGGCAGAGGTGCTGTTGCCATTAGGTCCATGGCAATTCTGGCAAACCTTGGTCACCCGGTCTGCGGCCGCGGCCTGGTCCGCTGGGGTTGCGGCACTGGCCAGTGTTGCGGCCAGGCAAACACCCAATGCCGCCGCAATCGATAGCAGATTTCTCATCCCGTCGGCTCCTTTCCTCCGGCCAGAGCTAATAGGCGAACCAGACATAGCCGAAGATCATGTTGTTGTCGGATGCGTTGCGCCCGTTGCCATCGTAATTTTTAGAAGCGCCATTGAACTTCGTGTAGGCCGTGTATTGCAGGCCTAGTTTGACGTTCAGCCAGGGTAGATAATCCACTTCGACATTGCCCCAGCTGCTGTTGGGTTTGCCGTTCGGCGAGCCGAAATAGGTTACGTCCGTAGAGCCGTCCACCGCGAACAGCCCGATGGTCGCGCCCAGCTTGCGTCGCCAGAAATAGCTCAGGGTCGCGTTCATCGTATCGATGTGGTTGGTGGGATTGTCGGACAGTTCCTGTGCGAAGCTGGCGTCGAGCCGCTGGTTCTCTCGGATGCCCCGTGCCGTCGCGGTGATCTGGTTGTCGTCATCGATATACTGATATTGGGCATCGATCCCGGTATCGGTGAAACGGTCGGTCGGCCCCAATTGCAGGGACTGGGCAAAGGAATTGCCGGCGATGGTGGTGGGATTGTGCAGCGCGGCCTGGAGGCCGAACGTCCCCAGCTCCAGCGAATGCTGGCCCCAGTCATATTCATAGGCAAGGCGCCAATAGGGCGCGACGCCAGTGATGACATCGGTGGGAGGCGTGCCGCCGCCGATGTTCGAAACCGACGCGCCCTGCAACGCCGACCGATAGACGCCGACTTCGGCATAGATTGCCTGATCTACAAAAGCGTAAGCCGAGACGCCCGCCACCGCCTGCGCCATCGCGCCTTCAATGCGCGCGGCTGCCGCGGGGCCTGCCATGGTGGGCGAACCCAGGAAAGGTTGGCCCCAGGCGGGCGTACTGTTCCAAAGATCCTGCACCGTGGGATTGTTGTTCAGGCTCACACCGTAAATAACGCTATGGTCATAGAGCGTCGCGACATCGGCGAAACGGATGTCCGTATTGTCGATTCCGAAATTGCCGCCCTGCCCGTCATATGTCAGCTGAATCAAGCCGCCGACATTGTCGGCGATCGCGCCGGCATAGAAGATACTGAGCTGCTGGGGAAAATCCGTCGAGGTCTTGCTGGAATTGGCGTCCGAAACCTTGTTGGAGGAACTGGTGGAGGCGACGCCCATCACGGAAATCGGCGGAACGTCATTCAGGCTCATCAGATAGCGCCTCATGCGGTCCACATCCTGCACCTTGCTGGTGTTGGACATCGTGTAGCCGCTGGCCTTGAAGACGCGGCCGAAGGGTGTCAGCTGCGGAAAGACGGTGTGGCAGGCTTCGCAGGCAAGGCCGGTCTGTCGTGCAAAGCTGGGAACCGCCTCAGCCTTTTGCGCCGCCGCCCCCAGAATCAGCAAACTGAAAAGGCATGTGGACAATGTCGAGACGATGTCGCGTCTGATGGCACTTGAAAGCATGTCGGCCCCTCTCTTCGTGCGATTGCCACGCTAGGGGCGTCGTTACTCATGTTGGTTGATCTCAATCAACTTGATGGCATGCGGAACATTTACAATTCCCAATGTTGCCGGTTGATCCCGATCAACCGGGCGTGCGGATTTGAGTTTAGCCTTCTACGCGTTCATCGCTGGAGGCAGGTTCATGCTCAAACGAGATGACAGTGCATTCCATTCAAATCAGAACGACAATGCGGCGTTGTCGCGGCGCGGGCTTTTCCGCAGCGCGGCCGCGCTGATCGCCGGCGCGACCGCGCTTGCCGTCAGCGGCACGCAGGTGATCGCTAAGATGGCGCAAAAGGCGGCGGGTTATCAGGCCACGCCGAAAGGCGATCAGAGCTGCGCAACCTGCGCCCTGTTCAAGACGCCTTCCTCCTGTACGCTGGTCGATGGTGATATTGCCGCGACGGGATGGTGCCGCTTCTTCGCCGAGAAAAGGTGATGCGACGTGACCCTGTGGGGCTTTGTCAAGCTTTTCGCACCCTAACTGTTGCCCCCTTGATCGCTCATACTGAAACCACATGGCTTCGATATGCGATTGGCGGCCAAAATAGCGGCCACTATTGCTGGCTTTTAAAGCTGCCAGCAGCGGTAGTTTTCGGTGTGGCCATGATAAGTGCCAGTTTGGCCAATTTGCCGCCAAATCGGCTCGTAAGTCGCGTCGGGCTCGGGTCCTGCTTCTTAACGGGATAAATGCAGCCGTGATTGTGCAGGCGTGGTACCAATACGAGTTACTGATGTCGTAATTTTGTGCGGCACTCACCTAGTCCGAGCATCCATTCGGCAACTCGATTTTGAGCTGCGCACCCCAGGTCTCAAATAGAAGCTGTGGCCCGCGCACTAGAATAATTACAACGATTACTCTCCCATCTGGCAACCGCCGCAGCGGCAATTCCGTTGCCGATCACATTTGCGGCACTTCGACCCATGTCCATCAAATGATCAACGGCCAAAATCAAAATGATTCCGTTTTCAGGCAGGTGAACATAGGGCAACGTAGCAGCCAGGACTACTAGAGACGCGCGTGGTACCCCGGCAATACCCTTTGAGGTCACCATCAATACAAGAAGCATTATTATTTGCTGACTAATAGGTACGCTTACGCCATATGCCTGAGCGATGAAGATCGCAGCGAACGCGCAGTATAATGTTCCGCCAGTCATGTTGAATGAATAGCCCAGCGGCAGAACGAAACTCACTATTTTGGAGTTGAACCCTTTTCCTT
>JAFKFG010000047.1 GCA_017307355.1 Alphaproteobacteria bacterium
GAATCGCAATCGGTGATCCGTCCCGCCAAACTGTCCGGCGAGAAGCCCCCGAACACCACCGAATGCACCGCCCCGATCCGGGCACAGGCCAGCATCGCATAGGCCGCTTCCGGGATCATCGGCAGATAGATCGTCACCCGGTCGCCCTTTTGGACCCCCCGGGCCTTCAGCACATTGGCGAAGCGGCAGACCTCCTCGTGCAATTGCCGGTAGCTGATCTTCTTGCTGTCCTTGGGATCGTCGCCTTCCCAGATGATCGCGGTCTGATTGCCCCGTTTGGCCAGATGCCGGTCGATGCAGTTGGCGGCCACATTCAGGGCGCCATCCTCGAACCAGCGGATATGCAGGTCGTCGGCGGCAAAGCTCACATCGCTGACCTTGGTGAAAGGCTTCAGCCAGTCCAGCCGCTCGGCTTCCTTGCTCCAGAACCCGTCCGGGTCCGCCACAGACTGCGCATACCGCGCACCATAATCCAAAGCGCTCACATACCCGCGCTTCTTCCAATCCCCAGAGACAGGGATGACTTCGTCACTCATGCGTTCCTCTTTGGGGCACCTTACTCTAAGCTGGCCTTTAAGCTGGCAACCCCAGGCACCGGAGATTAGGGCATGGCGGGCACGAGGCAAACAGGCGGAAAAAGCAAAATCAAAAACACCATGACCGATGCGGCTATCAAGGCGCGCACCGGCAGAGACTGGGCGGGCTGGTTCAGCGCCCTGGACAAGGCGGGGGCGGCCAAGCTGGACCATACCGGCATCGCCAAACTGGCCCGGGAGGATATGGGCGCCGGGAACTGGTACGGGCAGATGGTGGCGGTCAGTTATGAACGGGCGCGGGGGCTTCGCGCCATGAATCAGAAATGTGATGGCGAGTTTTCCGTCAGCGTCACCCGGGTGATGGACGCGCCTTTGTCCCGGCTCTACGCCGCCGCGACCGCCGCGCCGCAATCCTGGTTTCCCAAAAGGGTTATCGAGGAGACCTCCCGCACCAAGGACAAATATTGGCGGGGCAAATGGAAATCCGGAAAGCTGGAGATCGGCTTCTATGCCAAGGGACCGGGCCGGGCGCAGATCGCCCTGCAGGCCAACAAATTGCCCGATGCGGAAGCGGTGGAAACCGAGCGCGCGGTGTGGAAAAAGGCGATCGACAAGCTCCAGAAGATTGTAGAGGCCTGATGCAGCTTCATTTATCCACCTGGCCGGAGATCGAGGCCTATCTGGCCACGTCCAAAGCCATCCTGATTCCCATCGGCTCGACGGAGCAGCATGGCCCCAACGGGCTTCTGGGGACGGACGCCCTTTGCCCGGAAATCATTGCGCGGCGCGCCGGCGACGAAGCGGGTTTCCTGGTCGGTCCCACCTTCAATGTCGGCCAGGCCCAGCATCACATGGCCTTCCCCGGCACCATCACCCTCAAGCCTTCGACCATGATCGCGTCAATGCTGGACTGGACCGAAAGCCTCACCCGCCATGGCTTCGAGCGGATCTATTGGCTGAACGGGCATGGCGGCAACATCGCCACCATCAATGCCGCCTTTTCGGAGATCTATCACGGCGTGACGTTCGCCGGCGCCAACTTTTCCAATGCTACGAATGGGCCGCCGCTGCGCCTTCATCTGCGCAACTGGTGGGAATTGGCTGGGGTGATGGATCTGTGCCGGGAATTGTTTCCCGTGGGCGAGGGCAGCCACGCTACCCCCAGCGAAGTCTCCGTGACCTATTTCGGCTATCCGGAAGCGGTGAAAAGTGTGGCGATGTCGCCCAGGATCGCGCCCACCGGCCCGATCCGCGATGCGGAGGATTATCGCCGCCGTTTCCCGGACGGACGGATCGGCTCCGACCCGTCCCAGGCCAATGTGGAAGCGGGCGGACGCATCGTGGCGGCGGCGGTCAACGCGGTGATTGCGGAATTCCGCCAGTTCGGGACGGCATGATGAGCGATTTCATCTTCCCTTTGAGTCAGCCCGGGATCGGCATCGTCGGCAGCAAGATGCGCTTTCCCGTTCGCCGGGTCTGGTGCGTGGGACGCAACTATCTCGCTCATGTCCGCGAACTGGGCAATGACGAGCGCGAGCTGCCGCTGTTCTTTTCCAAGCAGCCGGACATGCTGGTGCCCGGCGGCGGGGCCATCCGCTATCCCAGCCTGACGAAGAATTATCATTTCGAAGTCGAGCTGGTGGTGGCGCTGAAAGCGGGCGGGGAGAATGTCGCCGTGGCGGATGCCGACGCCTTGATCTTTGGCCATGCCGTCGGCCTGGACATGACCCGCCGCGATATCCAGAAGCAGATGCAGGAAAAGGGGCGCCCCTGGGAAGCCGCCAAGAGTTTCGATCAGAGCGCGCCGATAGGGCCCTTGACCCCGTTCCCGGGTCTGCTGCCGCCCTCCCGCATCCGGCTCTCGGTCAATGGCGTGGTCAAACAGGACGCCGACACCGCCCAGATGATCTGGAGCGTGCCGGAAATCATTTCCCAGCTTTCCCGCCAGGTTTCCCTGAGCGCAGGCGACATTATTTTCACCGGAACGCCGGAAGGCGTGGGCCCCGTGGTGCGGGGCGACCGGCTCCTGGCGGAAATAGACGGGTTGGAACCGCTCGCCATCACGATTGCGTGAGCGCCCGCCCGCGCCTAAATTAATAACTTCCCAGGGGTGCCCGCTTCGGCAGGCTGAGATCGCAATCCCGCGAATCCCTTAGAACCTGATCCCGTTCGCACGGGCGTAGGGAGAGGCCAAATGAATAAGCCCATTCTCAATACCAAATCCGTTTCCATCACCCGCGGGGCGCTGCCCGGATCGCGCAAGCTGATGGTGGCGGGCGTGCCGTTCCGCGAAGTGCCGCTGTCCGGGGGCGAGGCGCCGGTCCGGCTGTACGACACATCCGGTCCGTATACGGACGATTCCGTGAGTATCGACATCGACAAGGGGCTTCGCGCCTTGCGCCGGGACTGGATCCTGGCGCGCGGCGATGTCGAGGAATATTCGGGCCGCGACCGCAGGCCGGAGGATGACGGCCTCAAGCGGGGCGAGTTGTTGTCGGTGCCGCAATTCGACCGCTCGGCGCTGAAGCCGCTGCGCGCCAAGCCCGGCCGCAATGTCAGCCAGCTTTATTATGCGCGGCAGGGCCTCATCACCGAGGAGATGAAATATATCGCGGCCCGCGAAAATCTGGGCCGCAGCGCCCTGGCGGATGGCAATTCCTTCGGCGCCAGCATCCCGTCGGAAATCACGCCCGAATTCGTGCGGGACGAAGTGGCGCGCGGCCGCGCCATCATTCCCGCCAACATCAATCACCCGGAAACCGAGCCGATGATCATCGGCCGCAATTTCCTCACCAAGGTCAACGCCAATATCGGCAACAGCGCCGTCACCTCCGGTGTGGCGGAAGAAGTGGAAAAGCTGGTCTGGTCGATCCGCTGGGGCGCCGACACGGTGATGGACCTGTCCACCGGCCGGCACATTCACACCATCCGCGAATGGATCATTCGCAACAGTCCGGTGCCGATCGGCACGGTGCCGATCTATCAGGCCCTGGAAAAGGTGGGCGGCATCGCCGAGGAGCTGACCTGGGAGCTGTACCGCGACACCTTGATCGAGCAGTGCGAGCAAGGCGTGGATTATTTCACCGTCCATGCCGGTGTGCGCCTGGCGCATATCCCGCTCACGGCGGACCGGGTCACCGGCATCGTCAGCCGCGGCGGCTCGATCCTGGCCAAATGGTGCCTGGCGCATCACAAGGAGAATTTCCTCTACACCCATTTCGAGGAAATCTGCGAGCTGCTGAAACAGTATGACGTCTCCTTCAGCCTGGGCGACGGCTTGCGGCCCGGCTCGACCGCGGACGCCAATGACGCAGCCCAATTCGCGGAGCTGGATACGCTGGGCGAGCTCAACCGCATCGCCCAGAAGCATGACGTCCAAGTGATGATCGAAGGCCCCGGCCATGTGCCGATGCACAAGATCAA
This sequence comes from Alphaproteobacteria bacterium, assembly GCA_017307355.1. GTDB lineage: Bacteria > Pseudomonadota > Alphaproteobacteria > Micropepsales > Micropepsaceae > Rhizomicrobium. The sequence goes on from JAFKFG010000047.1 coordinate 3,960, forward strand.
GGAGAATATGGATCGCCAGCTCGCCGCTTGCGACGAGGCGCCTTTCTATACGCTTGGACCGCTCACCACCGATGTGGCGCCGGGCTATGACCACATCACCAGCGCCATCGGCGCGGCGATGATCGGCTGGTTCGGCACCGCCATGCTTTGCTACGTCACGCCCAAGGAGCATCTGGGCCTGCCGGACCGGGACGATGTGAAAGCCGGCGTGATCGCTTATCGCATCGCGGCGCATGCGGCCGATTTGGCCAAAGGCCATCCGGCGGCGCGGATCTGGGACGATGCCATGTCCAAGGCGCGGTTCGAATTCCGCTGGCGTGATCAGTTCGCGCTGGCGCTCGATCCGGAGACGGCGCAGCTGTTCCATGACGAAACGCTTCCCGCCGAAGGCGCCAAGGTGGCGCATTTCTGCTCCATGTGCGGGCCGAAATTCTGCTCCATGAAGATCAGCCAGGAAGTGCGCGATGCCGCCAAGGGCAAGAACGACACGCTGTCCACCGCTGAAATCCGGGCAGCGATGGCGAAGAAGGCGGAGGAATTCAAGCAGGGCGGCGGCGAGATCTATCTGAACAAGCCCGCGGCGGAATGAGCGTGCATATCCGGCCTGCTCAGTCCGGCGACGGCGACGCGATCTGGCGCATCATGGAGCCGGTCATACGGGCCGGGGAAACCTATTCGCTGTCGCGGGACATGGCGCGCGCCGAAGCCTTGGACTATTGGTTCGCGCCCGATCGCAGTATCTTCGTCGCCGAAGAGGGCGGACAGGTTGTCGGCACTTGTTTTTTGCGCGCCAACCGGCCCGGTCCCGGCTCTCACGTCGCCAATGCCGGTTTCATGGTGGCGGCGGATCAGGGCGGGCGCGGTGTCGGCCAGGCCCTGTGCGAGCATGTGCTGGCGGCCGCCAGGGAGCGGGGCTTTCAGTCCATGCTGTTCAATTTCGTGGTTGCGGCCAACACCAAAGCGGTGCGGTTGTGGCAACGCATGGGGTTCGAGACGGTTGGCCGCGCGCCGGACGCATTCCAGCACCCTCATCAAGGCATGAGCGATGTTCTGGTGATGTATCGCCGCCTTTGATCTAGTCAGGTCATGCTGATACGCCGCGCCGGTCCCGCCGATACGGATGCCATCCTGGCGCTGGTCCCGCGTTTGTCCTTTTCCTTCACGCCGCCGCCCTGGCGCGAGCCGGCGGCGATGGCCGTGACCGATCGCGATGTCGTCGCGGAGGCGATCTGCTCCACTGTCGATGATCCCACGGTCTTTGTCGCGGTCGTGGAGGGTGCCGTCGCGGGATTTATGCATGTCCGGTCGCTGGAGGATTATTACCGCCGCCGCAAACATGGCCATGTCGCCGATCTGGTGGTGGCGCCCGCGCATGAGGGGCAGGGCATCGCCACCGCGCTGCTGGCGCGGGCCGAGGAATGGGCGCGGGCATCGGGCTATGACTGGATCACCTTGGGCGTGTTCGAGCAGAATGAGCGGGCAGAACAGCTTTATCGCCGGCAGGGATTTCGCCGCGACGTCATTCGGCTGCTGAAGCCTCTGACCTGACGCTATCGGAGGGTCCGGCTGCCGGTGGCTGCGTGGTACAGGAACAGCACGATGATGGCGCCGATCACGGCCACAAAGCTGGACAGGAAAAAGCCCGAATATTCGTAAGAGAAGCCGGGCACCAGAGCGCGAAACAAAAAGCCGCCCACCACCGCACCCACCAGGCCCAGCGCGGTATTGACCATGCAGCCTTCGCCGCGCCGGTTGACGATCTTGCTGGCCACCCATCCGGTGAGGGCGCCGAAGAAAATCCAGCCCAATATGAACATGCTTCAAAATCCGAACGGTCAATTCAGGCTGACATATATCATGGTGATGGTTGCCGCCGCCATCACGGCGGTGGAAAGCCAGCCCAGGCCGCCCAGAACCGGCCCGACGCGAAACGCGCCCATTTTTCCGCGATGGCCCGCCACGATCATCATCGCCGCCATCATCGGCACCGCGATCACGCCGTTGAGAACCGCGCTCCAGTAAAGCGCCTTGATGGGGTCGATGCCGGAATAATCGATTCCCAGTCCCAGCAGGATCGCCGCGCCGATCACGGCATAAAAGCCCTTGGCCTGCCAGGGCATGTTGTCCAGGCCGATTTTCCAGCCCCGCGATTCGCCCACGGCATAGGCGGCCGAGCCCGCCAGGACGGGAATGGCGAGCAGGCCCGTGCCGATAATTCCGATGGCGAACAGCAGAAAGGCGAAATGTCCGGCCAGGGGCTCCAGGGCCTCGGCCGCGTCTGCCGCGGTCTGGATATTGGTCTTGCCGGCCTGATGCAGGGTCGCGGCGGTCGACATCATGATGGCGATCGCGATCAAGTTGGAGACCAGCATGCCGGCGATGGTGTCCACCCGGATGCGCGCCAAGGCTCGCTTGGCCTGGCGAGGCGCTTCAATCAGCGGCTTGGCGCTGCGCTTCTGATCCACTTCCTCGACTTCCTGCGCGCTCTGCCAGAAGAAAAGATAGGGACTGATGGTGGTGCCGAAGATCGCGACAATGGTGGTGGCGGCGCTTTCGGAAAAATCCGCATTCACGCCGATCAGCCCCGTGCCGACGGCGCGCCAGTCCAAATGGATCATGAAGATCAGGGCCACATAGGCGAAAAGCGACAAGGTGAGGATGGTGAGGAAGCGGGCATAGCGCCGATAGGGAATGAAGAGCTGCAGCACCAGCGATATCAGCGCGAAGGCGATGGTGAAGCCGTGCTGGCCGAAACCCGCCACCAGCCGCGCCGCTTCGCCCATCGCCGCCAGGTCGGCGCCGACATTGATGGTGTTGGCGACGAACAGCAGGGCCACCAATCCGGTCACCAATCCGTGCGGCAGCACTTCGCCCATGTTGCGGGCCAGGCCATGCCCCGTGACCCGCCCGATCAAGGCGCTGATCATCTGGATCGCCACCATCAGCGGGAAGGTGAGGACCATGGTCCAGAGCAGATTGAAACCCGACTGGGCGCCGGCCTGGCTGTAGGTGGCAATGCCCGACGGATCGTCGTCGGCCGCGCCGGTGATCAGCCCTGGCCCCAGCTGATTGAGGACCGCGACGCGGGCGAGCCTTCCCGTGGCGCCATTCTTATGTTTTGCGGCGGTCATTGTCGGCCGGGTGAAATCTTTTCAGGAACCGGGCAGGGCGCCTCGGTGTATTGTCAACGCATCAACCGCCAGGAGGTTCGCATGAGACGATCCTGCGCCGCCAGTCTGGCCATGTTCATTTTTGCGTCCGGTATCGCACAGGCGCAGCCCGCCGCGCCGCCCGCCGCCTGCCTGCGTCAGGACATGGTGCTGGGATGGGCGGTGGTGAATGACCGGACCTTGGTCGTCACCGACCGGGTGGGAAAGACATTCACGGTTTCGCTCCTGCCGGGGTGCCGCAACCTCAAATTCAACCAGCGGCTTGCCTTCAGCGCGTTCAGCGGCACGGGGCTCGCTTGCCTGGGGCATAACGATTATGTGCTGGTGCCGCCCGGCGGTGGCGATCCCGGCCAGCGCTGCCTGATTGCGGGGATTCAGAGCGGCGCCGTGCCGGACGCCAATACGCCCCATTCATGACAAGGCCGCGGGACGGGGCTATTCAAGAGGCGGCAAGCCATTCGGGAGTGATGTCGTGCGCATCCATGTGATGATTCTGGTTCCAGCTTTGCTGGCGTCCACGCCGCTCATGGCGGCGCCGAAAATCTGCGTGCAACAGGATCGCATCGGGGATTGGGCGGTGTTGAACGATACCAAGCTGATTGTTGTCGACAAGGCGGGACAGAAATTCCGGCTTTCGCTCACGGGGGCATGCCGCGGATTGTCGCTTCGGACCAGCTTGACCTTCCGGGTCACCGGCACCGGGCAATGCCTTGCCCGCAGCGATGGGGTGGTTGCTTCCCTGCCGGGCTATCCGGAGCCGCCGGAGCGTTGCCTGATCGCCGATATCGATGAATATACGCCCGCGATGGAAAACGCGGACCAGATGGCGGAAGGCACCCTCTATCACCATCCCGACACGCATGGGGACATTGGCGCCATTCAGTAGGTTGAAACATGTACAGGCTTTCTTCCCCCGCGCGGCGAAGCCGCTGGCGGGGGAAGATGTCTTCCGATGGCTTGCCTGAGGAAGACAGATGGGGGAGAGATGAGAGGTTATTTCGGCGTCGGCGTGGACGGCATTTCCAAGCCCATGAATCTGGGCAATCTGGTGCGCATCGCGCACGCCTTTGACGCCAGCTTCTTTTTCTCCATCGCGCCGCGCTTGAAATTGTCGGACGCCCAGAGCGACACCTCCCGGGCGCAAGGCGCGTTGCCTTTCTATTCCTTCGCGCAGCCCGCCGACCTGCGCCTGCCGCTGGGCTGCCGCCTGGTGGGGGTGGAGATTACCGACGATGCGGTTGAACTCCCGCGGTTTCGTCATCCCACCCGCGCGGCCTATGTCTTCGGCGCCGAGCGTTTCTCGCTGTCGCCGCGGGTGCTGAAAGCCTGCGACTTCGTGGTGAAGATCCCAACCCGATTCTCGATCAATGTCGGCATGGCGGGCGCCATCGTGCTGTACGACAGGTTGATTTCGTTGGGCGGCTATGGCGCAAGGCCCGTCGCGACCGGCGGGCAGGGCGCGGAAATACCCCCACTACACACATGGGGAGCGCCCTTGGCGAAGCCGCGCGAGGACTAGCGCGGGACGCTTTCGATTCAAGGCTGTAATGCCGAATTGCCAGCTTCCCAATATGCGGGCGGCATGTTAGTTCCACAGCATGACTCCCGCACTTTCGATTTCCCATCTGCGCAAGGTTTATCGCAGCGGTACCGTTGCGGTCGAAGACCTTTCCCTGACCATTCCGGAAGGAGAATTTTTCGGCTTTCTGGGTCCGAACGGGGCGGGAAAATCCACCACCATCCATTGCATCACCGGCGTGGCGGAGCCCAGTTCGGGCAAGATTGAAATTTTCGGCATCGACGCGGTAAAGAATTATCGCGAGGCGCGCCGCCTGGTCGGGCTTTGCCCCCAGGAGTTCAATGTCGATCCCTTCGCCAATGCCCGCCAGATCGTGGACTGGATGGGCGGCTATTTCGGCATGGGCGCCAGGGAGCGCAAGGAGCGGATCGATTATCTGATCGAGCGCTTCGATCTGATCCCGCACCAGAAAAAGCAATTCCGCGAATTGTCGGGCGGCCTCAAGCGCCGGGTGGTGCTGGCCCGCGCCTTGATCAACGATCCCAAGCTCATCATCCTGGACGAACCCACCGCGGGCGTGGATGTGGAGCTGCGGCGGGTGCTGTGGCGCTATCTGACGGAAATCAACAAGGATGGCCGCACCATTCTTCTCACCTCGCACTATCTCGAGGAAGTCGAGCGGCTCTGCCGCCATGTCGCGATTGTCAGCAAGGGCAGGGTGGTGCGCGAAGGCACCAAGGACGAGATCGCCGGCAGCCCGGGCGGCCTGGAGAATGCCTATCTGATCGCGACCGGTGCCGAGCCCGATCATGTGGCGGGGCAATAAGATGAGCCAGACGATGGGCATCAACTGGATCGGCCTTTACACCATGGTGCGGCGCGAAGCCTCGCGCATGGCGCGCATTCCGATTCAGGCTTTCATCGCGCCTTGGATTTCGGCCCTGCTGTTCATCTTCATTTTCGGTTCGGTGGTGGGCGGGCGCATTTCCCAGATCGGGGGGCATCGGTACCTGGAATTCGTCCTGCCGGGCGTGCTGATGCTGAACATCGTCAATGCCGCCTTCATCCAGGCCTCCACGGCGATCTATTTCTCGCGCTTCATCAAATTCGTGGAAGAGATGCTGGTCGCGCCGCTCTCCTATGTGGAGATGATCATCGGCAGCCTCAGCGTGGTGGTGCTGCGCGCCACCGTGACCGGCATCGGCATTCTATTGATGGGCATCGGCTTCGGCGCCACCCATATCGAATCCTGGCCGATGTTCCTGTTCTGGATCGTCAGCGTTTCGACCGTGTTCGGGCTGCTGGGCCTGATCGTGGGGCTCTGGTCCAAAAGCTTCGAGCAGTTGAACATGCCGGTGGTGTTCCTGCTCACGCCGCTTTCCATGGTGGGCGGGGTGTTTAACACCATCGAAATGCTGCCCGCCAAGCTGCAATGGCTGGCCTATGCCAATCCTTTCTTCTATTTCATCAACGGCATCCGCGGCGCCATGATCGGATTCGACGAAGCGCCGCAGGGCCTGGGCATCGGTCTCACCTTGGGACTGCTGGCGGTCCTGGGCGTGACGGCGTGGCGCCTTTACGCCATCGGCTACGGCCTGCGCGAATAGGGCGCTGGCCCGCGCCGTTGCGGCGGCAAGACCCGTCCGGTATTCTTTGAGAAATCGGCGCGAACCCCATGAAATCGCCCGATTTCGGCCCCATACACGATCCGCCGGACAAGCTGGAGCATTCATGATTCGCCATTTATTGCTGGGTTCCTTTTGCGCCTTTTCGATGCTGGCTTTGGCCGCGCCCGCCTCGGCGGAAACCGCCAATCTTCTGGGCGTGTTCGGCAACTGGTCCGCTTATTCCGCCGGAACCGGCAACAGCATGACCTGCTATGCCATGTCCAAGCCCCGCGCCCAGCAGCCCAAGACGGCCAAGCGTGGCGACATCTTTCTGATGGTCTCCGACTGGCCCAGCCGCAAGGTCAAGGCGGAAGCGCAGATCCTGCCGGGCTATGAATATAAAGCCAACGCGCCCGTGACTTTGGCGGTCGGTCCCGACAAATTCACCTTTTTCTCGCGCAACGAGGCCAAGAGCGGCACCGCCTGGATCCAAGCGCTCACCGACAGCGAAAAGCTGATCGACACGATGAGCAAGGGCGTCTCCGCGGTCGCGGCCGGCACCTCCGCGCGCGGCACCAAGACGGTCGATACCTATTCCCTGCAAGGCTTCAACGACGCGCTCGCCAAGATCCATGCCGCTTGCAACATGTAGCTCCCTGATCGGGCTTGCCCCGGACGCGCTGGCGGTTTCGCTGGCGGGTGCGGGCGTGCCCGAAAAGGCGGCGCGCATGCGGGTGCGCCAGCTGTGGAATTGGATTTACGTCCATGGCGCCCGCGACTTCGCCAGCATGAGCAATCTGGCCAAGGATTTTCGGGGCGAGATGGCGGCGCATTTTACCCTGGCGCGGCCCGAAGTGGTGACCGAGCAGATTTCCAATGACGGCACCCGCAAATGGCTGCTGCGCACCGGGCCGGGGATTGAATTCGAGACCGTCTATATTCCCGAGGCTGATCGCGGCACGCTTTGCGTGTCGTCGCAGGTGGGCTGCACGCTGAATTGCCGCTTCTGCCATACCGGCACCCAGAAGCTGGTGCGCAACCTTACGCCCGCCGAAATCGTGGGCCAGCTTCTGGTGGCGCGCGACAGCCTGGGCGATTGGCCGTCCACCGCGCCCGGCCGCAAAGTCACCAATGTGGTGATGATGGGAATGGGCGAGCCGCTCTACAATTTCGATAATGTGAAAGCGGCGCTCGCCATCGTCACGGATGGCGATGGGCTTGCGCTTTCCAAGCGCCGGGTCACACTTTCCACCGCCGGCGTGGTGCCGATGATCGAGAAGGCCGGCACCGAGATCGGATCTGGCCTGGCGATCTCGCTGCATGCCGTCCGCGACGAACTGCGCGACGTGATCGTGCCCATCAACAAGAAATACCCCATCAAGCAGTTGCTGGATGCCTGCCGCGCCTATCCGGGCGCATCCAATTCGCGGCGCATCACCTTCGAATATGTGATGCTCAAAGGCGTCAACGACACTTTGGCCGATGCGCGCGAACTGGTCCGGCTGCTCGCCGGCATTCCCGCCAAGATCAATTTGATTCCCTTCAATCCCTGGCCGGGGGCGCCTTATGAATGCTCCGACTGGGCGCAGATCGAGAAATTCGCCGAAATCGTCAACCGGGCGGGGTATGCCAGCCCGGTCCGCACTCCGCGCGGCCGCGATATCATGGCGGCCTGCGGGCAGCTCAAAAGCGAGAGCGTCAAGGAACGCGCCTCCGCGCGGCTGGCGGCGGAAAAGCTGGCGGCGGTGCAGTCCGCTCAGCTCTCCCGGATGCCGTCTTAAGGCTGGATTTTCGGGCCCCGATCCCTATAGTCCCCGCGATTTTCAGGCAGCCAGGATCGGTTTTCCGTCCGGCCATTCACGGTGGGTTGTTTCATGACCAAGCGCGACGTCAAGAAAGTGGTTCTGGCCTATTCGGGCGGTCTGGACACATCCGTCATCCTCAAATGGCTGCAGACCGAATATGGCGCCGAGGTCGTGACCTTCACCGCCGATCTGGGCCAGGGTGAAGAGATCGAGCCGGCGCGCAAGAAGGCCGAGACGCTGGGCATCAAGCCGGAAAACATCTTCATCGAAGATCTGCGCGAGGAATTCGTCCGCGATTTCGTCTTCCCCATGTTTCGGGCCAATGCGCTCTATGAAGGCGTTTATCTCCTGGGCACCTCCATTGCCCGGCCCCTGATCGCCAAGAAGCAGATCGAGATCGCCGAGAAGGTGGGCGCCGATGCCGTGGCCCATGGCGCCACCGGCAAGGGCAACGACCAGGTGCGGTTCGAACTGGGTTATTATGCGCTCAAGCCCGACATCAAGGTGATCGCGCCCTGGCGCGAATGGAGCCTGACCAGCCGCACCAAGTTGCTGGAATTCGCCGAGGCGCACCAAATTCCCATCGCCAAGGACAAGCGCGGCGAAGCGCCGTTCTCGGTGGACGCCAACCTTCTGCATTCCTCATCCGAAGGCAAAGTGCTGGAAGATCCTTCGCGGGAAGCCGACAGCATCGTTTATCAGCGCACCATTTCGCCGGAAGAGGCGCCCGACAAAGCCAGCTATGTCGAGATCGGGTTCGAGAAGGGCGATGCGGCGTCCATCGATGGCGAGAAGCTCTCGCCCGCAACGTTGCTGGCCCGCCTGAATGCATTGGGCAAGGCCAACGGCATCGGCCGCCTCGATCTGGTGGAAAACCGCTTCGTGGGCATGAAATCGCGTGGCGTTTACGAGACGCCGGGCGGCACGATCCTGATTGCCGCCCACCGCGGCATTGAAAGCATCACGCTCGATCGCGGCGCGGCGCATCTGAAGGACGATATCATGCCGCGCTATGCGGCTTTGATCTATAACGGTTTCTGGTTCTCGCCCGAGCGCGAGATGCTCCAGGCCCTGATCGACAAGAGCCAGGAATTCGTCACCGGCACCGTGCGGCTCAAGCTGTACAAGGGCAATGTCGCGGTGGTGGGGCGTTCCTCGCCTTACTCGCTCTACAGCGAAAGCCTGGTGACCTTCGAGGACGACAAGGGCGCTTACGACCAGAAGGATGCCCAAGGCTTCATCAAGCTGAATGCGCTGCGGCTCAGGACTTTGGCCATGCGCAAGCGCCAGGCCGGGAAGTGAGCGCCAACAAGGCGCAGATCGAGTACTGGAACGGCCCGACCGGCGAGGAATGGGCAAAATATAACGACCAGACGGACCATAGTCTGGCGGAAGCGGCAGCCGCCGCTTTGAGGCTCGCGGCGGTCCGGCCGGGCGAGCGGGTGTTGGACATCGGATGCGGGGCGGGCGCCGCCAGCCTGTCGCTGGCGGAAAAAGTGGGGCCGGGCGGCCATGTGACCGGGGTGGATGTATCGCGCCCGCTGCTGGCTTTGGCGCGGTCGCGCGCAAAGTCCCCGAATATCGAATTCATCGAGGCCGATGCCGCGATCCATGCCTTCCCCCCGGACCATGACCTGATCTTCTCGCTTTTCGGCGTGATGTTCTTCGTCGATCCGGTTTCCGCCTTCGCCAATATCCGCAAGGCCGCGGCTCCTCATGGGCGCCTGGCCTTTGTCTGCTGGCGGTCGGTCGAAGAGAATGAATGGGCGTCGCTGCCCTATGCCGCCGCCCGGACGGTCCTGCCGCCGCAGAAGCCGGTTCATCCGCATGCGCCGGGGCCTTTCGCCTTCGCCGATTCAATCCGTCTACGGAATATTCTCGGCGAAGCGGGATTTTCCGGAATCGGGATCGAGCCATTCGACGGGATGATGGATCTGGGCGGTGCGCCGCAAGGGGCCGGCTTTCAGCTCACCCAATTGATGGGCCCCACGGCGCGGGCGCTTCGAAACGCCGACGACGCCACCCGCACCAAAGTGCGGGAGGTGGTTGCCGAGGCGCTGGCAAGGCGCCAGGCCGGGATGGAAGGCATCCGCCTGGGAATGGCCTGCTGGCTGGTCAGCGCCAGGGCCGGCTAATCCGGCGGGTTCGTTCCCAGAATGCTGGTGCGCATCCAGCCGGTGAGGTCGCCGTCCTGTACCTTCGCCCATTCGCCGTCGCTGGCGATCAGGGCCACCTGGGCGCCCCTGCTTTCCTTTTTGAGCGGCTTGCCGGATGGGCTTTCGCTTTCCCGCAGCACCGCGCCTTCACGATGCACATACCGGATGGCCGAGGACGCGGCGGGGGAGGCGGTTGCCGGCGCGACGATCTTTTCGATCCTGTTCCAGTGCTGGAATGCCCAAAAGCCCAACCCGGCGACGACCGCCAGGATGCCCAGCATGCTGCCGGGGCCGCCCAGCTTGGAGCGGTAGGAGAGGCCGGTGCCGGGAATGCCGGCATTGGTGGTGACGCCACCCCGCCCGATATTCACATCGGCGCCGCGCGGCCCCAGGCTGGCGGAAGCCCCGCTTTTGGACAAATTCATTCTAAGCCAGGGCAGAAGGCCGATCCGCTTCTGGAAGCGGAATCCCATCAGATATCCACCGAGGCGGCGAGCGCATTGTCCTGGATGAATTCGCGTCGTGGCTCGACCACATCGCCCATCAGCTTGGAGAACAGCTCGCCCGCTTCGTCGGCATGCTGAACCTTGACCACCAGCAGGGAGCGGGCATTTTCATCCAGCGTGGTTTCCCACAGCTGTTCCGGGTTCATTTCGCCCAACCCCTTGTAGCGTTGCAGCGCCAGGCCCTTGCGGCCCCATTCGAACACCGCCTCCATCAGCGCGCTTGGGGAATGGATTTCGCGGACTTCGTCCTTGCGCCTAAGCGTGCCGGCTTTCAGATAGGTTTGCTGCAATTCCGTCGCCATCCGGTCCAGCTTGCGGGCATCGGCGCTGGCGATCAGGGCGCCATCGATGGCAACGGCCTCGCGCACGCCGCGCACGTCGCGCCAGAATTTCAGCCCGCCATCGCTGGTGGGTTCGCCATGCCAGCCCCGCTCGAACTCTTCGCTGAGGGCGTCCAGCCGCTGGGCGATATAGCGCGCCGCTTCATTGGCGCGAGCGGCGTCGGACAGGATTTCCGGATTGAGCGCACCCGCGATCGCGGCCTGCTCGAGCACGAAGCGGGGATAGTGGCGCGGGAACCCGTCCAACGCGGCCACCGCGCGGCGGGCACTGTTCACCAAAGCCGTGAAGTCGGCGCCCGTCACGGTCTCGCCCGTATGAAGGGTCAGGGTGGCGCCCGCGGCGCCTTCCTCGATCAAATAGTTCTGCAGTTCGGGCTCGTCCTTGAGGTAGCGCTCGGACTTGCCGCGCGCCGCCTTGTAGAGCGGCGGCTGGGCGATGAAGACATGGCCCCGGTCGATCAGCTCCGGCATCTGGCGATAGAAGAAGGTCAGCAGGAGCGTGCGGATATGGGCGCCGTCGACATCGGCGTCGGTCATGATGATGATCTTGTGATAGCGCAGCTTGTCGGGATTGAATTCCTCCCGCCCGATGCCGGTGCCCAGCGCCGTGATCAGCGAAACGATGCTGTCGGACGACAGCATCTTGTCGAAGCGGGCGCGTTCGATGTTGAGGATCTTGCCGCGCAGGGGCAGCACCGCCTGGTTGGCGCGGTTGCGCGCCTGCTTGGCGCTGCCGCCGGCGCTATCGCCCTCGACGATGAAGATTTCGCATTTGCTGGGATCGCGCTCCTGGCAATCGGCCAGCTTGCCGGGCAGGGAGGCGCCGTCCAGCACACCCTTGCGGCGGGTCAGTTCGCGAGCCTTGCGGGCGGCCTCGCGGGCGGCGGCGGCTTCCACCACCTTGCCCACCACGGCCTTGGCCTCGGCGGGATGCTGCTCGAACCAGGCGCCCAGCTGGTCGATCAGGGCGCTTTCCACCACCGGACGCACTTCGCTGGAAACCAGCTTGTCCTTGGTCTGGGAGGAGAATTTAGGATCCGGCACCTTGACCGACAAAACACAGGTGAGCCCTTCGCGGCAATCATCGCCGGAGAGCGCGACCTTGTCCTTTTTCGCGCTTCCCATGTCGTCGGCATATTTGGTCACCACGCGGGTCAGGCCGGCCCTGAAGCCTGCCAGATGGGTGCCGCCGTCGCGCTGGGGGATGTTGTTGGTGAAGGCCAGCGTGCTTTCGTGATAGCTGTCGTTCCAGGTGAGCGCGATCTCCACGGTCATGCCGTCGCGCTCCGATGCGATCATCACGGGCGCGGGGATCAACGCATTCTTGGCGCGGTCGAGATATTGCACGAACGCTTTCAGCCCGCCTTCATAGTGCAAGGTGGCTTCCTTGGCTTCCACGCCGCGGCGGTCGGTGAGGACGATGGTGACCCCGGAATTGAGGAACGCCAGTTCGCGTAAGCGGTGTTCCAGGGTGGCGTAATCGAATTCGGTCTTGGTGAAGGTGGCGGGCGAGGGCAGGAAGGTGACTTCCGTGCCTTTGCGGGCTTTTCCGTGCTCGATCGGCGCGTCGCCCACGATCTTCAGTGGTGCAACCGCGTCGCCGTTGCGGAACTGCATGTAGTGTTCCTTGCCCTCGCGCCAGATGCGCAGGTCCAGGAATTCGGAAAGGGCATTGACCACCGACACGCCCACGCCATGCAGGCCGCCGGAGACTTTGTAGGCGTTCTGCTCGAACTTCCCGCCCGCATGAAGCTGGGTCATGATCACTTCGGCGGCGCTGACGCCTTCTTCTTCATGGATGCCGGTGGGAATGCCGCGGCCATTGTCGCGCACAGTGCAGGAACCGTCGGGATTGAGTTCCACATCGATGCGGTTGGCATGGCCCGCCAAAGCCTCGTCCACGGCATTGTCCACCACTTCATAGACCATGTGATGCAAGCCCGAACCGTCATCGGTATCGCCGATATACATGCCGGGGCGCTTGCGCACCGCATCCAGCCCCTTCAGCACCTTGATGCTGCTGGCGCCATATTCACTGGTCACTTGATGTGCGGGTTCGGACATTTACTTCACCATGATCGCAATACCGGCGCCGGCCATGACGAGGCCGGCGCCCTTGTTGATGCGGCGGCGCGCCTTCACGCTCGCCACAAACTCCTTCAATCGTGCCGCCATCGCAGCATACCCCATCGTGATGGCGGGGATCAGCACCAAGGTGGCCGTTACGAGTTCCAGATAGCCCAGGAATGTCAGCTTGCTGAGATCGATGGCGGTGGGCTGCAACGCCACGAAAAAGGCAATCGCCTTGGGATTGGACAGCGTGATCCCCAGCTGGGTCAGAAACCCGCGGCTGGCGCTTTCGGGCGGGATTTCCATCTGTTCGGAAACCGGCGCCGTCCAGTATTTGTAGCCGAGAAAGATCAGATACAAGCCCCCGGCCAGCTTGATGATCAGGAACAATTGCCCCATCGCCTGCGCGGCCAGGGCCAGGCCGAAGGCGGTGACGGTCATCAGGATCAGATCGCCCATGGTAACGCCCAAACAGGCGGGTATGGTGGCCTTGAAGCCGGATCCCAGCGCGCGGGCGACGATCGAAAAAATGCCCGGTCCCGGCGTCGCGATGGCGATGGCGTAGAGCGTGCAATAGAGCAGGAAATTGTGCAGCGGGATCATGCGCCCGCCTCGCGGAAACTTCCGTCCCGCACTTCGAAAATCTGGGCCTTCGCACCATCGAACAGCGAGAGGTCGGTGCCGGTCATCCAGGCCTGCGCGGACAGATCGGCGATCTCCTCGAACAGGGCTGCCCGGCGCACGACATCCAGATGGGCGGCGATTTCGTCCAGCAGCAGCAGGGGTGCCATGCCGTCGCGCATTCCCGTCAGTTCGCGCGCGAAAGCCAGCATGATGGAAATCAGCAGCGCTTTCTGCTCGCCGGTGGAACAATCGCGAGCTTCCGTCCGCTTCTGGGTGTGCCGGGTGGCAAGGTCGGTGAGATGAGGTCCGGCATTGGTGCGCCCGCTTTCCGCGTCGCGAACGCGCGAACGCGCCAACGCGTCGCGCAATGCGTCCTGGGTCTCGAAAGCCTCGCCCGCCAAGGTCAGAGCCGCCGCGGGGAAGGCGCCGGCCCGCTGCGCCAGCGCCCGGTTGAGGCGCAGAACCGCCGCCTCCCGCGCCGTGGCGATCATCAGCCCCGCATCGGCCATCTCATTTTCCAGCCCGTCCAGCCAGGCCGGATCGCGGGGGCCGTATTTGAGCAGCCGCGCCCGTTCCCGCATCGCGGTTTCATAGCGGGTGGCCGCTCTGGCATGAGCAGGATCGAAACCCAGCACCAGCCGGTCGAGAAAGCGCCGGCGGCCCGATGCGCTTTCGATGAAAAGCCGGTCCATGGCCGGGGTGAGCCACACCATCTGCACGACATCGCCCAGCTCGGCGGAATTTTTGGCATCGACGCCGTTGAGGCGTACCTGGCGCGCGCTCGATTGTTCGGTCAGCCCGGTGCCGATCTCATACTCGGTCTCGCCTCGCCGCACGGTCGCGGCCACAGCCCATAGCGCATCGCCGGACGAGGTCGGGCCCTTGCGGACATGCTCGGCCAGCTTGGCGCCCCGAAGGCCGCGCCCTGGCGACAGAAGTGAAATCGCGTCCAGGATATTGGTCTTGCCTGCGCCATTGGGGCCCGCCAGCACCACCGCCGCGCCCGCGGTCGCAAGCTCTCCGGCCGCATAGGAGCGGAAATTGACGAGGCTGAGGCGCGTCACCGCAAGCTTCGCCGGAATGGCGCGAACCCCGCCCGAAGGGCGCATGTCCTGCGCGGCCGTCAATGCATCAGACCCGGAGCGGCATGAGGACGTAAAGCGTGCGCGCGTCCTCCGCGTCTTCGATGATGGCGGGCGAGCCCGCGTCCGACAGCAGGAAACGCACTTCCTTGCCTTCGATCTGGCCGGTGATGTCCAGAAGATAGCGGGCGTTGAACCCGATCTCCAAGGCCGCGGCGCTGTAGGTGGCACCCACATCTTCGGTGGCGGTACCCGATTCCGGATTGACCACCGACAAAGTGACCTTGTCCTTGGTGATGTTGAGCTTCACCGCGCGGGTCTTGTCGGCCGAAATGGTCGAGACGCGGTCCACCGACTGGGAGAATTCCTTGGCTTCCAGGGCCAGCGCCTTGTCGTTGCCGGCGGGAATCACCCGCTCATAAGGCGGGAAATTGCCGTCGATCAGCTTGGAGGTGAGCTCGACGCCGTTGAAGCCGAACTGGACCTTGGTGTCGGATAGCGAAATCTCGATCGCGCCGTCAGCATCGTCCAATAGCTTGCGCAGCTCGCCCACGGTCTTTCTGGGGATGATGACGCCCGGAATTTGGGCGGCGCCATCGGGCAGTTCCAGCTCGTAGCGGGCGAGGCGGTGGCCGTCCGTGGCCACAGCCCGCATCACCGGCGGCGTCGCGTCCTTGGCGGCATGGACATAGATGCCGTTGAGGTAATAGCGCGTCTCTTCGTTCGAGATCGCAAAGCGGGTCTTGTCGATGATGCGCTTGAGATCGTCCGCGGCCAGGCGGAAGCGATGGGGCAAGGTGCCCGCCGCCATCTGGGGGAAGTCTTCCTTGGGCAGGCAGGACAGTTCGA
>JAFKFG010000048.1 GCA_017307355.1 Alphaproteobacteria bacterium
AAATGCCGGTTGCCGTCCAGATGCGACAGGGGCTTGCCGCTGTGCGCCAGCGCGCACGCCCGAAGCTCCGCGATGCGGGAGAGTTGCTCGTCGCGCCTCAGCGCGGGCGCATGGGGCATCAGCCGCGCCCGCTCGGCGTTGATCCGTTCCGCGATGAAGCCTTCCGCGGCGCGGGCGAAGATCTGCTCCGCCCGGCAAGGCGCAGGCATGTCGTATTCTGTGGACCCTTGCGCGAAGGCGGCGCCGGGCACCGCCCAAAACGCGGCGGCCAGCAGCAGCCGGAGAGGCTTTCGCGCATCGAGGCGCATGATGATCCCGAATGGAAAGGGCACGTTCAAAATCGCTTCACTATCCGTAACGGCTAAAACTCACCCGACCCCACCACGCGGTGGATGGAGACGATGTCGTCCGTTTTAATGTCGAACTTCTTGGGCGGATTATATTGTTCCAGGGTGACCTTGGTGGCCGAGCGCTTGATCAGCCGTTTCACCACCGCCTTGGGCGTTTCGCCGTCATGGTCGGGGCGGATCTGCACCAGCACAAAGGCGCCGATGGTGACGGGCTTGCCCGGATGGATATGCGCCAACTCGCCGGAATAATAGCGCGGCTCCATGCTGTCGCCCACGATATAGACGGCATAGGCTTTCGGCGCGCCGGCCAGGTTCATGGGGCGGGGGATGGTGTCGATGATGTCGCCGTTCCACAGCGACCAGCCGTCGGGCCCGCATTCGGCCATGCCCAACACCGGCACGCGTTCACTGTCTCTGGCCTGATCGCGGGCCGCCTTTGACGTGCGCAGATTGGCCGCCCCGCCCTTGACGGCGAAGTGGCCGCCTTCGCCGGTCATCAGCCATTCCACGCTCACATCCAGCGCCTTTGCGATGGGCACCAGGCTTTTGGAATTGGTGTTGCGGCCGCTGGTCAAATGCTGAACCACCTGCTGCGACACGCTTTCGCCGGAGGCTAAAAAGGCCGACGCCTTGCGCGCCAGGGCGGCCTGGGTGAGGCCCGCCCGCTCCATCGTTTCCTGCAACCGTTTGGCCAAGGTACTCATACACGCACCTCTACAATTGTATGCATATTACAACATTGGTTGTGGATATCAAATACAATATTAGTTGTTGAACGGTGACAACGAAAGTTGTAAACCCGGTGGCCTCACAGGGGCTGCCGCATGACATGTCTCAGGGCCTATAAGGCGCGGAAATCCAGGATCTTCTCCTCCCGGCAGCGGCCGCAGCGGGCGCAGAAATCGGCCAATTCCACCGCCGCTTCCCGCCGCGCCCCGATCAGGGCCAGGGCCTTGGGGGGTATGGGCACGGCCTCCATCTCCTTGCCGTCATGGTGGCTGAGGTACCGGCGCATCGGGCCCACCAGTTGTTTGCGGCAGGTCTTGGGGCTGGCGAATTCGGCGCGGGTGGCCAGCAGCACCAACAACAATTCCTGTGTCATTCAATTATCGTCTTGGTCATCGCCGTCTTCGCCGCGCCCGCGGCCCAGGCGGCAACGCCCGCATTGGCGGCAATTCTCTTCCAGAAGAAGCACCGCGCCGCGCCGGTCCGCGATCACCGGGCCGATGCCGTTGTCGGGAATTTGCGCCTTGAGTTCGGTGAGGATCGCGCCAAGCCCCAATTTGCGGCAGGCCTTCGATCCGAACAACACGGGCAGGACACGCAACAGGGCGATCAGGATGATCGCCATTGTCCCCGTTTCCATGCGTCGCGCTCCGGGTAGCCGAATTTACGGCGGCATCTTTGCGCCTCGCCGCGCGGCGATACAACCGCGAACCGGTATCACTACAACCTCCATGTTCCCGCGTCTGTGGAGCGATTGGGGCCGGATTGATTCAAATTTTCCCCATGCGCCTTTCGCGCGGCCAAGCGCGCGGAGCGCCGCGCCATGAGCAGCGGCATCGCCACAACCACCATCGCCACCGGCATCACCACAGGCCAGGCAGGGCTCTGCCTGCTGATCGTTTTTTGCATCGCCGCCATCTGGGCGGCGAGCGGCCCGCGCCCCTAGGAGGAGAGAAAGAGCATGCGATTCAACCTGGATGTGCCGGTGGAGAAGCGATCGTTGAAAGCGCGCGACGCCATAAGGCTGGAACTGGAATTTCCCCCATCGGCGGAGGCGCGCGAAGCCTTGGCCGATTGGCGCGCCCGTTCGGCGGGCGTGCTGGCCAGCCTCAAGCCGGGGCGCGTGCCCGGGCCGGTCAAGCTGACGCTTACGTATGAGGAGCGGGCGGGCCGCCGCGACCTGGATCACCTGATCCGCCCGGTGGTGGATCTGTGCGTGCATCACGCCCTGATCGACAGCGACCATCGCGCCTGCCTGCGTGAAGTGCGCGCGGGCTGGGGCGTGGGCCATCGCGGCCTGCGCCTCACCATCGAGCCGGCAGCGCGCGACGGGGAGATCTATTCGCTATGATCATCCCATCGGCAAAGCGGCCCATCTTTCTGGGCGATATCGAAAATGCGGTGGCGGCGCGGTTCGGCCTGACGCGCGAGGCGATGCGATGCCTTTCCCGCGCCCGCGCCGTGGCCCGGCCGCGCCAGATCGCCATGTTCCTGGCGCGCGAGGTCACGGATCATTCCTTGCCCCGCATCGGGCGGCATTTCGGCCGCGACCATACCACCGTGCTGCATGCGGTGCGGCGGATCAAACGCCTGGCGGCCGATGATCCGCGCATTGCGGCGGAAGTGGAGGGTTGCCGCGAACTTCTTGCCCGCGCCAGGGAAGGCGAGGTTCCATGACTGTCATTGATTATTTTCCCCCCTCTGTGCGCCACGCGGGCAAGCCCGCTAGCGCACATCTCCCCCCGTCAGCGGCTTCGCCGCACGGGGGAAGAAAGCCGGAGGGCGCTTCATGACCATGACCTTTAGTGTCAAGAACTTCGAACGCTTCCAGCATTACAAGGACCGCTCGCCGCCCTGGATCAAGCTCTATAACGAACTTCTGGACGATTACGCCTTCGGCCTGTTGCCGGATGCCAGCAAGCTGCACCTGGTGGCGATCTGGCTCTTGGCAAGCCGCTCCAACAACCGCATCCCGCACGATTCCGTCTGGATCGCCAAGCGCATCAGCGCCACCGAAAAGGTGGACCTGGAACTGCTCCGCGTCTCCGGCTTCATCGAGGTGCAGGACGCGGGCATGCCGCCAGCGGCACGCAAGCCGCATGCCGATCCAGAGAGAGAGGCAGAGACAGAGGGAGAGGAAGAAGATTCGTCTGCCGGGGCAGACGCGTCTTCGCCCCGTATCGCGGGGCAAAAAAAGTACACGGCGGAGTTCGAAGCCTTCTGGCACGCCTATCCCACCGACGCGCTGATGTCCAAATCCAAGGCGTTCGAGAAATGGCGGCGGCTGTCGGCGTTCGACCGCGCAGCGGCGGCGGCCGCGCTGCCGGGCTTTCGCGCCTATTGCGCCAAGGACGTCACCTACCGCCCCGTGCATGCGGAACGGTTTTTGTCGCAGCGCCGCTTCGATGGTTTCGTGGAAGCGGCAAAGGCGGGGCCGCCCGCGCCGCCCGACGATGTCTTGCGCGCGCTGTGGGGCGGGCGGGCCGGCGCCCTGGTCGATGCCATCGGCGCGGCGAAATTCGCCGCCTGGTTCGGCGAAGCGGATTGGAAGGAGGGGCCGCCGCACACCTTAAGCGTGGCCAAGCCCTTCGCCGCCAAATGGATCGCCGAGCATTACACGGGCGACCTGATGAGACTCTACGGGGATGTGAAAGTGGAGGTGAGAGGATGAGAAAGTCTATCGCAATACGTGATGGGGATATTTCTCCCCCCTCTGTGCGCCCGCATGATGATGGCGCTCCGGCTCGCGCCTCCGCGCGTGGCAAGCCCGCTGTCGCGACGCCCATGCCTGTGCCCGATGCGCGAGTTGAAACGCCGGCAAAGGTCACGGCCTTCCATGCCTGCGACCGCGAATTGTCGGTGGCGGCGGGCGCGCCGAAAGGCTTTCGCCGCATCGACCGGCTGCAATGGCTGGCCGATCACGGCACCATCGCGGACTACCAATTGTTCGCGGGGCGGCGGCTGCAGCAGGACTGGCAATTGTCGAAGATCGAGGCCAGCCCCCGCATGGAATTCGGCGGGCGGGGCTCGGGCGGGCACGGCAATTTGTCGGACGCGGCGCTGGATGCGGGCAAGCGGGTATCGCGGGCACTGGCCGTCCTGCCGCGCGAACTGCGCCAGCTCACCGAACTGTTCCTGATGCCCGAAGACCACCCCTTCAGCCTGGAACGCGTCGCCGCCATCGTGAAGGAAGACCGCCGCGCCGCCGCCTATGGCATCCGCATCGCGCTGTCGCTCCTGGCCCGGCATTACGGGTATGCCTCATGAGGGTGCATCTGGAAAGCGAGGTGGCTCGGTTCGCGGTCCTGCGAGGCGGTGAGCCCGGTTCGATGCCGGGGGAGCCGCCGCCTCTCCATATGTGCAAATGCGGGCGAGGGCCGTGGCGCAAGGGGCAGCGAAATTGTGTGCAATGCAACCGTGAGGCGAACGCAAAATATCGACAGAGCCTGAAGTTCGATCCAGTCTCAAGCCAACAGGATTTATGGTAGATAAGCTGCTGGTGAGAAAGACACGGACGATGCAATTCCATCTGCAAAGGCTAGCTATTTACGGGAGTTGCCTCTTGGCAGGGCTGCTTTGCCGATCACTGGCGTACGGCAACGAAACCGATATGGCTTTACATCTCGAAGGAAAGTCCAACCCGGTGCTCGCGGCAGATGCACTTTCTATGAACGATCTTCGCGAAGTCTGTTTCGTCACGCAATATTATAGCGCGGCGGACCTCTTGAGGGTTTTCAAAGGCCGAACCGTGACGGGACGCGCGATTTCCGACAGCACCGACTATGAACGAAAAACAAATGCAGACGAGATTGGTATTTTTGCAATAACGGATTGGGGCGAAAAATTGCTTATCGTCAGGGCTGCAGATGGTGGCGTCCCGAATGAGAAAGATGACGGCGGTTGCTTCCGCGCGGAAGACGCATGGATTTGGCACTGGCCGGACGGCTCCTGGTATTTAAACGGCTCGGATCAGTTGCAGATTTATCCTCATTAAAGGGGGCGAAGCGGGTTCGACACCCGCCAAGCCGCCACCCAAACCGGGAGGCGAATAAAAGATATCGCCTGAGTCTGCAAAATGGCGCCTAGATGCTAGATTGAAGCATTCGCCAATTCGATTCCAATGAGTCTAGCGATTTAATTTCTTTAGATTGAGGGTGGTTATGACGCATCCATATATCTCCGGACCAGGAAACATCACGCAGATGGTTAGTCTGCTCCGTAAAAATTTTCCTGCTACCGTGACATCTGAGACAGTGAAAAAACTCGGATTAGCTTCAAATAACGAAAGTTATGTCATTAACGCCCTTCAATTTGTTGGGCTGATAGATGCAGAAGGCAAGCGGACTGCCAAGGGTCAGGAAGTACTCGCAATTCATAATGAGCAAGATTTTCAAAAGTCATTTTCTGCCCTCGTCAAAAGCGCTTATGCGGACCTCTTTGAAATTCGAGGTGACGGCGCTTGGGCGATGGGTAGGGATGATCTAATCGGCTATTTTCGACAAGCTGATAAAACCAGTGATGTGATTGGAGGGCGTCAAGCATCGGTGTTCCAGGCGTTTAGATCACTCGCCGGCCATGAGGCAGAAAATGTTTCGACAAAAGCAACTAACTCAAAGCCTCAAGTGAGAAGTGTAAAGCCGAAGATCGAGAAGCCAAAAGTGCGTTCCATGAAATTGGAAAGCGGCAAGGTAGACCTTGGTAATTCTAAAAAGGATATAGGGTTGACGGTGAGAATTGAAATAAATCTGCCAGCCGAAGGAAGTGCAGAAACTTACGACCACATTTTCAAAAGCATCAAGGCAAACCTCCTAGGATGAGCGACGGCCTATTAAAGTTCGAGCGGTTAGTTAGAAGCGTACGAAATGTAGGCTCAGCGCGCCCTGAAGCCAAAAATGTCCATCCATTTGACGAGCGAAATATTCATCCCGAAATTTCGCGTGTGGCGCTTAAACTATTTAATAACGGTCATTATTCTCAAGCAACATTTGAGGCGTTCAAATTAATTGATCTGATGGTCAAAAAGCTTTCGGGCATTTCCGAAACCGGGTTCAAATTAATGATGGCTGCCTTCAATGAAAGTGGGCCAAAAATTAAATTGAACGATTTGCAGTCAGCTAGCGACATCGACGAGCAGTTAGGGTATCGACATATTTTTGCGGGTTCTATGTCCGCCATTCGAAATCCAAGGGGCCACGAAATAAAATCTGACCCCATAGATTTGTGCCTTGATCATCTGTCTTTTGCTTCTGTGCTTTTGCGCACGATCGATGGGAAGCGATAGCGAAATTTATCGTGTCTAGTCTGACCGAATAGAATTTGGGGTGTCCCATGGCTTATGTGGTCAAGTTTATCTGCGATGGAAAGATTGTTCTAAAATCGGAAGTGTGCGGTAGTTTACATGAAGCGCAATCGTTTGCTGCTGGTAGGAGTTCCGGGGTGAAGGCTGACGCGATCATCGTTGTGAAGCTGAATGCTGACGGTGACGAAATTTCGACCGAAGAACTCACAAAGTTTTGATCACATCATATCTACTTGGAGGGATTGTATAGTTTTTGCCGGTCTGTTTTTGGCCTTATTTCCCCTTCCCCTCCCTAAAACTCCGCAACGTCACCGAATATCGCAGCCTGTCCATCGGGGCGATGCTGTGTTGCCAGTCGGTGCGCACGGCGCCGTGGAGGAGGTAGGCGGAGCGGGGCGCGACCCAGGCGGTGCGGCGCTCCCATCTGTCGCCTGCCTTGCGGCGCAGCCGAAGCGCGCAGGGCGCCAGGAATGAAATGCTCACAATGTCTTCGTAATTGGGCCGGTCCAGGTGCCAGCCGATGCCCGCGCCGGGCGCATATTCCGTCACCATGATCTGTTCGAAGCGGGCGGCGGGCTGGCCGCTGATCTCACCGGCAATCTCCATCAGCGGGCGCAAACAATCGGGAATGCTGTGGTCGTCGCGCGCATCCGCGCCCGCGAACATGTATTTATGCCCAAAAGTGAAGATGCGGCGATTGCCCAGATAGCCGTGAAATTCAAACGGCTTCAGGGGCAGGGCCGCGAACCCAGCCGCCAGCCGCGCTTCTTCGGCCGCCGACAAGACATCGGGCCGATAGCGAAAGCCGTCCGGCAGGACCGGTTCGCCGAACAGGTCGGGCAGAGTGTGTTGGCGCACGCTTCCTATCTGGCGGTGCGGGTTGGGCGATGCAAGGCCCGTCGCTTGTCGCCGCCTTCCTGTCATCCCCGGCGAGCATCGGCCGCATTGCGGACGATGCGAAGGGGCGGCCAGCCAACCGAACGCCGGAGCGAAGCGAAGGCCGGGCGGGGATCCAGGTGGTGAGAGGGTTACGGTTGAGAGGCCTGGGTCGCTCCCACGCCGTCGCTACTCGCTCCCTCACTCGATGCCGCGCATCTCGCTCGCCGGGGATGACAGGTGAGCTTGGTTGCGCCGGTTTGTCGGCGTCTGTCGGAGACATGTGGGGAAGGGTATGCGGGCTTCGGATTTTAACGGGTTGCCGGCCCGCGCCGCGATTTCTGGCGCCCGCAAAGCCGGAGCCTCAACCCATGACGTCCTTGGCGCATCGCGAGCAGGACAACGCATCGGCGCTTTCCGATGGCAGCCCCATTCTTTCCTGGCGCGAACCGCCCGGCCGGCTGGGAGACTTTGTCCGGCGCATCCAGGTTTACCACCGGGTGGCGGTGAATCCGGCCGGGCCGTTCGCCGGCAATGTTTATTTCGCCAGCGTGCGCGCTTCGGATTCCGCGGCGGCGATCAGCGCATGAAGCGCCCTGAAATCCGGGTGCCGGGTGCAGGCGCCCAGCGACTGGAGCATGTCGCTGATATACTCCGCGAGTTCCTTCTCCCTGGGCGCGATCGCCGGCCCGTCGCGGTGGGCGCCCATGCGGTCGCGGTTAAAGAGAGACGTGACGTTCGGCATGATTGCTCCCTGGCAATTGGTTCTGGTTAAGGGCCGCTTGGCTTTGTTCGGCCACATAAAGGGTGCAACCGCGTGGTAAATAATTTCGAAATGCCGATACAACCGGCGATACAACCATCCGTGTACGGATTGGTGTAGAGCGGCCGGTATGAGCGAGGAAAACAAGGCTTCCTTCCGCAGTTGCGAATGTCGCTTGCAACAAGGATGGGGGCGCCATTCCAAAAATACTTTTTGAAGCGACCTTGCGCGCGCCCATCGTGACAGGGCGGTTTGGGTGCGAATCCGGGCTGAGTTTTGATAATAGCTCTCAGAAAGCGCCGCGCTGGATCACCCCGGCGGGCCGCCATAGTCTCCCCCCGCGACCCGGGCGAACATCGTCCGGGCATGGGAGGGAGACATTATGAACAGCACGGCTTTGAAGGTTTTGGTTCTTGCATCCGTTTTGACTCCGGTTTCGGTCTTGGCGCAGAGCGCGGCGCCCACCACGGCAACCGTCATCACCAAGGAAGAAATCGCCAAGATCAGCGCCACCGAACAGTCCCAGCGCACGCGGGACGAGAACGCCAAGGTGGTCGATATCGGCGACGGCTGGAGCATGGAGCTGGGCGTGGTGCATCGCCAGTCCACCCGCACGCCCGCGCCGCCGCGTGCCCAGGGCGCCGCCGCCGACGAGCGCGGACCGTGCGGGCGCACCATGGCGACGGTGCCGGAAGGCGGGCTTCGGGGCGGGCTCACGCATGACAGCCAGACGGAGGGTTATTACATCACCTCCGGCGGCGGCACGGCGTTCATCGACGGCTATCTCGTCAACGGCCGCCACTCGACCGCCAATCCCGATGGCGGGCCGAACGGGCCCAGCTGCGGCGGCACCGCCATCGGCGCGCGCAAGATCGAGATGCGGGTGGGCGATGTGCTGATCGTTCCGGCGGGCGTGGTGCATGGCTGGGCCGACATTCCCGACCATGTGGACTACATCACCTTCCGCCCCTCGCATGGCGTGATGAAGAATGGCTGGGTGAACCCCACGATTGCCGGCAAGTAGCACTCCACTTGTCATCCCCGGCGAGCGAGATGCGTAGCATCGAGTGAGGGAAGGGGACCCAGGTCGCGAAAGCATCACGGTTTGACGGACCTGGATTCCCTTCCCTCGGCGCTGGGCGCGCCTCGCCGGGAATGACAATGGTGTGCTTGGACGCACCTCGCCGGGAATGACAGTGGTGTTGTGTTTTCAAATGCCTGTACGCTGGGGGCCTGGGGCAGGGGAGCATCATGAAATTGCATTTTGGGGTGCTGGCGGCCGGGCTGGCGGTCGTCATTGCGCCGGCCGCGCGGGCGCAGGATGCCGCGCCGCCATCGCCGGACCAGGCGGCCCATGTGGCCGAGTTTCTGGACATCTATGACAAGGGTTGCCTGCACGCCTATCGGGCGGGGACGCTGGCGACCTATGCGGATGGCCTTCAGGGCCGCAAGCTCTCGCGCGAGGAATTCGTCGGCCTGCTGCATATCGAGGAAAAGACCGGCGAAGGCTGGGCCGTCACCGGCAAAAGCGGCAGCTATTTCATTCTCGCCAGCCAGGGCTATGAAGATGTGATGCGCCCGGCGGTCGTGCTCGACAATAATGAAGCCTGCACCGTGCTCACCACCGGACCGCTCGACATGCCGGTGCCGGATGGGCTGCACGCCGTGACCGCGCAATTCGCGGCCGAAAGCAACGTGAAGCTGGGCGCGCCCGCCGGCGCCAAGATGCCAGGCCGTGCCGGCGTGAGCCCGGCCTTCGTCGAATTGCAAATGGCCCAGGACAGTTTCATGACCTTCGCCTATGCGATGTTGCCGCGCCTGAACGCGCCCGTGGAATACCGCATCGATTTCCGGCCGGGGCCAACAAGGAAGAAGTAGCGCGGGACGTGCCGGTCTGCGCGCCGCTATGGGCCGAAGACCGCCCCAAGACTCGGCTTGCTGCCGCCCCCGCCGCGGCGCGCCCGGGCCGCTGCGAAATGGTTTCAATTGTCTCTATTTGTCGCTTGCGGGCCGGTTTCGGGGCCGGATTAATGCCATAGGATGGTTGCTGGCCGGCCGCTCGCCCAAGCTCGCGGCGTTTCTCGCTCACAACGGTCCGCCGGATCATTGTGTTCGCCGCGCGAACCGCTTGAAACCCCTCCAGGGCAGGCATAGCCTTCCCCGGAGTAAGGGCCTGCTTTGGTGCGCGCCGCCGGGCCTTTGTTGCGGAATAACGCAGACAAGCATCCTGGGGAGGACGCCGAATGACTTTCATGTTCAAAAACGGCCTGATCAAAGAAGAAGTGCAAGACGATCTTCTGTCGCGCGGCTATTCCCGCCGCCAGATGATGCGTACCGCCATGATGTTCGCGGGCGGCGCGGCGGCCTTGACCATGAGCGGCGAAAGCGCGCGGGCGGCCGATGACGAAGCGGGCAGCGGCATGGTCCGCATCGGGCTCAACGAATGCTGGGCCGGGCCGATGGAGCCGGGCCTGAAAGCGGGCACGGCGGCCTTGGCCCAATCCAACCGCTATTCGCCCAATGGCGAGATCGAAATCCTGACCAAGACCATCTCGACCCTGGACAATGTGCCGGTCGATCATGTCTCGGTCTATCCGGGTTCGGGCGGAATTCTGTCGCGCGCCATCGTCGCTTATTGCTCGCCCACCAAGGGCATGGTGATGGCCGACCCGTCCTATAACAATGTCGTGCGCACGGCGAATTTCATCAAGTCGCCGGTCAGCCTGGTGGCGCTCACCTCCGACTATCGCCATGACGTGAAGGCGATGCTGGCGGCCAATCCGAATGCCGGCCTTTATTATGTGGTGAACCCCAACAATCCCACCGGCACCATGACGCCGATGGCCGAGATCGAATGGCTGGTGGAAAACAAGCCCGCCGGCGCGATCGTGCTGATCGACGAAGCCTATATCCACTGGACCAATGAATATCCCAACAACACCGCCCTGCATCTGGTCCGGGCGGGCAAGGAAGTGATCATCGCGCGCACCTTCTCCAAGATCTTCGGCATGGCGGGCGCGCGCTGCGGTTACCTGGTGGCCCAGCCGGACGTTCTGAAGAAGATCGCGCTGTTCGAAAGCGACCGGCCTTCGATGGCGACGGCGGCTTGCGCCAATGCCAGCCTGACGGCGACGTCGCTCATGGCGGCCCGCCGCAAAGAGCTGTTCGCCAACCGCGCCATGACGGCGGACTATCTCACCAAGCGGGGCCTGCGCGTGATCGGCCCCAGCTATGGCAACATGATCATGGTGGATTGGAAGACCAAGACCGCCAAGGAAATGATCGCCATCTATAAAGCGGCCAATGTGCAGATCGCCGCCGACCGCTGGCCGGTCTGGCCGACCGTGGGCCGCATCTCCATCGGCAGCAAGAAGGAGATGGATGCGTTTATTGCGGCGTCGGGGAAGATTCTGACTTGATGGAATAGGTTCTCATGGTGAGCCTGTCAAACCATGAGGACCGGGCAACCTCACCCTTCGACGAGCTCAGGGTGAGGATGTGAAGCGGATACAAAGCGCCCCTGTTACCGCAGGGGCGCTTTTTTTTGCGCACCTGTCATCCCCCTCCCAAGGAGAGATCGCCTCAGGGTTGGCGGAACCTTGATGGCATGCCAGCATGCCCGTGTCTTAGGGGCCACCGCACGTGAAAGGACATGCGATGACCATCGCCAAGAACACGATCTGCATCTGGTACGACAAGGATGCGGAAGCCGCGGCCAATTTCTATGCCGCCACCTTTCCCGACACCAACGTGACCGCCGTGCACCGCGCCCCGTCCGACTATCCGTCGGGCAAGAAGGGCGATGTGCTGACGGTGGAATTCACCGTGGCGGGGATTCCCTGCATCGGGCTCAATGGCGGACCCATGTTCCAGCAGAGCGAGGCTTTCTCGTTCCAGATCGCCACCGACGACCAGGCGGAAACCGACCGCTATTGGAACGCCATTGCCGGCCATGGCGGACAGGAAAGCGCCTGCGGCTGGTGCAAGGACAAATGGGGCGTCTCCTGGCAGATCACCCCGCGCGTCTTGACCGAGGCGATGGCAGCGGGCGGCGCCGAAGCCAAGCGCGCCTTCGACGCGATGATGGACATGAAGAAGATCGACGTCGCCAAAATTGAAGCGGCGCGGCGAGGGTGATCGGAGACGCCGGTGTCACGTTGGTGTCCGATCCGCGCGTCTTCGTGCCCCCAAGTCAGGGATGGCTTTTTCCCGTTCTGACCAAATGTTTTGCCCGGCCCACGAAATGCGCTTCTGTAAAGGCGGCGCCGTTGCCGTCGAAGCACTGAATCAACTTTGCACGAAACGGCTCAAGTCGCGTGGTCGACAGGCTGGCCCCTTGACTGACTGGCCGGTAGCTCCCTTCGATAGGCCTGTCGGGATTCAAGTTTACCGCCCAGCACATGAAGGGAGTTTGGGCGATATGCCACTGGCGGATGAAAGTCTTGGCTTCGCCCAACGGCGGCGGTGGCTGGGGGACGGCTTTGACATAGTCCGCGCCGGCCTTGTCGAACGTGAATGAATGGGGCCAGTGATTCAGTTTGGTGCATCCGATCTGTTTGACCTCACCGGGCGACACCGCGATGGTGTAATCCCTGGGGAACGTGTCGATCGCGGTCGAATTGTCCGCGTCCAACCAGTCGATTTTTTCCACATCGGCGCCCCATTTGATTGTGACGGCAATCGAGTTGTGCGTGTTTTTGTTGTGCAAGGATATCGCATCGCCGGTGAAGCAGGTGCCGGCTTTTTCGACGGAAACGTCGTCCAATGCCGCCGCCTCAGCGGAATTGTGAATGACTGTTAGCGCCATGACGGATGCGAAGGTCGCAATTAAAATGCCGCGCATATGATCTCCATTTGATCGGTGTGAACTGATCGCCTCGAATTCATTGGCAATATGGCGAGCCTTTGACCTGAATAGGTTTGTCGACATGCATGCAAACTTGATGAAGCGTGCAGCAAAGCGACATGTCGGAGTAACCGCCGGTACCTCGACATTCGTGCCAGGTCGGCAGGCATTCCGCCAGAAATTGGCGGGTTGGGTTATTGCCCCCTCGATGAAGCGGCGAGATGTTCGATTGTGCGTTCTGGGGCTGCGCCGACGCGATCCCGTTGAGGGCAAGCAGGCACACGCAGACGGCGCAAAGCAGCGTCTTCATAACGGCCTCCAGCAATGTGGTGGTACGCTTGAACGCTGCAAGCATATGGGGCGGGGTTGCGCTACAAACAGCCCGCCTGCACAGTTTGATGGTGCCCCAAAAAGCATCAAATTACCAGTGACAATTTTATGCCGAGTGGGTCTGCCCGAATTACCGCGTTCACCAGAGCGTTTTGATGCGCAAAAACACTAACCAAGGACGGCGAACATGATCACGGTTTGGGGAGAAGGGCGCGGCCTGCGCGTGGTCTGGCTGCTGGAGGAGATGGGGCTGCCTTATCGCTTGCGGCAGGTCGATCTGTTCAAGGGCGCGGAGAACGATCCGGAATTCATGGCGGTCAATCCCGGCGGCTTCATTCCGGCGATGACGGACAGCGATGTCACCATGGTCGAGTCGATTGCGATCATGGAATATCTGACGGGCCGTTATGGGCCCACGCCCCTGGCGCCCAAGCCGTTGGATCCCGCCTTTCCCCTCTATCAGCAATTCCTGCATCTGGGCGAAGCGGGGCTGGCGACCGCCGCTTATTATGTCCTGGGCGCAAACCATTTCGCGCCGGCGGATCAGCGGGACAACTGGACCGCCCGTCAGGCCCTGCGCGGTTTCGAAAGCCGGATGCGGCTGGTGACGCGGCAGTTGGCGCGCGCGCCCTATATGGCGGGCAACGCATTCACGGCGGCGGATATTTCCGTGAGCTATGCGCTGCTTCTGTCCAAACGCGCGGGCGGCATTGTGCTGGACGAGCCGACGAAGGCGTATCTCGCCCGCACCACGGCGCGCGATGCCTACAAGCGCGCGTTGGATGTCTGCACCGCGACCAGAGATAGCGCGCCAGACTGACTGTCGTCCCTCCCCACGCGTGCGAGCGATGGCGGGTACGTGCCGCAGGCGACACGAACGCATGCGTTCTGCGCGCCACTCCGGACGTTCGAGCAAGAAGGGCGGCAGGGCGGTCATTCCGTGGGCTTGCCGCGCGTTTTAAGGGTGGCGTCCTTCGCTGGCCATCAAGGCCGCGTCCATCAGATGGTCAAAAAGGATGTCCGATGTCCCGAGTCTTATCGATTTTCTATGGCGTGATCTGCTACGCGATTTTTATCGGCACGTTTTTATACTTCATCGCCTTTGCCGGTAACCTGCCGGTGCCGACCCGCATCGACTTCGGCGCATCCGCGTCCCGCTCGGCGTCGATCCTCATCGACATCGCCTTGATCGCGGTTTTCGGGCTGCAGCACAGCCTCATGGCGCGCGCATCCTTCAAACTGTGGTGGACCAGGCTGATTCCCGAGCCGATCGAGCGGGCGACCTATGTCCTGTTTTCCAGCGCGGCGCTCGCTTTGCTATGCTGGCAATGGCGTCCCATCGCGGGCGAGATTTGGAACGTGTCGGGCGTTTGGGCCGCTGTCCTTTGGCTGCTTTTCTGGGCGGGTTGGGGAATCGTCCTGTTGTCGACCTTTCTCATCGACCATTTCGAGCTGACGGGATTGAGCCAGGTGTGGCGCAGTTTCCGGCGTCAAAGCTCTGCCGCGCCGGAATTCAAGATGCCGTTTCTCTACGGATTTGTGCGTCACCCGCTCTATTTCGGACTGGTTCTGGCTTTCTGGAGCACGCCGAGAATGACGGTCGGCCATTTGCTGTTTGCCGTGCTCAACACCGGCTACATCCTGATCGGCATCCGGCTCGAAGAGCGGGACCTAATGGCAACATTCGGCGCGGCTTATGGAGATTACCGCCGCCGCGTGCCGATGCTGATTCCCGCGCCGAAGAAAATCTGATCCGGACGGTCTCGCCCGGTGGGCCTATCGCTTGCCGGCGCGCCATTCACTGGGCGAGACCCCGGAATATTTCTTGAAGGCACGGCTGAAGGCCGCTTCGGACTCATAGCCCACTTCTTGCGCCACGACCGCGACCTTCTCGCCCGTTTCTCTCAACCGCCGCGCCGCCAGCTGCATCCGCCAGCGCGTCAGATACTGAATCGGCGGATAGCCCATCAGATGGTTGAAGCGGGCTGCCAGCACCGAACGCGATGCCCGCACTTCCTGCGCCAGCGTCTCCAATGTCCAATTCCAGGTCGGTCTTTCGTGCAGCAGCAGAACCGCCCGCCCCACCACGGGATCGCGCAGGGCGGCAAACCATCCCGTATTGTCCGGAACAAGCCCGTCCATGTGCAGGCGGATCGCTTCGATGAACATCAGTTCGGACAGGCGATTGAGGATGCTCTGCCCGCCCGCACGCTGATTGCTCGTCTCAGCCGAGGCCAGGCGAACGAATTGTTGAAGGATACTGTCCGGTCCGGTCGAACGGGACGAGATGTGCAGGAAGCGCGGCAGCGATTCCAGCAAGGGATTGAAGGGGCGCACATCGCAGGTGAAAAAACCGCAGAGGATGTGCGCGTCGCTGGGGCCGGTCTCACCGCCATTCGGCGGGCCGGCATTCAACTGAAACGGTAACGTCTGATCGTCTTCCGGCCGGCGGTGGATGGCGAGATTGGGTTCGGCTCGCATGCCTGGCGAACTGGAAACGGCGTGCGGTTCGCCGCGCGGCACGACCGCGATGTCGCCTTCGTTGAGCTGCACCGGATCGAAGCGCTCGCCGCCGATCAGAGAAATCCAGGCCGTACCCTTGGTGATGACGTGATATTCGATGGCGTGCTGCGCGCCGGGCAGGATGGAGTCGGCGATCTGGGCCGAAGGCGGCGCTTCGGCGACCCAGGGCGAAGCGGCCGTCACATCGAAGAATACCGACCCGGTCAGCCTTACGGCCGATAAGACTTCCGAGAGCACATCCATGGCGGTCGCTTACACCTTCCCGCGCTCCGGGGCCAGCCGATCTCTCGCATGACAGCCGGGCAGGACGTTCGGGCAAGAAGCCAGGAAGCGCGGTCATTCCGCGCTTGCGATGCGGGGCTTAGTGATTTGCCTGTAACGCCTGCCCAAGCGCGGCAATTCCATAAGGAGAGAGTATGACGGCTATTATCAAATGCGAGGTATCCCCTTCGGTGGTTCCCGATTTCAAGGCCATCAAGAACAGGCAGCATTCCGCCTGGTCTTCCGGGGACTATGCCATTGTGGGAACGACGCTGCAGATCGTCGGCGAAAATCTGGCGGATGCCGCCGATCTTTGCCCCGGCCAGAAAGTTCTCGATGTCGCGGCAGGCAACGGCAACGCCACGCTCGCCGCAGCCCGCCGCTGGTGCGAGGTGACGTCCACCGATTACGTCGATGCCCTTCTGCAGCATGGCCGGCGCCGCGCGGAAGCCGAACGCTTGCGCGTCACCTTCCGTCAGGCGGACGCCGAAGCGCTGCCCTTTGCCGACGGCACGTTCGATGCGGTGGTCTCGACCTTCGGCGTCATGTTCGCGCCGGACCAAAGCCGCGCCGCCGCCGAAATGGCCCGTGTGCTGAAACCGGGCGGCCGCATCGGCCTGGCGAACTGGACGCCGGACGGCTTCATCGGCCAACTGTTCAAATTGCTCGGCCGCTATGTGCCGCCAGCCGCCGGCGTGAAATCTCCCGCCCTGTGGGGCACAAGGGACGGGCTGGAAAATCTGTTCGACACCAAAAATTTCACGATAAGCGCCGAACCCGCCCATTTCCGGTTCCGCTATGGTTCGGCCGAGCATTTCCTGGAGGTCTTCAAGACCTATTACGGCCCGATCCTGAAGGCGTTCGAGTCGCTGGAGAAACCGACACGCGATGCGCTGGCGCTCGATATGCGCAAGCTCATCACGAGCTTCAACAAAGCGGCCGATGGAACGGTGAATATTCCCAGCGAATATCTCCAGATCGTGATCACCAAGCGCTGATCGCCTGCCATTTCCGTCATCCCCGGTGAGGTGCGACCAGCACCGAGGGGTGAGGTTGGCGTCCAGCCAACCGAACGCCAAGCGCTGCTACGGCGTTCGGTTCGCTTGGCCGCGAACCTCACCCCTCCAGTGTGCTGACGCACGCGGGGGGCGGGCCTGAGTGTGTTTCGCATGCGCGAGGGAGGCGGCCTGTTGCCCTCATCCTTCGACAGGCTCAGGATGAGGAAGTCCTACAAGGCGATTGCCCATTATCGTCCGGCAGTCCGTAAGAATGAGGATCCCATGACGCAGATGATGCGGCCCGATGACGTGCCGGCGGCGTTCCAGGCCGCATGGAACGCCGATGACATGATGGACTTTGGCGCGCTGTTCCATGACGATGCGACATTCGTCAACCGCTTCGCGCATCTTGTGCGCGGCGTGGGCGAGATCGTCGCCCTGCATCGCGGTATCCATGAAACGATCTACCGGGATTCGATCCTTGAGAATGAATTGATCGCGGTCGATCCCATCGGCGACGGCGTGGCGGTGGTGCATTTCTGGGGCCACCTCACCACGGGACCGGCGCATCCGGCGGGTCCCCATCAGGTCGATACGCTGATCCTGGCCGTGGTCACCCGCGCCAAGGACGGCTGGCGCATCCGGGCCGCCGAGAATGTCACCCTGGCCGATCCCAGGACGGGGCAACCCGTTCTAAGGCATTGAATCGCGACAAACTCGTATCAATCTGTCTCAGCCGTAGGGGACGCCGATTGACGGGTCCGGGCCCCGGTGAAACTATCCCGCCCACTTTCTTTAAGGGGGAAACATCCATGAAAATCCGTACTTTGGCGACGATGCTGGTCACGCTTTTGGCCGGGACCGCCGTCAGCCATTCCCAGGGCATCAACGGGACCGCCGAATTCCGCGCCCAGCAGGAGGCGCTGGAGAAGACCTATCCGCAGCTTCAGGTCGTCGAAGACAAATATCTGCAGCTGTCCATCCCCGGCTACACCATGGGCCAGACCATGGGCGTCGCCACCAATTCCAAGGGGCACCTGTTCGTCTATTCGCGCTCCAACCCGCAGGGCATCGCCCGCGGCGGCGCGGCGGCGATGATCTGGGAGTTCGACCAGAACGCCAAATTCGTGAAGGAATGGGGCCCGCACAATTACGCCGCCTCCTTCGCCCACGGCATCCGCGTCGACAAAAACGACAATGTCTGGCAGGTCGATGAAGGTTCGGGGATGATCGTGCGCTACGACCCCAAGGGCCAGCAGAATTTCTGGCTGGGCCGCACCCCCGAAGCGATCGACTATCTGGAAGCCAATCTGGAAATCCTCAAATACGCGCATGCCAGCACGGTGTTCAACCGCCGTCCGGTGGGCAGGAAGGGTGAGTTCGGCCGCCAGACCGATGTCGCCTTTGACAGCAAGGGCAACATCTTCGTGCCGGATGGTTACGAGAATTCCCGCGTGGTGAAGATCTCGCCCGATGGTCATTGGCTGAAGATGCTGGGCACTTTCGGCAGCGGCCAGGACCAGTTCAACACCCCGCATACCATTGCGATCGATGCCCAGGACAATGTCTATGTCGGCGACCGGGGCAATTTCCGCATCCAGGTCTATGACAATGACCTGAACTACAAGCGCACCATCACCGGCATCGGCGCGCCCTGGGCGCTCTGCATCACCCAGGGTCCGGGGCCGCAATACATGTTCAGCGGCGACGGCAACGGCAAGCTCTACAAGATGGACATGACCGGCAAGGTGCTGGGCATGACCATCACCGGCCAGGATCATGGCTCGGTCGATGTGGGCGATCTGATCCATTCCTTGGATTGCCGCACGCCGAACACGGTCTATATCGGCTCGGCGTCGATGTTCGACGTGCAGAAGCTGACGTTGAAATAGTGTGTTGCAACCCTCATGCTTCGTCCCTCGACAAGCTCGGGATGAGGGGCTCAGGGTGAGGATGGAGGAAAATTCCTCACCCTGAGCTTGCCGAAGGGTGAGGAGCGGCGGTATCGGGAGGTGCCGCCGCTTTCTTCAAATGGGGGAGAGTGACGATGCGCAAATTCGCGGGCATGGCTTTGGCGCCGCTGCTGCTGTTGGCGGGCGCGAGTGTGGCGCGGGCCGACGATGCGGCCGACAAGAAAGCGTTCCAGGATTATCTGACCCAGGCGATCCCGCAGGGCAGCGCCGACAAGGACAAGGTGGCGGCGTTCAACCGGACCGCCGGGGCTTACTGGCGTGCCCATTGGCTCGATTACACCAAGAACCCGGAAAAATACGCCGACGTGATGGCGCTGTACCGCAAGGGCCAGGCCGCCTATCCGCACAAGCCGGAAGAGCGCGATCCGGAGCGTTACGCCAAGGATATCGAAGCCTTCAAGGACTATGACGCCAAGAATGCGGGGCCCAAGAACCCCGCGCTGTTCGTGGGCAGCTCCACCATCATGAAATGGAAGACGGCGGAATCCTTCCCCGGCTTCAGCGTGCTCAACCGGGGCTTCGGCGGCAGCGTGATCGGGGATGTGGATTTCTTCTATCATGACGTGATCGGGAAATATCATCCCTCCGCGATCCTGTTTTATTGCGACAATGACGTCACCGGCGGGTTTTCCGGCGATGTGGCCTTCGAAAAGGCAATGAAAGTCTATGCCAAGGTGCGGGCCGATTTCCCCAAGGTGCCGTTTGTCTTCCTCAGCATGAAGCATGCGCCCAATTCCGCTTTCGCCGATCCGGGCGAACCGGCCGCGATCGACCGCTTCAACGACCTGGCCAAGGCGAAGACCAAGACCGATCCCTTGTTCAAATATTTCGACATGGACGCGCCGGTGCTGGACGCCAAGGGCAAGGTGCAGGGCGACCTGTTCGAGGATGGCGAGCATTTCAACGCCAAAGGCTATGCCCTGATCAACCCGGCACTGCAGAAGGTGCTGGTTTCTCTCAAAGTGCCGCATAGCTGAGGTTGAAATTGATATCCTCACCCTGAGCTCGTCGAAGGGTGAGGATATATCCAGCTTGTACCCTCATGCTTCGCCCCTCGACTAGCTCAGGAGGCTCAGCATGAGGATTGAAGAAAATTTCTGAGGCGGCGTTTTTATTTCACGGAGCCTGTCATGAAGCCTTTGCTCACCATTCTTGCCGCCGGTCTTTTCGTCGTGCCGTTGGCCGCGCAGGCCGCGCCCAACAAGCATTACCCGTCCGGCGGCAGCGTGGTGAGCGGGCCGTCGCCCGCATACTCCGCCGCCGTCGAGGCGAACGGCACGCTCTACATCTCGGGCACCACCGACGTGACCGACCCCGCAACGGGGCAGCGGCCGGTGGACGCGTCGACCGGCGCCAAGGTGGTGATGAACAATGTGAAGCGGGCGGTGGAGGCGGCGGGCTACACCATGGACGATGTGGTGTGGCTGCAGATCTTCGCCTCGGACCTGAAAGACTATGCCGACTTCAACGCGGTCTATCGCACCTATTTCAAGGGCCCGTTGCCCGCGCGCGCCTTTATCGGGGCGGGGAGCCTGCTCGGCAACGCCCGCTTCGAAGTGATGGGCATGGCGGTGAAGGCGAAGTAGGTGGCGGGAGAGAAAATGGGGCCTTGGATCGAGGGTGAGGTTTCGGCTCTTCTTTGCAGGTCATGCGGAAAACATACTCCATACCTGACCCTTTCCGGCGATACGGACATGGTGACGAATGGGCTCGTTTCCCTTTCTAGCATCGAGCGCAACGAAATCGTGGTGGCAGATACGCACGGAAACGAACTTCGTGATAAAGATGGGGCGGCGACACTAGGCAGGGTTTCAGGGCAATTGAACCGAAGTGATTTGCGCATCGTCCGGTTGCTCCGCGCCGAAAGTCTCGACGTTAAGGCTGGGCCTGGTTTTCAAGCGTTCGTAGAAAATCATCGCCCTCCTTCCATGATATTTTCCTGCCCGCACTGCCTCACTGGCGAGGCCAAAGTTGAGAAGCGCCTTTCGCTCGCCGAATACAGGCGGGAAGGTGGCAAATTGACGATTCTACCCGACTTAGAAATTCGCGCCTAGGGGCGGGCCATCCATCGCAGCATTGTAGTCTATGTGCGCGATTCATTGGCGACTGAAGTGCGACAGACGCTTTTGTGCTAAGCGAGAATGTCGTTCGTCGCGTTCAGATCGGTTGGTCAGGGAAAGCACACGTGATCTATCAGCGGATTTTTCAGGTCGTGGGCGGGGGATTGTGCGCCTTCATGATTTGGGGCGGCGGGTTTTTCTGGACCGAGTCTCTTCCCGATAATTTCACCCGGACGAATACCTACACGCTGTATTCGAAATTGCCGCCGCCGCCCGATGGACCGGCTTTTTGCTCTCACACCTTGTCGGGGCCGTATGGCGTCGTCATGCCCTGCAATTTCGAGCCGCCTTTCGTGTGGTGGCTGCGCCGCAAGAACAGTTAGCGCGTCGCGGAGATAAGCGGTCGGAGAAGGCGCGCATGGCGTCCGTCGCGAAGCTTGACATTAACCATTTCCGGCTCTAATTAACTGTTTATTAACCATTGTTTTGCGCCAAAACAGCCGGAAAACCGGGGGCCGCGAGACAGCGGGCACGTGGGGTGCCTCAAGGAAGCAGAAACTCAAGTCCGAAAGGATGCGGTCATGCTTTCTGTTCCGATCTCTTCCGCCTCTTATGGGGCTCCGCACGGCAATATCCACGCCCTGACCCATGCGCGGATCTGCGTGCTCAGCATCGAGCATGACGATCTGGATCGCGTGATCGAGGCCTTTGCCGCGGCGAACGGCCATGACGACCTGACCGTCACGCGGCTGAAAAAGCGCAAGCTGCGCATCCGGGACGAAATCGCGGGCCTGCTCGCCCTGCCCATGACGGAGGCCGACCATGGCTGAACGCACCGCCCGCAAGGCTTTTCTCTATGAAGGCGCCGCCACGCGCTATCGCGCGCTGATGATCAAGACCCGCGATCCCATGCGCCGCCGCATGCTGGAGGAGATGATCGCGCGGGAATTGGAAACGATAAAGCGCCGCCCCTTCGTTCCGGTGGTGATCGGCAAATAGCCTGGGGTGCCGGAATGGGCGTCTTGCTGACGGCTCTCCAACGCTCTTTGGGAGCGCGCGCGACTGGACAATTGGCGCTGGGCACGTTGGCTTTTGCGGCCGTATGTTTGATCGTCGCCATGTCTCCGGTACGAGCGGAAACCCGCTTCCGGGTGACGCTGCTCGGAACAGGGACGCCTTTGGCATCGGCGACCCGGTTCGGGCCCAGCACCTTGGTCGAGGCGGGCGATCAGATATTGCTTTTCGATGCGGGACGCGGCGTGCCCATTCGCCTGGCGCAACTTCATATCCCGTCGGCCAAGATAAATCTGCTTTTCCTGACGCACTATCACTCCGATCACACCTCCGGCATCGCGGACATTTGGTTGACGGGCTGGACAACGGGCGGCGGAGGCCGCAAAGCCCCGTTCCAGGTGATCGGCCCGACAGGTGCCGATGCGCTGATGCGCAATCTTGAAAAAGCCTATGCGAAGGACGTCGAGATACGCGAGCTTGACGAAAATCTTCCGCCCGAAGGCGCGAAAATCGATGTGAAGGAATTCGACTCCGACACTGTCGTCTATGAAAAGAATGGCGTGCGCGTTACGGCTTTTTCGGTCGACCATGGGCCGAAAATCAAGCCCAGCTATGGCTATCGCATCGACTATGGCGGCCACGCGGCCGTCATTTCGGGGGACACAAGGTTCAGTCCCAATCTCATTCGTCATGCCGCCGGGGCCGACCTTGTGGTTCATGAAGTGATGGCCGATCCGGTGGGACCGCTGACACCGGCTCTCAAGGCCATCATGGATCACCATTCAAGCCCCCGCGATGCAGGGCGGGTTTTCGATGCGGTCAAGCCGAAATTGGCCGCGTACACGCACATCATCGCGCCGGACGATCCAGCAGCCGCGGATCAACTTATAAAAGCAACGCGAGAGACGTATAGCGGTCCGCTCGAGGTTGGCGCCGATTTGACCAGCTTTGACATAGGGAACACCGTTATCGTCCACCATGGCGCGCCCTAGGCTCGCCGGACAGGATTGCCCCGAACCCTTTCGGGATGGGAGCAGTCATTGAAACGCGCCCCTCAATGCAGCCGCGTATTCACCAGCCCAGGGGCGGTGAAGGCCGTCATCTCTCCCGTCTTCCGGCCAGGGGAGATCATCAGGCGCGAACCCAGCGGCTTGTTCCAGCGATAAGCCAGCCAGGAGACATCGCCGATGATGCTGGCGATTTGCTTTTCGCCGGTCGCGCCCGCCAGCGGCACGGTATCGACCCCGCCCGCGCACACCGCCGACCAGGCCAGGATGGAATCCAGGGAATAGGTGCCTTCCGCCCAGCGCTGGGCCAGCACCTTGTCTTCCATCACCGGGATCATCAGCCCCGAATAGCCGGTGCGCTTGACGGGCGTTGCCTGAACGGCGCGAGTGATGATGCCTGCCGTCGTCATCGAACCGACGCTGCCGATCGGCGCGCCCATATAGGATTCGAAGGCCGTGGCGATGGAGTATTGGGCGTTCGGCGCGGGCGTGGCGTCGATGCCTTCATAGGTCCAGCCGGTGGCGGCGGCCAGCTTGGTCGCCACCGCTTCGGCCTCTTTGGTGTATTTCGACAGCGCCTCGGTCAGTTTCGCCTGCGCTTCCACCGGATCGTGATATTTCGCGAACACGCGGCCCACGACATTGGCCGTCTCCATCGCGATGGCGAAATGCCTGCCGGGGCCGTTGTGCCAAGAACCCGGATAATAGGGGCCATAGGGCTTCATCATGGCGATGGTGGCGAAGGTGAAGTTGCCGTTGCCGTTGGGGCTTTTGACGGAGATTTCGTGCATCGCATGGGCGGCGGCGCGGATGGCGCGCCAGTGCAGGCCCTTGTCGTCGGCCACGATGAGGCTGGCGAACGCGCCATTGTCGCCCAGGATTTCCGGCAGCAGCTCGGCGGGCGCGGTGTCGTCATCATCGTTCATCATGGCGGGGCCGATATTCAGCGCCAGATGATCGTCGGCCGCGATCTTCTTGAGGGCGCCGATCAGGGCCAGCGCCTGATCCCGCTTCAGGC
>JAFKFG010000049.1 GCA_017307355.1 Alphaproteobacteria bacterium
AGGAATGCGCCGCGTTCAACATTGATCTTCATCGGTCTGATTTCCCGCTTCCTTCGGAAAGCGTCCCATCGCTGACAAAAGCCCGTTTCCGGACGGCACTTTCGAAAGATCGAGAAGAGCCCGGAAAACCCCAATTTTCTTGTGTTTTGGAGCGGATGCCGGTCGCCGGGAGGCGGCCCCAAGACTCAAGTGGAGGACCATACCAAAAGGGGTGAAAAAGGGCAAAAAAAACGCCGGCAGAACCGGCGTTTTTTCGCCCCGAAATAGGGCCTTTTTCCTGGGTTTTTCGGAGCCTAGAGCTCGCCTTTGCGCTGGAGCATCTGGCTGAGGAAATCCACTTCCTGGCGGAACAGCGGATCCTCGTCGATCAGGGCCTCGATGCGGCGGCAGGCATGCAGCACCGTGGTGTGGTCGCGGCCGCCGAAACGGCGCCCGATTTCCGGCAGCGAGCGGGTGGTGAGCTTGCGCGAGAGGTACATCGCCACCTGGCGGGGACGGGCCACTCGCCGGGCCCGCTGGGGCGAGTGGAAGTCCTTGACGTCGAGCTTGTAGAACTCGGCGGTCTTGCGCTGGATGTCTTCGATCGAGGTCTTGATCCCGGGACCCGCGCGCAGGCCCACCGCTTCTTCCGCGGTTTCCAGGGTGACGGGCTTTTTGGTGAGATCCGCATAGGTGGCGAGCTTGGTGAAGACGCCGATCATCTCGCGCGGGGATGCGTCTTCCAAATCGGCGATCCGTTCCAGCACCGTTTCCGGCAGCACCACTTCGGGCTTGTGGCGGGTGAATTCCGCCGCGCGGGCCTTCAGGATCGACAGCCTGGTGTCGCGATCCGGCTTGTCGAGGGCGATGCACAGTCCGCCCGCCAACCGCGACTTGACGTCGGCGCCCAGCCCTTCCAGCGCCTGAGGGGCGCGGTCGGCGGCGATCACCACCCGGCGGCGCAGATCCGCGAAGGCGTTGACGGTGTAGAGGAACTCCGACGCCGTGGCGGTCGAACGGCAGATATGCTGCAGGTCGTCGATGATCAGCACTTCGGCGGTGCGCAGCTCTTCCTTGAAGGCCAGCGTATCTTTCCGATAGAGCGCGCCCAGGAAGTGGCGCATGAAATCCTCGGCCCGCAGGAACAGGGTGCGCCGTCCCCGCTTGCGGAATTCCAGGGCCGCCGCGTTCAGAAGATGCGTCTTGCCGAAGCCGAAGCCGCCATGGATGAACAGCAGCGGGATGTCCGATTGCTGGCCCTCGGCGAACGCACGGGCCGCGCCATGGCCGAATTCATTGGCCCGTCCGGGAATGAAGCTGTCGAAGGTCTGCTGGGGATGCAGCATCCGGGTCCACAGGCCCTTGGCGCTGTCTTCGGCGATCTCCGCGCCCCGCGCGGGCGGGGGCAGGTAGCTGATGCTGGCCGATGACGAAACCTCGCGCATTACGCCGCCGCCGACCACCGGGGAGGGGGCAGCCGAAATCACGATGGAGATCGAGGCGGGCTCGGCCCCTTCGGCGCGGAAGGCGCGCTCGATGCGGGCGATATAGTGGTTGGCCACCCAGTTGCGGACGAAGGGCTTGGCGGCGCCGATCTTCAGGTCGTCATGCTCGGCGGATTCCAGGCTCAAGGGCCCGATCCAGGCCTCGAAAACAGCGTCCCCCAACTCGCGGCGCATGCGCTCGCGCACCGCCACCCACGCATTCGGCCAGTCCGGCCGCATCGGTTTGCCCGTCAAATGTCCCATAATTCAAAACCCATCTGTTTCAGCACGCGTGAGCCGCGTGTCCGGCGAGCTTTCGAAAGCTCTTATCTCTGCTTACTCAAACGCTTATTGCCCGGATCTACCTCGTCGCATGAATTGTCCCCCTCATGTTTGGCGCCAGGGAAGGCCTTGCGCCTTCCAACCATTTGTCTGGCCGCGATGCCCTTCGCCGTTCAGGTCGCCTTCGAAACCGCCGGCGATGTTGAAAGCCTTTTCAAAACCCGCCCGCGTCATCGCCATGGCGGCGGCGCGGGAGCGCGCGCCGGAGCGGCAGAGAAACAGGACCGGCGTTTTCGTGTCCGCACCGGCGGCCTGGAGCGCTTCGGTGGCGTCGGCGACAAAATTGGGGTTGGGCTGCATCGCCGGATAGCGCTGCCATTCGATGCAATGGGCCCGGCGCTGAAGCTCCGAAAGATCGGGCAGGCCGACAAAGTTCCATTCCGCGATGGTGCGCACATCGATCAGCTGGGCTTTGGGATCTTGCGACAGCAGTGCCCAGGCTTCGGACAGTCCCAGATCGCCGGCATATTCATGAGAAGGGGAAGATGACATCGGCACGGCCTTGAGAAAAATCGAGCATTGCCGGGAAAGGTTCCCAGCATAAAAGGTTCACAATTTCAAGAAATCAGGCCGGTATTTTCTTCGTACTAGTGCCGG
Source organism: Alphaproteobacteria bacterium (assembly GCA_017307355.1). Taxonomy (GTDB): domain Bacteria; phylum Pseudomonadota; class Alphaproteobacteria; order Micropepsales; family Micropepsaceae; genus Rhizomicrobium. The sequence continues at coordinate 2,403 of JAFKFG010000049.1, forward strand.
AAGTGCCAGATATTTTGTCGAATACTTCAATTTTACTGTATTTGTTCTTCGACATATCTTGGTTTCCGCCCCGACGGTTAAGGAAGATACGATCAAGTCAGGCGCACACACAAGAGGAATAAAACTGGAACGAGGGCTGATTCGACAAAATTTTTCACTTGTGCAAATCCCGCTAACTGATTGTGCAGTATACGGAAAATAGCACTCCCCGGCCAAATCCCGTCGAATCAGTGGGTTAGCTCTGGCCTTGTGGTTGTTGCGCCGCAGAAATGTTATGGCCGGATGACTGTCAGCATACTGACAATAAAAAAAGCCCGATTTTGGGGATCGGGCTTTTCCTACACTTGGCTTTGTCTGGAGATTCCGAAGCGATTCCAGCGGCTTCGGCTATTTTTGCAGTTTTGCGACCCGCTTGGTCAGGCGCGAAACCTTGCGCGAGCCGGTATTCTTGTGGAGCACGCCCTTGGAAACGCCCCGCATGATCTCCGGCTCGGCGGCCTTCAGCGCGGCCAGGGCGGCAGCCTTGTCACCCTTGGAAATGGCCTCTTCCACCTTGCGGATGAAGCCGCGGACGCGGGTCTTGCGCGAGGTGTTGATCGCGGTGCGCTTGGCGGTGGTGCGGACGCGCTTGCGAGACGAGGCGATATTGGGCATGGGCATTCCTGGCTTGGAAAAGAGGCGGGCATATAGCCCGGCCCCGCTTTGGGGTCAATAAAGCCTTTGGCAACTGCTATTTCTGGCAGATGGGGCAGTAAAAGGTCGAGCGGCCGGCTTGGACGATCCGCTTGACCGTGCCGCCGCAATGGCCACCCGCCCGGTTGCCGGCGCCTTTGCAGGGCTTTCCTTCCCGGCCATAGACCAGGAAACGGTGCTGGAAATTGCCCGGATCCCCGGTGGCCTGGGCATGGTCGCGCAAAGTCGAGCCCCCGGCCGCGATGGCGCTTTTCAAGACTTTCCGGATCGCCCGGACCAGGTCGGCGATCTGGTCCTTGCTGACGGCGCCCGCCAGTTTTTTGGGCGAGATATGCGCCAGGAATAGGGCCTCGCAGACATAGATGTTGCCCAGCCCGGCCACCACGCGTTGATCCAACAGCGCCGATTTGATCGCGGTTTTTTTGCCGTTCAGGGCGGACGCCAGATATTTCGGATTGAAGCCGTCGGACAAAGGCTCGATCCCGATGTCCTTGAACAGCACGTCCTCGTTCAGCCGGTCGGTGGGAATCAAAGCCATCAACCCGAACCGGCGATGATCGTTGAACACGATCCGGGCCGGGGCGTCAGTTTCCAGCACCACATGATCATGCTTGCCGTGCCCCGCGCCGTCCGGCGGCGGGCTGTAGACATAATCGCCCAGGCGGCGCTCGCGGCCTTCGGCATAGACGCTCATGCGCCCCGACATGCCCAGATGGATCACCAGGGTCTCGCCGCTGTCGAGCGCCACCAGAATATATTTGGCGCGCCGGGTGAGTTTCTCGGCGACGCGCCCGCTCAGCCGTTCGGCGAAACGGGGCGGGAAGGGGCGGCGCAGATCCTTGCGCCGGACATGCGCCTTGGTGATGGTGCGGCCTTCCAGCGCGGGCAGAAGACCAAGACGCACGGTTTCGACTTCGGGCAGTTCGGGCATGGGTTTATCTAGCCCATCCCGCCTCGGCCGCGCTATGGTGCGGCGCATGAACGACAGCAAAACCGCCAGCTTCGGTTTCCGCGACGTGCCGGAGGCCGAAAAGGAAGCGCTTGTGGGCGAGGTCTTCTCCTCGGTCGCCGCGCGCTACGACCTGATGAACGATGTCATGTCCGGCGGCATCCATCGCATCTGGAAGGATGCGATGGTGGAATGGCTCAATCCCCGTCCGGGCTGGCAGGTGCTGGACGTGGCGGGCGGCACCGGCGACATCGCCTTCCGTATCGCCGAAATGGCGCGGGCCCGGGGGGGCGAAGCCGCCCTCACGGTCTGCGACATCAATGCCGCCATGCTGGGCGAGGGCAGGCGCCGGGCTTTGGCCAAAGGCGAGACGGGTATCGAATGGATCTGTGGCGATGGGGAAAAGTTGCCCTTTGCCGACGCGCAATTCGACGCCTTCACCATCGCCTTCGGCATTCGCAATTTCACCCATATCGATGCCGCGCTGCGCGAGGCGCGGCGGGTGCTGAAGCCGGGCGGGCGCTTTCTCTGCCTGGAATTCTCCAAAGTGAATGTTCCGGGCCTGGATACGCTCTATGACGCCTATTCCTTCAAGCTCCTGCCCAAGATGGGCCAGTGGGTGGCAGGCGATGCGGAATCCTATCGCTATCTCGCCGAAAGCATTCGCCGCTTTCCCCCGCCGGACCAGTTCGCCCGCATGATCGGCGAAGCGGGGCTCGACCAGGTCACAGTCCGCACTTTGTCCGGCGGCATCGCGGCCATGCATTCGGCCTGGCGCATCTGATGAGCGATTTGTCCAGCCTGTTGCGCCTCTGGCAGTCCGCAAGGCTGCTTGCGCGGTATGACGCGCTGTTGCCGGGCGAATACCGGTCGCGGCTGCCGTTCGGCGCGCGCGCGGCGCGGACGGTATTGGGTGTGGGGCGGGTGCGCGAAAGCGGGCCGCCGGGTGTGCGCCTGGCGCATGCGCTGGAGCGATTGGGGCCCGCCTATATCAAGCTGGGCCAGATGCTGGCCACGCGGCCCGACATTGTGGGCGAGGATGTGGCGCGGGCGCTGGAGCATTTGCAGGACCGTCTGCCGCCCTTTCCCGATTCCGCGGCGCGAGCCGCGATCGCCGACGGTTTGGGGAGGCCGGTGGAAGAATTATTTTCCGTGTTCGGCGCGCCGGTCGCGGCCGCGTCGATCGCGCAAGTTCATCGCGCCACCACATCCGATGGCGCCGAAGCGGCCGTCAAAGTGCTCAGGCCCGGCATCGAAGCCTTGTTCCGCCGGGACCTGGAAGCACTGGCCTTGTTCGCCCGGATCGCGGAGCGCTTCTCGGCGGAAGCGCGGCGGCTGCGCTTCATCGCCTTGGTGGAAACCTTGTCGGCTTCGGTGGCGCTGGAGTTGGACCTCAGGATGGAAGCGGCGGCGGCATCCGAACTTTATGATCGCACCCGCGGCGACGCCGAATTCCGGGTGCCGCATGTGGATTGGGCCCGCACATCGGGGCGGGTGCTGACCAGCGAATGGATCGACGGCACGCCGATCCGCGATCCTGCCGCGCTCGAAGCCGCCGGATATGATCCCAAAAAAGTCGCGCTCACCCTGGTGCGCAGCTTTCTCACCCAGGCGCTGCGCGACGGGTTTTTCCATGCCGACATGCATCCGGGAAATCTGTTCCTGGACCGGCAGAACCGTCTGGTGGCAGTGGATTTTGGTATCATGGGACGGCTGGATGCGGGCATGCGCCGCTTCATGGCGGGCACCCTGGCGGGGTTTCTGGCCCGCGATTATCGCCGGGTGGCGCAGCTTCATTACGACTATGCCTTCGTGCCGCCGCACCATCCGGTGGAGACTTTTGCCCAGGCTCTGCGCGCCATCGGCGAGCCGATCTTCGGCAAGGGCGCGCGCGATGTGTCGATCGCGCGGCTGCTGGGACAATTGTTCGAGACCACGCGGCGGTTCGACATGCAGGCCCAACCGCAGTTGGTCTTGCTGCAGAAGACCATGGTGGTGGTTGAAGGCGTGGCGCGCAATCTGGATCCGGATTTCGACATCTGGGAAGCGGCGCGGCCGGTGGCAGAGCGTTGGGTGTCGGACAATCTGGGACCGGAAGCGCGTCTGGCGCGCGCCGCCGAAGGGGTCAGCGCCTTGGGCAAGCTGGCCGAGGATTTGCCGCAACTGGTGCGCAATGCCGAACAACTCTCTCAGATGGTGGCCGAAGGGGGCGTGCGGCTGCATCCCGACACGGCGCGCGCGATTGCCCGCGAACAGGACCGCAAGAGCCGGCCGCTGCGTCTGACTTTGATTGCCCTTCTGGCGGTGATCGCGGCGGCCTTGCTATCGCGCTGGGGCGGGGTTTTTTGACAGGATCGCGAAGCGGGTGGTGAGCAGGACCGCGGCCACCAGCAGGCCGAAGGCCAGCCCTAGCCAGATACCCAGCCCTTTCATGCCCAGGCCGAAGCCCAGCAGCGCGCACATGGGCGCGCCGGCCAGCCAGTAGGACGCGCCGGCCACCCACATCGGGCCGCGTGCATCCTTGAGGCCGCGCAGGCTCATCGAAGCCGTCACTTGCAAGCCGTCCATCAACTGGAATGCGGCGGCGACATGCAGGAAGGTGACGGCCAGCGCCAGCACGTCGCGATTGTCCGCGCTGTCCGGCAGCCACAGCATGGCGATGCTGTGCGGGAAGAGGAGCAGCACCAGCGCGGCGCAAAGCATGAAGACCAGCCCCAGCCCCATGGCGGTGAAGCCGGCGCGCCGCGCGCCATAACGGTCGCCCGCACCTGCTGCCAGTCCGACGCGCACGGTTCCCGCCAATCCAATTCCCAACGGCACCATGAAGGTGAGCGAGGGAATGGTGATGGCAATCTGATGCGCCGCCAGGGCGGCGATGCCGAACGTGCCCATCGCCAGGGTCGCCGCGTTGAACAGCGCAACCTCGAACAGCATGGTCACGCCGATGGGCAGCCCCAGATGGAACAACTCGACCAGCGAGCGCCAATGCGGCTGCAAAAAGCGATGCAGGATATGGTAGGGCCTGAGCACGGGAAGGCGCAGGGCAATCACCGCCATCGTCACCAGGGTGAAGAGATTGGACGAAGCGCTGGCAAAACCTGCCCCCACCAATCCCAACCGGGGAAAGCCGAAATGCCCGAAAATTAGGGTGTAATCGCCCAACGCATTGAACAGGATGGCAAGACCCATCACCACCATCGGTGGGATGGGGCGGCTGAGCGAAGTTGAAAAATTGCGCAGGACCTGGAAGGCGAGCGAACACGGGAGCCCGAACGCCAGCGCTGCCGTATAGATTCCCGCATCCGCCGCCAGCTTGGGTTCCTGCTGCAGCACAAGCAGAATATCGCGGGTGAAGAACAGCGCCGCCAGCAAGGGCGGCGACATCATCGCCACCGACCACAGGCCCATGCGCACCACAAAACGCACTTCTCTCTGGTCGCGCGTCCGGACGAAAAACCGGTTCGCCGCTTCGCGGCTCCCACTTTTTCTGGCCGCCGCTCCTATACTTCCGTGTCGCCCCACCACATGGGCAATCATGGGCGAGACGGCCGAAACCGGTCCGGTTCCCAGCAGCCAGATGAAAAAGAACACTGTGTTACCGATGGCGCCGGCTGCCAGTGCTTCCTTGCTCAGATGGCCCAGCATCACCGTGTCGGTGGCCAGGATGATCATCTGGGCCAGCTGGGTGGCCGCCATGGGGACCGCCAGGCGCGTGAGTTCGCGCGCTTCCGCCGCCCAGGCGGCGAAATTGTGCCCGGTGATGCGGGGACCGGGATTTGCGACTTCCAGTTCGGCGTCCATAAGCTCTTCTACAGGATTTGGACGACAAAGGGATGCAAGGGAGCCATGCATCGGTTTCGTCCGGATTGGGCAATCCGTTACGTCGCGCGATATAACCCTGGACCGCCGAGGGACGGGAGCCGATGAGGACACTGAACATCGCACATCGCGGGGGCGCGGCGCTTCGGCCCGAAAACACGCTGGCCGCGTTCGGTCATGCCATTGCGCTGGGCTGCGACGGGGCCGAGCTGGACGTGCAGCTATCTGCCGACGGCGTGGTCGTCGTGCATCACGATTTCCGGTTGAACCCCGCTTTGACCCGCAAGGGCGGAACCTGGCTGACGGGCCAGACGCCGCGCATCAAGGATCTGAGCTTTGCTCGGATGCAGGACTTCGATCTGGGGCGCGCCGATCCGGCAAGCGATTATGCGCGCGCGCATTCCCTGATGGTGCCGGCCGACGGCGCGCGCATTCCGGCTCTGGCCGAGGTATGCGCCTTGCCGTCCGCACGATCTTTCACTTTGTTGGTCGAGCTGAAATCCTCCACCGATCCCGCATCGGCCGATCCCATTGCCCTGGCCGATGCGGCACTTGGCGTCATGCGGGAGCATCTGGACCGCACCATCTTTGTCGGATTCGATTGGCGGGGTCTGGCGCGCATCAAGAGCCGCGCGCCGGATGCGCGCTGCTGGTTCACCACCGACAAATTGTCCGGTGAGGCGGCGCCGGTGCTGGACATCATCAAGGCCGCGGGCGGCGACGGCTGGTTTCCCTGGCATGAAGACGCAACGGACGAGAGCGTGGGCGGCGCACGCGCGCGCGGTCTTCAGGTGGCGGCCTGGACCGTCGACCAACCCGCCGACATGCAACGCCTGCTGGCTCTGAAGCTGGACGCGATCTGCACCGACCGTCCTGATCTCCTAAAATCTATGCTCTAGGGCTGAACTCCTTAAGCCGCTGCCATGCGTGAGCCGGTAAAGACGAGGCAGGATGCGGCAGCAATTTAATTGGAATCTGCAGGCATTGGGCCGCGAAGCGGATAGCCCAATGCCTGCATTAAAGTCCTTCGAACAGCGCGGTTGAAAGATAGCGTTCCGCGAACGAGGGAATGACGGCGACGATGGTCTTGCCTTCATTCTCCGGACGGGCGCCCACTTCCAGCGCCGCGGCGATGGCGGCGCCCGACGAAATGCCCACCGGGATGCCTTCCAGCCTGGCGGCCTGCCGCGCGGTTTCCAGCGCGGTCTCGTTGGAAATAGTGATGATCTCGTCGATCACTTTCAGGTCCAGGATGCCGGGAACGAAGCCGGCGCCCAGGCCTTGAATTTTATGCGGTCCGGGCGGGCCGCCTGACAGAACGGCGCTGTCTTCGGGCTCCAGCGCGATCATCTTGACCCCGGGCTTGCGCGCCTTGAGCACCTGGCCCACGCCGGTGATGGTGCCGCCGGTGCCTACGCCGGAAATCACGATATCGACCTTGCCTTCGGTATCGTTCCAGATTTCCTCGGCGGTGGTGCGCCGGTGAATGTCGGGGTTGGCGGGATTTTCGAATTGCTGCGGAATGACGGCGTCCGGAATTTCCTTGAGCAGTTCCTGAGCCCGGGCGATGGCGCCTTTCATGCCTTTGGCGGAGTCGGTGAGCTCCAGTTCGGCGCCCAGGATCTGCAGCATCTTGCGCCGCTCGATGGACATGGATTCGGGCATCACCAGGATCAGGCGATAGCCCTTGGCCGCGGCCACGAAGGCGAGCGCGATGCCGGTATTGCCGGAGGTCGGTTCGATCAGGGTGGATTTGCCCGGCGTGATGGCGCCTTTTTTTTCCAGGGCCTCGATCATGCCGACGCCGATGCGGTCCTTGACCGAGGCGAGGGGATTGAAGAATTCCAGCTTGAGCAGGATATCCGCCTTGACGCCGGCATCCTTGGCCATGCGATGGATCCGCACCAGGGGCGTGTCGCCAATGGTCTCGGTCACCGAATTATAGATGCGGCCACGGCCGGGTTTGCCCGTCTGCATGAGATCTCCTGTCAGATTGCGAAATCGGAGCTGGCGCCGCCGCTGATGTCCACGCCATGGGCGCGCGCGCGCTGGCAAAGATCCTCGATCGAGATGGCATCCAGCTGCGCCATGATGTCGTCCTGCAATGTCTGGATCAGGGGCGCGACGATGCGCAGCCCCAGTTCGGAACGGGGGCGGATCTTCTCCTCCTCGCCATCCTCGATGCTTTCGGCCACCCGCACCACGTCACCCACCGAGATGCGGCGGCGCTCGCGCGCCAGCCGGTAGCCACCGCGCGGGCCGCGCACGCCCTTGAGAATGCCGGCACGCACCAGCTGCTGCATCACCTGTTCCAGATAGCGTTGCGGCACGCCCTGGCGGGCGGTGATTTCCTTGGCCTGGACCGGTTCGGGCCGCGCATTGAAAGCAATGTCGATCACCGCCTCCAGCGCCAGAAGGGTTTTTCGGGAAAGGCGCAGCATCATGACGTTTTCACCGTCATCCCGGTGGAACCGAAGCCGCCCGCGCCGCGCGCGCTGTCGGAGAGGCTGTCGCTTTCCACGATCTGGGCCTGTTCGTGACGCGCAATCACCATCTGCGCGATTTTGGTGCCGCGCTTGATCACGAAGGGCGCATCGCCATGGTTGATCAGGATGGCCTTGATCTCGCCCCGATAGTCGCTGTCGATGGTGCCGGGCGCGTTCAGCACCGTGACGCCATGATTGAGCGCAAGCCCGGAGCGGGGCCGTACCTGCGCCTCCACGCCAGGCGGCAGCTCGATGGCGATGCCGCAGGGAATGGCGGCGCGCCGGCCGGGCGCCAGCTCGATATCCGCTTCGATCGCCGCCAGCAGGTCCAGGCCGGCCGCGCCCGCGGTGGCATAATGCGGCAACGCCAGATCCTGCCCGTTGGCAAGACGCTTCAATCCGACTTTCATGAGTCAGTTCCCTGGAAGTGCTGGGTTATATGTTGGACCAGACGGCGGGCGACATCGGCTTTCGCCATCTGTGGCCAGCGCTCCTGTGTGGTGGCGGTGATCAGGTGAACCTGATTGCGGTCGCCGCCCATCACCGATTCACCCTTGTCATCGGTGGAAACGTCATTGGCGATGATCCAGTCCGCGCCTTTGCGCGCCCGCTTGGCAGTGGCGTGGGCCAGAACGTCATCGGTTTCCGCCGCAAAGCCGATCACAAGGCGAGGACGATTTCGATGATGGCCGAGGGTGGCGAGGATGTCGGGATTTTCCACCAGCTTGAGCGTGGGGATAGAGTGATCCGCGCCTTTCTTGATCTTGCTGCCTGCGGCGATATCCGGCCGCCAGTCGGCGACGGCGGCGCTCATCACCGCGATATCGGCGGGCAATTCGGCTTCGCACGCCGCCAGCATGTCGCGCGCCGTGGTGACTTTCACCAGCTTCACATGCGGCGAGGCGGCGATATCGACCGGTCCGGAGACCAGCACCGTGTCGGCCCCGGCGGCCGCCAATGCGGCGGCGATGGCGTAACCCTGCTTGCCCGATGAACGGTTGGCGATAAAGCGCACCGGATCGAGCGGTTCCTGGGTGGGGCCAGCCGTCACCAGCGCCTTCAGGCCGCCCAGCGCGCCGCCCCGGATCTCAAGAGCCCGTTCGATCGCGGCGACGATCTCCAACGGCTCGGCCATCCGGCCCGGTCCGAATTCCCCACACGCCATTTCGCCGTCATTGGGCCCCACGAACAGGACGCCGTCGCGCGCCAACGTCTCGGCGCTGCGGCGCACCGATGGGCTTTGCCACATGCGCACATTCATGGCCGGTGCCATCAGGATGCGCTTGTCCGTGGCCAGGAGGGCGGTGGAAGCCAGATCGCTGGCAAGGCCGCCCGCCAATTTTCCCATCAGATCGGCGGTCGCCGGGGCGACCACCACCAAATCGGCGGCACGGGACAATTCGATATGCCCCATTTCGCTTTCGTCGGTGAGGCTGAACAGGTCGGAATAGACCTTTTCGGTTGTCAGCGCGGCCACCGACAGGGGGGTGACGAACTCGGCGCCGGCCCGGGTCAGGATGGCGCGGGTCTTCACGCCCCGCTCCGCCAGGCGCCGTATCAGGTCCAATGACTTATAAGCGGCGATGCCGCCGCCGATAATCAGAAGGACGCTTCTGCCGCGCATCAGTGTAAAATCCTCGGGAGGGCTCAGAAATACGCTATTCGAGCGGGGGAATATACAGAACCACGGTAGAAAAGTGTAATTATTTGGCTCACCGAAATCAAACAGCGATATCAAAACCTTAAAAATAGCCGGGGGTTAATGATTCGCTAAACATGGTGTGGTCAACTGATCGCGGGCCTTGGGGGGCTTGGGTATGGCGTTAGCGAAATCCGGTCACGACCGGCAGGGAAAGATCCTCCTCAGCACGGGCGAGATCATGCGCCTCGCATCCGATTTCGCCGAGGAACATGGCGCGGAGGCTTGCGATTATGCCTATCGCGCCGTGGTCAATTTCGAAGCCGAAGGCGAGGGCGAGCGCGCCTATCTCTGGTTCCTGCTGCTGATCATGCTGGGCGACATCGCCAGCTATCGGCTCAATCCGGACCGGCCGCTGACGATTCATTGATTGCCCCCATCTGTCTTCCTCAGGCAAGCCTTCGGAAGACATCTTCCCCCGTTAGCGCTGCGCGCACGGGGGAAGAAAGCCGGTGTGCGTTACTGCCGGCATGCGGTAGGCTGATTGCCCAACTCGTTCTCAGGACAACATGCCGCTCGACCCTTTGGTGAAAGCCTTTCTCGATCAGGCTGCGGCGATCCCGCGGCCCAAGGCATGGGAGATGCCGCTCAGCGCGTCGCGCAAAGGCTTTGCCGGAATGATGGGATTGGTCGGCCCGCAGGATGTGCCGGTCGGCAAGATCGAGAATTTCAAAATTCCCGGACCCAAGGGCGACATCCGCGCCCGCGCCTATACCCCCATCGCGGTAGGCGGCGATGCCCAGCCTGTCCTGGTCTATTTTCACGGCGGCGGTTTTGTCGTGGGCGACCTCAATACCCATGACGGGCTTTGCCGCCTGTTCGCCCATGAGGGGGGCTTTCGGGTCATTGCGGTGGAGTATCGCCTGGCCCCCGAACACAAATGGCCCGGGCCGCTGGACGATGCCGCGGCGGCGCTGCAATGGATCTTCGACAATGCGCCCGCGCTGGGTGTGGACGCCGGCCGCATCGCGGTCGGCGGCGATTCCGCCGGGGCGTTGCTGACAGCCTGCCTGACCCAACTCATAAAGAAGAAGGGCGGGGCAGCGATCGCTTTCCAGATGCTTCTGTTTCCTTCGACGGACCTGGCGGGCCATTTCGCCTCGATGGACAAATTCGGGGTCGGCTATTTTCTCGATCGCCAGACCATCGAGTGGAATAATAATCAGCTTTTTCCGCAGGATATCGACAGAAGCTCGCCTGAAATCTCACCCTTGCGGGCAAAGAATTTCGCCGGCTTACCGCCTGCCTACATCATGCTGGCAAGCTACGATCCCTTGCATGACGAGGGCTTGGCCTATGCGGAAAAACTGAAGCAGGCGGGCGTGCAGGTGACCGTCGCCGACTATCCGGAGATGGTCCATTGCTTCATCTATCTGCAGACGGTTTTGCCGCAGGCGCATGAAGCAGTGGCCGCCGCCGCGAAAGCGGTGCGCGATGCGTTGGCGATGGCGTGAGAAAAGGCGAGTAAGCGGAACGCTTACTTGATCTTGCCTTCCTTGAATTCGACGTGCTTGCGCAGGACGGGATCATATTTTTTGATCGAGAATTTTTCCGTCATGGTGCGGGTGTTCTTCTTGGCGACATAGAAAAAGCCGGTATTGCCTTCGCTGTTGAGGCGAATTTTGGCAGTGGTGGGCTTGGCCATGGCGGACTCCAGGAGAAACAGGTCGAACGGGCGGGTTTGTGAGGGATGGGCCCAATTCTGTCAAGCGGACCCCGTCAATATCCTGAAATTCAACGTTTTTTCGGCTTGAATCGGCGCTTCTCCCGGGCCCGGTCGGCCTTTCCCGGCCTGGGCGGCCGGTGGATCCGGGCGGGAATCGCCCCGCCTTCCGCCAGCTCGAACCGCATGCCCCCGGTCACCGGGGCAGCCTCCATCAGCTTGACCGTGACGGCATCGCCCAGCCCATAAGTCGTGCCGGTGCGTTCGCCCCGCATGGTCTGGGCCCGCTCGTCATGGCGGAAATATTCCGCGCCCAGGGAGCGTGCCGGCAAAAGACCTTCGGCGCCGGATTCCTTCAGGCGCACGAACAGCCCGAATTTGGTGACCCCCGTGATGCGCGCTTCGAAGGTGGCGCCCACCCGGTCCTGCATGAAGGCGGCGACATAACGGTCGGTGGAGTCGCGCTCGGCGGCCATGGCGCGGCGCTCGGTAACAGAGATCGCCTGGGCGATCTCGGCCAGCTGCTTGATCTCGCGGTCGGTAAGGCCGTCACCGCCGCCCAGCTTCAGGCCGCGGATCAAGGCGCGGTGCACGATCAGGTCGGCATAGCGCCGGATCGGCGAGGTGAAATGGGCGTATTTCGCCAGGTTGAGTCCGAAATGGCCGATATTGGCGGCGTCATAGATCGCCTGGGCCTGGCTGCGCAGGACCACATCGTTCATCACCGCTTCGTGCGGCGTGCCCTTGGCCTGGGAGAGGATGCGGTTGAAGGTGCCCGGCTGCATCACTTGGCCCTTGGCGAAGTTGATGTTCAGGGTACGGAGGAAATCGGAGAAGGCATAGAGCTTCTCGCGCGACGGGGTGTCGTGAACCCGATAGATGAGGGGGGTGCGGGCTTTTTCCAGCGCCTCGGCGGCGGCGACATTGGCCAGCACCATGCACTCCTCGATCAGGCGCATGGATTCCAGCCGCTCGCGAAACGCGATGCTGGCGACATGGCCGTCGGCGCCCAGCTGGATGCGCCGTTCGGGCAGGTCGAGATCCAGGGGGCTGCGCTTTTCGCGCGCGATCGCCAGCGCTTTGTAGGCCGCCCACAGATCGTTCAAGGTCTTGCGCACCGTCGCGCTCATGTCGGCGTCCGGCTTTCCGTCGAACGCCGCTTGTGCGCGCGCATAGGTGAGCCGCGCCGCCGAGCGCATCACGCCCCTGAGGAAAGTGTGGCCGCGCTTATGGCCATGGGCGTCGAACACCATCCGCACCGCCAGGCAGGGACGGTCCACGCCTTCCTTCAAGGAACAGAGATCGGCGGAAAGCTCTTCCGGCAGCATCGGCACGACGCGGTCGGGAAAATAGGCGCTGTTGCCGCGCTTGAGGGCCTCTTTGTCCAGGGCCGAGCCCGGCGTCACATAATGGGCGACGTCGGCGATGGCGACCAGAATGACATGGCCGCCCTTGTTGCCGGCATCGTCATCGGATCCGGCCCATACCGCATCGTCGTGATCGCGGGCATCTTCCGGATCGATGGTGACCAGGGGAATGGAGCGCAAATCCGTGCGCCCACGTGGATCGACGGGCTTCGCCGCGCCGGCTTCCTCCAGCACGGACGGCGGAAAAACGGTGGGAATGCCATGCGCATGAATGGCGATCAGGCTGATGGTGCGGGGGCTGTCCATGCTGCCGATGCGTTCCACCACCCGCACGCGGGGAAAGCTGGCGGACCTGCGGCCCACGGGCTCGCACAGCACCAGATCGTTGTTTTTCGCTTCGGCCGCATCGGCGCGGTCGAGCGCATATTCCCCCCGCGCCTTGCGATCCACCGGCAGCACGCGGAAGCCGGTGCCGGTCGCGCGCAATACGCCGAGAATGCGCTCGGGCCCGGTGTCATTTTCCAGGCGGCGCACCACAACCGCTTCATAGCTTTCGCCGCGCCGTTCCAGCCGTCCCAGAATGCGATGGCCCGCTGATAGCGCGGCGCCGTCCTTGGGCGGCGCGACATAGATGGGCGGCGGTTCGCTGTTGCTTTCCCAGGAGAGTGGCCGGGCCAGCAACTCGCCATCGGTATCGGTGCCGGTGACTTCCAGCACCGCGATCTCCGGCAACTCGCCCGCCTTGGTCAGGCCGCGCTTGGCTTTGCCTTCGATGACGCCTTCAGCTTCCAGCTCGCGCAGCAGACGCTTGAGGACGATGCGGTCCGAGCCCTTGAGGCCCGTAATGCGCGCCAGATCCCGCTTGGTGGCGCCGGGATGTTCGGCGAGCAGGGCGAGCAGCCGGGCTTTGTCGAGCGGAGGCGTGTTGGTGACGCGGCGCGGCAATTACTCGCCCGTCACCGGCTCCGGCTTTTTCTTCGCCTTCGCCGGAGCTTTCTTTTTTGCCGCTTTCTTGGCTGCGGGCTTCTTGGCCGGCGCCTCGGCTTTGGCTGCTTTGGGTTTCGCGGGGGCCTTCTTTTTCTTTTTCTTACCGCCGCCTTTGGCCGCCCGTTCGGCGATCAGCGCCAAGGCCCGTTCCAAGGTGATTTCCATCGGGTCATCGCCTTCGGGAATGGTGGCGTTGGTGTCGCCGTCGCTGACATAGGGGCCATAACGGCCCTTCAGCACTTTGATGGCGTTGCCGTCACCGTCCTGACCCAACTCCTTCAACGCTTGCGGCCCGCGCCGGCCGCCGCCCTTGGCCTTCTTTTCCGCCAGAATGGTGACGGCGTGATTGAGGCCGATGGTGAAGACATCGTCCGGGGATTCCAGGGAGGCATATTTTCCGTCATGGGCGACATAGGGCCCGAAGCGGCCGAAATTGGCCGTGATCATCTTACCGTCTTCGGGATGCGCGCCGACTTCGCGGGGCAGGGACAACAACTTCACCGCCAGCGTCAGATCAACGGTGGAAGGGTCGGTGCCTTTGGGCAGGCCCGAGCGTTTCGGCTTCTTGTCTTCGCCCAGTTGCACATAGGGGCCGAAGCGTCCCGAGCGCAACGTGACCTGCTGGTCGGTTCCCGGGAACAGGCCCAGTTCGCGCGGGCCGGCATCGCCTTCGCCCGGCTTGGCGCCGATCTGGCGGGTGAAGCGGCATTCCGGATAATTGGTGCAGCCCACAAAGGCGCCGAACCGGCCCAGTTTCAAATTCAGCCGGCCATCGGCGCAGGCCGGGCATTTGCGGGGATCGACCCCGTCTTCGCCCGGCGGGAAGATGTGCGGGCCCAGCACGGAATCGAGCTCGTCGATCACCTGGCTGATCTTGAGATCCTTGGTCTCACCCACCGCGGCGGAGAAATTCTTCCAGAATTCCCGAAGAAGCTGCTTCCAGTTGAGATCGCCGGCCGAAACTTCGTCCAGCTTCTCCTCCAGATCGGCCGTGAAGTCATAGGCGACATAGCGGGGGAAAAAGCTGTTCAGGAAGGTTGTGACCAAGCGGCCTTTTTCTTCCGGATAGAAGCGCGAGCGGTCCATCCGCACATAAGCGCGGTCGCGCAGAGTGGAGAGAATGGTGGCGTAGGTCGAAGGCCGGCCGATGCCCAGCTCCTCCAGCTTGCGCACCAGGCTGGCTTCGGAATAGCGGGGCGGCGGCTCAGTGAAGTGCTGCGCGGGAGTGACTTTCTCGACCTTGCCGGCATCGCCCACCGCGACCTTGGGCAGCTTCGAACCCTCGTCATCCGAAGCGTCGTCTTCGCCTTCCAGATAAAGCGTGAGGAAGCCGTCGAACAAGGTGACGGTGCCGGTGGCGCGCAAGGTGATCTTCTTGTCGGCCGAGAGCACATCGACAGTGGTGCGCTCCTGCTCGGCGCTTTCCATCTGGCTGGCGACGGCGCGCTTCCAGATCAGCTCATAAAGGCGGGCGGCATCGGCATCGAGATAGCGCGCCACCTCTTCGGGGGTGCGGGCGAAGCTGGTGGGGCGCACCGCTTCATGGGCTTCCTGGGCATTCTTGGCTTTGCTGGTATAGACGCGCGCGGATTGCGGCACATAGCGGGCGCCATATTTGCCGCCGATGACTTCGCGCGCTTCGGCGACGGCTTCCGGAGCCATGGTGATGCCGTCGGTCCGCATATAGGTGATCAAACCGACCGTATCGCCGCCGATGTCGACGCCTTCATAAAGACCCTGGGCCACCTGCATGGTGCGCTTGGCGGCGAAACCCAGCTTGCGCGAGGCTTCCTGCTGCAGGGTCGAGGTGATGAAGGGCGGGGCGGGGTTGCGCTTGACCGGCTTGGCTTCGACGCTGCCGATGGCGAAGCTCTGGGCCTGAATGGCTTCGACCGCGCGCTTGGCGTCGGCTTCGTTGCCCAGCGAAAGTTTTTCCAGCTTCTTGCCGTCCAGCTGGATCAGGCGGGCGGAGAAATCACCCTTGGCGGTGGAGACGTCGGTGTCGATGCTCCAATATTCCTGGGGCTTGAAGGCTTCGATTTCGGCTTCGCGCTCCACCACCAGGCGCAGCGCCACCGATTGCACCCGGCCTGCGGAACGCGCGCCCGGCAGCTTGCGCCACAGTGATTGATCTCGCGCGGATGGGCGATGGCGTCCAGGATCGCGGATTTGGTCACCGCGTTGAACACAACCCGCTCGACCGGCATCTTGCCCAAGACGTGCTTCTGCCGGAGTACTTCCAATATGTGCCAGGAGATAGCTTCGCCTTCGCGGTCCGGGTCGGTGGCCAGGATCAGTTTGTCGGCGCCTTTCACGGCGCTGGCGATGTCCTTGATCTTGGATTGGGCGCGGGCATCCACATCCCACACCATCGAGAAATCGTCATCCGGCTTCACCGAGCCGTCCTTGGACGGCAGATCGCGGATATGGCCGAAGCTGGCCAGAACCTTATAGCCGCTGCCCAGATACTTATTGATGGTCTTGGCTTTTGCGGGGGACTCGACGACGAGGACGTTCATACCGGCTGCTTTTCGGACCTTTGGGCGGCTTATCTGGGGTCGCGGCGCCCGGGGACAAGGCTGGGAACCGCGGAACAGAGCCTTTTTTGCAAAATGCGGCGGGACACTGATGGAAGGGGGACAAGCCTGTCAACGCCGGTCCGGTTCTCCCGATAAAGCTTTTGGTTGAACAATCCGCTAATATTACCGATTTATGAAGCTATAAGTTGTATTCTGTGGCTACCGTCGATTCAGAAGTTTCCTGGGAAAACATCCGATAAAATCTTCCTCTTATCGGTCTGGGGAGGGTGAAGCCGGCTCCGGAGGGAACTTTTCTGCGGAATTATTTGCGTCCCGCCGCCGATCCGCCTCAGCGTTCGGGCATAGCGGCCCAGCTCACCCGGTTGCCGGGGTGGCGGCGGCACCGTCCCGCCAGCTCCAGTTCCAGAATCACCGTCAGCACCGCCGCCGGGGACGCGCCGGTCTGGCGGATAATGTCGTCGATGCCGACCGGGGCGACGCCCAACGCTTCTTCGACCCGGCTCCGCACGCGATCCGCTTCTGCATTCAACATGGCGAGATCCGGTGGAGGGACGGGTGCGCGTCCGTCCGGCTCGCCAAAGCCGCCTCCCAGGATCGGTCTGAGCACCGCCAGCACATCCTCGGCATTTTCGATCAGGGTCGCGCCATCCTTGATCAGGCGATTGGGGCCCTTGGCGCGCGGATCGAGCGGCGAGCCCGGAACGGCGAAAATTTCGCGGCTCTGTTCCAGCGCGTAATTGGCGGTGATCAACGAGCCGGAACGCTCGGCCGCTTCGACCACGATGACCCCGCGCGCGAGCCCTGAGATCAGCCGGTTGCGGCGGGGAAAATGCCGGGCCTGGGGCGCTTCGCCCAAAGGCATTTCCGAAATCACCACGCCTTGCCGGGCGATGGCCCGATAGAGCGCCTCGTTTTCCGGCGGATACACGATATCGACACCGCCGGCGACCACCGCAACGGTGCCGGTTTCGAGCCCGGCTTCGTGCGCGGCGGAATCGATGCCGCGTGCCAGGCCGGAGGCGATGACGAGGCCGGCCTCGCCCAGATCGCGCGACAGGATCTGCGCGAATTTACGGGCGAGGGCAGAGGCATTGCGGGCGCCCACCACCGCGATCATGTTCTTTTGCAGCCTTGAAGGTATCAAGTTTGTTGACGTCTATTGACGTCGGTTCGCTGCTTAAATCATTGCAGCGCTTTTCATTTCTGGAGATCGGAAGCATAAGCTCTTGTCTGGGAATGACTTCGGCATTCCGCCATTGCATGGCCCAGGCATGGCCCGGAGCCGACATGCCCCAGAAACGCGCCGCTGCAAAACAACCCCGCCGCTTCTCTGATGAGTTGATCGAAAAACTTCCGCGCGCCGCGAAGGGAAAACGATATGGCGTATCAGACCGGATGGTGCCGGGCTTGCGCGTTCGTGTCACCGACAAGGGGCACAAAGCCTTCCTGATTTGGAAGCGGTTGGAGGGCCGTCAATTTTGGACCACGCGCTACCTTGGCAAATTCCCCGGCATGTCGGTGGACGAAGCCAGGACCAAGGCGAGGGCGTGGCTGGCGCTGATAGAGCAGGGCCGCGACCCCGCGATAGAGATTAAGCGGGAAGTTCGCGCTCGTCTGGACCGTGCCACTTTTGAGCAAGCCGCTCTGGACTTCATCGCGCAGAAGTTGCCGACCGAGCGCCGCCGGAAAGAAGTCACACACATTATAATGGCGACGCTGATCCCGCTTTGGGGACACATGCCGCTGGTTGAGGTGAGCCGCCGCGATGTGGTGGAACTCATCCGGGGCAAGAAACTGGAAGGCAAGCCCGGTACCGCCCGGATACTGCTGGTCTTGTGCAAGCGGATGTTCACCTGGTTCGTAGGGCAAGAGGTCTACGCCCTTGATGCCTCGCCTTGTTCAGAGATCAAGGCGACCGCGCTTCTGGGAGAGGTTATTTCCAAGGGCCGCGAACTCACCGAGGATGAATTGAAGGCGCTCTGGATTGCCACCAGCGAAGAGGCATACCCGGTTCAGCAGATTTATCGGATGTTGATGTTGAACGGCCTCCGCCTCCGCGAAGTGGTTGATGCATCCGTTCCTGAATTTAGCTTCGCAAATCGGGACTGGATCATCCCCCGCGAAAGGATGAAGGCCAAGGAACACAAAGCTAAAGAGCATTTAGTCCCGCTGACTGCGGCATCACTGGACATCCTGGGCCAGATGCCGAACTTTGAAGGGCCGTTCCTGTTTAGCTTGACCTGTGGAAAGACGGCAGTGACCATGCCGCAAAGAGTAAAGAGCCGGATCGACGAGCGCATGCTGAAGGCGTTGCGCCAAATGGCCGTGGCTCGTGGCGAAGATCCCGCCATGGTCGAGTTGGTGCGTTGGGTCAATCACGACATCAGGCGGACGATGCGCTCGCACTTGTCACGGCTGCGCGACAAGCGCGGCCACAAGTTCCCTCTGGAAGTTCGGGAAGCTGTGTTGGCGCATACGCCGCCAGCCATTGTCGGAATTTATGACAAGCATGATTTCGCCCAGGAAAAATTCGAATGTCTTGAGGCGTGGGCCGCGCGCTTGGATGAGATCGTGAATGATAAGCCAGCGGTCGGCCAAATTATTGAAATCGCTGCACGAAGGGCGTGATCCGGTTTGATCCGGACAGAGGGGTTGAAATCAGACCCAGTCCACGCCATGTTTCTAGCGGGACGCAGCACGATTGTGACCTTCGCCCCCAAGGAAAAATAAAATGACCCTCAACCCAACTTTTTTAACCCGAGCCGGTGGCCGGGTGGGTGGTTATTTTGTTTTTCCAGGATGCCACCCATCCTAGCACCGGCTCCTAAACTCAGGAGCCTAGAGTGCCTAATCACAAACTGCCTTACATCGATGGCCAATACCTTGTGATGCCTCCCACGCCGGAGGACATCGCCAGCGTGCCGCCAGGATTTACTCTGACTGGCATGTATTTCCGGAAGCCCGGTATCAGCACCAAAGAGTTGCCCGACGGCACATTGCAAATCTGCGGCAATGCATGGACCGACGCAGACCTTCAGCACATTCGCCGTGAATACGCAGCGGGAAGGGATGTGATCCGTGGCTGAGCTAGTCAGAAATCGCGGCTACTTCCTGATCATGGATGCACACGGCGATGAAGTCCGTATTCCGGAACACTTCTTCAAAGTTCTGGACAAGGATGGCAACCATGTTGATCCGACAAAACTAGATCGATCGGATGAACTCGATTTGCGCCTCCATGATGATGATCATCTGGACATCGTTCATGTCTCTGTCGATGCCGGCGTCGAAGTGATCCATCGGGCGCATGTCGATAGCAATTTCCGAGGTTATTCAGATTGGAAATTGGTAGCCGAGTATGACGATGGCGAAACAGCCATGTTCCGGCGAGAGCCTGACGAAGACGTAGAGAACTAACGGCAGCGTACCGGTGTGAATAGTCCTTTTCATTCGCACCGGTACACGCCATAGTTGGTGCTGGAGACTGCGTACTCGCCCCGCTTTCACGTCTTCGCCAAAACGGAATAGGGCGCTCAATGAGCCGAAAGGCTTGTGGGCGCTGTCGTTTTCGGCCCGCAGCCTTCGGCTCCGAACAGGAGCTATCATGTTAAAGAAGCGCATCATCGCGGACGACGCTCTCGTGCCGCGCGAAATTGTCGAAGAGCATTTCCCCAATCTACCGAAGCACTCTGCGCACCTGAAACGGTGGGAGGAAAATGGCTTCCCGCCAGCAGTCAAACTCGGCTATCGGACGAAAGTTTGGCCGCTTGCCGCTGTGTTGAAGCACAAGGAACGGCTAGTTGCCGCCACGGCCAAGAAGGCTGCCTCGATTAAGCCGAAGCGGACGGGCGGTCGCCATGCGTGATCCCGCTGTGACCGTCATCGTATCGCTACCCGCCGTCGAGGCCGCGAAGCTCTGTGTCATCGCCTATGAACAACTCAATGCGTTCTGGGCTTCTCAGGCGTCGCCAGATGAAGTGAAGGCCCTGCAAGCCTTGATTGACCGGAAGGAGGGCGAGGCCAATGGCTAAACCGAAGCCCAAGGTCATGTGCGTCGCCTTCACCAACGATAGGGAGGAAGATTTGGCGCTTGCGCTGAATTCAACGGGCTGCGTCATCCTCGCCATATTCGAAGATGAACAATATGACGAGTTCATCGCCGCGTTCGCCGCAAAAATCGTCAGCGAAATGGCGAACTGACGGTGAGCGAATATAACCGGACGCCGCTCCCGCCCGGCATCAGGCCGAGCGTTGAGTATATCTATCGGGACGAGCATGGCGCGATGCATTCAAAAGTGTCGCGCTATGACTTGGGCAATGGCGAGAAGACTTTTCGCCAGTGGCATTGGGAGGAGCATGACCGCGCCGAACCCGGTTGGGAAATCGGCAAGGGCGATAAGCCGCGCATACCGTATAATCTGGATCGGATAGTCGCCGCCCGGCAATCCGAAGACCTGTATATCTGTGAAGGCGAAAAGGATGCCGACACGCTGAGCGCATTAGGCTTCCTCGCCACCACCAATCCCGGTGGCGCCGAAAACTGGGACCCAGATCTGAACAAGTGGTTCAAGAAAAGGCATCGCATCTTCATTCAAGAGGACAACGATGCTGCCGGGCGCATGTTCTCCCGAGATGTGGCCCTGAATGTTTCCCCACATGCAATTGCGGTGCGCATCGTCCCATACCCCGACGTAAAGGAGAAAGGCGACGTCACCGATTGGTTTGCGGAGGGCCACACCAAGGAGGAATTTATTGCCCGTTGTGAAGCAGCACCAGTCTTTAAGCCACCCATCGTGATCCCCGGCCTGATCAATGCGCGCGATTTGTTCGGCAAGGAGTTCGAACCGGTCAAATATATCGTGCCGGGTTTGATCACTGAAGGACTGACCTTGTTCGCAGGCGCACCAAAAATCGGGAAGTCATGGCTATGGCTTCAAGTGGGATTGGCCGTCGCTGGCGGCGGTGTCACCTTCGTCAATAAAGAGTGCCAGCAAGGCGACGTCCTATATCTCGCATTGGAAGATAATCAGCGACGCCTTAATTCCCGCATGAAAAAGCTCTGGGACATGGCATCACAGCCCGTGCCGGATCGGCTTCACCTCGCCACGGACTGGCCTCGACAAGACATGGGCGGAGTTGATCGCATTCGGGATTGGCTGACGAACAACCCAAACGCGCGGCTTGTGATCGTTGACGTATTGGCACGGTTCAAACCAACAACCCGTGACAAAACACAAGGTCCATACGATGCAGACTATGCGGCGATGAATGCGCTCCAATCATTGGCGTTGGAAAAAGGCGTCGGGATTGTCGTGATCCATCACACGCGCAAATCTCTTGGGGCAGGCGGCGACTATTTCGATGAAGTGTCCGGCACGCTGGCGCTGTCAGGCGGAGCGGATAGCACCATTGTGCTGAAGAGGGAGGCCGGTGGCGTTCGTCTCATGGGCCGTGGCCGAGACCTTGAGGACTTCGATTATGCGGTGAAGCTCGACGGGCTCACGTGCCAATGGTCGATCCTTGGCGATACCGACGAGGTCCGGTTGAGCAGGGAGCGGACGCAAGTTCTCGTCGCGTTGAAAAAGGCAGAGGCACCCCTGTCGAATAAGGAGCTTGCGCTGGCTTGTGGCCGGAAGCCGGGCGGGCTGGACAAGCTGCTGTTCACGATGGCGGAGGATGGATTGGTGGTGCGGGTTGAGCGCGGGAAGTATGCGCTGCCTGACTGGCGGCCAGAGCCTAAGCCCCTATGACTGGGAAGGACGGGAAGGAGAGAAAGGACCGAGGCCCGTGATCCTTCCCCATCCTTCCCGCGATCCTTCCCGGGCAGGGGCGCATATAACGGGGGAAGGAAGGGAAGGACGGAAAGGATTATGCGCTGTTTCTCTCTCCTCTGATCTAAACCCCCGGAAGGAAGGGAAGGAGAGGAAGGAAGAGGACATACAGGCCTCGCGGCGAATAATCCTTCCCATCCTTCCCGGGGTATACGCGATACGTCGTGCTGACGCGATAATCCTTGCCATCCTTCCCGTCCTTTCACGGGCACGCGAAAAATCGCTCAGAACCTCTGTCGCGCAAGGCGGGCGCGGAGCTGCCTCGGCATTATCCTCAAAATCTGAAATAGGTTCTGCAAGAAAAGTACGCGCGCGCGCGAAGAAAAAATCGAATGGACGCCATTCGGCGTGATCAAACTTATTTCTCATCCGAGCGAAACGGGAGAGGTTAGTCCCAACGCTGGCGCGGAGACGATCACATGTATTTTAGCGGTGCTACCCTTGGCACGCTTCCCACGGTGCTTCCGCGCCCACGCCCCAACTTTCCCAATTCCGCCGCGAACGCCGCGCCAGGCACGCCCAGCACGGGCGGCGGGACACGATCGATCACCGTGCTGGGAACCAATTCCCCGACCCTCAATGGTCTTTCATGCGAAAGGTTTCAGCCATTGAGAACCTTGCGCCCCTCCGTGTGTCTGTCGCGGCTCACCGGAGGGGCCCTTTTCAACACCGCCGTGAGGCGACCAACCCTGAGCCGTAGCCACCCGGCCTGATGGATTAACGAATGCCCGCTGTGAAGCGGCCAAACCCAAGATGGAGTGACCGATGAAACACGAAAAGACTTCTGATCTGATGGAAAAGCGCATCGGTTTGCTCGATGCGATGAAGACCGCCCACACGGCGGATGAAGGCGCCAAGTTCAAATCGCTCGAAACCGAATTGCGCGCCCTGGACAGCAAAATCGCCCGTCAGAAAATGTTGGACGATGCGGACAGGGCCGAACCGGGCACGCCTATTCACGGCGATGCGAAGCTCTCGAACGAAATCCGGTCCCGGTTCTCACTAGGCCGAGCCATCGCTCATGCCGCAGGGTTGAATGTTGACGCGGGGTTCGAGAAGGAGATCCAAGACGAACTCGCCAAGCGCGCGGGCAAACCGGCGCAGGGCATCTACATCCCGACCGAAATTTTCGAAAAGCGCGTCAGCACCACCAGCACCGCATCTGAAATCGTGCCGACAGACTTCCGGCCGGAATTGTTCATCAACGCGCTCACGGCGAACACCGTCATTCGATCGCTTGGCGCCACGGTCCTGAACGGCTTAAGGGGTAACGTCAGCATCCCGCGCGAAATGGGAAGCCCTCAGGTTGGCTGGGTTGCGGAAAATTCGGCTCTCGGCTCCGGTGATCCGGATTTCGACAGCGTGACCCTCAGCCCCAAGCATTGCGGAGTGATCTCGGAATACAGCCGCAACATGATCCAGCAGTCATCGCCGGATGTGGAAGGGCTGCTTCGCAAGATGATGGCGCGCAACATCGCGCTCGCCATCGATAGTGCCGCGATCCGTGGCGGCGGCTCCAATGAGCCGGTCGGCATCCTGGGCGGCATGAGTGGCATCCAGACCGTCGCGGTGACGGACCTGTTTACCGCTGCGGCTACTGCCGTTTCGCTTGCCGCTGTGGCGAATGTTGGTGGCAGTCCCTCTTTCCTGACCACGCCGCTTGTTCGCAAGATCGCGGCCTTGGCGATGGACAAGCAGAACAACCCGCTTGGTGTCAGTGCCGTGTTCGGCGGCCAGCCCATCACCTTTAGCAACATTGAAACGGCTGACGGCAATTCGCCTTCGACCTACGCGCTCATTTATGCCGACTGGTCGGAACTGGTCCTGGGTATCTGGAGCGAACTCGACATTCTGGTGAACCCCTACGAAAGCACGGCCTACAGCAAAGGCAACGTAAGTCTGAGAGCCATGGCGACGGTAGATGTGGCCTGTCGCAACGGCGCTGCTTTCGTGTCCGTCACTGGCGTCAATTCCGCCACTCCCGCGATGCCGGCCTAATGACCGGAGCGACCGACATAGAGTGGCGGCCAACGCCCTCGGAAGTCCGCGCCAAGGGGCGGCGGGTTGAAGGTTATGTTGCGACCTTCGGCTCCGTCGCGGACCTTGGCGGCGGGCTCACCGAGACTATCCAGCCGGGCGCGTTCCGTGAGGCGCTCCAGAACCAAGGCGACATTCTCGCCTTGATGGATCATGACATGTCGTCCGTGCTGGGCCGGACCCGCAGCGGATCGTTGACCTTGAAGGAAGACGAAAAGGGGCTGGCCTTCAGCCTTGAGTTGCCGAACACCCAGGCGGGCAACGACGCCTTGGCGCTGGCGGAGCGCGGAGACCTGGGCGGTATGTCGTTCGGCTTTCATGTGCCCAAGGGTGGCGACACCTGGGAGGGCACGAAGCGGACGCTGAACAAGGTTGACCTGCGCGAAGTCAGCATCGTGTCCGCGATCCCGGCATATCCAGACACCACCATCGCCTTGCGCCATTACCGGCACATCGCGGACAGCCAAACGCGGTTGCGCGTCCTCGTTCTTGCGGAGATGGAACATTGGGGCTCATAGAGCGCATCGCCTCCTTCGCGGGCTTCGAGCGGCGGGACGCAGCCGCCTGCATCGAGCCAAGCTGGGCGGCACTCAGCCAAGGCTATTACGCCTCCGGCCTGTCGCCACGCGCGGCAGAAAGCCTCGCCACGGTGCTGGCTTGCGTGACCGCGATCAGCAGCGCCTTGGCCTATGTGCCCGCGCTCACATACCGCCGCGACGGGCAGGGCGACCGCACCGAGCAGCCCGGCCATCCGCTTTCCTTGATCGTCCGCAACGGCGTGAACGACGGCATGACTTGGCCCGACTTCATGGAGCATCTGGTCGCCAGCACATTGCTTCAGGGCAATGGCCTCGCAATCATCCTGCGCGACGGACGCGGGCAGCTTGAGGGCTTCCGGTTCGCGCCTTGGAATTCTGTGTCCGTGGCCGAACTCACCAGCGGGCGGCTGGCCTATGATGTGTCCGACACCCGAGGCGGTACCCGGCGCTACCTGCAAGGCGAAGTCGTCCATTTGAGGACGAGGACTGATGACGGCAAGGTCGGGCGTTCTGTCCTGTCGCGGGCCGCAGAAACCGTCTCGACTGTCGCCGGGGCGAACAATCTGGCCGGATCGATGCTGCGCAACGGAGCATTCCCGTCTGGCTTCCTGACGGCCCCAGGCACTATCGACCCCGCCACCGCCGCCCGCCTCAAGGCGACGTGGGACAGCGGCTATTCCGGCGACAATGCGGGCAAAATCGCGGTCGCGGGCGACGGCCTCGAATGGAAATCTCTCCAAATTTCGCCCGAGGATGCGGAGCTTTTGGAGAGCCGCAAGTTCGGCGTGATAGAGATTTGCCGCCTGTTTCAGGTGCCGCCGCCAATCGTGCAGGCCTACGAAAATTCGACCTTCACCAACGCCGCGCAAGCCGGGCTCTGGTTCGCCACCTTCTGCCTCTCGCCTTGGGCGCGGAAGATCGAAGCGGAATTCGCGCGGTCAGTGTTTCCATCCGGATCATCCCTCGAACTTGAGCTGGATTTGTCAGGCTTCCTGCGCGGCGATCCGCAGACCCGTTGGGCGACCTACGATATCGCCGCCAAGAACAGCATCCTCACCGTCGATGAGATGCGGGCGAACGAGGGCTATGGGCCGATGCCGAAGGTAAAGGGGCCCACACCTGACTAGGCGTCGGTTGCCCGATCTGTTAGAATTCCGGCATGATTTGCGATGCCTCCAATTATATCAGACTGCACCGTCTTGCGGAGCGGTTTGATGGCCATCTCGAGACAGCGATTGCTGCGGGAGACAAGCGACGGGCATTCCGAGCATCAGGCATGATCTACCGTGTGAATAGGATCATGAACGAGAACCCTCCTTTTACGGTCACATCCTATACAGAATAGTGGAGGCTCACGGGCTTCTACCGACCTTCTGCTCTCTGTGATAGGTTCCGCCACCGCCGATGCGTTCCCTGGGCGATCGTTTACGCGCGGGGCGAGGCTAGATGCCAAAGCTTTTCATGCAAATAATCATCGCGTTGGCTCTTCTCATTGGAATAGCCAGTGTTGTCTTCTTCACCGCAAACGCAGTGACTGTGACCACTACAAAGGCCGGCTATGAAGCTTGCCTCGACGGCGCTGAGGAGGATCATCAACCTCTTAGCACTTGCTTTAAAAGAGAGACATTGTGGGATCGCGGATTATCGGACCCTGTAGCCTTTTACACTTTGTGGCTAACGTTTTTCACTTTAGCTCTTGCGGTTGGCGGACTTTTCCAAAGTTTTCTTATTGGCCAGCAAATACGTCTGAGCCGTCAGGAGTTCGTTGCAACTCAACGACCAAAAATACGGGTTCGAAAAGTTTCTATCGACAAACCCGTTGAGGGCGAATTCATCACAGTTCGGTTTGATGCATTCAACGTTGGTAGTACCCGGGCGAGAATGGACAAAGTTGAGATAACCGTCCGCATCGCAGAAATGCCTATTGCATACATTTTTTATGCCAACGGAAAAAGGGAAATAACCGAGACTGGCGAGGTGAAGTTAAATGCGCGCGGGGTTATGCCCGGAGATACATTGCAGGTGTCTGGAAAGGTCGTGACATTCGCACGCGAATGGGCGTTCAAAGGAAATT
>JAFKFG010000050.1 GCA_017307355.1 Alphaproteobacteria bacterium
CCGTAAAGGATCCTAAGGAATGACTCTCTCCTTCACCGGACGCAAAAGACTGCGGAAGAATTTCGGCAAGATCGCCGAGATCGCGCAAATGCCGAACCTGATCGAGGTTCAGCGCACTTCCTATGACCAGTTCCTGCAGCTGGTGAAGCCGGACGGCGGGCGTGGGGACGAGGGGCTTGAGGCGGTGTTCCGCCAAGTGTTTCCGATCAAGGATTTCAGCGAATCCTCGTTGCTCGAATATGTCGATTATCATTTCGAGGAACCCAAATACGACGTCGAGGAGTGCCAGCAGCGCTCCATGACCTATGCGGCGCCGCTCAAGGTGACGCTCCGCCTCATCGTGTTCGATGTGGACCAGGAAACCGGCGCCAAGTCGGTCAAGGACATCAAGGAACAGGACGTCTATATGGGCGACGTCCCCTTCATGACCGATAACGGCACCTTCGTCGTCAACGGTACCGAGCGGGTCATCGTTTCTCAGATGCACCGCAGCCCGGGCGTGTTCTTCGATCACGACAAGGGCAAGACCCATTCCTCGGGCAAGCTGTTGTTCGCCGCGCGCGTCATTCCCTATCGCGGTTCCTGGCTCGACTTCGAATTCGACGCCAAGGACATCATTCATGTGCGCATCGACCGCCGCCGCAAGCTGCCGGCGACGACCCTGCTGTATGCGCTGGGCCTGACCCAGGAAGAGATCCTGGGCTATTTCTATTCCAAGATCGCCTTCAAGCGTCAGAAGGACGGCAGCTGGACCACGCCGCTGGACCAGAGCTGGATGCGTAACGCCAAGTCGCAGTCGGACTGGAAGAACGCCAAGACCGGCGACGTCATTCTGGAAGCGGGCGCAAAGATCACCGTGCGCGCCCTGCGCAAGCTGCAGGAAGAGGGCGTCAAGTCCGTCGCCTTCGCGGAAGACGAGTTGATCGGCCGCTACAGCGCGCTCGACATGGTCAATCCGGAAACCGGCGAAATCTATGTCGAAGCGGGCGACGAGCTCACCGCCGACAATCTGGCGACCTTGAACGAGGCCGGCTTCCATGAAGTCGAGGTCATCAATGTCGACGGCATCACCACCGGCGCCTATGTCCGCAACACGCTCGCGGTGGACAAGAACCATTCGCGCGAAGCGGCGCTGATCGACATCTATCGCGTCATGCGTCCGGGCGAGCCGCCCACGCTCGACACGGCGGAAACTCTGTTCGGTCAGCTCTTCTTCGATGCCGAGCGTTATGACCTGTCGGCGGTCGGCCGCGTGAAGATGAATATGCGCATGGGCCTGGACGCCCCCGACACGATGCGCGTGCTGCGCAAGGACGACATCCTTGCCATCCTCAAGGCACTGGCGGAACTGCGCGACGGCCGCGGCGAAATCGACGACATCGACAATCTCGGCAACCGCCGCGTGCGTTCGGTGGGCGAATTGATGGAGAACCAGTTCCGCGTGGGTCTGCTGCGCATGGAACGCGCCATCAAGGAGCGCATGAGCGCGGTCGATATCGACACGGTGATGCCGCACGACCTGATCAACGCCAAGCC
Source organism: Alphaproteobacteria bacterium (assembly GCA_017307355.1). Lineage (GTDB taxonomy): Bacteria > Pseudomonadota > Alphaproteobacteria > Micropepsales > Micropepsaceae > Rhizomicrobium. Next base: position 1,537 of record JAFKFG010000050.1, read on the forward strand.
GGTGGCGGCAGCGGTGCGCGAATTCTTCGGCTCCTCGCAGCTGTCGCAATTCATGGACCAGCAGAACCCGCTGTCGGAGCTCACCCACAAGCGCCGCATGTCCGCGCTTGGACCGGGCGGCCTGACCCGCGAGCGCGCCGGCTTCGAAGTGCGCGACGTGCATCCCACGCATTACGGCCGTATCTGCCCGATCGAGACGCCGGAAGGCCCGAACATCGGCCTGATCAATTCGCTGGCGACCTATGCGCGGGTGAACAAGTACGGCTTCATCGAAAGCCCCTATCGCCGGGTGAACAACAAGCACCTGACGGACGAGGTTGTCTATCTGTCGGCGATGGAAGAGGCGAAGTACATGATCGCCCAGGCCAACGCGACCATCGATAGCCGTCTGCGTCTCACCGACGAACTGCTCTCCTGCCGCAAGGGCGGAAACTTCGTGATGACCACGCCCGATCAGGTGCAGTTCATCGACGTTTCGCCCAAGCAGCTGGTCTCCGTGGCCGCGGCCCTGGTGCCGTTCCTGGAAAATGACGACGCCAACCGCGCCTTGATGGGCTCGAACATGCAGCGTCAGGCCGTGCCTCTGCTGCGCCCGGAAGCGCCGCTGGTCGGCACCGGCATGGAAGAAGTGGTAGCCCGAGATTCCGGCGCCGCGATTTCCGCACGCCGCACCGGCATCGTCGACCAGGTGGACGCCACCCGTATCGTGGTGCGCGCCACCGAGGAAACCGATCCCACCAAGCCGGGCATCGACATCTACCGCCTGCGCAAGTTCCAGCGCTCCAACGCTTCCACCTGCATCAACCAGCGTCCGCTGGTGAAGGTGGGCGACCTGGTGCACAAGGGCGATGTGATCGGCGACGGTCCCTCGACCCAGCTGGGCGAGCTGGCCCTGGGCAAGAATGCGCTCGTCGCCTTCATGCCCTGGAATGGCTACAACTTCGAAGACTCGATCCTGATCTCCGAGCGCATCGTGCGCGACGACGTCTTCACCTCGATCCATATCGAGGAATTCGAGACGATGGCTCGCGACACCAAGCTCGGGCCTGAGGAAATCACGCGCGACATTCCCAATGTCGGCGAGGAAAACCTCAAAAATCTCGACGAAGCCGGCATCGTCTATATCGGCGCCGAAGTGCAGGCGGGTGACATCCTGGTCGGCAAGGTGACGCCCAAGGGCGAAACCCCGATGACCCCTGAAGAAAAGCTGCTGCGCGCCATCTTCGGCGAAAAGGCCGCCGATGTCCGCGACACGTCTTTGCGCGTGCCGCCGGGCGTCACCGGCACCATCGTCGAAGTGCGGGTCTTCAACCGTCACGGCGTCGACAAGGACCAGCGCGCCATGTCGATCGAGAAGGCGGAAGAAGAACGTCTGGCGGAAGACCGCGACGACGAGCTTTCGATCCTGGAGCGCAACATCTTCTCGCGCCTCTCGGAAATCCTGCTCAACAAGACCGCCGCGTCCGGCCCCAAGGGCATGGCCGCGGACACCAAGATCACGCAGCAGGTGCTCGACACCATCCCGCGTCATCAATGGTGGCAGATCGGCCTTCGCAACGAAAAGGCGATGGCGGAAATCGAAGGCTTGCGTCAGCAGTATGACGACAGCAAGCAGCGCCTCGACAAGCGTTTCGCCGACAAGGTGGAAAAGCTGCGTCGCGGCGACGAGCTGGCCCCCGGCGTGATGAAGATGGTCCGCGTGTTCGTGGCAGTGAAGCGCAAGCTGCAGCCGGGCGACAAGATGGCCGGCCGTCACGGCAACAAGGGCGTGATCAGCCGCATCGTGCCGATCGAAGACATGCCGCATCTGGAAGACGGCACCGCGGTTGACGTGGTGCTCAATCCTCTGGGCGTGCCTTCCCGCATGAATGTCGGGCAGATCCTGGAAACCCATCTGGGCTGGGCCTGTTCGGGCCTCGGCCGCCAGATCGGCGACATGCTCGACAAGGTCAAGCGCGACGGCAAGTACGAACCGCTGCGCCGTCACTTGAAGCATGTCTATGCCAATGACGACCGTCTGGCGCAGATCGAAGAAGAGGGCTTGGTGGAGCTGGCGGAAAATCTCCGTCCGGGCGTTCCGATCGCCACGCCCGTGTTCGACGGTGCCAAGGAGCACGACATTGTCGAGATGCTGGGGCAGGCGGGCCTGTCGGAATCCGGCCAGGTCACGCTGTTCGATGGCCGCACCGGCGAGGCGTTCACTCGTCCCGTCACCGTCGGCTACATCTACATGCTGAAGCTGAACCATCTGGTGGACGACAAGATCCACGCCCGTTCGATCGGTCCTTACTCGCTCGTCACCCAGCAGCCGCTGGGCGGCAAGGCGCAGTTCGGCGGTCAGCGCTTCGGTGAAATGGAAGTCTGGGCGCTCGAAGCCTATGGCGCCGCCTACACGCTGCAGGAAATCCTGACCGTGAAGTCGGACGACGTGGCCGGCCGCACCAAGGTCTATGAGGCGATCGTTCGGGGCGAGGACACGTTCGAGGCCGGTATTCCGGAATCGTTCAACGTCCTGGTCAAGGAAATGCGCTCGCTGTCGCTCAATGTCGAACTGGTCAACGGGCCGACGCCGTAAGGCGCCGCCCGTGCCGGTTCGAGAATATGTTTTGTCATTGCTGAGAAAGGCTCGTACATGAATCAAGAGCTGATGAATGTCTTCGGTACGGCGAAGGAAATCCCCACCTTCGACCGCATCAAAATCTCGCTGGCCAGCCCGGACCAGATCCTGCGCTGGAGCCATGGCGAGATCAAAAAGCCCGAAACCATCAATTACCGTACCTTCAAGCCGGAGCGGGACGGGCTGTTTTGCGCCCGCATCTTCGGGCCTGTGAAGGACTACGAATGCTTGTGCGGCAAGTACAAGCGCATGAAGTACAAGGGCATCGTCTGCGAAAAGTGCGGCGTCGAAGTGACGGTGCAGAAGGTTCGCCGCGACCGCATGGGCCATATCGAGCTGGCCAGCCCCGTCGCCCATATCTGGTTCCTGAAGTCGCTGCCCAGCCGCATCGGCCTGATGCTGGACATGACGCTCAAGGATCTGGAGCGGGTTCTCTATTTCGAAAACTACATCGTCATCGAACCGGGCCTCACCCCGCTCAAGGAGCGTCAGCTCCTGACGGAAGACGAGTTCTATAAAGCCCAGGACGATTACGGCAACGACAGCTTCACCGCCGAAATCGGCGCCGAAGCGATCCGCAAGCTGTTGATGGCGATCGATCTGGAAAAGCTGCGCGACGAACTGCGCGTGGACATCGCCGGTTCCAATGGCGGCGAAAAGCAGAAGAAGCTGGTCAAGCGCCTCAAAGTGGTGGACGCGTTCCTGGAGTCCGGCAATCGCCCGGAATGGATGATCCTCACCGTGGTGCCGGTGATCCCGCCGGAACTGCGCCCGCTGGTTCCCCTGGATGGCGGCCGTTTCGCCACCTCCGACCTCAATGATCTCTATCGCCGCGTCATCAACCGCAACAACCGGCTGAAGCGCCTGATCGAGCTCAAGGCCCCGGACATCATTGTGCGCAACGAAAAGCGCATGCTGCAGGAATCGGTTGACGCCCTGTTCGACAATGGTCGCCGTGGCCGCGTCATCACCGGCGCCAACAAGCGTCCGCTGAAGTCGCTCGCCGACATGCTGAAAGGCAAGCAGGGTCGCTTCCGCCAGAACCTTCTGGGCAAGCGCGTCGACTATTCCGGCCGTTCGGTCATCGTGGTCGGCCCGGAACTGAAGCTGCATCAGGCCGGTCTGCCCAAGAAGATGGCGCTGGAGCTGTTCAAGCCGTTCATCTATTCGCGGCTGGAAGCCAAGGGCTTCAGCCAGACGGTCAAGCAGTCCAAGAAGCTGGTGGAAAAGGAAAAGCCCGAGGTTTGGGACATCCTGGAAGAGGTGATCCGCGAACATCCCATCCTGCTCAACCGCGCGCCCACCTTGCACCGTTTGGGCATTCAGGCGTTCGAACCGGTCCTGATCGAAGGCAAGGCGATCCAGCTGCATCCGCTGGTCTGCACCGCCTTCAACGCCGACTTCGACGGCGACCAGATGGCCGTGCACGTCCCGCTGAGCTTGGAAGCCCAGCTGGAAGCGCGCGTGCTGATGATGTCGACCAACAACATTCTCAGCCCCGCCAACGGTAAGCCGATCATCGTGCCGACCCAGGATATTGTTCTGGGCCTTTATTACTTGTCGCAGGAACGCGCCAAGGAACCGGGCGAAGGCATGGTGTTCAACGATATCGGCGAGATCGAGCACGCTCTGTTCTCGGGTTCCGTCACGCTGCACGCCAAGATCAAGGCGCGCTACAAGACGGTCGATGCCGAAGGCAAGCCGATCATCCGCCGCGTGGACTCCACGCCGGGCCGCATGATGATTGCGGAAATCCTGCCGCGGAATCCCAAGATTCCGTTCGAGCTGGTCAATCGCCTGCTGCGCAAGCAGGAGATCAGCCACATCATCGACGAAGTCTATCGTCACTGCGGCCAGAAAGAGACCGTGCTGTTCTGCGATGCGGTGATGGGCCTGGGCTTCCGCGAAGCCTGCAAGGCCGGCATCTCGTTCGGCAAGGACGACATGGTGGTGCCCGCCACCAAGCAGAAGCTGATCGACGACACGCGCCATCGCGTGCGCGAGTATGAGCAGCAGTATCAGGATGGTCTGACCACCGACAAGGAGAAGTACAACCTCGTCGTCGATACCTGGTCGAAGTGCACTGACATGGTCGCGGCCGAAATGATGAAGGAAATCTCCGAGCCCCGCATCGACCCGGAAACGGGCCGGGTGGAAGAGATGAACTCCATCTACATGATGTCGCATTCCGGCGCCCGCGGTTCGCCGCAGCAGATGAAGCAGCTCGCCGGCATGCGCGGCCTGATGGCGCGTCCCGACGGCTCGATCATCGAGACGCCGATCCTGTCGAACTTCAAGGAAGGCCTCACCGTGCTGGAGTACTTCAACTCCACCCACGGCGCCCGCAAGGGTCTGGCCGACACCGCGCTCAAGACGGCGAATTCGGGTTATCTCACCCGCCGTCTGGTCGACGTGGCCAATGACTGCATCATCACGGCGGAAGATTGCGGCACCAAGAAGGGTGTCACGGTCCAGGCCGAAATCGATGGCGGCCAGGTCGTGTCGTCCCTGTCGGAGCGCGTCCTGGGCCGTACCGCCGCCGAAGACATCAAGCACCCGGATTCGGGCGAAGTGATCGTCAAGCGCGGCAAGGAAGTCACCGAAGATCTGGCCGAAAAGATCGAAAGCGCGCATGTCCAAAAGGTGCGCGTGCGTTCTGTCCTCACTTGCGAGCTGCCGGAAGGCGTTTGCGGCAAGTGCTATGGCCGCGATCTGGCGCGCGGAACCTCGGTCAATATCGGCGAAGCGGTGGGCGTCATCGCCGCCCAGTCGATCGGTGAGCCGGGCACCCAGCTCACCATGCGCACCTTCCATATCGGCGGCGCGGCGCAGGTGGCGGGCCAGTCCAAGATCGAAGCGTCTTACGACGGCAAGATCCGCATCGTGAACCGCAACATCGTCAAGAATTCCGACGGTGAGCTGATCGCGATGGGCCGCAACATGCAGATCGTGATCACCGACAATAAGGGCCAGGAACGTGCGACTTCCCGCATCGTTTACGGCGCGCGCCTGAAGGTGGACGAAGGCGCCACCGTCAAGCGCGGCGACCGGCTGGCGGAATGGAATCCGAATGCGTTGCCCGTGCTGACCGATGTCGAAGGCATCGTGAAGTATGAGGATCTGACGTTCGGCGTCACCTTGCGCGAAGTGTCGGACGAAAAGACCGGCGTTTCCAACAAGGTGGTGATGGACAGCCGCGGCTCGGGCTCCAAGAACGCGCCCGACCTGCGTCCCACCATCGCGATCGTGGACAAGAAGGGCAAGGTCATTCAGCTGGCGGCCGGCGGCGAAGCGCGTTACGCGGTTTCGGCCGACGCCATTCTGTCGGTGGAAGACGGCTCGGAAGTCCGCGCCGGCGACGTTCTGGCCCGTATTCCCACGGAAGGCGCCAAGACACGCGACATCACGGGCGGCCTGCCGCGCGTGGCGGAACTGTTCGAAGCCCGCAAGCCGAAGGAAGCGGCCGTCCTGGCGGAAACCGACGGCTTCGTCGAGTTCGGCAAGGACTATAAGAACAAGCGCCGCGTGATCGTGAAGCCCAAGTCGGACAAGATCGAACCGACCGAGTATCTGATCCCCAAGGGCAAGCACATCAGCGTGCGCGAGGGCGATTATGTCGAGAAGGGCGATTACATCGTCGAAGGCAATCCCAGCCCGCACGACATCCTGCGGATCAAGGGCATGGAAGAATTGGCGACTTATCTCGTCAAGGAAATCCAGGACGTCTATCGCCTGCAGGGCGTGAAGATCAACGACAAGCATATCGAAGTGATCTGCCGCCAGATGATGCAGAAGCTTGAGATCACCGAGGGCGGCGAAACCACCCTGATCGCGGGCGAGCATGTCGATGCGGCGGAACTGGAAGAGGCCAATAAAAAGGCCGAAACCGAAGGCCGCAAAGGGGCGGATGGCCGGGCGATCCTTCTGGGCATCACCAAGGCGTCGCTCCAGACCCGGTCGGTGTTCTCGGCGGCGTCCTTCCAGGAAACCACTCGCGTCCTCACCGATGCGGCGGTCAACGGCAAGGTCGATATGCTGGAAGGCCTGAAGGAGAACGTCATCGTGGGACGTCTCATTCCGGCCGGTACCGGCGGCGCCATCGCGCGTCTTCGCCATATCGCGACGGAACGCGACAAGGCGATCCAAGCGGAAGCGGCGGCACAGCAGCCCGTCGCGGCGCTGGAAGCACCGGCACCCGCGGCGGAGTAATCTGCCATTCGTCGAAGAATTGGGGCCGTCCGTGAGGGCGGCCCTTTTTCTTTGCGCCATCAGTCCCAATATTCAAAGTGCAAATCAGGAGGCGGCTGCCGGACCGCCGCGCTAGTCTTTGGCTATGAAACTGCCCGAACCCTTTTCCTGGACCCGCGAAGATGCCCGTAGCGGCAAGTTCGATGGAAAGTTCCTGATCGGCGTCCGGACCACGGGCATCTATTGCCTGCCATCCTGTCCGACCCATCCGCCGAAAAAGGAAAATGTCACCCTCTACCGCACGGAAGCGGAATGTCAGGCGGCGGGCCTTCGAGCCTGCAAGCGGTGCCGGCCCGACCTTTTCTACCGGGGCGAAGACGAAAATATCGCGTTATTCGAAGGCTTGATGATGCGGGTGCGGAGCGAGCCGGGGAACTTCGCGGACGCATCCGCTCTGGCCAAGGGCGCCGGGGTCAGCTTGACCAAGCTGGGGGCGCTGTTCCGCGAACATGCCCATCTGGCACCCGCCCAATGGCTGCGCCGCGCGCGGGTCCATCATGCCGCCCGCCTGCTTTTGGGCAGCAACACCAAAGTGGTGGATGTCGGCTACGCGGCGGGCTTTGAAAGCGAGTCGGTTTTCCATCGCCAGTTCCTGGCGCTCACCCGCATGACGCCGGGCGCCTATCGGGCCTTGTCGAATGTCTTTCTGCTGCAATTGCCGGCGGGGTATCGCGCCAAGGAAGTGCTGGCCTATCACGCCCGCGATCCGGAAAGCCTGTGCGAACGCAGCGAAGGTGGGCGAATCTGGAAGGCGCTGTTGACCGATGACGGTCCGGCGGTGCTGGAATTGTCGCTGGAGAAAGAAGGTGTCTGGGCGCGGGTGCATGCCGACGGCAAACTCAGCCGCGCCAGCATGGCCTTCCTTCATGACGCAGCCCTCAAGATGCTGGGGCTGAACAACGAGACCGCGCCGTTCGAAACCCGGCATGCCGCCTTCACGGCACCCAGGCGGGGCCTGCGCCTGCCCAATATTCCCACCGGCTTTGACGGCTTGGCCTGGGGGATCATCGGCCAGCAGATCAATGTGAAGTTCGCCTCCAGCCTGCGCAGCGAAATCATCCGCATGGCGGGCGAGAAGATCGGCACCATGCGGGCGCATCCCACGCCGGAGCGGGTCGCCGACATGAGCGTTGCGGTTCTGAACAAGCATCGCTTCTCGCGCTCCAAAGCGGCCTATCTGATCGGCGCGGGCGAGAAAGTGGCGAAAGGCGAGTTGGACATCGAAGGCTTGCCGCGCGGCTCGGCCGTCGCGGCGGAGAAAAAGCTCACCGCGCTTCATGGCGTGGGCACCTGGACGGCACGCTACACCATGCTGCGCGGCGGCTTCGCCGATGCGGCGCCTGTGGGCGACAGCGCGCTGGCGACCGCCTTGCAACGCTTGCATCAATTGCCGGAACGGCCCGGTCACGATCAGGTAAAGAGCCTGATGGCGGCTTTCTCGCCCCATCGCAGCCTCGCCACCATGCATTTGTGGACATCCTTGAAAGAAACGGGCCAGAAGGAACCGGCGTGAAGCGTTATTGGGACACGATCGAGACCCCTTTCGGCCTGTTCGCGTCCTGGGTGGATGCCGAGGGCAGGGTGCTGCGTTTCGCGTTCCGTTCGGCTGGGGCGGAACGGGTGGACCGGGAAGCGGAACGCAATCCCGCTGCCTTGGAGGAAGTCCGCCGCCAGGTGGGGGAATATTCGCAAGGCAAGCGTCAAGTCTTCGAATTTGAGCTTTGTGCCGAAGGACCGGAATTCGACAAGCGGGTCTGGAAAGCCCTTAGCGATATTCCGTTCGGGCGCACCACTTCCTATGGCGCGGTCGCCAAAACCATCGGCCAGCCCGATGCCGCACGGGCGGTCGGTGCCGCCAATGGCGCAAATCCCATCGCATTGATCGTGCCCTGCCACCGGGTGATCGGCAGCGACGGCAGCCTGACCGGTTTCGGCGGCGGCCTGCCGCTCAAGCGCCGCCTGCTGGAGCATGAGGCGCGGGTGTGCGGAACCCGTTACGACCTGTTCGGCTGACCCACCTTCTCTCCGGAATTCAGAGAGAAGATGAGTTTGCGCCGATACTGTCCTGTAACAGCTGCCTTATTCGCTAGTTTGTCGCCAGCCGCGCCACCAGGCGGATATTGCGTCCCGGCATCACGACCAGGTCCTTGTTCAAGGAGGCGGGATTGCGGACGACTTCGTCCGCCAGGTTCTGCCCGATCAGCGAGAACTCCCAATTCTTGTCCGTGAAGGGCCGCCAGCTCACATGGGCATCCACCGAAACATAGCCGGGGGTGGGCGTATCGAAGGGGCCGGGATCGTTCTGGTCGCCGATCTTGAGAATCTGAAAGCCCGTATCCAGCGGATCGGTCTCCCAAGAGAGCCCGCCGCCCGCCCGCCAGGCCGGAATGCGCGGGACATTGACCCCGCCGGTCAAGGTGGCCCGCACCATGTCGCCCAAGATATTGAGCTTCAGCGTGCCGCCCTTGCCGTCGCGCCAGAGAGAATAGGAGGACTTGCCTTCCAGGCCCCGGAAATGGGCTCCGCCTTGGGTGTAGTTCAACTGGCGCAGGCTTTCGCCATTGCCAACGGCGCAGACGCCTTGCTCATCGCATGTGGCGCCCGTCAGCGCGCCGTAAATGTAATTGTCGAAGGCTGTGTAATAAACGCTTCCATCGAAAGTGAAATCTTCATAGCGAAGGCGCAATGAGAGTTCGCCCGAATTGGCCCGTTCCATGTGCAGCGACGGGGCGCCGGTTTCGAACGTGGCCGGCCCGTCATGGGCGCCTCGCGCGAAAAGCTCGGTCTGGGCGGGCGCCCGCCCCGTGCTGGAGCCGGTGACGCCGACCTTCACATGCTCGTTCGCTTCCCACAGAACGCCCAGCGCCGCGCTGGCGGGGGCGAAATCGCGGGTGGTGAAAATATCGGAGGCAGGGGTGCCCTGGATCTTCACATATTCCAGCCGCCCGCTGCCTTCCATGTGCAGCCCGTCCATCAGCTTGATCTCGGTGAAGAAGAAGCCGGCATAATTCTGGGTGAGGGTGGGCAGAAGATAGTCGGCGCCTTCCCCCAGGGCCTCGAAGGCCCGGTTCTGGACCTGGATGCCCACGGCAGAACTTAGGAGCGGCCCGATTCCGCCCAGCAAGGTTTCGGCCCGCAGGTCCAGTTCCTTGTTCTTGAAGGTGGAATTGACCGAACCGTCGGGGGCCTTCTCTTCATGCGAGTAATTGCCATAGCTGCCATTGATGTTCAGCGTTTGCAGCAATCCCGAATCCAGTGCCAGCGACGAGCCCAGCAGATATTTGGTCTGCCGCATGTCGATATTGGTTATGTCGCTGGGCACGCCATAATTTGAGTCGTAATGGATGACGGCGCCGCCCACGCGGCTGCTGTCGCCGAAGAAATAGGACGAGCCCAGCGACATGCCGTCGCCGCGGAAGAAGGAGTTGGCCTGCACGCCCAGCGGCGTCTCATAGTCCTGGGTCTTGTGATAAAACGCGTCCGCGTGAAAGGCGAAATTGCCCAGGCTGGCATCGCCCAGGATCGCCACCTGGCCCGCATCGGAAACCGAGTCGTACCCGCCGCTGATCTCGCCGCTGGGCGTGAGGGCAAGGCTGGTCGGCACGCGATTGTTGATGGCATTGACCACGCCGCCGATGGCCTGGCTGCCATAGCGCAAGGTGGCTGCGCCCCGCACCACTTCGATGCTGCGCGCCGACAAGGGATCGATCGGCACGCCATGGTCGGGGCCGATGTCCGATGCGTCGGAGCTGGACGTGCCATCCTCCAGCACGCGCACCCGGCTCGCATCCATGCCGCGGATGATGGGCCGGCCGGAACCCGCCGAAAAGCCGCTGGTGCTGACGCCGGGAATATTGGCCAGCGCGTCGGCCAGGGTCGAGCCGCCAGAGCGCAGAATATCGGTCGCGTCCACCCGCGATGAAATGGACGCCAGGCTGTCGCCATGGCCGGTCAGGGGCGATGCCGTCACCACGATGGTTTCACTGGTATGCGATTGGGAAAAAGCGGGGCTGGTGAAAAGTGCCGCGCCCGCGGCGCCGGCCAAAAGGGCATGTTTCAAGGAACGGGATGGGGGAAACGGGAAAACGCGCATAAAAAATCACTCCGAAAAGGAATCGCCGCCGCGAAGGCGACACGGGGCGGCCCGGTGAAGGGCCGCTCACGAACGGGGAGGGATCAGTGGCGCGGAGGCGCGCGGCCCTGCCAGCTATGCTGCCGCTCGGTGGCGGCATGGGGCAGAAGCGCATAGGCGGGCGCGAAAGCGACCGCGTTCAGGATGACGATGAAATCGGCCACCACCGGCGCGACATAGATGCCGGCATGCAGCATTTCCTGGCAGAGCGCGCAATTGGCCGGATCGTAGGGATCCTGCGGCACCGGCTGCGAAGGCATGGTGATGGAGGCGATGCTGCTGTGGGACGAGACGGGCGTGCCGTGGATATGAGTCTGGACGGCGAAGCCCTGGACCGTGAATGCGACCAGCATGAACAAAAAGAAAAGCCGCGACAGAAGCGGTCTTCCTGTTGTCGTGTTCTGGCCGGAACGCATCATGCGCAAGAAAAATTCCAAGGTCCGGCGCAATTTATGCCGATTTCATCCAGGTCACGCAACCCGACCTCAGCTTGCGTGCGCTGCCAGCGCGCGCACCGCGCCGAGCCTGTGGGATAAAAGCGCTGTAACCATGTCGTCGCGATCCCGCAGCGGCGCGCTCAGCAATGCGCGGCCGAACCAATGCAGCGCGCCGGCGATGCAACCTCGGCGGCGATCATGGCGGCGTAATTATAAGCACCACGAAAATCACCGCTCTTGGCGGAGCGGCGATACCAGGCGCGCGCCAACAATTTGTCAGACCGCACGCCGACACCAACTTCATGGCTGTGTCCCAGAAAATTCATCGCACCGGCATGGCCCAGGGCCGTCGCCCGGCGATAATGCGCGACGGCAGCGGCAAGATCCTTTCCGGTGCCCCGGCCATTTTCCAGGCAATAGCCCAGCATGGCGTGGCCGCCCGCATCGCGGCTTTCCGCCGCGCACAGAAAACAGGCAAAGGCGGCCCGCACATCCGGGCCGATACCGTCACCGGCGAGCAGCATTTGTCCTAGCTTCATCTGGGCTTCGGCGGTGTCGCCTTCCTCCAGGGTAGTGGAAGGTTCCCCGGGGTCAGCCGGGTGAGGGCGGCCACACGCCAAGCCGCCGGGGGTAGAAGTATATCCATGGCTCGGCCTCGGACCGTTCAAATATGCACTTGACAATCATTCGCGTATTCTGAAGAGGCTCGACGCTGGTGTCAACCTGCCGGCGGCCTGGGAAGGGGCTCTGGCAGGTCCGACCCGACGCCGTCGCGGGTCGGCCGGGAAAGCCCTTGAAATATCATTTCTTAACCTGCTTGACCCCCACACACCCACTGGATATATAGCGCCACCTTCCAGGGCAGGCTGTCTGCGGAAATTCCGCAAAAACGCTGCTGGGAAAGCCAGTTTTAGAGCTTTGAACGCGCGACTCAGGGGTTTCCCTCAGTCCTCCGCTAGTTCGGACCGGGCCGGAAAGCCCGCGTTCGGTTTTTGGTTTTGCTCATCTCATGCGGCCGCATGGGAATGAAAATGAGGAATAGGAATGCCGACGATCAATCAGCTCATTCGCAAGCCGCGCGGCGAAAAGCCCACGCGTAACAAGGTGCCGGCGCTCCAGGGTTCTCCGCAAAAGCGCGCGGTCTGCACCCGCGTCTATACGACCACGCCCAAGAAGCCGAACTCGGCGCTGCGCAAGGTCGCGAAGGTGCGCCTGACCAACGGCTTCGAAGCGCTGACCTATATTCCGGGCGAAGGCCATAACCTCCAGGAACACAGCGTGGTCCTGATCCGCGGCGGCCGCGTCAAGGACCTTCCCGGCGTTCGCTATCACATCATCCGCGGCGTACTCGACACCCAGGGTGTCAAGGACCGCAAGAAGCGCCGTTCGCTCTACGGCGCCAAGCGTCCGAAGTAAGGAGATACAGAGATGTCCCGCCTCCACCGCGCAGAGCGCCGCGAAATCAACCCGGATGCCAAGTTCGGCGACCTGGTTCTGGCCAAGTTCATGAACAGCCTGATGTATGACGGCAAGAAGTCCGCCGCCGAAGGCATCATCTATGGCGCATTCGACACCATTGCCGCCAAGACCAAGCAGGATCCGCTGGTCGTCTTCCACGAAGCGCTGCGCAACGTCTCCCCGGCCATCGAAGTGAAGTCCCGCCGCGTCGGCGGCGCCACCTATCAGGTGCCGGTCGAAGTGCGTACCGATCGCGGCCGCGCGCTCGCGATCCGTTGGCTGATCACCGCCGCCCGTGGCCGCAACGAACCCACCATGCAGGGCCGCCTGTCGGGCGAACTGATGGACGCCGCCAACAACCGCGGCAGCGCCGTCAAGAAACGCGAAGACACCCACAAGATGGCCGACGCCAACCGCGCCTTCTCGCACTATCGCTGGTAACGGAATTTACGACTATGGCTCGCACCACTCCGCTCGAACGCTATCGCAATATCGGCATCGCCGCGCATATCGACGCCGGCAAGACCACCACGACCGAGCGCATTCTCTATTATACCGGCAAGAGCCATAAGATCGGCGAAGTCCATGACGGCGCCGCCACCATGGACTTCATGGAGCAGGAGCAGGAGCGGGGCATCACCATCACCTCCGCGGCGACCACCTGCTTCTGGAAGGATCACCGCATCAACATCATCGATACGCCCGGTCACGTCGACTTCACCATCGAAGTCGAGCGTTCCATGCGTGTGCTGGACGGCGCGGTGGCGGTGTTTGACGGCGTCGCCGGCGTTGAGCCCCAGTCCGAAACCGTGTGGCGCCAGGCCGACAAGTATCACGTGCCGCGCATCTGCTTCGTCAACAAAATGGACCGCACCGGTGCGGACTTCCAGCGTTGCGTCGACATGATGATCGATCGCCTGGGCACCCGCCCGATGATCCTGACTTGGCCGATCGGCAGCGAAGCTGACTTCAAGGGCCTGATCGATATCGTCCGGATGAAGGCGTTGGTCTGGCACGACGAGCAGCTGGGCGCCAAGTTCGACGAAGTCGAAATTCCTGCTGAATATGCCGATAAGGCCGCGGAGCTCCGTGCTTCTCTGGTCGAGATGGCGGTTGAAATGGATGACGCGCTTCTGGAAGCCTATCTGGAATCCGGCAAAGAGCCGTCTTTCGAAGACCTGCAGCGTTGCATTCGCAAAGGCGCCATCGGATTCAAATTCGTGCCGGTGATGTGCGGTTCGGCCTTCAAGAACAAGGGCGTGCAGCCTTTGCTGGACGCCGTGATCGCCTATCTGCCATCGCCGCTGGATATTCCGCCGGTCACGGGCATCGACCCCAAGGGCAATGAAGTTGTCCGCCCCTCCGACGATAAGGCGCCGTTCGCCGGTCTTGCTTTCAAGATCATGGACGACCCGTTCGTGGGCTCCATCACCTTCGTGCGCGTCTATTCGGGCACGGTTTCCTCAGGCACCGGCGTGCTCAATTCAGTGAAGGACAAGCAGGAACGCGTTGGCCGCATGCTTCTGATGCATGCGAATTCGCGTGAAGACGTGAAGGAAGCCAATGCCGGCGATATCGTCGCGCTGGCCGGCCTCAAGCTCACCACCACGGGCGAGACGCTGTGCGATCCCAACAATCCGGTGATCTTGGAGCGGATGGAATTCCCCGATCCGGTCATCGAAGTCGCGATCGAACCCAAGACCAAGGGCGACCAGGAAAAGATGGGCATGGCGCTGGTGCGCCTGGCCCAGGAAGATCCGTCCTTCCGCGTCACCACCGATCAGGAATCCGGCCAGACCATCCTCAAGGGCATGGGCGAACTGCATCTGGAAATTAAGGTCGATATCCTCAAGCGCACATATAAGGTCGACGCCAATGTCGGCGCGCCGCAGGTTGCCTATCGCGAAACCCTGTCCAAGCCGATTTCGGTCAAATACACTCACAAGAAGCAGACCGGTGGTTCGGGCCAGTTCGCCGAAGTGTCGATCGACTTCGCGCCGCTGCCTCCGGGCTCCGGCTTTGTGTTCGAGAATGAAGTCGTGGGCGGCGCCATCCCGAAGGAATTCATTCCGGCGGTGGAAAAGGGCCTTCGGGCGCAAAAGGAATCCGGTCTTCTCGCCGGCTTCCCGGTGATCGACTTCGCCGCCAAGCTGACGGACGGCAAGTATCACGAAGTCGACTCCAACGCCTTGACGTTCGACATCGCGGCCCGCGCCGCGTTCCGCGAATTGGCGTCCAAGGGCGCGGTCAAGTTGCTCGAGCCGATCATGAAGGTCGAAGTCGTGACGCCGGAAGATTTCCTCGGTGGCGTGATCGGCGACCTCAATTCCCGTCGCGGCCAGGTGCAGGGCACCGACAGCCGCGGCAATGCCCAGGTCGTCACCGCGATGGTGCCGCTCGCCAACATGTTCGGCTACATCAACACGCTGCGCTCCATGTCCCAGGGCCGCGCGCAGTATTCGATGCAGTTCGATCATTACGAGCAGGTGCCGCAGGCGATCGCGGACGAAGTCAAAGCCAAATACGCGTAATCGGTCCCGTCAGGGCAAAGAGAATAAGGTTTCAGGAGAATAACGATGGCGAAAGCGAAGTTTGAGCGTACGAAGCCGCACTGCAACATTGGGACGATTGGCCATGTGGATCATGGCAAGACGTCGTTGACGGCAGCGATCACGAAGGTGCTTGCGGAGACGGGCGGTGCGACGTTCACGGCCTATGACCAGATCGACAAGGCGCCGGAAGAGAAGGCGCGCGGCATTACGATTTCGACGGCGCATGTGGAGTATGAGACGACCAAGCGCCACTATGCGCATGTCGACTGCCCCGGCCATGCGGACTATGTGAAGAACATGATCACGGGCGCTGCCCAGATGGACGGCGCGATCCTGGTGGTGTCGGCGTCGGACGGCCCGATGCCGCAGACCCGCGAGCACATCCTGCTCGCCCGCCAGGTCGGCGTTCCGGCGCTGGTGGTGTTCATGAACAAGTGCGACATGGTCGACGATCCGGAGTTGCTGGATCTGGTGGAGATGGAAGTGCGCGAGCTTCTCTCCAGCTACCAGTTCCCTGGCGACGACATTCCGATCATCCGCGGTTCGGCGCTGATGGCGCTCGAGAACAAGGAACCGAAGCTGGGCCATGACGCGATCCTGGAACTGATGTCCAAGGTCGACGAATACATTCCGCAGCCGGAGCGTCCGATCGACCAACCGTTCCTGATGCCGATCGAAGACGTGTTCTCGATCTCTGGCCGTGGCACGGTCGTCACGGGTCGCGTGGAGCGCGGCATCGTGAAGGTGGGCGAGACGGTTGAGATCATCGGGATCAAGCCGACCTCTTCGACCACGGTCACCGGCGTTGAAATGTTCCGCAAGCTTCTGGACCAGGGTCAGGCGGGCGACAATATCGGCGCGTTGCTGCGCGGTATCGAGCGCGAAGGCATCGAGCGCGGCCAGGTTCTGGCCAAGCCGGGCAGCGTCACTCCGCACACGGTGTTCACGGCGGAAGCCTACATCCTGACCAAGGACGAGGGTGGCCGTCACACGCCGTTCTTCACCAATTATCGTCCCCAGTTCTACTTCCGCACCACGGACGTGACGGGGATCGTGAAGCTGCCGGCGGGCACCGAGATGGTGATGCCGGGCGACAACGTGTCGTGCGAAGTCGAGCTGATCGTGCCGATCGCGATGGAAGAGAAGCTGCGCTTCGCCATCCGCGA
>JAFKFG010000051.1 GCA_017307355.1 Alphaproteobacteria bacterium
TCCTCCGGCGTCAGCTTCTCGTCGGCGATCTCGCGGAGCGCGACGACGGGATTCTTGTCGTTGTCCCGGTCGAGCTGGATTTCCTCACCGCGGCTGATATTGCGGGCGCGCTGGGCGGCCAGCAGAACCAGCTCGAAGCGGTTCGGCACCTTCTCGACGCAGTCTTCGACGGTCACGCGCGCCATGGAAGTCCTTTTTATTCAGCTAGTTACCGGGAACTCTGAAGGCAGAATCTCGAGCCGGCAACACATATCTTAGCCGTGCCACATACAGAAAAACCCCTAATACAGCAAGAAGATAGACGCAGCGCGGCAAATCTCTAGGAAAGCGCGGCCAAAAGCGCCTCCACCGACAGGCCGCTCACCGGATGCCGCCAGCCCGGCGCCACCTCCGCCAAGGGCTCCAGGACGAAGCGCCGGGCCGCCATGCGCGGATGCGGAAGCTCCACCGCCCCGTGCGCCACCCGCCCCCGGTAATCGATCAGGTCCAGATCCAGGCTGCGGGGCGCATTCGGCGCGGAACGCTTACGCCCGAAAGAAGTTTCCACCTCGTGCAAAAGTCCCAGCAGGGCAACGGGTTGGAGATCGGTTTCAATCCCGGCCACGGCGTTGATGAAGGGCGGATCGGACGGATCGGGCCAGGCTTCGGTCTGGCGGAAGCTGGAAACCCTCCGGATTTGCACGCCGCGTTCCCCCAGTGCCGCCAGAGCGGCCTTCAGGGTGGCATCCGGCGGCCCGGCTGCGGACGGAATATTGGCGCCTAGCGCGATGAAGATTTGGGGCGTTTCGCCCCGCGGATCCTCGGGGTCCGCCTTATTGGAGGCCATAATGCTTTTCTATCCGTCCGAAAAACTCGCTTTGTTCATCGACGGCGCCAACCTCTATGGCGCGGCCAAGGGTCTTCAGTTCGATATCGACTATAAGCGCCTTCTGGAGCTGTTCGCCCGCAAAGGCACCTTGGTGCGCGCCTTCTATTATACGGCGGTGGCCGAGGACCAGGAATTCTCCCCCCTCCGACCGTTGGTGGACTGGCTGGATTATAACGGCTTCTCGGTGGTGACCAAGCCGCTGAAGGAATTCGCCGACGCCCAGGGGCGCCGCCGCGTCAAAGGCAATATGGACATCGAACTGGCCATCGATGTGATGGAAATGTCCGCCTGCGTGGACCATGTGGTGATCTTTTCCGGCGACGGCGATTTCCGTCGCCTGGTGGAGGCAGTGCAACGGCGCGGGCGCCGCGTCTCGGTGGTGTCCACCATCCGTACCCAGCCGCCCATGGTGTCGGACGAACTGCGCCGCCAGGCCGACAATTTCATCGAGCTGGACGATCTGAAACACCAGATCGCCCGCGAAAACGGCAAGGCGCCGCAATTTGCGTCCGCGGTCTGAATCCGTTTAAGCCGGGGCGCATGAAAGCGCCCCTCACGCCCTCTTCCGACTGCCCGCTTTGCCCCAGACTGGCGGCCTTCCGGCGCGATAATCGCAAAAAACATCCGGACTGGTTCAACGCGCCGGTCCCCTGCTTCGGGCCGCGTACCGCAAGGCTGGCGATTGCGGGCCTGGCACCCGGCCTGCAGGGCGCCAATCGCACCGGACGCCCCTTCACCGGCGATTGGGCGGGTGACCTGCTCTACGAAACCTTGCTAAAATTGAAGCTGGCGAAAGGCTCTTACGAAGAGCGCGCCGACGATACGCTGGAATTGATCGATTGCCGCATCGTCAATTCGGTGCGCTGCGTGCCGCCGCAGAACAAGCCCGAGCCGTCCGAAATCAGGACTTGCCGCCAGTTCCTGATCAGCGAATTAGATGGCATGCCCAATCTGAACACCATCCTGGCCCTGGGGAAGATCGCCCATGACAGCGTCCTCAAAACCCTGGACGCCCGCATTTCCGCGCATCCCTTCAAACATGGCGCGGTCTATGAAATCGGCAAATTCCGGCTGATCTCCAGCTATCATTGCTCGCGCTACAACACCAACACCGGCGTTTTGACGACGGAAATGTTCGAGACCGTGGTAGCGAAGGCGAAGAAACTAGCCGCGATTGCGTAACAGCCGCGCCTTGTCGCGCTGCCAGTCGCGCTGTTTCTCGGTTTCCCGCTTGTCGTGCAGTTTCTTGCCCTTGGCCACGCCCAGCTCCAGCTTGGCGATGCCCTTGGGATTGAAATACATCTTGAGCGGAACCAGGGTCATGCCTTCGCGCTGGGACGCGATCGCCAATTTGGCGATCTCATTCTTGCGCACCAGAAGCTTGCGGGTGCGCTTGGGCTCATGGTTGAAGCGGCTGGCCTGGGTGTATTCGGGGATATAGGCGTTGACCAGGAATATCTCGCCGTCCTTGGCCTGGGCATAGCTTTCGCCGATGGTGGCCTTGCCGTTGCGCAGGCTTTTGACTTCCGATCCGGTGAGGACGATCCCCGCTTCCAATACACTGTCGATCGCATAGGCGTGGCGCGCCTTGCGATTGTCCGCGATCATCTTGGACCCGTCGTCCTTCTTCTTGGCCATCGAACTTTTTGGTCTTCAGATCAGGCCGCAGCCCTTCATCGCCGCCTTGACCTGGGCACGGCCGGTCTCCGTCAGCTCGATCAGCGGCAGCCGCACGTCCGGCGTGCAATGGCCCAGGAGCGAAGCGCCGAACTTGGCGCCGGCCGGCGACGGCTCGCAGAACATCGCGTCGTGCAGCGGCATCAGCTTGTCATGCAGCTCGCGGGCGCGGTCGAAATTGCCCCTGAGGCAGGTGTCCTGGAATTCGGCGCAGAGCTTGGGCGCCACATTGGCCGTCACCGAAATGCAGCCATGGCCGCCATGCGCCATATAGCCCAGCGCCGTGCCGTCCTCGCCCGAGAGCAAGCGCCAGCCCTTGCGGCAGACATTGCGCTCCCGGGTGGGGCGCATCAGATTGGCGGTGGCGTCCTTGACGCCCATGATGGCGGGAATTTCCGACAGGCGCGCCATGGTGTCGACGCTGATCTCCACGATGGCCCGGCCGGGGATATTGTAGAGCAGGATCGGAATATCGACCGCTTCGGCCAGCGCCTTGAAGTGGCGGTACTGTCCTTCCTGCGACGGCTTGTTGTAATAGCCGGTCACGGACAAGACCGCGTCCGCGCCCACTTCCTTGGCATGGCGATGCAGCGAGATCGCCTCTTCCGTCGAATTGGAACCGGCCCCGGCGATCACCGGCACCCGGCCCGCCGCTTCCTCGACGCAGATCTCGATCACCCGGATATGCTCTTCATGGCTGAGGGTGGGCGATTCGCCGGTGGTGCCGCACGGCACCAGGCCCTGGCTGCCCTGCTCGATCTGCCAGGAGACAAACTTTCGGAACGCGGCCTCGTCGACCTTGCCGTTCTTCATCGGCGAGATCAGGGCGGGGATGGATCCTTTGATGCGTTCGCGAATGCTGGTCATGCGTTCAGGTTCCGTCTGTTTGTCCGTCTCATTTCGGCCCGTTTTCCATTATGGCCTTGGACGGTAGCAACCGTCTAAGCTGAACATACAGATTCAACAAGCGCATACGCCATGGGTTTGAAGCATATCGGCATCGCGATCGCCGTTCTCTTGGCCGGGAGTTGGCTGGCGGTGGGCCGCGCCCAGGCACCCGGTACGGATGCCCCGGTGCGGGCCGGCAACTTGCACATTCTGTCGCCGGCCGATCACGACCTTTTCATCCGCGCCTTCGACCTGGCCGCCAAATCCGATTGGGCGGGCGCCATGGCGTTGGGAAATCAAGGCCAGGACACCACCGCGCGCCAGCTTCTGCAGTGGCGATACGCGCTGGATCCCGATAGCGGGGCCAAATTCGCCGATGTCGACGACGCGCTGAAGATGGCCAGCGGCTGGCCGCTCCGCGGCACGCTCTATGTCCGTGCCGAAGCGGACATCACGCCGGACATGGCACCGGCCCAGCTTCTGCAATGGTTCGGGACGCGCGCGCCCTCTTCCCCGATCGGACGCGTCCGCTTGGGCGAGGCGCTGGTGGCGACCGGCGACAAAAACCGCGGCGGCGTCCTGATCCGCCAAGGCTGGAGCGAAGGCAGCTTCGACGACGCCACCGAGGCCGGCATCCTTGCCCAGGACGGCAGCATTCTGACGGCGGAATCCCATCGCGCCCGCCTGGATGGCCTTTTGTGGCGGGGCGAATTCACCGCGGCGCGCCGCCAGATCGCGCGGGTGGATGCCAAATCCGCCGCGCTGGCGCAGGCGCGCATGGCGCTGGCCGCCGGCCTTCCCAAAGCCAGGGCCGCATTGGCGAAAGTCTCCGGCTCCAGCGATCCCAGCCTGCTCTATGACTGGTCGCGAGCCTTGCGGGCCGCGAACAAGAACGATCAGGCGCATGCCAAGCTGCTGCAGATCGAACCGGCCACCCTCGCCCGCGATCACACCCAGCGCTGGTGGAATGAAGTGGCGATCCAGGCGCGGGACGCTCTGATCGCCGGCAATCCCCGCCTGGCGCTCCGGCTTGTGGAACATGCCCGGATCCCCGTGGGCGCTCAGTATATCGACCAGCAATTCCTGGCCGGGTTCATCGCGCTGCGTTCCCTGAAAGATCCGGCGCGGGCGCTCCCCTATTTCCAGCGGCTGGGCGCGAATGTGAGCCGGCCGATCAGCAAATCGCGGGCCGAATATTGGCAAGCCCGCACCTATGAAGCCCTGGGCGATCCGGCGAGCGCCTATAGCCATTACCGCCTGGCCGCCGCCTATTCCGACACGTTCTATGGCCAGCTTGCGATTGCCCGTACCGAGGCCGCCCCGGTTCTGCATTTGAACGACACGCCGGGCGAGCCGGTCGCCAAGGGCGCGATCGAAAACGACACGCTGATGCCGCAGATCCGGGTGCTGGCGGAGCTGGGACAGGCCAATGACCTTCGCCTCTTTGCCGCGCGGTCGGCGGAAATGTATCCGGCGCCCAGCCATCTGAAACAGTTCCTGCAGACCTTGAGCGGCTGGGGTTATCCGGAGATCGCGGTGCGCCTCGCCAAGACCTCTGCCTATGGCGGAAACCCGATGCTGAGTTTTGCCTTCCCGGTTCTTCCCTTGCCGCCTTATCCCGGTCAAAGCGCGCCTCCGCAGCCTGCCCTGATCCACGCCCTGATCCGCCAGGAGACCGAATTCAATTCCCAGGCGATCTCCAGCGCCGGCGCGCGGGGCCTGATGCAGGTGATGCTGGCGGCGGCCAAGACCAACGCGCGGGCGGGCGGCCTGCCCTATCGGCCGAACGATCTGCTGGCCGACACGAATTACAATATCCAGCTGGGGATGATCGAATTCACGCGCCACTATGCCAGCTGGGGCAATTCCCTGGTGTTGGCGGTTGCCGCCTACAATGCCGGACCCGGCAATGTGCGCAAATGGGTCGCCGCCAATGGCGATCCCAGCAATGGCGCCGTGGATGCGATCGACTGGATCGAGCGGATTCCGTTCGGGGAGACCCGCAATTATGTCCAGCGGGTTCTGGAAAATCTGGCGGTTTACAAGAACCGCCTGGCGGGACGGGACACGCCCCTGACGATCCTTTCGGACCTTTATGGACCGGCGGCGGCGCCCGACATGGCTCCGCTCAGCGCGCCTGTCACCCTGCGCCGGGCGAACTGATCCTTATTGGAACCGGCAGGCCTTACTGGAAGATCTTGAGCCACTCGCGCGCCAACTTCTGGGCCTGTGCGATCTGGCCGGCATTCATTTCCCCGGCGATCTGGTTGCGCCAATTCTTGGCGACATCGCTGCCGCGCATCGCCGCCAGATTGAACCATTTATGCGCGGCGACATAATCCTGCACCACGCCTTGTCCGGTCGAATAAGCCAGTCCGAGATTGTAGAGCGCATCGGCGCGGCCCGTCCGGGCTTCGCGCTCATACTGCGCCAGCGAATCGACATCGATGCACGTCACGTCAGTCCCCCTCCCATGCCCCGCGCGAAACGAAATGCCGTTTGCGCGCCGATATGGTGAAGCGGAAGAAACTAATACGCGGTAAATTCCTGTTAGCCCTAATGTTTACGAAACATTAGGGATGGTGAAGGAGATCTAAATCTCGCCACGCGCCCCAGCTTTCTTCCCCCGCGCGGCGAAGCCGCTGGCGGGGGAAGATGTCTGCTAGCGGGCTTGCCCGCGTGGCAGACAGATGGGGGAAAAAATCAACGGGCTCTTTGCCCGAACAAGACCTTTTTTTGCTCGTCCGTCAGGGGCTTGCGCAATTCTGCGCCCAGCGCATGGCCGCGCTTGACCGCCGGGCGCGCGCCCATCCGGTCGCTCCACGCCTTGAGATTGGGAAACTCGTCCAGCGGCTGGAAGTTGACCGCCGCGATCACCCAGCCCCAACAGGCGATGTCGGCAATGGAATAGGCGCCCGCCAGAAATTTCCGGTTCGCCAGGCGCTTGTCCATCACCCCGAACAGCCGATGGACCTCATCGCTGTAGCGCTTCTTGGCATAGGTGAGGTCTTCCTGGGCATAGCTGAGGAAATGAAACGCCTGGCCCGCCATCGGACCGAGGCCCCCCACCTGCCAGAACAGCCATTCCTCGACCTGGACTTTGGCGCGTTCGTCGGCGGGATAGAGCTTGCCGCTCTTGCGGCCTAAATATTGGAGGATGGCGCCGGATTCGAACACCGAAATGGGCTTTCCCCCCGGCCCGTTCGGATCGACGATCGCCGGCATGCGGTTGTTGGGCGATATTTTGAGGAATGCCGGCTCGAACTGCTCGCCCTTTCCGATATTCACGGGCTTCAGCACATAGGGGATCTTCATCTCTTCCAGAGCGATGGAGATTTTCCAGCCATTGGGCGTGGGCCAATAATAAAGCTCGATCGGCTTGACCGGCTTTGGCTTGGTTTTTGCGGCTTTTTTGGCAGGTTTCTTCTTCACGCGACGTGCGGCCATGACAAACTCCGATTGCGGTTCGCCGGCATGCTGTCATTTTTTCCTGCGTAGCTCTAGCGCCGGACAGATCCGGCGCGGATGCGCGCCGGCCCTTCGATTGTAAACATTCGCGCGGGCGAGCTTCCCCCAGAACGGGCTTGGCCGCGATACCCGGTGGCGCTAAGCGCCTGGATATCGCGGCCATAACCTTTGCCATCGGAACACCCCTTAAAAGGGGCGAAACGTGGTCTTCAAATTGACCTTAGGTCAATCTGACTTATTTCTTCTTCTTCTTCTTGGCGGCCTTCTTCTTCGTCGCCTTCTTGGCTTTCTTCTTCACGGCCTTCTTCTTCGCAGTAACAGGCATGTTCGACTCCTCTTTCATTGTTCGGGTCCAGCGACGCTCGGCCGCCCCCCAAAACACGAACAATATGAAAGACTTGCATTTGAAAAAGCAACTCCGCCTTGACTTTTGAAAAAGCCGATTTTCGTCGAAGTGCATAAAACCCGCATTTTTATTGGGTTATATACAACACTCTGTATACAGACGTTTTTTTGGCGTTTGATCAGGTGATTTGACGGGTTTGCGCATTTTTGCGCGAATCACCCCTCGTCGGGCAAATTGAGTCGCACCTTGAGCGCGGCGTTGACCGCCGCCGGATTCGCTTTTCCACCCGTCTGCTTCATCACCTGGCCGACGAACCAGGCGGCAAGTTTGGGTTTGGCTTTCACCTCTTCCACTTTTTCCGGATTGGCGGCGATCACCGCTTCGATAGCGGCGTCGATCGCGCCGGTGTCGGTGACCTGACGCAAGCCGCGCGCCTCGACGATGGCGCGCGGATCGCCGCCTTCGCTCCAGACGATGTCGAGCAGATCCTTGGCGATCTTTCCGGAGATGGTCTTGTCCGAAATCATCGCCACGATGGCATTGTTGGCCGCCGCGCTCACCGGCGACTGCACAATGGACAGGCCGTCGCGATTGAGGCGGCCCAATATCTCGTTGTTCAGCCAGTTGGCGGCCGCTTTGGCGTCCACGCCTTTGGCGAGTTCTTCGTAATAATCCGCGAGCTCGCGCTCGGCGACCAGCACCGAGGCATCATAGGCGGAAAGTCCTAGGCCCATGAAACGCGACTTCTTCTCATCGGGCAGTTCCGGCAGGGACTTGGCGATGTCCGCGACCCAATTCGCGTCCAATTCCAGCGGCAACAAGTCCGGATCGGGGAAATAGCGATAGTCATGCGCCTCTTCCTTGGAGCGCATCGACCGTGTTTCGCCTTGGCGGCTGTCATAAAGCCGGGTTTCCTGCCGGATGGCGCCGCCGCCTTCGATGATCTCGATCTGGCGGCGCGCTTCATATTCCACCGCCTGGGCGATGAAGCGCATGGAATTGACGTTCTTGATCTCGCAACGCGTGCCCAGATGCTTGAAATCGCCACTCTCGCGGAATTTCTCATAGCCCCCTACCCGGCAGACCGAGACGTTGACGTCCGCCCGCATCGAGCCTTCGTCCATATTGCCGTCGCAGGTGCCCAAATAACGCACGATGGCGCGTAATTTCCGCAAAAAGGCGGACGCTTCCTCACTGGTGCGCATGTGCGGCTTGGTAACAATCTCCATCAGGGCGATGCCCGACCGGTTGAGATCGACATAGGAACTGTCCGGGTGCTGGTCGTGCAGGCTCTTGCCCGCATCCTGCTCCAGATGCAGCCGTTCGATCCCCACCAGACGGCTTTCGCCATCCTTCAGATCGATGGTGACTTCGCCCTCGCCCACGATGGGGTTCTTGTACTGGCTGATCTGATAGCCCTGCGGCAGATCCGGATAGAAATAATTCTTGCGGTCGAAGATGCTGGAAAGATTGATCTTCGCCTTCAGGCCCAGCCCGGTGCGGACGGCCTGCTCCACGCATTTCTCATTGATCACCGGCAACATGCCGGGCATCCCGGCATCGATGAAGGAGACCTGGGAATTCGGCTCGGCGCCGAATTCGGTCGAGGCGCCCGAGAACAGCTTGGACTTGGACAGGACCTGGGCATGGACTTCCATCCCGATCACGATCTCCCAATCGCCGGTCTGTCCCTTGATCAGCTTGGTTGCGGGCGCGTTCATGCGGACCTCCACCAGTTGGCGGGTTTGTGGCGGAAATCGGCCGCCTGCTCGATGGCAAGCCCGGCCCGCAGCACCGTGCCCTCGTCGAACGCCTTGCCGATCAGCTGAAGCCCCAGCGGCAGGCCATTGTCGGTAAGCCCGGCGGGGACCGAAAGCCCCGGCAGTCCGGCCAGATTGACCGTCACCGTGAACACGTCGTTCAGGTACATCGACACCGGGTCCGAAGTCTTTTCGCCCACGCCGAAGGCCGGTCCCGGCGTGGCGGGGGTCAAAAGCACGTCGCAGCTTTCGAACGCCTTGTCGAAATCGCGCTTAATCAGGGTGCGCAGCTTCTGGGCCCTGGCGTAATAGGCGTCGTAATAGCCCGCCGACAGCACATAAGTGCCGATCAGGATGCGGCGCTGCACTTCGGCACCGAACCCTTCGGCCCGGCTCTTTTCGTACAAATCCGTGATGTCGTGGATGCTGCTGCTGGTGCGGTGGCCGAAGCGCACGCCATCATAGCGAGCCAGGTTCGACGAGGCTTCCGCCGGCGCCACAATATAATAAGTGGGCAAGGCATATTTGGTGTGGGGCAGCGAAACCTCCACGATCTCCGCGCCCTGCGCCTTCAGCCAGGCCGCGCCCTTGTCCCACAATCCGCCGATATCGGCGGGCACTCCGTCGATGCGGTATTCCTTGGGAATGCCGACCTTGAGGCCTTTGATGCCGCCTTCCAGCAATTTCTCATAATCGGGGACTGGGACATCGACGCTGGTGGAATCCTTGGCATCCACGCTGGCCATGCTGCCCAGCATGATCGCGGCATCCCGCACCGTCTTGGTCATGGGCCCGGCCTGATCCAGCGACGAGGCAAAAGCCACGATGCCGAAACGCGAGCAGCGGCCATAGGTGGGCTTCAGGCCCACCGTGCCGGTGACGGCGGCCGGCTGGCGGATCGAGCCGCCCGTGTCGGTGCCGGTGGCGGCGAGGCAAAGATCACCCGCCACGGCGGCGGCCGAGCCGCCGGACGAGCCGCCCGGAACCAGATTGGCGTTGCTGTTCTTGGCGCGCCAGGGATTGAACACCGGGCCGGCCGCCGAGGTTTCGTTGGACGAGCCCATGGCGAATTCGTCCATGTTGGTCTTGCCCAGCATCACCGCGCCCGCGTTCCACAGATTCTGGGTCACGGTGGATTCATAAGGCGGCACGAAATTGCCCAGGATCCGGCTGCCCGCCGTGGTCTTCACGCCCTTGGTGCAGAACAGGTCCTTGATCGCCAGCGGCAACCCTTCCAGCGCACCGCCCTCGCCCTTTGCCAACCGCGCATCGGAGGCCGCCGCCATCGCCATGGCGCGGTCCGGCGTTTCGGTGACAAAGGCGTTCAAGCCGCGCGACTGTTCGACCGAACGGACCAGCGCCGTGGTGAGTTCGGTGGAGGAAATTTTCTTGGCCTTCAGCGCATCGCGCGCTTCGGCCAGGGTCATGGAAATCGGATCGCTCATGCGGACACGCTGATGGAAAGAGGCTTCTCGAAAAAGACAGTGTAAGGCGTCGGCGGATAATCCAGCACCGGTCCGCATTCGCGAAACCCGTCGCGCCGGTAGACATGCAGAGCGGCGTCGAAATTGTTGCCGGTTTCCAGCACCAGCGAAGCAAGCCCTTCGCGGCGCGCCAAAGCTTCGATCTCGGCCAAGATGCGCCTGCCAATGCCCCGGCCCTGATGGCCCGGCATGGTGTACATGCGTTTGACTTCGCCGATGCCGCCGGAATGACGGCGCAGCGCGCCCATCGCCACGGCCTCGCCGTCTGCCCGCGCCACGAACAGGGTCATGTCCGGGCCCGCCATCTGCTCGACCGTGAGGTGATGGGTGAATTCGCGCGGCGTCAATGTCAGCGCGGTCTCGTTGAGTGCCGCCACCAGCCGCCGCACATCGTCCGACAAAGGCGTCTCGACGGCAATGTCGACGCTCATTCCACCACCTTGGGAACCACGAAGAACGTCTCTTCCCGCTCCGGCGCGTTCTGCATCAGGGCGTCCGCGACGCCGCCATCGGTCACCACGTCCGCGCGCCATTTCAGCTTCTGGGCGACCACCGAGGTCATGGCGGGCACGCCCTCGACATCGACTTCGTTCAGCATCTCCACCCACTGGAAAATGCCGTTGAGCTCGCCGGCCATGGGTTCCAGCCGGGTCTCGGGCATGGCCAGCCGGGCCAGCCTGGCGATGCGCCGCACGGTGTCCTTATCGACGGACATTTGGGCCTCCCGATCTGTTAGAAAAACGCCGGACTTGCTAGCAATCGGGGGCGGGACTGGCAAGCGCGCGAGGCGCCGGGCCGGGGTAGCAAAAAAGAAGGCGGGGACTGAAGGATGGCGGTTGTGGAGTTGGACCGCCTGGCCCTCGCCCCGGATGCCCGGCTTCTGGGGCTGGATCTGGGGGAAAAGACCATCGGCCTGGCCCTGTCCGACCGGCTCCTGATGGTGGCAACCCCGATGGAAACCCTGAAGCGGGGCAAATTCGCCGCCGACGCGGCCCGGCTGGACATTATAATAAGTGAGCATGGCATTGGCGGCCTGGTCGTGGGACTGCCGCTGAACATGGACGGCTCGGATGGACCGTCGGCCCAATCGGCCCGGGCCTTTGGCCGCAACTGGGTGAACCGCAGCGCCCTGCCCCTGATCTTCTGGGATGAACGGCTTTCCACCATGGCCGTGACCCGCACCCTGCTGGATGCGGATGCCTCCCGCAAAAGGCGGGGCGAAGTGGTGGACAAGATGGCCGCCGCCTACATCCTTCAAGGCGCCTTGGATCGGCTGCGCCGTCTGAAAACCGGCCCGGCATGAGAGACGATTCCGCACCCGCCCGGTTTCTCTGGCTGCCGCCGGGATTGCGCCCGCCCGTGACGATGGTCTGGCGGCAGGAGCGGGTGTTCCTGCTGGTGGGCGCGGCGGCGCTTTTCGCCGGCTACGATCTCAACGTCTATGGCCTGGCGATCCCCCAGATCCAGGCCAGCTTCCAAATTCCCGAAGATCAGGTCGCGCTGATCGTCGCTTATTTCCGCATGGCCGCTTTTGTCGCCATGCTGATCTGCGCTTCGGCGGATCTGGTGGGGCGCCGGCGCTTGCTGCTGGTCACGATCCTGGGCCAGGCGATTGCCACCCTGGCAACATCCTTCGCGGGCAATTCTACGCAATTCCTTTGGGCGCAGTTCTGCACCCGGGTGTTCGGCTATGCCGAAGAGATGCTGTGCTTCGTGGTGATCGCCGAGGAAGTCGCGGCGGCATCGCGCGGCTGGGCCAGCGGCGCCTTGAGCGCGATGAATTATACCGGAGCGGGCATCGCTTCCCTGATCTTCGCCGCGGTCAATTTCCTGCCTTATGGATGGCGCGCGATCTATGTGATCGGCGCACTTCCCCTGTTCCTGGTCGCCTATCTGCGCCGGCAGCTGCCGGAGACCAGGCGCTTTGCCGTCCAGGAAGGACTGGCGAGCACCCGTTCGAAATTCGCCGAAACGCTTGGCCTGCTGCGCGACCTGGCGCGGCAATATCCCGGCCGCATCGCCGCCATTCTGGTCGCCGTCGCCGCTTTCGGTTTCGGCATTTCGGCCGCCACGGTGCTGTCGTCCAAATATCTGCAGACCGCGCACGGCTATACTCCCGGCCAGGTCACTTTGCTCTTCATCCCCGGCGGCTTGGTCGGATTGGTGCTCACCATCCTGACCGGGCGCCTCAGCGACCGCATCGGGCGCAAGCCCGTGACCCTGGCCGTGGTGACGATCGCGGCGCTTGCCTTCGCGCTGTTTTATGCACGGGTGCCCGGATATCTGTTGCCGCCGCTCTGGGTCCTGTCTTTTTTCGGCTTCTTCGCGGGGGACGCCCTGCTTGCGGGCTTTGCCATGGAGATCGTTCCCACGCGCTATCGCGCCACGGTGTCCGGCCTGCGCTATCTGGTCGAACTTTTGGGCGGCGCGGCGGCCCTGGCGCTGGAAGGCCTTCTTTACAACCATTTCCAGGGACACGGCCCGGCCATCCAGGCCCTGCTGGTGAGCGTTCCCATCACCCTGGCCGCAATCCTGTTCCTGCCCGAACCGGCAGGAAAAACGCTGGAAGACATGACCGCTTAACCCAGGCGGCAAACATGACTTGCCGCCGCGGACATCCACCTCTATACACCGGGCTTTAATGACATCACCCAGCCTTTCACCGATCCTGAAGACAAGCCATCTGCTTGGGATCGAAGGTCTTTCCGCGCCGGAAGTGGTGAGCCTGCTCGACCTCGGCGAAACCTATGTGGCGCAGAGCCGGGCCGCCAACAAAAAAGCCGCCCTGCTCAAGGGCCGCACCCTGATCAATCTTTTCTTCGAAGCCTCCACCCGCACCCAGTCCAGCTTCGAGCTGGCCGGCAAGCGGCTGGGCGCTGATGTGCTGAACATGTCGGTCAAGACCTCGTCCGTCTCCAAAGGCGAAACCCTGATCGACACCGCCTCCACCCTCAACGCCATGCGGCCCGACATATTGGTGGTGCGCCACCAGGATTCGGGCGCGGCCGAACTCCTGTCGCGCAAGCTGGATTGCAGCGTGATCAATGCGGGGGACGGCGCCCATGAACATCCCACCCAGGCCCTCTTGGACGCGCTCACCATCCGCCGCCGGATGGGACGGATCGAAGGGCTGACGGTGGCGATCTGCGGCGACATCCTGCATTCGCGGGTGGCCCGTTCCAATATACGCCTCCTGGCGATGCTGGGCGCGCGGGTGCGCCTGATCGCGCCCCGCACCCTGCTTCCTTGCGAGGCGGAACGCTTCGGCGTGGACATCTTCACCGACATGAAGCAGGGCCTGGCCGGTGTCGATATCGTGATGATGCTGCGCCTGCAGCTGGAGCGGATGAGCGGCGCCTTCGTGCCCTCGAGCCGGGAATATTTCCGCTTCTATGGCCTGGACCGCGAAAAGCTCAGCCATGCCAAGCCGGGCGCGCTGGTGATGCATCCCGGCCCGATGAACCGGGGCGTGGAGATCGCTTCCGATATTGCCGACGATCTGGAAGTCAGCCTCATCGCCGAACAGGTGGAAATGGGCGTCGCGATCCGCATGGCTGTTCTGGATGCGCTGTCGAGGGGGTTCGCATGACCGCCCCCAACGGAAAAAGCGGTCGCCTCGCCTTCCGCAATGCACGGCTGATCGATCCGGCCTCCGGCCTCGATACCAAAGGCGGCCTTCTGGTCGAAAACGGGCGCATTGCCGATATCGGCCCACGCCTTTTCAACGACGCGGCCGATCCGGAAATCATCGATTGCCGCGGCCAGGTTCTAGCGCCCGGCTTGATCGATTGCCGCGTCTTCACGGGCGAGCCGGGCAGCGAGCATCGCGAATCCCTGGCCTCGGCCAGCGACGCGGCGGCGGCGGGCGGGGTCACCACCATCGTGACCATGCCCAACACCAATCCGGTGATCGACGAGCCGTCGCTGGTGGATTTCATCCGCCGCCGCGCCCAAGCCACGGCCAAGGTCCATGTCGCGCCGACGGCGGCCCTGACCCAGCGCCTTGCGGGCGAGACCATGACGGAGATCGGCCTGCTGAAGGAAGCCGGCGCCGTCGCCTTCACCGATGGCGACCGCACCGTCGCCAACGCCAGGGTGATGCGGCGCGCGCTGGCCTATGCCGCCACATTCGATGCCCTGGTGGCCGGCCATGCCGAAGACCCCGAACTGGTGCAAGGCGCCGCCACCACCGAAAGCGAATTCGCCACGCGCTTGGGGCTGCCTGCCGCGCCCGCGCTGGCCGAAGCCATCATCGTGGAGCGCGACATCCGCCTGGTCGAACTGACGGGCGCGCGTTACCATTTCGGGCAGATCTCGACCCGCGCCGCGCTGGAGGCCATTGCCGCCGCCAAGCGGCGGGGCCTTCCCATAACCTGCGGCGTCTCTGCGCATCATCTTCTGCTGAACGAGCTGGATGTGGGGGCCTATTACACCTTCCGCAAAGTGAAGCCGCCGCTGCGCGCCGAAGCGGACCGCGCCGCCATGGTCGAAGGCGTGGCCAACGGCACCATTGACGTGATCGTGTCCAGCCACGAGCCTCAGGGCGCGGATACCAAGCGGCAGACCTTCGCGTCCGCCGCCTTTGGCGCGGTGGGCCTTGAGACCCTGCTGCCCACCGCCCTCAACCTGCATCACAATGGCGAGGCCGATCTGGTGCGGATTTTGGCAACGCTGACGGCAGCTCCGGCGAAACTGCTGGGCCTGCCGGGCGGACGCTTGGCCAAAGGCGCCCCCGCAGATCTGGCGCTGATCGATATCGAAGAGCCCTTCGTGGTGGACGAGCGGGCGCTGCATTCCAGGGCCCGCAACACTGCCTTCGAAGGTCGCAAATTCCAGGGCCGCGCCCAGATGACGTTCGTCGGGGGCGAATGCGTTTATTCGGCCCCCCTCAGTCCGCCACGTTAAGTTTGGCGCTCCAGCTCACGCCTGCGCGCTGGGCAAGCCCGCTACCGACATCTTCCCCGTGAGGCCGGTCAACAAAAGCTCCAGTGGAGCTTTTGCCGGCCGAACGCCCGCGGAGCGGGCAGCCAGCCCTTCGGGCGCGGGGGAAGAAATTCCGTATGTACTCGAAATTCTTGCGCACGCCTTTGGATGACACCGAACGCAAAGCCCCCTATCGTCGCCGGCAATGATCGGTTCGGTTTCCCTCATCTCCGCGCTTGAGGCCCTGCTCCTGGGCTATGTCCTGGGATCGATTCCGTTCGGGCTTTTCTTCGCCTTCGCATCCGGGGCGGGCGATGTGCGCAAGATCGGTTCGGGCAATATCGGCGCCACCAACGTCCTGCGAACGGGCAAGAAGTGGGCGGCCGCCGCCACGTTGCTGTGTGATGGACTGAAGGGCGTCGCGGCCGTGTTGCTTGCCCAGGCCTTTCTGTCACCGGGATGCGAAATTTTCGCCGCCCTGGCCGCAGTGCTGGGCCATGTTTTTCCCCTGTGGCTGGGCTTTAAGGGCGGCAAAGGCGTGGCGACCTTTCTGGGCGTGACATTTGCGCTTTATTGGCCTGCCGGGCTTCTGGTCGCGGGCACCTGGCTTCTGGCGGCCGCGATCTGGCGGATATCCTCGCTGTCCGCGCTGATCGCGATCGCATTGTCGCCGGTTTATTTCTCGCTGGTCGGGCACAAGGATTATGCGCCGCTCGCCCTTCTTCTGGCGGCGCTGATTTTCTTCATGCATCGCGAGAATATCCGCCGCCTGCTTTCCGGCAATGAACCGCGCATCGGATCCAAAGGGGCAAAATGATCCTGGGCGACACGGAGCGCCTGGCCTGGCTGCGGCTGGCGCGCACCCGCAATATCGGGCCGGTGGCTTTCGCAAATCTCACCGCCCGCTTCGGCAGCGCCACCGCCGCCTTGAAGGAAGTGCCTCGCATGGCGCAACGGGGCGGCGCCGGAAATTTTATTCTGCCGCCCGAAAGCGAAGCCGAGCGCGAACTTGCGGGGCTGGAAAAGCTGGGCGGCCGCCTCATCGCCGCGTGCGAGCCGGATTTTCCCTCGGGGCTTGCCGCGCTCGATCCCAGGCCGCCGCTCATTTCCGCGATCGGCAATATCCATCTTTTGCAAAAGAACATGATCGCCTAGCGATATCGCAGGCAGATCAAGCACTTAGCCTGGAGCAAAGGTGAACATCGGCCTTCCGGGCATGTCCGGGGCATGTTTGCGGGCCGGGATCGGGCGATTTTATCCACAGGAAAGCGGCAGGCGGGCACCCCCGCCCCGCTCTTGAACCAGTTCCATTCACCCCTATCTGTTGTGTGAAACAGAACGGCCGAAGCGTGTTCCGAGAGATCACACCAAGGGCGTATAAAACTTGAAAAAATCTCTCAAAGCGTTGGCTTAATGCCTGGCATCGGCTGCTTTAAGGGCAACCCAGGCAAATCGAGAAGGAGGCAACATGTTTGTCTTCGTTTTCGAGGCCAGCAACTCTCGCGGTGAGTACTGCCGCTGGGGCTTCTGCTTGGGGTGGCGCAAGCCACGCCTTTGGGCCTCAACAGTAGCCGCACTGACGAAGTTGATCTGATTGAATTCGGCATCCCAGCGATGGGGTGCCGTTTTCATTTCAGTTCACTCAACGTGACCCTTCTGGTCTCGGCTTAAACATTTCACCGGCATAGGTCTTGTCGAGTAAAACGTGATTTCGTTCCCAAAGGGAGTTCAACGGTTCGTTGATTTCGGGGCGAGGAAATTTATCCAGAACAAGACGAAGCATGAGAAATCCCACCACACAGGCCGAGGCAAGAATATGCTCAACGTCATCCACGTCGGGCCCATAACGTACGCCTACAAGTTTCCCGTCCGAGCTGTGCTCCAAATATCGATCTAACGAGCTTATCGAAGTATGGAGTGCGTCATGCGACAGGCTTCGGTAGTAAACGCGATATATATCAGCCAGACCAGCTTTCTCAGCGACATGGAAAACATTGATCTCTTCGGTTTTCTCAGGATTTTCAGCGAGAAATGTTTCAAGCTGCTGCTTTCTATCGGCACTCAAATCGACGTCAGCCTCAAGACCAAGAACTCCGCGCGCCATCTTTTTCTTAAAATGAGTGTCAGCAACGATGAGTTGATCAACCAACTCTTCGTCCTCCTTGCACGCCCCAAGAAAAAAGACACTCTCAAAAGCAGACCGCAGAGAGTTTAGGGCGTCGCCGGTCAGACCATGAAG
>JAFKFG010000052.1 GCA_017307355.1 Alphaproteobacteria bacterium
GTGGCCCTGGTGCAGCCGGCGCGGGCCGGTGAAGCGCCCAGCACCGCGACCCTCACCATCCGTGTCGAGAATGTGCGTGCCGGCGGCCTGGTGCGGCTGGGGCTTTACGACGAGCACGGCTATCGCACCGAGAACGCCAAGCCGGTCGCCTCGGCCGATGTTCCGGCGGTCGAAGGCGAAACCGTCATTGTCCTGCGCGACGTGCCGCCCGGCACCTATGCGATCGAGACCTATCAGGACATCAACAGCAACGACAAAATGGACCTGACCTGGCTGGGGCTGCCGCTGGAGCCCTATGGCTTTTCCCGCGACGCCAAGCCGATCCTGAGCAAGCCCGGCTTCTCCAAAGTCAAATTCGCGCTGCCGGCGGGCGAGCAGGCCCAGCTTCTGCATCTGCGGAGCGGCGTGTCGGTGTTGGCTTCTAAGTAATTCCCCCTCCGCCCTGCGCAGCTTACTTTTGCGCGCCGGCTGATGCCGCCGCGCAATAAGCGCTGCTACGGGCACCTCCCCCACCAGCATGCTGCGCATGCGCGGGGGAGGCGGGCCTGCGTGCGCTTCGAGATTGTTTTCGGAGTTGGTTTCAGGCAAATGCGGGCGGCTGTGAGCGAGATTCCGCCTTTCCTGTATCGCCGCCGCGACCTGTCTCTGTTCGTGGGTTCGCGCTTCATTTCCGCTTGCGCCATGCAGGTTCAGTCGGTGGCGATCGGCTGGCAGATCTACGACATGGTGCGCACGCCGTTGGCGTTGGGGCTGGTGGGGCTGTGCCAGTTCGTGCCCATGTTCCTGCTCACCTTGCCCGCAGGCGATATCGCCGACCGTTTCAACCAGCGCCGCGTCTCCGCTTTGACCGGCGGGTTGCAGGCCTTTTGCTCGGCGCTCTTTCTCGGCCTCACCTTGCTGGCGCCGCATACCGTCTGGCCTTTCTATCTGGTCCTGATCCTGTTCGGCGCGGCGCGCGGCCTTTCGGGGCCGTCAGGTCAATCGCTGCTGCCGTTCCTGGTGGATCAGGAGCGCTTGCCCCGCGCCATCTCGATCAATTCTTCCGCCTTCAATGCGGCTGTGATCGCCGGGCCCGCGCTGGGCGGCTTTCTTTATGCGCTGGGGCCTCCGGCGGTTTATCTCATCTGCATCGGGGGATTTTCGCTGGCCGCGCTGATCGTTTCGCGCCTGGGCGGACGGCAATATGTGGCGGAGAAAAACCATGCCAGCGGCTTCGAGCGGGTCGCCGAAGGGGTGCGCTTCGTGCGCTCCCGGCCGGTGATGCTGGGCGCGATTTCGCTGGACCTGTTCGCGGTGCTGTTGGGCGGCGCCACAGCACTCCTGCCGATATTCGCGCGAGACATTCTGCATGCCGGCCCCATCGGCTTTGGCTTTCTGCGCAGCGCGCCCGCCGCGGGCGCCTTTGCCGTCGCCTTCACGCTCACCCGCTATCAGATCACCAGCCGTGTGGGCACCAAGATGTTCGTTTCGGTGGCGGTGTTCGGTGCCGCCACCATTCTGTTCGGACTGTCCACTTGGTTTCCATTGTCATTGTTGGCGCTGTTCGTGATGGGCGCCAGCGACATGATCAGCGTCAATATTCGATCCTCGCTGATTCAGCTCGCCACGCCCGACGCGATGCGGGGCCGGGTCTCGTCCGTCAATATGCTGTTCGTGGGTGCGTCCAACGAATTGGGCGAATTCGAATCCGGCATGACGGCGGCGTTGCTGGGCACGGTCCCGGCCGTGGTGGCGGGCGGCATCGGCACGCTCTTGGTGGTGGCGATCTGGGCGAAGCTGTTTCCGCCGCTGCGCAGCGTGGACCGCTTCACCGACGTCGCTGTGTCTTGATATCTGGTCGCACGGCCCGGACGCGGACGCGCCCAATTTTTTTAATGGGCGCCTTCGGCGCCGCTCGGAAAACCGTTTCGCGTCCTTCGGACGCTGCACGCTTTTCCTGGCCGATGCTCCTAGAAATTATACGACAGCTGGAATTGCCCGCCGTCCGGCGAGATCGCCGCGCCATAACGCAATCCGGGCGCGCGATAGCGGGTGGTGAAGATCTTGGAAAAGGTGAAGGCGAAACCGGCGCTGGCGGCGACATCGTACCAATGATGCTTCTTGGCATCGATGCGGCTATAGCCCACGAAACTGGCGGCGGCATAGGCGGGCAGGCCATATTCCCAGCCATAGCGATCCCACAGATATTGGGCCGGCGCGAAGGCCAGGGCTGAGGTGTTGGAGGGGAAGGACCGGAAATCGCTTTTATCCGGTCGTTGCTCCTTGACGAATTGTTTGAGGGCATAGGACGTGCCTACGGTCGCCAACGTGTCCACGGTGAGTTGCGCCAGCCCGGTGCGGTCATCCTTGTAAAGGCTGATCCCGCCCGCCACCAACGGCAGGGCGATGGCGACCCCGGTGCCGGTGCTTTCGATTCCACCCGCCAGAGCGGGAGAGGACGCGGCCAGCAGCAAAAAGGAGGCGAGAGCGAGGCGCATGAAAATCCACAAGCGGGTTCAAGGGGTTTCTAGCCAGGAAACCCGCTATCGCAAATGCGTCAAAGGCCGTGTTGACATTTTGTAGGGGTTCCCAAGCCGCCTCGCACCTGAAATGCTGCGGAAAACGGGGAGATGCGGGATGGCGATTCTGACGGGCTGGACATCGCGCGAGCGGCACGCGGTGCTGGCAGCCTATCTGGGCTGGGCGCTCGACGCCTTCGACTTCTTCGTCCTGGTTTTTGTCCTCAAGGATGTGGCGGCGACCTTTGATGTTCCGGTTTCGGGCGTGGCCTGGGCCCTGACCTTGACGCTGGCGTTCCGGCCGCTGGGCGCTTTCATCTTCGGCCGCCTGGCCGACCGCTATGGCCGCCGCCCCGTGTTGATGGCCAATGTCGCCCTCTATTCCTTGTTCGGCTTTCTCTCCGCCTTCGCGCCCAGCCTGATGACCTTCTATGCCATCCGCTCCTTGTTCGGGGTGGCGATGGGCGGGGTCTGGGGCATCGGCGCTTCGCTCGCCTTCGAAACCGTGAAGAGCGACAAGCGCGGCTTCGTCTCCGGCGTGCTGCAATCCGGTTACGCCACCGGCTATCTGGGCGCATCGGTGATATTCGGCTTGCTCTATGAAATGATCGGCTGGCGCGGCCTTTTCATGATCGGGCTGCTGCCGGCGGCTTTCCTTATCGCCTATATCTGGCGTTCGGTGGAGGAATCGCCTGCGCATGGTACCGCCAAGGGCGCGCAGGTCCGGCTGCCCATGCTGGGGGCGCAGGTCGCGGCCATTATCGTCGGCGGATTCTTCACCTATCTGGCCGCCACCCAGCTGCTCTATCCCAGTTTCGGCTGGGCCGGCGTGGCGCTGATCCTGCCGGTGGCAGCGGTTCTCGCTTTTGCCGCGTCACCCTATGTCCGCAAACATTGGCAGCTGCTGCTGTTCGCGGTGGTGATGATGACCGCGTTCAATTTCTTCAGCCATGGCACGCAGGACATCTACCCGACCTTCCTGCAGAAGCAGCACGGCTTCGGTACCGCCACGGTCTCGATCATCGCGGTCCTTTACAATATCGCCGCGATTATCGGCGGCATCGGCTTCGGCATGCTGAGCCAACGGATCGGCCGCCGCCGCGCGTCCATGATCGCGGCCTTGTTGGGTGTGCCCGTGGCCTTCCTTTGGGCATTTTCCAGCACTGCGGTGCTGCTCGCGCTGGGCGCGATCCTGATGCAGATCGCGGTGCAGGGGGCCTGGGGTGTGGTGCCGGCGCATCTGAACGAGCTTTCGCCATCCGATTCCCGCGGCACCTTCCCCGGCACGGTCTATCAGCTGGGCAATCTGATCGCGTCGGTGAATGCGGTGCTGCAGACCAGCGTGGCGGAGCGGACGGGCGGCAATTACGCCGTCGCCCTGGCGGCGGTGGCGATCTGTGCCGCGCTGGCGATCGCGCTCTGCATGAAGTTCGGCCCGGAAGCCAAAGATGTTGAAATGACCTAGGGAGCGACGACCAGGAAAAGTGAGAGCGCGCGCCAGCGCGCGATCGGTTTTCCGTCCGGCCGTGCGACCGTGAACCGCGACCGCGAAGCGGGCAAAACGGTCCAGCGGACCGTTTTGAGCGGTGAACGCCGCGAGCTTGGGCGAGCGGCAATTAAAGGGCCTGCGCCTCAAGACTTGACGAACACATCGACCCGGTCGGCAGGCAGGAGCATCGGCCCGGAAAAGTACGGAACGTCCGAAGGACGTGAAGCGGTTTTCCGCAGGCCGTGCGACCGTGAACCGCGACCGCGAAGCGGGCAAAACGGTCCAGCGGACCGTTTTGAGCGGCGAACGCCGCGAGCTTGGGCGAGCGGCAATTAAAGGGCCTGCGCCTCAAGACTTGACGAAAACATCGACCCGGTCGGCAGGCCCTTTATCGTCCACTCCGCCCATGGCACGCACATCGATGCGCTCGGCGGCGACGCCGTCATCGATCAGGACCTGGCGGATCGCCAGCGCCCGCTTGAGCGACAGCCGCCGCGCGTCCGAGCCCTTGTCGCCGCGGTTGCCGCCATAGGCCTGAATCTGGACCCGGGACGAGGCGCTGGTCATGGCGGAGTTGAGATCTCCCGCCAGGAATTTGATCGCCCCTAAGGCGGACTCGGCGGGATCGGCCGCCTGGGGCGCGAACAGGATCACGCTGCGCTTGGACAGGCCCGGAGTTTCGCCGCCGGCGGCGGGCGGGGCCGTGACATTGGCGGGCGGGGGATTGGCCTTGGCCATCTGGGTCGGCGGTGGCGGCGACGCAGGCGGCATGCGGGACAGATTGAGGCCCGCCGCGCCCTGGTCGAAGCTGCCAAAGCCGGGATTGTAGGCGGCCGCCGGTGGCGGCGGTGCAGCGGCAGCCACTTTGGGCTGCGGCTTGGGTTTGGCGACCGGCTTTTCCGGCTGGGGCCTGGGCGCCACGGCGGGCGCCTGTTCGGCGGTGGCGGTCTGCGTGGTCGGCGCCTTGCGGATCGTTTTGCGGCGGACCGGCATGTGCAGCTGGATCGGTCCCTGATCCTTCAGGGTTTCGCCGGGTTCCAGGGCGGGCTGAACCCGCCGCATATATTGGTCGCCGGGATAGAGCAGAAGACCGCCGCGGCCGCCCGTCACCGGGTTGACGGTCACTTCCATACCGCTGTCCACGGTCTGGCCGAAGGCCATGCCCGTTCCGGCAAGCCAAGCGCTCGCCAATAATGCAGCGGTTTTCA
Source organism: Alphaproteobacteria bacterium (assembly GCA_017307355.1). Lineage (GTDB taxonomy): Bacteria > Pseudomonadota > Alphaproteobacteria > Micropepsales > Micropepsaceae > Rhizomicrobium. The sequence continues at coordinate 5,196 of JAFKFG010000052.1, forward strand.
GACGCATGGGACCGGTCCGAGCTTCGACAAATCTTTACCCCGAATCCAGCCTAGCCTCAATCTAACGCTTTGCAAGGATTAGTGGTTTTATGTACCCCCATCTGTGCGGCACGCGGGCAAGCCCGTTACCGCACATCTTCCCCCGCCAGCGGCTTCGCCGCGCGGGGGAAGAAATTCCGTGTCTTCTTCGGGAGAGCTTTGATGAAAACGCGTGCTGCTGTCGCTTATGGTCCGGGAAAGCCTCTGGTGATCGAAGAGGTCGATCTGGAAGGGCCGCGCGCCGGCGAAGTGCTGGTCGAGATCAAGGCCACCGGTGTCTGCCACACCGACGAATTCACCCGTTCGGGTGCCGATCCCGAAGGTTTGTTCCCCGCCATCCTGGGCCATGAAGGCGCGGGCATCGTGCGCGAAGTGGGCGCCGGTGTGACCAGCGTGAAGCCGGGCGACCATGTGATCCCGCTCTACACACCCGAGTGCCGCCAGTGCAAAAGCTGCACCTCGCACAAGACCAATCTCTGCACCTCGATCCGCGCCACCCAGGGCAAGGGCCTGATGCCGGACGGCACCAGCCGCTTTTCCATCAAGGGCCAGCCCATCTTTCATTATATGGGCTGCTCAACCTTCTCGAACTTCACCGTGCTGCCGGAAATCGCGCTGGCAAAAATCCGGAGCGACGCGCCCTTCGACAAGGCCTGTTACATCGGCTGCGGCGTCACCACCGGCATCGGCGCGGTGATCAAGACCGCCAAGGTCGAACCGGGCGCCAATGTGGTGGTGTTCGGCTTGGGCGGCATCGGCCTCAATGTGCTGCAGGGCGCGCGGATGGCGGGCGCCAACATGATCGTGGGCGTGGACCTCAATCCCAAGCGCGAGGCGTTGGCGCGGCAGTTCGGCCTCACCCATTTCGTCAATCCCAAGGAGGTGAAGGGCGATCTGGTGGCCCATCTGGTCGAACTCACCGGCGGCGGGGCGGATTATTCCTTCGAATGCGTGGGCAGCGTCGATCTGATGCGCCAGGCGCTGGAATGCACCCATCGCGGCTGGGGCGTGAGCGTGATCATCGGCGTGGCGGGCTCGGGCCAGGAGATCAAGACCCGGCCATTCCAGCTGGTGACCGGCCGGGTGTGGAAAGGCACCGCGTTCGGCGGCGTGCGCGGACGCACCGAAGTGCCCGGCATCGTCGATTGGTACATGGACAAGAAGATCGAGATCGATCCGCTCATTACGCACAAGCTGCCGCTGGAGCGGATCAACGAAGCTTTCGACTTGATGCATTCGGGGACAAGCATCCGCACGGTGATCGAGTTTTAAGCGCGGCCCTCACCCTTCGACGGGCTCAGGGTGAGGAAGTCCTCATGCTGAGCTTGTCGAAGCATGAGGGCGTTCGATCAGAGCTTAACGCCCTTCAGCAGCTTGAGCAGTTGCGGATGCAGATGCTCGTTGGCGCAGATCACATTGCCTTTGGCCAGCATCTGTTCGCCGCCATGCATGTCGGTGATGACGCCGCCGGCTTCCTTCACCAAGAGGATACCTGCCGCCATGTCCCAGGGCTGCAGGCCATGTTCCCAGAAGCCGTCGAAACGGCCCGCTGCCACATACGCCAGATCCAGCGAGGCCGCGCCCATGCGGCGGATGCCCGCCGTGGCGTTCATCACCGTGCCCATTTCGGCCAGGGCGCGGGCATGGCCCTCCTTGCCCATGAAGGGCAGGCCGGTGGCGATCACGCTGGGGCCCAATTCCTTGCGGGCGGCGACGCGCAGCCGCTTGTCGTTGAGGAAAGCGCCATGGCCTTTCTCGGCCATGAACAGATCGTCGGTGACGGGATTATAGATCACGCCGGACACCAGCTGGCCTTCGCGCTCCAATCCGATGGAGATGGCGAACTGGGGAATGCCGTGCATGAAATTCAAGGTGCCGTCGATGGGATCGATGATGAAGCGGTGGGTCTTGTCCTTGCCTTCGACCACGCCGCCTTCCTCGCCCAGAAAGCCATAGCCGGGACGGGCCTTGGTCAATTCCTCGATCAAAATGCGTTCGGTGCGCTTGTCGGCGGTGGTGACGAAATCGGCGGGGCCCTTCATCGAGATCTGGAGATTCTCCAGCTCGCCGAAGTCGCGGATCAAGGGACGACCGGCTTTGCGGGCCGCGGCGACCATCACATTCAGTGCGGGGGAGATGTAAGCCATTAGCTTTCCGCCCGGCGCACGTACGTGCCGTCTTCGGTGGCGACGATGAGTTTTTCGCCCACGCCGATGAAGGGCGGCACTTGAATCTTCATGCCGTTTTCCAGCACGGCGCTTTTGTAGGACGGCGCGGCGGTGCCGCCTTTGAGAACCGGATCGGCTTCGACCACGGTGAGGGTGACCTGCACCGGCAGCTTGATGCCGATGGGCTTGCCGTCATGCATCTGCACCAGGGTCTTCATGCCGTCCTGGAGGAATTGCGCCTGATCGCCCACGAAATCGGTGGCCAGTTCGATCTGGTCGTAGGTTTCCATGTCCATGAAAGTGAGCATGTCGCCACTGGCATAGAGGAACTGGAAGTCCTTCTTCTCCAGATAGACTTCTTCCACCGTCTCGTCCGAGCGGAAGCGCTGGTTCAGCTTGGTGCCTTGGGTGACGTTCTTGAGTTCGACCTGGTTATAGGCGCCGCCCTTGCCGGGCTTCACCTTCTGGGTCTTCACCGCCATCCATAGGCCGCCGTCGAAATCGATCAGGGTGCCGGGGCTGATTTCGTTGCCGGTGATCTTGGCCATAGGGATTCGGCCCTCCTGGGGCGCGGGTGAAGGTTCAGCAGGTTCAAAGAGCGCGGGGGTTCTAGCAACCCGGACCCCGGATGTCATCCCCGGCCGAGCGGTGGCGTAGCCGACGCGAGGGGAAGGGGACCCAGGTCCAGAAAGCGGGACGGTATGGATAGCTGGATCCCCTTCCCTCGCGGCTGCGCCGCTCGCCGGGGATGACAAGGTCAGAACAGGTTATTGAAAGCCTTTACCGCCGCTTCCGGCCCGTCCGGATGTTCCCAGACCCCAGCAGCTACCGCCAGGAAATCGGCGCCCGCCTCGATCAGGATGGGCGCGTTCTGGACCGTGATGCCGCCGATGGCGACGCAGGGCACCACCGTACTCTCGCTCCAGGCCCGCAGGATTTCGGGATCGGCCTGGGTCTTGGGTTCCTTGGTCTTGGTGGGGAAGAAGGCGCCGAAGGCGACATAGTCCGCGCCGGCTTCCGCCGCTTCCATCGCCAGATGGCGGCTGTCGTGACAGGTGACACCGACAATGCCTTTGGGGCCGACCAGCTTGCGGGCGTCGGCGTAGGACGCGTCTTCCTGACCGACATGAACGCCATCGCAGCCCAGTTCGGCAGCGAGATCGGGCCGGTCGTTGAGGATGAAGGCCGTGCCCGCCGCCTGCACGATGGGGCGCAGCATGTCGGTGGCACGGCGGATGGCGTCGTCATCCACATGCTTGAGGCGCAGCTGAAAACTGGCGACGTCGCCGCCGTCCAAGGCTTCGCGCAAAGGGATGATGAAATTCTTCGCCGACAGATGCGGCGGAGAGACGAGGTACAAACGACAGCTACTCATGCGCACTCACCCTTCGACGGGCTCAGGGTGAGGTGCATGTTATCATCCTCATGCTGAGCCTGTCGAAGCATGGAAGGAAGCTCAGGCTGCTTTCTCGTTCGCCTTTGACCATTTACCCAGCGCGGCTTGGCTGTTCATCAACGCGCGGTGGGCGAAGGCGGCCTGGCCCTTGGCGTAATTATCGGCCTTGCCGCTCCAGGCGGCCTGGGGCGCGGCCTGAAGCGCGCGGCCATAGGAGAAAGTGACATTCCAGGGCAGGCCGCCGATGCGGTTGATGGCGTCCAGATGCGCGGTCGCTTCCTCGTCCGACTGGCCGCCCGACAGGAAGGCGATGCCCGGCACCGCCGACGGCACGCAATCCTTCAGCACTTTGACGGTGGCCTTGGCGACGTCCTCGACGGAGTTCTGCTTGGCGCACTTCTTGCCCGGCACGATCATGTTGGGCTTGAGCACGATGCCTTCCAGCGCCACCCCGGCGAAGTAAAGCTGCTGGAAGACTTCCTTCAGCACCCAGGTGGTGACCTGTTCGCAGCGTTCGATGGTGTGGTCGCCATCCATCAGCACTTCCGGCTCGACGATGGGGACGATGCCGTTTTCCTGGGCCAGCGCCGCATAGCGGGCCAGCGCCTGGGCATTGGCGTTGATGCAGTTATAGGTCGGGATGTCGGCGCTGATATCGATCACGGCGCGCCATTTGGCGAAGCGCGCGCCCAGCTTGTGATAGTCCTGGAAGCGTTCGCGCAGGCCGTCCAACCCTTCGGTGACGACTTCGCCCGGCGCGCCGGCCAGCGGCTTGGCGCCCGCATCGACCTTGATGCCGGGGACGGAGCCGGCCGCTTCGATCAGCTTGACCAGCGGGGTGCCGTCCTTGGCCTTCTGGCGGATGGTTTCGTCGAACAGGATGACGCCGGAAATGTGATCCTTCATCGCCACTTCGGTGCGAAACATCATCTCGCGATAGTCGCGGCGATTGTCTTCGGTATTCTCGACGCCGATCTTGTCGAAACGCTTCTTGATCGTGCCGGTGGATTCGTCGGCGGCCAGGATGCCCTTGCCGGGCGCGACCATCTTGCGCGCGATCGCGTTCAACTCATTCAGATTCATTGTCACCCTCTTGCTTTGGCGGCTTTCAACGCTTCCACGCCGGGAAGCTCCTTGCCCTCCAGCCATTCTAAGAATGCCCCGCCCGCGGTCGAGACATAAGAAAAATCATCGTCAACACCGGCATGGGCCAGGGCGGCCACGGTATCGCCGCCTCCCGCCACCGACAAAAGGTTCCCCGCCTTGGTCGCTTCGGCCACGGCCCTGGCTGCCGCCACGGTTCCCGCATCGAAGGGACGGGTCTCGAAGGCGCCGAACGGGCCGTTCCACACCAGGGTCCGGGTGGTCACCAGGCGGTTCTTGAAGGCCTGGATGCTGGCCGGGCCCACGTCCAGGACCATTTCGTCGGCGGCGATGGCGCTCACCGGCACGGTGCGGTGGGCGGCATCGGCCTTGAATTCCTTGGCCACCACCACATCGGTGGGCAAGAGGATCACCGCGCCGCTTTCGTTCGCCATGTGAACGACCTTGCGAGCGGTTTCCAGATGATCGGCTTCATAGAGCGACTTGCCGATCGCGATGCCTTCGGCGGCGAGGAAGGTGTTGGCCATGGCGCCGCCGATCACCAGCACTTCCACCCGGCCCACCAGATTCTGCAGCAGCTCGATCTTGGTGGAGACTTTCGCACCGCCCACCACCGCCAGCAGCGGACGCTCGGGATTGCCCAGCGCCTTCTGCAGATGGCTCAGTTCCTGTTCCATCGAACGGCCCGCCGCCGACGGCAACAGATAGGCCAGGCCCGTGGTGGTGGCATGAGCCCGGTGCGCCGCCGAGAAGGCATCGTTGACGAAGATGTCGCCCAGGGCCGCGATCTGTTTGGTGAAGCCGGGATCGTTCTTTTCCTCGCCGGGATGGAAACGGGTGTTTTCCAGCAGCAGAACGTCGCCGTCCTTCATCGCCTTGACGGCGGCTTCGGCTTTTTCGCCCACGCAGTCATCGGCAAACGCCACGGCGCGGCCCACGGCCTTGGCCAGGGGTGCCACCACCGGCTTCAGCGACATGGACGGCACGACCTTGCCCTTGGGCCGGTCGAAATGGGAAAGCACGATCACCTTGGCGCCCCGCTCCGCCAGATCGCGGATGGTGGGGGCCTGACGCTCGATGCGGGTGGCATCGGTAACGACGCCATCCTTCAGCGGCACATTCAGATCCGCGCGCACCAGCACGCGCTTTCCCGTCACCGCCAGATCGTCGAGCGTGTTATAGTCCATGGCGTTCCTTTTGGCCCGCCGCGACCGGCGGTGATGCGGCTTTAGATCAGCTTGCCCATCGCAACGGCGGTGTCGCCCATGCGATTGGAGAAGCCCCATTCATTGTCGTACCAGGTCATGATCGAGACGAAATTGCCGTCCATCACCTTGGTCTGGTCGAGCGCGAAGCTGGACGATGCCGGATTGTGGTTGAAGTCCACCGACACCAGCTTGTCGTGCACCACGTCCAGGATGCCCTTCAAGGGGCCCGACGCCGCGGCGATGATCGCCTTGTTCACTTCGTCCGCCGTGGTGGCGCGCTTGGCGATGAATTTCAGATCGACCAGCGAGACATTGGGCGTGGGCACGCGCACCGAGACGCCGTCCAGCTTGCCCTTCAATTCCGGCAGCACCAGGCCGACGGCCTTGGCGGCGCCGGTGGAGGTGGGGATCATCGACACGGCGGCGGCGCGGCCGCGATACAGATCCTTGTGCATCTGGTCCAGCGAAGGCTGGTCGTTGGTGTAGGAATGGACCGTCGTCATCATGCCTTTTTCGATGCCGATGGCGTCGTTCAAGACCTTGGCCACCGGCACCAGGCAGTTGGTGGTGCAGGAGGCATTGGAGACGATGATGTGATCCTTGGTCAGCGCCTGATGATTGACGCCATAGACCACGGTGATGTCGGCGCCGTCGCCGGGGGCGGAGACCAGCACGCGCTTGGCGCCCGCTTCCAGATGCAACGCCGCCTTGTCACGGGCGGTGAAGATGCCGGTGCATTCCAGGGCGATGTCCACGCCCAGTTCCTTGTGCGGGAGCTTGGCGGGTTCCTTGATGGCGGTGACTTTGATCTTGTGACCGGCGGCGGTCATGATGTCGCCATCGACGGTGACGGTGGCGGGGAAGCGGCCATGCACGCTGTCATAGCGCAGCAGATGGGCGTTGGTTTCGATGGGGCCCAGATCGTTCACGGCGACGATCTCGATGTCGCGGCGGCCGCTTTCGACAATCGCCCGAAGAACCAGCCGGCCGATGCGGCCAAAACCGTTAATAGCAACCCGAACCATCGTGAACTCCCCTAACTCCTGTTGAGCGCCTTCTTAGCCGCTTCCACCGCGGCTTCGGGCGAGATGTGGAAATGACGGTAAACGTCCTTGGCCGGCCCGCTGGACCCGAAGGAATGCATGCCGACGAAGCGGCCGGTGGCGCCGAGATAGCGGTCCCAGCCCTGCTGCACGGCGGCTTCGATTGCAACTTTCACGGTGCCGGGTCCCAAGACTTGGCTACGATATTGTTCGCTCTGCTCCTCGAACAAGGCCCAGCAGGGCATGGAGACTATGCGTGCGGCGATGCCGTCCTTGGCCAAGATGTCGCGGGCCTGGACGGCAATGCCGACTTCCGAGCCGGTGGCCAGGAACGTCACCTGGGCGTTGGCGTCGCCGATCAGTTCGTAAGCGCCTTTGGCTGACAGGTTCTCAGCAGTATGGGTGGTGCGGACGGTGGGCACATCCTGGCGCGAGAAGGCCAGCAGGCTGGGCCGCTTGGAATGGTCCAGGGCGAGCTGCCAGCATTCGGCGGTTTCCACGCCGTCGGCGGGACGCATCACCAGCAAATTGGGAATGGCGCGCAGCGCCGCCAGATGCTCGACCGGCTGATGGGTGGGGCCGTCTTCGCCCACGCCGATGGAATCATGGGTCATCACGAAGATGGTGCGCACGCCCATCAGGGCGGCGAGACGGATCGAGGGGCGGGCATAGTCGGAGAACACCATGAAGGTGCCGCCATAGGGAATGACGCCGCCGTGCAGCGCCATGCCGTTCATCGCCGCCGCCATGCCATGCTCGCGGATGCCGTAATGGATGTAGCGGCCGGCGAAATCGCCCGGCGCGATGGCGTCGATATTCTTGGTCTTGGTGTTGTTGGATGGCGTGAGGTCGGCCGAACCGCCAATGGTGAGCGGGGTGGCGCCGTTGATCACTTCCAGCGCTTTTTCGGAATGTTTGCGGGTGCCGGCGCTGGGCTTCTCCGCGCTCATTTTCGCTTTCAGCGCGACCAGGCCTTCGGCGACGGACGCGGGCAGCGCGTCGGCGGTCGATGCGTCGAACTCGGCGGCCTTGGCATGCGCGTTCTTGCGGTGCATCCAGTCTTCCCAGACCGGCTTGCCCTGATTGCCGATGGCGCGCCATTGATTCAGCAGGTCGTCCGGCACCACGAAAGGCGGGAAATTCCAGCCCAGTTCCTTGCGGGTGGCCGCCACTTCCTCCGCGCCGGGCGCGTCGGAATGGGCCTTTTGCGTGCCCTGGCGGTTCGGCATGCCGAAGCCGATGATGGTGCGGCAGGCGATCATGACCGGCGCATCGGCCGTCTGCGCCGCGCTCAGGGCGCGGAACACGTCCGCCGCGTCATGGCCGTTGCAGATATCGGTGGTCCAGCCCGCCGCCTTGAAGCGGCCGATCATGTCCACCGACGTCGACAGCGAGGTGGCGCCGTCGATGGTGATGCTGTTGTCGTCCCAAAGCACGATCAGCTTTTTCAGCTTCAGATGGCCCGCCAGCGAAATCGCTTCGTGGCTGATGCCTTCTTCCAGGTCGCCGTCGGATGCGATCACATAGGTCTTGTGGTCGACCAGTTCGCTTCCGAAACGGGCATTGAGATGGGCCTCGGCCAGCGCCATGCCCACGGCATTGGCGATGCCCTGGCCCAGCGGGCCGGTGGTGGTTTCGATCCCGGGGGCATGGCCATATTCGGGATGGCCGGCGGTGCGGCTGCCCACCTGACGGAAATTCTGCAATTGCTCCAAGGTCATATCCGGATAGCCGGTGAGATAGAGCAGCGAATAGAGCAGCATCGAGCCATGGCCCGCCGACAGCACGAAGCGGTCCCGGTCGGGCCAATGGGGATTGGCGGGGTCGAATTTCAGGAACCGGGAAAACAGCACCGTGGCGGCATCCGCCATGCCCATGGGCAGGCCCGGATGACCGGATTTGGCCTTCTCCACCGCATCGATCGAAAGCATGCGGATGACATTGGCAAGGCTGCGGATTTTGGCCTGCTCCGGAGGAGCGGAAGTGCTGGTCATGTTCGGTTCCCGGGAGGGTGGTGTGGCCTTAGCGAGGGGGGTCCCGCGCCGTCAAGAGGCCCTTATAGATACCGAACGCTTATGGTTGACGGATTTTCCACGGAAACCCTTTTTAATACAGGCTAATTTGCTTTCCTCGCCCGCCCGCGCGCACTAAGGTCACAGCGCGACTCGAGCGATGACATGGGTATGAGCCGGCTGGAATTGGCCCAGAAACGCCTCACCCAGGCGCTGGAAAGCCTGGAAAAGGCTGTGGAACTCTCCGCGAAGCGGGGCAAGGACGTGTCCGCGGCGGAATCCCGGATCGCGGCCCTGACCGCCGAGCGGGAACGGCTGCAGGCGCGGATCGCCACCCTGGAAGACGAATTGGCGGCTCTTTCCAGCATCACCCAGGACGTGGAAGGCCGGCTGGACGGCGCCATCGGCGAAATCCGCGCGGCGCTGGCAAGGCAGTAGGGAGCGCAGCATGCCGCTAGTCAATGTGATGGTGAATAACCGGGCTTACACGATAGCCTGCGATGACGGCGAGGAAGAGCATCTGCGCGCGCTCGCTGCGACCGTGGATGCCAAGACCCGCGAAGTGCTGAGTTCCGTGGGACAGGTGGGCGATACGCGGCTGCTCCTGATGGCGGCGCTTTTGATCGCCGACGAGCATCATGGCGGCAAGGCGGACGTGCATGATCACCATGCCGAGCATCAGTCGCTGCGCGCGGAACTGGAGGCCCGGACCAAGCTGGCCGAAGAGGAAAGCGCCGCGGCGCTGGACCGCTCCTCGGCGCGCCTGGAAAAACTGGCCGCGCAATTGTCGGCCGCGTGATTCCGGGCTCCCGCGCGAAAGCAGCCATCCCCTTTTTTCCGAAATCATCCTATAATGCGCGCGGACGGTGACTGCCTCGCGCGTCAGGTTAGCGATGCCCAGGGGCCTTAATGGTACTCACCGGGAGCTGTCCCTGCCCAGGGCCGTGGCCTTGGGCATATGGCGCCCACCTGCACTGCAGGCCCGTGAGGATCCAAACACCAACGGCGAACGCGGTACCGTCCACCTTGCTCACTAAAGCGCAACTTCGAGACGTCGCCCGTGCCCGCCGCGCGGCATTGCTGAGCGATGGATTTGCCGCGGCCATCGCCGCCCATGCGGACGGGCTGCGGATCGCGCCGGGTGCCATCGTGGCCGGCTATCATGCGCATCGCGACGAAGCCGATCCGGCTTTGTTGCTGGAGGCTCTGGCGCGGACCGGCGCGCGGATCGCCTTTCCCCGCGTGACCGCGAAGGATGCGGCGCTGGAATTTCATCATGTTCCCGATGGCGAAGTCCTGCATCCGGGTGCCTTCGGCATTCGCGAGCCCCTGGGCCATTGGCCGCGCGTGACGCCGCAGATTCTGCTGGTGCCGCTCCTGGCATATGACGATCAGGGCACTCGGCTGGGATTTGGCGGCGGCTATTACGACCGCACATTGGCGGCGCTGCCACGCGCCCGCGCCATCGGCATCGCCTATGCGGGGCAGCGCATGGACTTTCTGCCTCATGACGCGCATGACTACCCGCTGAATGCCATCCTCACCGAAAACGGCCTGACAGAATTCCCGCGATGAAGATTCTTTTTCTGGGCGACATTATCGGCAAGCCGGGCCGCGACGCGGTGGCGGTGGAACTGCCGGGATTGAAAGTGCGGCTTCAGCCCGATCTGGTCATCGCCAATGGCGAGAACGCCGCCCATGGCTTCGGCCTCACCCGTCTGATCGCCGATGAGTTTTTCGGCATGGGCATCGATGTGATTTCCACCGGCAATCATTGGGCCGATCAGAAGGAAATCCTCACTTACATCGACAAGGAAGATCGCATCCTTCGGCCGGTCAACTATCCCAAAGGCACGCCGGGGCGGGGCGTCAATCTCTTCCAGACCCCGGCGGGCAGCGTGCTCGTGATCAACGTCATGGGCCGGGTTTACATGGACCCGCTGGACGATCCGTTCGCGGCGGTCGATGAAGAATTGTCCGCCTGTCCTTTGGCCGAAGTGGCGGATGCCATCGTGGTGGACATGCATGCGGAGACCACATCGGAGAAAATGGCGATGGGCCATTTCTGCGACGGCCGCGCCAGCCTTGTGGTGGGCACTCATACGCATGTTCCGACAGCAGACGCGCAGATTCTGCCGGGCGGCACCGCCTATCAGAGCGATGCGGGCGCCTGCTGCGACTATGATTCCGTGATCGGAATGGACAAGGCCGAACCGCTGCAGCGTTTCGTGCGCAAACTCTCCGGCGCCCGCTTCTCGCCCGCCACGGGCCCGGCCACGGTGTGCGGTGTCTTTGTCGAGACGGGTACGAACGGGCTGGCCAAACGCATCGAGCCGGTGCGGGTGGGCGGGCGTCTTTCGCGGGCTTTGCCGCAAGCCTGATCAGCGTGCCGTGCCGGGATGGTCCTTGTGCCATTCCGCATAGGCCTGTTCGATCTTGTAGAAATCTTCCGGCGGCAATTGTTTGGTCTGGGCCAGGGTTTCGGATCGCCGAAATTCGACAGTGAGCCGTCGGCCATCTTCATCAGCACGCACATCACATCCAGTCCGCCTATGCAGGGCATCAGGGCGGGCGAATGGGCGCGGGCCCGGATCGTGGCATCTTCGGTGTCGTATCCGGCGTCGCGCTGGTCCTGGATGAGATCGTCCAGATGATCCTCCAGTTCGGCGAGATAGCGCCGCACATGCCGGGGCGCGATCCCGGCCGCGAGCAGTCTTTCGCGCAGGTCTTCAAACGGCATGGGACGGCCCCTTGAGAACATGCTGGATGGCCCGGGTCATGCGGGTCCAATCGTCGGTGAGATCGAACAGCCGCCGGACCCCCTTGGAGGTCAGGGTATAATAGACCCGGGTGCGGCCGCCTGCCGGGCGCCGCTGGGCCCGGAGCAACCCCTCTTTCTCCAGATCGTGGAGGAGGGGGTAGATCACCCCTTCCTTGGGGGCGACCACCTGGCCGGTGGCGGCGGCCACGGCCGCCACGATTTCATAGCCATACATTTCCCGGTCCTGCAGCAATCTCAGGACCAGAAGTTCGGGCACGCCGGACATGAAAGAGGGATTTGCAGTCATGGCGGATCTGTATACCTATGTTCACTAGGTATCAATTACCTATGGGAGATAGGTATATATAATATTATTTAGCTACAGATGGTTATTGTTCTTCCCGGATGAGGCCCTGTTCTAGGGCTGGGAGTCCGCACTCCTGGGACGAGGGCTTGCGAGCCGGCATCAGCCGGAGCCGGCGTCTTGGGTCCGGCATCAATAATAAAGGTGTCGCATCGCTGCCGGGGCTTGAAAGAAAGGGGACGGGGCGGCTATTTGGCCGGCCGGCCATAGTCAGTTCAAGAACATCATGTTCCGCAAAGGGCGCCAGGATAAGGAGCGCTCCAAGCTCTTCTCCAAGCTGGCCCGCGAAATCACCGTGGCGGCCAAGGCCGGCCTGCCCGACCCCGCGCTCAACGCCCGCCTGCGCACGGCGATCATCGCCGCCAAGGCCGAGTCTATGCCCAAGGACAATATCGAGCGCGCCATCAAGAAAGCGGGCGGCAACGATGCGGAGAATTACGATGAGATTCGCTATGAGGGCCGCGGCCCCGGCGGCGTCGCCCTGATCGTGGAAGCCATGACCGACAACCGCAACCGCACCTCGGCGGATGTGCGCTCCACCTTCGCCAAATATGGCGGGGCGATGGGCGAAACCGGTTCGGTCTCCTTCATGTTCGACCATGTGGGCGTGATCAGCTATCCCGCCGACAAGGGCAGCGAAGACCAGATGCTGGAGATCGCGCTGGAAGCGGGTGCTGACGAATGCGTTTCCGGCGCCGACAGCCATGAATTCCTTGCCAGCATCGACGGCTTCGCCCAGGTGCGCGACGCGCTGGAAGCCAAGCTGGGCGCACCCGCCTCCGCCGCCATCACCTGGCGGCCCAAGAACACCGTGGCGGTGCCGGACGATGCCGGCGAAACCCTGATGAAGCTGGTCGAAATTCTGGACGATCACGACGACGTGCAGAATGTCTATGGCAATTACGAGCTGTCAGATGCCTTGATGGCCAAGCTGGGCGCCTAGCCCGGATTTCGGCCCTGCTGCGGATTGAAGCAGGCGAACAGAACGGGCACAAAGACCGCCATGGCTGTCTCCGCGATTCGCATTCTTGGCCTTGATCCCGGTCTCAGCGCGATGGGCTGGGGGGTGATCTCGCTGGAGGGTACCCGGCTTTCCCACATCGAACATGGCGTCATCGCCACCAAGCCGGCGCTGGGGCTGGGCCTCAGGCTGCTCGCCCTGCACCGCGAATTGTCCTCGGTGATCGTGCGGCTGGCGCCCCAGGCCATTGCGGTGGAGCTGGCCTTCGTGGCCCGCGATCCGTCCGCGGCGTTGAAGCTGGGCCATGCCCGCGCCGTGGCGCTGCTGGCGGCGGCGGAAGCGGGACTGGAGATCGCCGAATATTCTCCCAACCACATCAAGAAATGCGTGGTGGGGGCCGGACATGCCGGCAAGGACCAGGTGCAGTTCATGGTCAAGCGGCTGTTGCCCACCTGTGGCGTCAAGCAGGCCGACGCCGCCGACGCGCTGGCGGCGGCGATCACCCATGCGCATCTGTCGGGCAGCCGTGCCCGCATGGCGATGGCCCAATCATAATGAGAAGATTGGCATGATCGGGAAACTCACAGGCGTCGTGGATTCCATCGCCGAGGATGCGGTGATCCTGGATGTGGGCGGGGTGGGCTATCTGGTGCAATGCCCGTCCACCACCTTGTCGCGGCTGGCGGCGGGGGCGCATGCCTCGCTGATGATCGAAATGAAAGTCAGCGACGATGCGATCCGGCTGTATGGCTTTGCCAGCGCCGAAGAGCGCGAATGGTTCCGCCTGCTGCAGACGGTGCAGAATGTGGGCGCCAAGGTGGCGCTGTCGGTCCTGTCCACTCTGTCGCCCCGCGAATTGCAGCGGGCGCTGGCCTTGGGCGACAAGGCGATGATCGGCCGCGCCTCGGGCGTAGGCCCCAAGCTGGCACTGCGCATCGTCACCGAATTGAAGGACAAGGCGCCCGCGATGATGCTGCGGGGCGATGAGGAATTGCACGCGCCCGTGATGGCGCCGCGGGGCCCTTCCGCCGACGCGGTCGCGGCGCTCATCAAGCTGGGCTATTCCGAAGGCCAGGCCGCCGAAGCGGTGGCGCGGGCGGCAAATGATCTGGGCGACACTGCGGAAACAGGTAGCCTGATCCGTGAAGCGCTGAGAGGCATGGGGCGCTGATGGCCAAGGCTTCCAAGCACGAAGACGGCCGGATCACCACGGCGGAACGCACAGAAGACGACACGCTGGAATCCTCGCTGCGCCCGAAAATACTGAACGATTTCGTGGGCCAGCAACAGGCGCGCGAGAATCTGAAAGTCTTCATCGAAGCGGCCAAGGCGCGCGGCGAAGCGTTGGACCATGTGCTGTTTTCCGGCCCCCCCGGCCTGGGAAAAACCACTCTGGCGCAGATCGTGGCGCGCGAATTGGGGGTGAATTTCCGTTCCACTTCCGGCCCGGTGCTGGCCAAGGCGGGCGACCTCGCCGCCATTCTCACCAATCTGGAGCCGCGCGACGTCCTCTTTATCGACGAAATCCATCGCCTCAATCCGGCGGTGGAAGAAATTCTCTATCCGGCGATGGAGGATTTCGAGCTCGACCTGGTGATCGGTGAGGGACCATCGGCGCGCTCGGTGAAAATCCAGCTGGCGCCTTTCACCTTGGTGGGCGCCACCACGCGCTCCGGCCTGATCACCACGCCGCTGCGCGACCGCTTCGGCATTCCGGTGCGGCTGAATTTCTATACCGCCGACGAACTCTGCTCGATCGTGGCGCGGGGCGCCCGCGTGTTGGGTTTCAACCTGACGGACGAAGGCGCGCGCGAGATCGCGGGCCGCGCCCGGGGCACGCCGCGCATCGCCGGGCGCCTGCTCAAGCGGGTGCGGGATTTCGCTTCGGTGGGCAAGCATGCCGTTGTCGATGCCCGCATCGCGGATGCGGCGCTGACCCGGCTGGAAGTGGATTCCAAGGGCCTGGACGGTTTCGACAAGCGGTATCTCACATTGATCGCGGAGAATTTCGGCGGTGGTCCGGTGGGGATCGAGACCATCGCTGCGGCGCTGGGCGAGGCCCGCGACGCCATCGAAGAGATCGTCGAGCCGTATCTGATGCAGCAAGGCTTCGTGCAGCGCACCCCGCGGGGGCGGCTTTTGACGGGCCAAGCCTATGGTCATCTGGGCCTCAGCGCACCGCCGCGCGATCCCGCACAGATCGGCCTCTTCTCCGACGAGAGCGGCGCATGAGCGTTACAGGTCTGGGACATTTCGACGGCAAGGTCCATGTCCTGCCGATACGGGTCTATTACGAGGACACCGATCTGTCGGGCGTTGTCTATCACGCCAATTACCTGCGCTTCATGGAGCGGGCCCGCACCGAATTCTTCCGTCTGGCGGGCGTCACCAAAATGGCCGATCTGGAAAGCGCGGAACCCACCGCCTGGGCGATCCGCGAGGTCCGCGCCAGCTATCTGCGTTCCGCGCGGGTGGACGATACGCTGACGGTCCGCACCACGCTTGCCGCCATCTCCGGCGCACGCATCGAAGCGGTGCAGAAGATTTACGCAGGCGACAATTTGCTGATGGATGGATGGATTCAGGCCTGCATCATCACGTTAACGGGACGCCCACGGCGATTGCCGCAATCGTTGCGGGATTTGTTGACACCTTTTCTAGTAGAAACAGATACTTGAGATTGATTCGGGTGAAGGCCGCCCTACTTCGGCCAATTTTGAATGCGCATCTGCGACGCGCGCTCGGCTGGCGCGAACAAGGTTGTTCTCATGACATTTAAGCGCGTACTCGCCTCTGTATTTTTTGTCATATTCGCATGCCTGGCGCTGCCCGCGCTGACATCGCCTGCGTTTGCGCAAGGGCGCGGACCGATCGCCGCGCCGACCGGCGAACCCGCCACCAGCCAGGAACTGGGCGCGCCGTCCGCGGCGCCCACCACAATGGTCGATGCCAGCGGCCTGGCACAAATCGGCGGCGGCGGCTCCTTCTCCATCGTGGAAAGCTTTCTGCGCGCCGACATCATCGTGAAGTCGGTGATGGTGCTGCTCCTGCTGGCCTCGCTCTGGTCCTGGGCGATCATCATCAACAAGGGCATCGCGCTCAGCGGATTGAAGCGCAAGGCGGCGAAATTCGAGAAGGTCTTCTGGTCGGGCCAGTCGCTGGACGAGCTCTATTCCCAATTCGCCGCCCGCAACGATCATCCCATGGCGGCCATGTTCGTGGCCGCCTTGCGCGAATGGCGCCGCGCCTTCGAGGCAGGCTCGCCCAAGGAAAGCCAGATCGCCGGCATCAAGGAACGCATCGAAAAAGCGATGAACGTCACCATCATGCGCGAGACCGACGGCATCGAACGCCAGCTGGGCTTCCTCGCCACGGTGGGGTCGGTGGCGCCCTTCATCGGCCTGTTCGGCACGGTCTGGGGCATCATGAATTCCTTCACCGCCATCGCGGCGCGCCACGACACCACCTTGGCCGTGGTGGCGCCCGGCATCGCCGAAGCCTTGTTCGCGACGGCGATGGGCCTGTTCGCGGCGATCCCGGCGGTGATTTTCTACAATCGCTTCATCAATGAGATCAGCCGCTACGCCAACCGGCTGGATGCCTTCGCGGAAGAATTCTCCGCCATCCTGTCGCGGCAGCTGGAAGAAAAGGCGCGCTGATGCCGGCGGTGATGCACCATGTCGGGTCGCGGGGCAAACGCAGGCGCAGCCCCGCCATGTCCGAAATCAACGTCACGCCCTTTGTGGACGTGATGCTGGTGCTTCTGATTGTGTTCATGGTGACGGCGCCGCTTTTGACCGTGGGCGTGCCGGTGGATCTGCCCAAGACCAAAGCCCCGGCGCTGGGCCAGGACAAGGAGCCCTTGTCCATCACCGTGGCCAAGGACGGGAAGATTTATCTGCAGAAGGAAGTGGTCACCGCCGACGCGCTGGTGCCCAAGCTGCAGGCGATTTCGCAGAACGGCTATGACCAGCGGATTTTCGTGCGCGGCGACAAGACCGTGGCGTATGACCGGGTGATGGTGGTGATGGGCCTGCTGGCAAGCGCGGGCTTCACTCATATCGGACTGGTAACCGATGTCGCAAAGCCGAAGCCAGAGCAGCACTAGACGGCTGTTGCCGCAGCGTCCTTCGCGGCCGACGACCGAGCGCGGCTCGGGCGCGGGCATTGCCCTGTCGCTGCTGCTCCATGCCGCGCTGATCGGCGCGACCTATTTCACCTGGTCGCGGATGCTGGACACCACGCCGGAAAGTCATGCGGTGCCAGTGGATCTGATCACCGTGACCGACCAGACCAATGTTCAGGCGATGGCCCCGCCGCCGCCGCCCACCCCGCCCAAGGAAGAAACGCCCCAGCAGCCGGTCGAGCCGCCGCCGCCGCAATTGATGGATGTCGAGCCCGCGCCCGAGCCGCCGATGCCCGACATCAAGATCAAGCCCGAGCCCAAAAAGGTCGTGGATACGCCCAAGCCGCCGGATCAGCCGCCGCCCAAAAAGCAGGCCAACCAGGATTTCGCCGCGCTTTTGAACAAGCTCACCGCGCCGCCCAAGACGCCGCCCAACGCCAAGGTGGGACCGCGCACGGTGCAGGGCATCGGCGCCGCCAACGCCATGACCGCAGACCTCGCCGATGCCTTGAAGAGCCAGATCTATCAATGCTGGAGCCCGCCGGTGGGCGCGCCCAACGCCAACGATCTGGTGGTGGATTTCGACGTGGCCATGAACCCGGACGGCAGTATCGCGCGCGCGACGTCGGACGCGGTGTCGTCCGGCAATTCCTATACTCGCGCCGCCGCCGAAGCGGCGCGCCGCGCCATCTTCCAATGCCAGCCTTACCGGCTACCGCAGGACCGCTACAGCCAATGGCGCGAAATCAATCCGTTGCGTTTCGATCCGCGCCAGATGATGAATCAGTGACGCCAAAAAAAGGCCCTCTTCGGGAACCAGCTTGGGTCAAATGTCTTTGGAGAATGGCATGAGGAAACTTCTTCTGGTCTGCGCCCTGTTCCTGGCGGCCGCACTGGCGCCGTTGCCGGCGGCGGCCGCGTTGTCGGTGGACGTGACCCAGGGCAATGCGCAGCCTCTGCCCATCGCCATTCCCGACATGATTTCCGCCGATCCCGCCCAGGCAACGATGGGCGCCAATATCGCCAGCGTGGTGCGCGCCGATCTCACCCGCTCCGGCCTCTTCCGCTCGATCGATCCGAAAGCCTTTGTCGAGCGCATCACCAACATCAATGTGGCGCCCACCTTCCAAAGCTGGCGCGCGATCAACGCGCAAGGCCTGGTGGCGGGGCAGGTGACCTTGCAGCCCGACGGGCGCCTGCGGGTGGATTTCCGCCTCTGGGACGTTTACGGCGAAAGCCAGATGCTGGGGCAGCAATTCTTCACCCAGCCGGAAAACTGGCGCCGGGTGGCGCATCTGGTGTCGGACGCGATCTATGAGCGCGTCACCGGCGAGAAGGGCTATTTCGACACCCGCATCGTGTTCGTGTCGGAATCCGGTCCCGCCACCAAGCGCGTCAAGCGCCTGGCGGTGATGGACGAGGACGGCGCCAATCCGATCTTCCTCACCCGCGGCGATTACATGGTGCTCACCCCGCGCTTCAATCCCACGGCGCAGATGATCGCCTACATGTCCTATATCGCCACCAAGCCCCACATCTATCTGTTCGACCTGGAGACGGGGCGGCAGGAAGAATTGGGCAATTTCCCCAACATGACCTTCTCGCCCCGATTCTCGCCCGACGGCAACCGGGTGGCGCTGGTGCTGGAGAATGGCGGCAACTCCGATGTGTATGTGATGGATTTGCGCTCGCGCGCGGTGATGCGGCTGACCACCGATCCGGCGATCGACAGCGCGCCGTCCTTTTCGCCGGACGGCCGCCAGATCACGTTCGAATCCGATCGCGGCGGCTCCAAGCAGATCTATGTGATGAATGCCGATGGCTCGAACCAGCGCCGCATCAGCTTCGGCGCGGGCGAGAACGGCACGCCGGTCTGGTCGCCTCGCGGCGACTTGATCGCCTTCACCAAGCAGCTGGGTTCGCATTTCACCATCGGGGTGATGCGGCCGGACGGTTCGGGCGAGCGGATGCTCACCAACGCCTATCACGACGAAGGCCCGACCTGGGCCCCCAATGGCCGGGTGCTGATGTTCACCCGGGAAGCGTCAAACAATCGCGGCTCGCAGATCTGGTCGATCGACGTGACCGGCCGCAACGAGCAGCGGGTGATGACCCCGGGCGACGCCTCCGACCCGGCTTGGTCGCCGCTGATTCAGTAAGTATTTGTCATTCCTCTGTGTTTCTGGCGAAAACATTCGTGTTTTCGCCAGAAAATGCGTGAAAACCACGTAAAACGGACTATCTTTGGCCATTGCGGCATTGGCAAAAGCCGATGGAACCCTAAACTTGCCCTTAGTGATTCGAGGGCCATATCCGCCCAAGTTCTGGCTCTTTTTGCCGCTTTGTACGTTTCGCCTTCAGATGCAATAAAATTGGAACTCAGGCGCCACCCCCCTGCCGCCTTCACTTTTCGGGAGACTCATTGCCATGACGAAATTTTCCAGCACGTTGAAATTTGCCGCTTTGTCGGCCGCGTTGCTGCTCGGCGCTTGCACCCACAAGCAGGAAGCTGTGAATACTGCTCCGCCGCCGGCCGCCCCGCCGCCGCCGGCTGCTGCGCCGGTCCAGGCCGGCATTCTGCCGGGCAGCGCCCAGGACTTTAAGGTCAATGTGGGCGATACCGTTCATTTCGCCCTCAACCAGTACAACATCGAAGAGAACGACAAGGGCACCCTGTCCAAGCAGGCTGCCTGGCTGACTCGCTATCCGTCCGTCCGCTTGACCGTCGAAGGTCATGCCGACGAACGCGGCACTCGCGAATACAACCTCGCCCTGGGCGCGCGCCGCGCCAATGCGGTGAAGGAATTCCTGGTGGCGCAGGGCGTGGCCGCCGGCCGCCTGGAAACCGTGTCCTACGGCAAGGAACGTCCGATCTGCACGGAATCGGGCGAAGATTGCTGGTCGCAGAACCGCCGCGGCGTCAGCGTCATCACCGGTGGCGCGGCCTCGTGATCGCCGTTTAAAGTGACAAAAGGGGCGCGGGTGGTCGCACTCGCGCCCTTTTTCTTTGCAAGAAATCGTTCTGTCAGTTTCGAGGACAGGCCATGAAGACGCGCGCAGCTCTTTTTACGCTCAGCCTGATGTTATCGGGCGCCGCGCTTACTGCGCCCGCCGCCCACGCCCAGCTTTTCGGCGAAAGCGATGAAGTGAAGGCCGCGCGCCAGGCGCATGAAGACGGCCAGGACAATCAGATCAGCCAACTTTCCGGCCGTGTGCAGCAGCTCGAGGACCGGGTGCGGGGCCTGACCCAGAGCCTGTCCACCGCCACCGGCACCAATGAAGAGCTGGCACATCAGATTCAAGAACTGCGCCAGAAGATCGATGCGCAGCAAAAAGATTTCGCCTATCGGCTTTGCATGGTCTCGGCCCAGCAGCTGGGGGCTGACGGCAATGAGCAGGGCCTGAACTGCGCCGCGGTGGGCGCCAGCCCGGCCGCGAGCGTGCCGCCCTCGGGTGGCGGCTACGCGCCCGGCGCGCCCTTGCCGCCGCTGGGCGGCGGCGATCAAGGGTTCAGCAGTGCCCCGCCGTCGGGTGGGTCGCAACAGTTTGGCCGCCCGCCCGGAACCTTGGGCACATTGCCGATGAATAGCGGGCCTGGCGCGCCGCCAAACAACGGCGCGATGAACGCACCCCGCGCGGCCGCGCCGGCGGGCGGAACGGCCCAATATGATCGTGCCATGAACCTGCTGGCCAAGGCGCAATATACCGAAGCCGGCGCTGCGTTCCGCGCCTATGCCGACGCCAATCCCAACGATACCGACCTGTCGGCGCAGGCGATCTATTGGATCGGCAATATCGCCTATGTGCAGAAAAACTATCCTGATGCGACGCGCGCCTTTGCCGAGCAGATCAAGAAATATCCGGACAGCATCCGCAGTCCGGACAGTATGCTGAAGCTGGGCCAGGCGTTGATCGCGCAGGGCCAGACCAGTTCGGGATGCACCACTCTTGCCGCGCTCAAAACCAAATACCCCAAAGCGGCCCCCGCGACGCTCGCAGCCGCGGCCAGCGCCCGCAAAGTGGCCTGCCGCTAAGCGTTCGCCGCCTGCGGAAAAGCAGCTAGCGCAAAAGAAGCGGGCCGCGCTCGGCCTCGCCTTTGCCGCGGCCATGGACGAACTGGGCACGCCTTGGCCCGGAGCTGTGGCGTTGTCCGGCGGCGGCGATTCTCTGGCTTTGATGCATCTTCTGGCGGATTGGGCTCGGGCAAAGGGCTTGGCGCCGCCCGTGGCGCTGATCGTGGATCATGCGCTGCGCAAGGAATCCGCCGCCGAGGCACGCAAGGCCGCCGGGTTCGCCCGCAAGGCGGGCCTTGTCGCCCATATTCTCACGCGCAAGGGGCCCGTGCCGAAATCGGGGATCGAAGCGGCGGCGCGCGACGCCCGCTACAGCCTGATGGGAAACTGGATGCGGCGGCATGATATCGCCACGCTGTATGTGGGCCATACCTTGGACGATCAGGCCGAAACCTTTTTGCTCCGGCTGGGGCGGGGCAGCGGGTTGGATGGGCTTTCGGCCATGCGCGCCCTGGCGCCGTTTCCGTTGTCGGATTTCGCGAACCTCAATCTGGCGCGGCCGCTGCTGCGCACCGCGCGCGCCGGCCTGCGCGATTTTCTGAAACAGCGGGACCAGGTGTGGCTGGAAGATCCCATGAACAGCGAAGCCCGTTTCGCCCGAAGCCGCATTCGCGGTTTGATGCCGGCGCTGGAAGCGGCGGGATTGTCGCCCTCGCGCATCGCCGATGCGGCCGCGCATCTGGCCCGGGCGCGGGCGGCTCTGGAGCTGGCGACGGAAGCGGTGATCGCACGCGCAGCAAAGGCCGAAGGCGCGCGCGTTCTGCTGGATGCGGGGGCGCTGATGGCGGCGCCCCGCGAAGTGGGCTTGCGGGCCCTGGCCGGGCTTTTGATGGCTGTTTCGGGCGAACCCTATCGGCCCCGCTTCGATGCCCTGGAGCGGCTATTTGACAGCATCGACAATGGCAAACTGGGGCGGGGGGCCACTTTGCATGGCTGCCGCCTGTTTCCCGCCCCGCGCGCGAGTCAGGCTTTCGGCGCAAAAACACTAGTTCTGGTGCGGGAAAGTTCCCGGAGCGGGCAAAAGTCCCGTTAACCGGCCGGCCGGCCGCGCATTGCGGAAGCGGGCCGAAACTCTTAACGTTTCGCTGGCTGGCAATACGCTAAAAACCTCCTATCTGATAGGGTGGTCGGGCGTAAATCCGGGCTCTGGCCCGTTGCCGCAGCCCTATGGGCCGACAATGAGTAGCCCCAGCCCGGAAGGCTGGCTTTGAGTTGAAAGGACTGAGGTCTTGAACAATCTGCGCAATCTCGGCTTGTGGATCCTGATCGCGGTCCTGCTGGTGTTCCTGTTCAATCTCTTCCAAGGCACGGGCACGCACGCCACGGCGAGTACGCTGAGCTATTCCAAATTCAACGAACAGGTGGTGCAGAACCAGGTTCGCAAGGTCACTTTCCAGGGCGAGCAGGTCAAAGGCGAGCTCATTTCCGGCCAGACCTTCACCACCACCGTGCCGGCCAACGACACCACCCTGTGGCCGATGCTGAAGGCGCATAATGTCGATACCGCCGTGACCGCTGCCGATGAAGGCATGCCGTCGCTGGTCGGCATCTTCGTCAATTGGTTCCCCATGCTGCTGTTGATCGGCGTCTGGGTGTTCTTCCTGCGCCAGATGCAGTCGGGCGGCGGCAAGGCGATGGGCTTCGGCAAGTCGCGCGCCAAGCTTTTGACCGAGCGCCAGGGCCGCGTGACCTTCGAAGACGTGGCCGGCGTGGACGAGGCCAAGGACGATCTGAAGGAAATCGTGGACTTCCTGCGCGACCCGCAGAAATTCCAGCGCCTGGGTGGCCGCATTCCCAAGGGCGTACTCTTGGTCGGCCCGCCGGGCACGGGCAAGACCCTCTTGGCGCGCGCCATCGCGGGCGAAGCCAATGTGCCCTTCTTCACCATCTCCGGCTCCGACTTTGTCGAAATGTTCGTGGGCGTGGGCGCATCCCGCGTGCGCGACATGTTCGAGCAGGCCAAGAAGAATTCGCCTTGCATCGTCTTCATCGACGAAATCGATGCGGTCGGCCGCCATCGCGGCGCCGGCCTGGGCGGCGGCAATGACGAGCGCGAGCAGACCCTCAACCAGTTGCTGGTGGAGATGGACGGCTTCGAAGCCAATGAAAGCGTGATCCTGATCGCCGCCACCAACCGTCCCGACGTGCTGGATCCGGCGCTGCTGCGTCCCGGCCGCTTCGACCGTCATGTGGTGGTGCCCAACCCCGACCTGGCCGGCCGCGAGAAGATCCTGCGCGTGCATCTGCGCAAGGTTCCGCTGGCGCCCGATGTCGATCCGCGCATCCTGGCCCGCGGCACGCCCGGTTTCTCCGGCGCCGATCTGGCCAATCTGGTCAACGAAGCCGCCCTGCTGGCCGCCCGCCGCGGCAAGCGCGTGGTAATGATGACCGAACTGGAAGACGCCAAGGACAAGGTGATGATGGGCGCGGAGCGCCGCTCCATGGCGATGAGCGACGAGGAAAAGAAGCTCACCGCGTTCCATGAAGCCGGTCACGCCCTGGTCGCCATCACGGTCGAAGGCTCCGATCCGATCCACAAGGCCACCATTATTCCACGCGGCCGCGCGCTGGGCATGGTGATGCGCCTGCCGGAACGCGATGCCCTGTCCCTGACCCGCCAGAAGATGCTGGCCGATCTGGCCGTCGCCTTTGGCGGCCGCCTGGCCGAGGAACTGGTGTTCGGTCACGAGAAAGTGACCACCGGCGCGCAAAGCGATATCGAGCAGGCCACCCGCATGGCCCGCGCGATGGTGACGCGCTTCGGCATGTCCGATGCGCTGGGCCCGATCGCCTATGCGGAAAATCAGGAAGAAGTCTTCCTGGGCCATTCGGTGTCGCGCACCCAGAACATCTCGGAAGCCACGGCACAGAAGATCGATGCGGAAATCCATCGCATCATCGACGAATGCTATGCCCGAGCGAAGGACATCCTCACCACCCGCCAGGCCGACCTCAATCTCCTGGCGCGCGGCCTGTTGGAATATGAAACCTTGACCGGCGACGAGATCATCGCGCTGCTCAAGGGCATTCCCCCGGTGCGCACGCCGTATGAAGATCCGGTGCTGCCGTCGCGGGGCGAAGGCACGTCCGTTCCCGCCGCCGGCAAGCCGCGCGGTACGTCCGGACCGGGGCCGATCATTTCGCCCGAGCCACAGCCGGGCCACTGACGGCGCGGGTCTTTTGCCCGCTGGCGGCGTCGCATGTGCTCACGGGCTAACGCCCGCTCCGCGCAATGCTCCTGGCCATCGGCCAAAATCCCTCGCGCCGAGGATTTGAGTTCTTGATATGAAGGGCGGTCGAAAGGCCGCCCTTTTCTTTAGAATCTGTCGCATGAAAATCCTCGGCATTCTCAACATCACCGAAGACAGTTTTTCCGATGGCGGGACATATCTCGCGCCGGAAGCGGCGCTGGCGCATGGCCAAGCGCTGTTGAAGGATGGGGCCGATATTCTGGATATCGGGGCGGCGTCTTCCAATCCGGACTCCAAGCCGGTCGCGCCTGATGTGGAGATTGCGCGGCTTGAGGCGGTCGTCCCGGCCCTGAAAACGCGCGGCGCGGCCATCTCCATCGACAGTTTCCAGCCGGAAGTGCAGCGCTGGGCTTTGGCCCAGGGCGCCGATTATCTCAACGACATTCACGGCTTTCAGGAGCCCGCGCTTTATCCCGAACTGGCGCGCGCCGATGCCAAGCTGATCGTCATGCATGCGGTGCTGGCGCGGGGCATCGCCATGCGGGGCGATATTCCGTCCGGCGAGATCTTCGGCCGCGCGGTGCGCTTTTTCGAGGATCGCATCGCGGCGCTGACCGGCGCGGGCATCGCGCGCGAACGGCTGATCCTGGATCCCGGCATGGGATTCTTTGTCGGCAGCGATCCGGAAAATTCGCTCACCCTGCTGCGCCGCCTGCCCGAGCTGAAGGCCCGCTTCGGCTTGCCCTTGCTGGTGTCGGTGTCGCGCAAATCCTTTCTGCGCAAACTGACGGGGCGCCCCCCCGGCGAAGCGGGCGCGGCCAGCCTGGCGGCGGAGCTTTTCGCCGAGGCCAACGGCGCCGCCTATATCCGCACCCATGCGCCCGGCGCTCTTCGAGATGGCCTTAAGGTATTGAAATCGCTTGGGAATGAACGTTAACTTCCCGAAACGGCTTTGTGATAAATTCGGGCCGCACAAATCTTACCGCTCACCCAAGGTCTTTCCATGACGCGCAAATATTTCGGCACCGACGGTATCCGCGGCCGCACCAACGCTTCCGTGCTGACGCCGGAGATCGCCATGAAGGCGGGCATGGCTGCGGGCCGCATCTTCACGCGCGGCGCGCATCGCCACCGGGTGGTGATCGGCAAGGATACGCGCCTGTCCGGCTATATGATCGAAAGCGCCCTGGTGTCCGGCTTCACCGCCGTGGGCATGGACGTGTTTCAGTTCGGTCCCCTGCCCACGCCCGCCGTCGCCATGCTGACCCGCTCGCTGCGCGCCGATATCGGGGTGATGATCACGGCTTCGCACAATCCCTATCAAGACAATGGCATCAAGTTTTTCGGCCCCGACGGGCAGAAGCTTTCGGATGCGGTGGAAGAGGAGATCGAGCATCTGATGGATGGCGGTCTGGAATCGGGCCTCACCACCGGCAAGGGCATCGGCCGCGCCAAGCGCGTGGATGACAGCCAGTCGCGCTATATCGAATTCGCCAAATATACCTTCCCCCGCAATCTGCGCCTGGACGGGCTGCGCATCGTGATCGATTGCGCCAATGGCGCGGCCTATAAAGTGGCGCCGGAAGTCTTGTGGGAACTGGGCGCCGATATCGTGTCGCTGGGTGTTTCGCCGGACGGTCTCAACATCAACCTGGATTGCGGTTCGACCGCGCCCCAGGCGATGTGCGCCAAGGTGCGCGAAGTGCGCGCCGATTTCGGCATCGCATTGGACGGCGACGCCGACCGGGTGGTGATGGCCGACGAGCAGGGCCAGATCATCGACGGCGACCAGATCCTGGCCTTGATCGCCAAAAGCTGGTCGAAAAGCGGAACGCTCAAAGGCGGCGGCGTGGTCGGCACCGTGAT
Organism: Alphaproteobacteria bacterium; assembly: GCA_017307355.1. Classification (GTDB taxonomy): domain Bacteria; phylum Pseudomonadota; class Alphaproteobacteria; order Micropepsales; family Micropepsaceae; genus Rhizomicrobium. Next base: position 31,508 of record JAFKFG010000052.1, read on the forward strand.
GTCGAATGCGGGTCTGGATCGCTATCTGGGCGGCTTGGGCCTGAAGCTGGCGCGCGCGTCGGTGGGCGACCGCTATGTGCTGGAAGAGATGCACAAGGGCAATTTCAATGTCGGCGGCGAACAGTCCGGCCACATCATTCTCTCGGATTTCTCCACCACCGGCGACGGCCTGGTCGCGGCACTGCAGGTGCTGGCGGTGATCGCGCAGGAAGGAAAACCGGCCTCGGCGGCGGCGCATCTCTACGAGCCCCTGCCGCAGGTGATGGAAAATGTGCGCTTCAAGAAGGGTGCGCCGCTGGACGATGCAAAGGTGAAATCCTCGATCGACGCCGCCCGGGCCAAGCTGGGCGACAGCGGCCGGGTGCTGGTGCGCAAATCCGGCACCGAGCCGCTGATCCGGGTGATGGCGGAAGGCGAGGACGAAAAGACGGTGCGCGCCGTGGTGCGTGCCATTGCTGGCGCTATTGAAGAGGTGGCGGCCTGAGACAGGCCTCCAGCCGTCATGCCTGACACGGCGCGTCTTCTGATCATCGCGGGTTCGGATTCGTCCGGCGGCGCCGGCTTGCAGGCCGACCTGAAGACCGCGCAGCGTTTCGGGGTCTATGCCCAGACGGCGGTCACGGCTGTCACCGTGCAGAACACGCTGGGTGTCACGGCCGTCCAGGTGATGACGCCCGAGATCGTGCGCGGCCAGATCCGTGCCGCGCTGGACGATATCGGCGCCGATGCCATCAAGATCGGGATGCTGGCCAATGCGGATATCGCCGCCACCGTGGCCGATGCGCTAGACCAAACCGACATCCCCGTGGTGCTGGACCCGGTGCTGGTTTCCACCAGCGGATCCTTATTGCTGGAACCGGCCGCCTTGGACATTCTCAAGCACCGGCTGCTGCCGCGCGCCACCGTGGTGACCCCGAATTTGCCGGAAAGCGAAGCGCTGGTGGGCATTCTGCCCGCCGACGACCACACCGTGCATCAGGCCGCGCAGGCTTTCGCCTTGCTGGGGGCAAAGCGCGTGCTGTTCAAGGATGGGCACGGCAAGAAATCTGTCGTGCGCGACATTCTCACCGATGTCGATGGGCCGTCGCTGACATTGGAAGCAGCACGCGTGGATACGCGCCACACGCATGGAACCGGCTGCACCTTGGCGACCGCGATCGCTTGCGGCTTGGCGAAGGGCCAGCGGCTGACCGAAGCGGTGGAGCGGGCGCATACATTCGTGCAGAAGGCGATCCACACCGCGCCCGGCCTGGGGCACGGTCACGGACCGCTCAATTTCAACGCCTGACCGTCAGCGATCGTCCGGCGGGATTACGTGCGCATCGCCATTCTTGTCCACCACTGTGGTGCTGCCGGCCGGAGGCGCGACCACGACGGTTTTGTGCGACGTGCCGCAGGCGGCCAATGTCAGTGTCGTGAGCAGAACCACAATCGCGGCGCGCATGGACATTCTCCGAAAATCTGTTCGAAGAGAAAACGTCTCTTTCCGGCTGACGTTCCCGGATGGTTTCGTCCATCCTGTCGCTTTCAGGCAGGGCGTTCCGTTCCCTTTCTGGAAACCCATAGGAATGCGAAAGCCAGGCTGACGCCGTAACCCCAGAGAAGCCAGGCCGCGCCGGCCCGCAAAAGCGCATCGTCGGAGCCGTAAATCCCAGGCCCGAAACGCAACAGCAGGCCGTCGATCATCATGGCGATGGCGCCCACCAGCGTGACGCCCGCCAGGAGCTGGGACATTTGCAGGCCCGCCAGTTTGCGGGTCAGCCACACCGACAAAAACGCCATCGGCAAGCTGGTGACGAAGCCCAGCGCGGCCATCGCAGGATCGAGAAAAACGCTGGGCCATAGATGGATATAGGCGGTCGCCAGCGCCCACAGCGCCAATGCGATCCCGACCAGCCGGGCGATGTGCGATGACGTCAGCATGGGGCACCTCGAAAATGTAGCGCATGCTACATATCAAAATAATGTAGCATGCGCTACAGAAAGATTCGCATGACGAAAAAGTCCAGCCGCCGGCAAGATTTGGCCGCAGAGATCGCCGCTTTGCTGCTCGAGGATGGCGTGGCGGTCCTGCCGCTGCGCGACCTGGCGGTGCGCCTTGGCACATCCGACCGCATGCTTCTTTACTATTTCGGCAATCAGGCCGATCTGGTGGAGGCGTCGCTCGGGCACCTGTCGGCCATGCTGGCGGCGCGGCTGGAAAGCACTTTGCCGGCGGCACGCCTGCCCGCCGCCGCCCTGGCCGCAAAGCTGTCGCGCATCATGCAAAGGTCAGATATCGCGCCCATCCTCAGAGTATGGGCCGATATCGCCGCGCGCGGCGCGCGGGGCGAAAAGCCGTTCGCGAAATTCGCGTCGGGCGCCGTCGAAACCTGGCTCGAATGGATCGGCGCACGGCTGGCGGTTGCCGATCGCGGGCGGCGTGAAAAGGAAGCCGCCGCGATTCTTGTCGCCATTGAAGGCGCGCGCATGCTGGAGCTTTTCGCGCCC
>JAFKFG010000006.1 GCA_017307355.1 Alphaproteobacteria bacterium
GGCGAACCCGGCGCGGAGACCTGGCTAAACGGTTCCAACGAATATACCGGCAACACCGGCGTGTGGACGCAGATCACCGCCGACCCGGTCGCCAATCTGGCCTATCTGCCGGTGGAATCTCCCACCTCCGACTTCTATGGCGGCAAGCGTCCTGGCAACGGCCTTTACGGCAACAGCCTGGTGGCGGTGGATTTGGATACCGGCAAGCCCAAATGGCATTTCCAGTTCATCCATCACGAGATCTGGGACTATGACATGTCCTCGGCGCCGCTGCTGATGGACATCAATGTCGATGGCAAAGCGATCAAGGCGGTCGCAAACCCGTCCAAGATGGGCTTCCTCTATGTGTTCGACCGCATCACCGGCAAGCCGGTGTGGCCGATCCCGGAAAAGAAGGTGGAGAAGGGCAATGCGCCCGGCGAATGGTATTCGCCGACCCAGCCCATTCCGTCCAAGCCCAAAGCGTACACCCGCAACGGCACTTCGATCGAAGAGTTAATCGACTTCACGCCGGAACTGCGTGCCGAAGCCGTCGAGATGCTCAAGAAATACAAACTCGGCCCGATCTACACCCCACCGGTCGTGTCCAACTTGAATGGTCCAATCGCAACTTTCACCAGCGGCACCGCGACGGGCGGCACCAACTGGCCGGGCGGATCTTTCAATCCGGAGAACCACACCGTTTATGTTTATGGATGCAACGCCTGTATTGCATTTACAGGGCTCGTGCCGCCACCGCCGGGCTTCACTGACCTGCCTTATGTCAACGGCCTGGCCGGACAGCCCGTGGTGATGGTCAATGCCGCCGGCACCAACCAGGGCGCAGATGCTACGCCCGCGCCCAAGCAGCCGGCATCGCCCGGCCCGAGCCGGAGCACGGCTCCCCGGCCTGTGATCCGTGGATTGCCGCTGGTACGGCCGCCTTATGGCACCATCAGCGCGATCAACCTGGATAAGGGAGATATTGTCTGGCAGGTCGCGCATGGCGACACGCCGGACAACATCCGCAACAATCCGGCTTTGAAGGGCCTCAACATTCCCCGCACCGGCCAGGCAAGCCAGAATATTGGTACACTGGTGACCAAGAATCTGGTGATCGCTGGCGATGGTCAAGTGACGACGACACCTGAGCATCCGCGTGGCGCGATGCTCCGAGCCTATGACCAGGCCACCGGCAAGGAAGTGGGCAATCTGTTGATGGCTGCGCCGCAGTCGGGCTCGCCCATGACCTATATGGTCAACGGCAAGCAGTACATCGTCGTGGCGATCTCGGGCGGCGACCACTCGGGCGAGTACATCGCATATACTTTGCCTGATAACGGCTAGTCGGATATTCCATGAATGAGAAGCGGCTCCGGTAAAACGGGGCCGTTTTCTTTTGTGTCCCGCACTGGAACTAATGCGGCGTGGGGCCTATTTCAGTCCCATCACCCCAGAAGGATAAGCCCATGGTCAGCGCAGCAAAGTCCGGCATATTCGCCATCGGCGGTAAAGCGAACGTCCATCGCCTGGGCTTCGGGGCCATGCGGATCGTGGGCGATGGCGTGTGGGGACCGCCCAAAGACAAAGCGGAAGCGATCGCGACTTTGAAGCGGGTGCCGGAATTGGGCGTCGATTTCATCGATACCGCCGATGCCTATGGTCCCGAGATTTCCGAGAATCTGCTGCATGAAGCGCTTTATCCCTATGACGGACTTTTGATTGCGACCAAGGGCGGGCTCACCCGCTCGGGCCCCAACCGCTGGTCGCCCAAGGGTGATCCGGATTATCTGATCGGTGCCGCCAAAAAGAGCCGCGACCGGCTCAAGGTGGAGACAATCGCGCTCTGGCAATTGCACCGCATCGACCCCGATGTGCCGCGGGACGAGCAATTCTCCGCGATCAGGACATTGCTGGATGACGGCGTGATCGCGCAGGCGGGCCTCAGCGAAGTTTCGGTGGACGAGATCGAGGCGGCGCGCAAATTCTTCCCCGTCGCAACGGTGCAGAACCAATATAATCTGGTCACGCGCGGCAGCGAGGATGTGCTGGATCATTGCGCAAAGCACGGCATCGGCTTTATTCCCTGGTATCCCCTGGCCGCGGGCGATCTGGCCCAGCCAGGCTCCTTGCTGGATGGGATCGCCAAAAAGCACAACGCCACACCCGCCCAGATCGCGCTCGCCTGGGTCTTGAAGCGCAGCCCGGTGATGCTGCCCATTCCCGGCACCGGCAAGGTCAAGCATCTGGAAGAGAATGTCGCGGCGGCGGATATCGTGCTCAGCGACGAAGATTTCGCGGCACTGGATAAGGAAGGGCGCCGGCGGTAATTCGCTCAGGCGCCAGGAACTGGCCTCGGAAAATCGGCGTCACCCGCGCGGGGCGCGGCGAGCGGGAAGATCGCAGCCCCTTCGATATTGTGCGCCGGCTGGAAAGGCGTGCCCGCCAGTGCGGCGATGCTCTCCGAATCCGACAGCAACGCCACCCAATCCTGGCGGCTGAAGGCTTTGGTGCCGCCGCGGCGCGCGGCATCCGCCAGCGCGGTCAGTTTTTCGCGCGCGCTTTCGTCCGGCGGCGGGACTTCTTCCAGAAGCTTCAGATGCAGCGCGCGGGTCTCGGGATCGTCCAGCACCAGCTGCCGGAAATCCACGCTCTGCTTCACCGCTTCGCGCTTGGCCAGAAGCTGATGGGCGCGCTTGAGAACCGGGATCACGCCCGTCTCGCTGGGCACCAGGAAAAGATTGTCGCGCGCCAGCGCCGCGCCCAATTTCAGGCTCGACGTGATCTGGACCAGGGGAATGGTGAGGATCAGGCCCAAAAGCAGCGGCACGAACCATTCCAGGCTGTCGGGCGCGAAACGATAGAGCAGGGCGGCCGACACGATGCCGATCAAGGTGTGCGGCCAATATTCCCGGAACACCAGCCAGAAAGGCAGCGCGCGGTCGTCGCGCGTCTGGGTGCCCCAGCCGGTGGCGCGTCCGATCACGATGTTGAAGATGAACCAGCTATGCACCAGCATCACCACCGGCGCGAACAAGGTGGCGAAGATGCTTTCCAGCACCACCGAGCGCAGGATATTGGCCACCCCGCCATGCGCCTTCACCTGGGCGGGCTCGGCCAGAAGCACCATCAGCGCCAGCAATTTCGGGGCATAGAGCAAGACCAAGGTGGCGGTGACCAATTGCAGCAGCGGCACCGATTGCGACACCGACAAGGCCAGCTCCGGATGGCGTCCGGCAAACGCGAAGGGCTCGACGCCCTGGGGAATGAACATTTCCAGGGTCGACACCACCAGCAGCAACAGCCAGAGCGGCGACGCCAGATACGACATGATCCCCATCGCCAGGTGCAGGCGTGAGGGCAGTTTCAATCCTTGCGCCAGGATGATGCGGGCATGCTGCAGATTGCCCTGGGCCCAGCGGCGGTCGCGCTTGAGATGATCGTAAGCGGTGGGCGGCGGTTCTTCGTAGCTGCCGGTGAGGTCCGGTGCCATCCACACGTCCCATCCGGCCCGCTGCAGGAAGGCGGCTTCGACGAAATCGTGACTCATGATCTCGCCGCCGAAGGGCGGGCGCCCGGGCAGCTTGGGCAAGCCGCCATGCTGCTGGAATGCGCGCACGCGGATGATGGCGTTATGGCCCCAATAATTGCCTTGCCCGCCTTGCAGCCAGGCCAGCCCCGCATTGTAGGTCCCGCCATAGGCACTGGACGCGAATTGCTGGATGCGCGCGAACAGGGTGCTGCGGCCGACCAAGGTTGCCGGCGCCTGGATCAGGGCGGCGCCGGGATTGGCATCCATCAGCCGGACCAGTGACGCCAGCGTCTCGCCGCTCATCAGGCTGTCGGCGTCCAGCACCACCATGTAATCGTAATGCGATCCCCAATTCTCGCAGAAGTCCTGGATGTTGCCGCTCTTGCGGCCGATGTTGCGATGACGGTGGCGGTAATAGACGCGCGCATCCGGTTCCAGGCTGGCGCGCAATTTCTGCCAGGCTACTTCCTCGGCGATCCAGTTGCCGGGTTCGGTGGAATCGCTGAGGATGAAAAAATCGAAGCCGCCCGTGGCCGCCACCGAATCGAAGATGGCCTGCACGCCGGAGAAGACCCGGTCCACATCCTCGTTATAGACCGGCATCAGGATCGCAGTGCGCGAGGAGGAAGGCGCGGTTCCTTCCGCCAATGGCAGCAGCTTGGCGCCGGTCAGCCGCGCGAAGGCGCCGAACACCGCCATCCAGAAAGAGACGGTGATCCAGCCGAACAGGATGGCGAACAGGCTGAGAAACAGGAATTCCAGCAGATCGATGCCGTCAACCTGCAGAACCTGGTAAAGTTTCGACACCGCCGCGGCGGTGGAAACAAGAACCAGGAACAGAAAACACCATCGCCGGGCAGCGATGTCAGACACGGCGCTTGGTGGTCGTGCTTATCGGGGCAGGAAGGGTCGGCGCGGTTTCGGCCATCAGCCAGTTCAGGCTGGCCGTCGCCAGGCGGGCGAGGGTCCAGGGCACGACGGGTTGGGCCAGCATGGGGGTCGGACGGCGCGGCGGAATGCTAGCGGGGACAACTTCACCCTGGAAAAGATGTATGTCGCGGTCCATGAAAGCCATGCTCTTTGAACGATCGGGATTTGATCAAAATGGCCAAACATTACGGCGAAATCATGGATCGGGCGGGGTGATTCCGGGGCCCTTAAACGCCCTCCTGGCGTCCGGCTCCGCCCAAACTTTTCCATCTTTGCCCCTTTTATTCCCCCGCGCATCCGGAGCTTTCCATGATCGACCGACGCTTCCTGCTGGCAGCCTTCGCGGCCGCCGGCGCCCTGCCGACGCTGCCGGCCTTCGGCGCGCCGAAAGCCGCGCCCAAAGCGGCGCCCACGGGGCTCCGTTTTGGGTCACCCCATGCTTTCAGCTTCGAGGAGCTCAAGGCGCAGGCCAAAAAGCTGGCGGGCCGCCCCTATCAGCCGTCCGAGCCCCCGGCCAAGGCCATCATCGAGGGGGTGGATTTCGACAAGGTGCAGAAAATCCGCTTCCGCCCGGAGGACGCCCTGTGGCGCGGCGTCGCGGGGACCGATCCGATCGCTTTCTTCCACCTCAACAAATATTCCGCCGACCCGGTGACCATTTACGCCCTGCAGGCGGACGTGTCGGGGGGGCAGAATGCCCGCGAGGTGCTCTACAGCCCGGATTATTTCGATTACAGCACCTCGGGCCTCGACCCCAAGCCGTTGGAAAAGCTGGGTTTTGCCGGGTTCCGGGTGCTGGAAAGCCAGACCTCGCCCATCGACTGGCTGGCCTTCCAGGGGGCGAGCTATTTCCGCTCCTCCGGCCAGGACGGCCAATATGGGGCCTCGGCCCGGGGCATCGCCATCAACACCGCCCTCTCCACGGCGGAAGAGTTTCCCCGCTTCACCAAATTCTGGCTGGGGCAGAGCGGGTCGGCGGCCACCGTCTATGCCCTCTTGGAAGGTCCCAGCGTCACCGGCGCCTATAAATTCGACTGTGTGAAGAATGCGGCAGCCCAGGGCGGCGCCGTGGTGATGAATGTCCATTGCAATATCTTCTTCCGCGCCAACATCACGCGCCTGGGCGTCGCGCCGCTCACCAGCATGTACTGGTATGGCGAGAATGAACGGACCAAGGCCGCCGACTGGCGCCCGGAAATTCACGACAATGACGGGCTGGCGATCTGGAACGGCAAGGGCGAGCGCATCTGGCGTCCCCTGATCGATCCGCCCCAGCTTCAGACCAATTCCTTCGCCGACAACAATCCCAAAGGCTTCGGCCTGATGCAGCGGGATCGCGACTTCGCCAATTACCAGGATGACGGCGCCTTCTATGATCGACGTCCCGGCATCTGGGTGGAACCGCGCGGCAATTGGGGCAAGGGTTCCGTGCAGCTGGTGGAAATTCCCACCGACGACGAGATCCATGACAATATCGTCGCCTATTGGCGGCCGGACGAGCCGGTGAAGAGCGGCGACAGCCTCAGCTTCGATTACCGTCTCTACTGGCAGAATGCCGAACCCAATTATCCCAAGACCATCGCGCGCGCCGTCGCCACCCGCATCGGGCGCGGCGGCATGCCGGGACAGAATCCCTGGCCGGTCAACAAGCGCAAATTCGCCATCGACTGGCAGGGCGGCACGCTGAACGAATTGCAGCAGCGCTACGACCTGACGCCAGTGATCAATGTCTCCAACGGCAAGGCCGAAGGCGCCTATGTGATCAAGGTGGTGGGAACGGACCGCTGGCGCTCGCTGTTCGACATCACCGTCGACGGCAAGGGGCCCATCGATCTGCGCTGCTATCTCAAGCTGGGCGACAAGACCCTCACCGAGACATGGATCTATCAGTATTTCCCGTAAAGCCCAGCTCGTTCGGAATGCCGCGGGCGATGTTGCCCACCGACAGCGATTTCTGATCCGCATTGGGCGGCACCAGGTCGCCCGACTCCCAGGAGAAGAAGAGCAGGATCGTGTGATTGGTCTGGTGCGAGAAGCCGTATTGCGGATCGGTGGTGGCGATCAGCTTGCCGGTCTTGGCGTCGTATCCGGTGGCGATGAATTTGGCCACGCCCTTGTCCTGGGCGGTCTTGAACAGCGCGATCTCCGGTACGGAAACGGACGTACCCACCGGCAAGGCCGGCAATTGCAAGGCCGGAATGCCGATCAGCAACGATTTCTCGTCGGTGGACAGCGCGCCCGATGACACGTTGACGATGGCCTGGGCCTGGGCGCGGTCGTCCACCAGGGCAAGGCCCTGGCGCAGGAACTGGGTGCGGATGGCGTTCAGGGCATAGCCATCGTCATAGCCCTGGAAATATTGGCGGTCGATGTAGACGCGGGTTCCCTTGGGGATCGACAGCGACAGATCGGCGGCGGCACGATCGGCGGCGGTGGAAATCAGCAACTGCTCGGTGGCGGTGCGCTGGGGAACGCTGGAGCGTTCGGTGGTGCAGGCTGCCAGCAAAAAGCCCGCCGCCAGGCATGGCAAACAACGCAACAGGAATTGAGGCGGCATATGCCGGCGACCTTTCTCCCCAACCCGCGCAGGTTTTGACATAGCCGCGCGGGAACTTGAACAGAGATTCCGGATTAAAAAAATTTACAGCGCCAAGCGCGTCGCCAGATAGAGAAGTCCCGCGCCCATCAAAGTGGCAATCGTCGTCCAGAGGCGGGGAAAAGCGCGCTGGCTTCCCGGCAGAAGATCGCAGGCGCCGATGTAGAGAAAGAAACCGGAAAATCCCGCCAGCAATAGTTCCAGCCATGCGCGCGGCGGCGCGATCAAAAGACTCAAACCCGCGCCCACCAGCGGCGCCAACGCATCCACCACCAGCCAAGTCAGGGCGGTTTTGCGTTCGCCGCCATTGCGCACCACCACATTGACGGTGTTGAGGCCGTCGGAAAAATCATGCACCAGCACGGCGGTGGCGACCACGAAACCGATCGCTTCGCCGGCCTGGAAGGCGATGCCGATGGCGAAACCATCGAGCAAGCTGTGCGCCGAGAAACTGCCGGCGCCGATGCGGCCGCGCCAGCTTTTGCCATCGGTGCCGGTCTTCCCCCCTTGCAGGCTGACCAGCCGGTCGAACAGCAGATAGAGAAAGAATCCGCAGGCAGCGGCGGTCACCACCAGGCGCGGCGGATGCGCGCCCATGCTCAAGGCTTCGGGCAGAAGATCGAAGAAGGCGACCGCGATCACGGCGCCGGCGCTGAACCCCAGGATCAGGTGCAGGCGCTCGCGAAGGCCGAGCGCGGTCAGCCCGCCCAGCATGGTCGCGGCGGAGGCGGCCACCGCGATCGTCATCACCCAAAGCGCCGTCATGGCTCCGCCCCTCCTTCCCGGCTTCTAGCTCATGGCGGTGCCAGCGGCGAGAGCTTCATCGGACAGGCGCGGGATATAGCCTCCCCGCCCCGGGCGGGCTAGAAGCCTGTGCAGGATTTGCGCGATGCAGCTTTTTGCATGCCAGGCCTGCGGCCAGCGTCTCTATTTCGAGAATGTCCGCTGCGAGCATTGCCATCGCAACCTGGGCTATTTGCCCGACCTGGGTACGCTGTCGGCGCTGGAGCCCGAGCCCGGCGGCGGCCGGCGGGTGCTGGCGGCGCCGCAAAAGGCCTATAAATTTTGCGACAATGCGCGCCATGGCGTCTGCAACTGGATGCTGGCCGCCGATGATGCGGTGCGCGAAGAGGTGTGCGAAGCGATGGGCCCTATCGCACCTTGCTGGGCCATTTCCGCCACGAGAGCCGGCATTATTTCTGGGACCGGCGCCCGATCCCCGGCGGTTGGCGGCCTTTCGCGCGCTGTTCGGTGACGAGCGCGCCGATTATGCCAACGCCTTGAAGATGCATTACGCGCAAGGCGCGCCGCCGGGCTGGCAGGCGCATTATCTGCACATCATCGACACGCTGGAGACGGCGCGCGCCTTCGGCATGAGCGTCGCCGCGCGCAAGACCACCACGCGGACCGATTTCGATCCCTACCGGGCGGCGGACATGGCGCAGTTGATCGACGCCTGGCTACCCATCACCTTCACCGTCAACAGCCTCAACCGCTCGATGGGCCAGCCCGATCTTTATCCCTTCGTGCTGGCGCCCGGCGCCATCGCCAAGCCGGCTTCATTCGCGCCCTGGTGCATCCCGGTTAACCATAAGGCGCCGCAGTGCTTTTTCCGGTGGCTGCTAGGAGGGATTGTACCAAATTGGTACAGTGCGCCGGCGGCTGAAGGAGATCTTTGTCGTGAGAATTGGTTTTTATGCCGCGCTGGCCGGGTTGGCGCTGCTGCTGTGCGCGCCGGCGACGGCAAAGCCCGCGCATCCCGCGCACCACAGCAAAGCGAACCACGCCAAGGCGCAGCACGCCAAGCCATCGCGCGCGCATGCCGATCGGCATTATGCGCAATCCTATTATCACTATCGCTCCGCCAGCCTGGTGCGCGAAGAATTCCGCGAGGCCCCGCGCGGGCACTGGATGCGGCCGGAGCATCGTTCCGGCGGTTATGGGAATCGGGAACGGGTGGAGAATCTGCGCGGCGATTTCACCGGCGGCGTGGGATATGGCGCGAATGGCTTTGTGGACGGCTATGGCCAGACACATTATTTTGTCGGCAGTTTTCGCGGAATGAATTCCTTGCCGCACGGCCCCTATCTGCCGAACCGCCCCGGCGCGCGCGCCTTCTAGTTTTTATTTTCCGTGATGCAGGGCGGCACGCTCATGCTTGGCGGCGGGGTGGTGCACCACCACCGCCACGGGAATGGTCGCGACATAGATCAGAAGCCCGATGGTCAAGGTCGCCCAAGGCCAGATCACCAGCAGCATCACCAGAATGCCGCCGCACAGGCCCGCCAGGAAGCGATGCTCGCGCGACAGGCGCATATGCTTGACCGACGGCGTGGGCAGGCGGCTCACCATCAGCGCCGAAGTGATGGCGATCATCGTCCCGGCCACCCAGGGCTCGTGCACCAACGCGCCGTCCCATTGAAAGCTGATCAGCATGGGCAAGAGCATCATGCAGGCCGCGGCGGGCGTGGGCAGGCCGGTGAAATAGGGATTGGATTTGCTGGCGCCTTCGTCGCGCACGCTTTGCACATTGAAGCGGGCCAGGCGGATGGCGCTGCAGGCGCAGAAGATCAAGGCCGCGACCCAACCCGCCGTGCCCATGCGCGACAGGCTCCAGGTGTACATGATCACGCCCGGCGCCACGCCGAAGCTGACCAGGTCGGCCAGCGAGTCCAGCTGCGCGCCGAAGCGGGTGTCGGCGCCCAGCATGCGCGCGGCGCGTCCGTCCAGAACGTCGAAGATCATGGCGAAGACCACGCAGGTGACGGCGATCTGCCATTCGCCCATCACCGCATAGCGGATGGCGGTGGCGCCGCTGCACAATCCCAGCAAGGTGAGCGTCGACGGCACCAGCTTGCTGATGGAAAGGTCTTCCAACTTTTCCAGCCGCGCCGCCACGATCTGGCGGGCGCGCGAACGGCGGGCGCCGCGCTCGCGCTTGGCAGGAAGATGGGCGGATTGTTCCGCGTCGCTCACGCCGTTTCCTCGAATCTGGCCAAAATCGTTTCGCCGGCCCGGACCTTATGCCCGGCCTCGGCCATCACGATACAGCCCGGTGGTAAATAGACATCCACCCGGCTGCCGAACCGGATAATGCCAAAGCGGGCGCCCCGTTGCACCCCCTGGCCCTGGGTGAGGTCGCAGACGATGCGCCGCGCCACCAGGCCGGCAATCTGCACCACCGCCAGATCTCGGGTTCCATCATCGCCGAGCGGACGCAGGCGCAGCGACATCCGCTCGTTGTGGACGCTGGCCTTGTCGAAGGAGGCGTTGAAGAATTTACCGGGGCGATAGGATTTGGCGATCACCGTGCCCGACACGGGATTGCGATTCACATGCACATTGAAGACGTTCATGAACACCGACAGGCGGGGCCGCGGCGCTTCGCCCAGGCCCAGTTCCTCGGGCGGCACGGCCTCCACGACCGGCAGCAACAGGCCGTCCGCCGGGCAGATGATCAGGCCGGAACCTTCCGGCGTCTTGCGTTCGGGGTCGCGGAAAAACGCGACGCACCAGATCGTCAAGGGCAGCAGGACCAGGCTCGCCCAGGCCGAAAGCAGGAATGCCAGCAGATTCACCGCCGCGAAGAGGGCGATGAAAGGCCAGCCTTCTCTGTGAATGGCAATCGTCACGGTGCGATGCCTGTTTTTTTGTCGCTCCGGCTCACGCCGACGCTCCTGCGATAAACGGCCAGCCTTCTCTGCGAATGGCAATCGTCACGGTGCGGTGCCTGTTTTCTTGTCGCTCCGGCTCACGCCGACGCTCCTGAAAATAAAAGGGGCGGCCCCACGGCCACCCATGAAAAATGCGAAGGCGCGGTCAGGCCGTGCGGCCGCCGCTGAAAGGGAAGGAGCCGAATGCGCCCGCCTTGACACTGCCCGACAGCTTGTCGCCGTCAACGGCGCCGTTGAATTCCAGGGTCATGGGCATGGGCGACGTGATCGAGGCCGACCAGCTGAGAGTGTTGCCGTCGATCTTGCCGTTGGCGAGCGGCTGGGTGCCCTGCATGGCGGTCTGGGTGCCGGACAGCGCGGCGCCATCCGCCTTCAGGTCCAGGGTCGCTTTCTGCGCGCCCATCGGCGAATTGATCGTGATTTCCCATTTTCCGTCGATGGCCATGCCTGTCTCCACTGAATAGGCGGCCATTGTCATGGGGGGCGGGAGCCAGCGCAAGCCCGCAAGGCAGCGCGCGGCCACGTGTCACAAATTCAAGGACTTAAGTCGTTTTGCGGGCGGTTCCTGGTTCTTTTTGGCCAAAGGCGTGCTAACGCGTGCCGCCATGAGCAAACGCCCCACCATCGTCATCAAACCCCGCGAAGGCCGAAGAGCCCGGGCGGGCGCCCCCTGGATCTTCTCCAACGAGATCGCGATGGACGGCGCGGCCAAGGCACTGCCGCCCGGCGCGGTCGTGGACGTCAAATTCGACGACGGCCAGGATTTCGGCAGCGGCTTCTTCAATCCCAAAAGCCTGATCGCCGTGCGCCTGTTCGCGCGGGCGGCCGGCATTGCGGCGGATGAGAATTTATTCGCGACGCGGCTCAAGCGCGCCCTGGCTTTGCGCGAGCGGCTTTATGACCGGCCTTTCTATCGCCTGGTCCACGCCGAAGGCGATGGATTGCCGGGCCTGGTGATCGACCGTTTCGGCGATGTGCTGGTGGTGCAGATTTCCATCGCCGGTATCGAAGCCAAATTGCCCCAACTGATTGCGGCGCTGAACAAGGTCGTGAAGCCTGAGACCATTATCCTGCGCAACGACACGCCGTCGCGAAACCTGGAAGGGTTGGACACCTATGTCCGCACCGAGCAGGGCAGGGCCGGCCGCATCGTGGTCGAGGAAAATGGCGCGCGCTATTTCGCCGATCCCGGCCAAGGTCAGAAGACCGGCTGGTATTACGACCAGCGCGACAATCGCGCCTTCATCGCGGGCCTGGCGAAAGATCGCACCGTGCTCGATGCCTATAGCTATACCGGCGGCTTCGGCATTCTGGCCGCCAAGGCGGGCGCGAAGGAAGTGATCTGCCTGGATTCCTCGGAACCGGCGCTGAAGCTGGCGGAAGAAAGCGCCGCCGCGAACAAGGCTTCGATCCGTGCGGTTCAGGCCGATGTGTTCGAAGAGATGACGCGCCTGGGCGCGCAGAAGGAACGCTTCGACATGGTGCTGGCCGATCCGCCGCCTTTCGTGAAGGCGCGCAAGGATCTGGAGCCGGGTGCCAAGGCCTATCGCAAGCTGGCCCGGCTGGCGGCGGACATCACCGCGCCCGGCGGGCTTCTAATGATGTCGTCCTGCTCGCACAATATTCCCATGGACCGCTTCGCGGCCGAATGCGGGGCGGGCATCCTGAAAAGCGGCCGCGCCGTCAGCTTGATCCACAGCGCAGGCGCGGGTGGCGATCATCCGGTGCATCCCATGCTGCCGGAGACGGCTTACTTAAAGGCTCTGGTCTACGCGCTGGATTAGTCTTTCTTTCCATGACCGGCTCAAGGCCGGTCATGGAGAAGCAATTAGATAGTCACTTGCGTGCCAAGTTCCACCACGCGTCCCGGCGGGAGTTGATAGAAGCGCGCGGGCGACAACGCGTTCGACGCCAGCCACATATAGAGCGCCACGCGCCAGCGGCTGAGGCTGGGATGTTCCCCCGGCACCAGGGTTTCGCGTCCCAAGAAAAAGGTGGACTGATCCATTTCCAGCGCCAGGCCCTGGGCGCGCGCGGCCACCAAGGCTTCGGGAATGTCGGGGCTTTCGAAAAAGCCATAGACGAAACGGGCGGTGAAGAATCCCTTACCCAGCTTTTCCACCGTGATGCGGCGGGCCGGTGACACAAAGGGCGTGTCGGCCGACGACACGGTCGCCAGCACGATGCGCTCGTGCAGAACCTTGTAATGCTTCAGGCTGTGCAACAGGGCGCCAGGCACCACGTCGCTGCGCGGGCTCATGAACACGGCGGTGCCCGCCACGCGTTGGGTCATCTTGTCGGCGCGCTCCAGGAACAAATCCAGCGCCAGCGAACCTTCGCGCACTTTCTCCAGATGGACCCGCCGTCCCACCCGCCAGGTGTCCATCACCACGAACACGGCCGCCGCCACCGCCAAAGGCAGCCAGCCGCCTTGAGTCACTTTGAGGGCGTTGGAGGCCAGGAAGGCCAAATCGATCAGGCCCAGCACGCCGAACACGGCGAACACGGCGGACCGGGACCAGCGCCAGCGATAGATCGCCACCAGCCCCACCAGCACGGTGGAGATCACCATCACGCCCGTCACCGCGATGCCATAGGCCGCCGCCAGCGCATCGGAGGATTTGAAGATCAGCACGATCAGGACCACGCCCACGCACAGCATCACATTGATGCGGGGCACGAAGATCTGCCCGCGCTCGGTCGCAGACGTGTGGCGGATTTCCATGCGGGGCAGCTGGCCCAGCTGCACCGCCTGGCGGGTGATGGAAAAGACGCCCGAAATCACCGCCTGGCTGGCGATGATGGTGGCCAGTGCCGCCAGCGCCACCATGGGATAATGCGCCCAGGACGGCACCAGCGCGTAGAACAGGAACGGCGCGCTTTCCGGATGGGCCAGGAGCAGCGCACCCTGTCCGAAATAATTCAGGATCAAGGCGGGAAAGGCGAAATAGAGCCAGGCCCAGCGGATCGCGCGCCGCCCGAAATGGCCCATATCGGCGTAGAGCGCTTCGCAGCCCGTGACCGACAAAACCACCGAGCCCAGCGACACGAAGGCGGTCCAAGGCTCGCTGCGGAACAGCGCCAGGCCATAGCGCGGATCGGCGGCCCATAAAATCTCCGGCGCCTTCAAGATCGAGACCGCGCCCAACACGGCGATGACGATGAACCACAGCATCATCACCGGCCCGAACACCCGGCCGATCTTTTCCGTGCCCCGGCTCTGCACGAAGAACAGCCCGATGAGGATGATGAGGGTCAGCGGCAGAACCAGCGGCGCGAACGCGCTGCCGCCCACACTGAGGCCTTCCATGGCGGAGAGAACCGACACCGCTGGGGTCAGCATGCCGTCGCCGTAGAACAGCGCCAGCCCCATCAGGGCGGCGATGCCGATCGCGGTCTTGGTGGCGCGGTTGACGGGCGCGCGATGCGCCAGCGCCGCCAGCGCCAGCACGCCGCCTTCGCCGTTATTGTCGGCGCGCATGATGAAGACCACATATTTGATCGTCACCACGATCACCAGCGCCCAGAAGATCAGCGACAGCGCGCCGTAAACCGCGGGTGGGCCATGCAGATGCCCGCCCGCGGCGATCGCCGTCTCGCGCATGGCGTAAAGCGGCGAGGTGCCGATATCGCCGAAGACGACGCCCAACGCCCCCAGGGTGAGGCCCAGTTCGCGTTTCAAGGGCGGCTTGGCGGTCGAATCCAAGATCAGATCGCAGTCTGGGTGCCGAGTTCGACGACCCGGTTTGGCGGTAGATTATAGAAAAGGACCGGCGACAAGGCATTGCCGGCGATGGCGCGATAGAGCCAGTTCTGGATGCGGCTCAGTTGCGAGCGTTCCGCGGGGATCAGATTCTCGCGGCCGATGAAGAAGGTCGCGGTGGACATGTCCAGCGCCAGGCCGAAGCGGCGCGCATCTTCCAGCGCCTTGGGCACGTCCGGGGTCTCGAAGAAGCCGTGATGGATGCGGACGCTGAAAAAGCCCTTGCCCAGCTTCTCGACCTCGATGCGTTTTTCCGGCGGCACAAAGGGCGTGTCCTCGACCACCACATTGGCGATCACCACCCGTTCGTGCAGGATCTTGTTGTGCTTGAGATTGTGCAGCAGCGCCCCCGGCACGATATCGCTGCGCGACGACAGGAACACGCCGAGCCCCGCCACCCGCTGCACGCTTTTGTCGGCGCGCTCCAGGAACAGGGGCAGCGGCAAGGATTCGTTGCGGATGATCTCCAGATGGACCCGCCGGCCGCGGCGCCAAGTGTCGATCACCAGGAACATGCCCGCCGCGATCAGAAGCGGCAGCCAGCCGCCTTCCGGGATTTTCAAGGAATTGGCGGCCAGGAACAAAAGGTCGATGATGCCCAGCGCGCCGAAAAACAGGATCACATTGCCCAGCGGCCAGCGCCATTGCTTGGTGGCCACCAGCGCGACGTTGAAGGTGTCGATCACCATCACGCCGGTCACCGCGATGCCGTAGGCCGCCGCCAGCGCGCCGGAATTCTTGAAGATCAGCACGATCAGGACCACGCCGACCGCCAGGAACACATTCATGCGCGGGACATAGATCTGGCCATATTCCGTCGCGGAGGTATGGCGAATCTCCATGCGCGGCAGCTGGCCCAGCTGCACGGCCTGCTGGGTGATGGAAAAGACGCCGGTGATGACGGCCTGGCTGGCGATGACGGCGGCCATGGTCGCCAGGATCACCATCGGCAAATGAATTTCATGGGGCACGATGGAGAAGAAGGCGGCGCCCGCCAGATTGGGATCGCGGAGCAGCGCCGCGCCCTGCCCGAAATAGTCCACCAGCAGCGCCGGCAGCGCCACGAAATACCAGGCATATTGGATCGGCTTTTTGCCGAAATGCCCCATATCCGCGTAGAGCGCTTCGCAGCCGGTGACGGCCAGCACCACCGCGCCCAAGGACACGAAGGCGATCCAGGGCGCCTGGATGAAGAGGGTGATGGCATAGAACGGATTGACCGCCGCCAGGATGGCGGGGTTCTTGACGATCGAGAAGGCGCCCAGAATCGTGAGCGTCGCGAACCAGAGCAGCATCACCGGCCCGAACAGCCGCCCGATCTTGGCCGTGCCGCGGCTTTGGAATGCGAACAGCAGGATCAGGATCAGAAGCGTCAGCGGCACCACCAGCGGTGTGAAGGCTTTGCTCTCCACTTCCAGGCCTTCGACCGCCGACAGCACGGTGATGGCCGGCGTCAGCATGCCGTCGCCATAGAACAGCGCCAGGCCGATCACCGCGCCGATGCCGATGGTGGATTTCAAGCGCCGGCTCTGTCCCGGCGAGCGGTGCGCCAGCGCCGCCAGGGCCAGGGTGCCGCCTTCGCCGTTATTGTCGGCGCGCATGATGGTGGTGACGTATTTCAGGGTCACCACGATCAGCAGCGCCCAGAAGATCATCGACAGCGACCCCATCACCGCGACGTGATTGGAGAAGCCGCTGGTGGTGTCCAGCACCGTCTGGCGCAAGGCGTAAAGCGGGCTGGTGCCGATATCGCCGAACACCACGCCCAACGCGCCCAGCATCAGCCCCGCATTGCGGATCAGTCCGGCGCGCTGGGGCGGGGCCGCGGGTTTGCCCGGCGGCAAGCCGGCAAGCGGGTCGGTCGGATCGGCGGGATCGTTGGGTGGAGGTATCACGGATGACAGAAGCTGGTGCGGCGGCTTTTCATGACGATGAAACGCATCTGATCCGCAGAAGAACCGGTAACCCCCCGGCCGAAGGCGCGGGAAAATAGGCTTTTCTGCGGCAGGGTTCAAACCGGACCGCGAAACGTGATTAAGTCTTTGAAATTATTTCAATAATCCAAGCTCGGCGCGGGCGATCCGGGCCGGATCGGCATTTTCGTCGGGCGTTTCGGGGGGTGTGATCTGGCCGTTGCCCGGCCCGATGAAGCCCTGCACGGGATAGGTCCGCGTGCCCCAGCCGCCGGTTTTGATGTTCCAGACCCGGACCATGCTCCAGTCATTGGCGGTGCTGACATCCGCCACCGGATCGTCGACATAGATCGCGCCATCGCCCAGCCAGTTGGCGTGATCGACGCGGATTTCCCGGCTGGAGATCAGGCTGCGGACCACGGCGACATGCCCTCGCTCGGGTCCGGCATAGCCGGTCAGTACCAGCACAGAACCCGCTTCGGGGGTCGAGCCGCGGGAGAATTTGCCGGACGCCTTGGCCCACCAGGTCCAGGCATCGCCATAGAGTTTCACCAGGGAATGTTCGCGCGCATAGGGCACGCATTCCAGCGGGCCCGCCTGCGCGGACGGGCCGGGCGCTTGCAATTCGGTCCCGGGCGCGGCCGGAAAGCCTTCGTAAGCGGCCCGGTCGCTGGCGCATCCCGCCAGCCCCGCCGCCGTGAAGGCCAATGCCGCGATTTTACCTCCACCCCGACGCATCCGCGCGCTCAACTCCGATCCCCGAAGGACGCTAGATCCTCCGTACAAAGACAGGGTTAGAAGATTGATTCAAATTTGAAGGGAACTCCACCCCTCCGGTCTTCGCTGGCCCGAGGGCCAGCTACGACCACCTCCCCTGCCAGCGCGCTACGCGCGCGCAAGGGAGGTGGGGCATGACCAAGGATCTAGAGTACGTCTCGCCAGGCTCGGCGCGGTCGCGGTTCAAAACGGTTCACTGAACCGTTTTGTCCGCTTCGCGGCCGCTGCTCACTCGCCCGGCGTGATGCGCTGGCGGACGGGGTCGCCGGTGCCGGAGGCACCCATGATGCCGATGGAAACCAGCCCCGACACCGCAAAGAAGAAGAACACCGCGCTCCAATTGGATTCGGCGAAGGCGAAGATCGGCAAAAGCACGCCCGCGATCAGTTCCGGCCCGCCGCGCCAGCCGCCAGCGTGTTTCTCGCCCACCCGGGTGGTGCGGTTGAAGTCCATGCGGGTGCTGAAAAAGGCTTCGAAGGTGGCGCGGGTGTTGGCCAGGATCAGGCCGGAGGGAAACACCACCGCCAGCAGCAGCGCGCGATAAAGCCTGGGTTCGCGGTGCAGCCCCAGCATGCGCTGGCCCAGATAGAGATAGCCGATGGAGGAGCAGAGCCCCAGCGCGGTGACGATCAGGCCCAGCAGCGCCACGCCCGAATAATAAACCACGCCCATATACATCAAGGTCAGCGAGATCGCGGCGCTGGCAAAGGCCAGCATGTAGAACGCGAACTGGCACATCTGCAGAGTCATCGCCGCTTTTTTCCAAAGCGGCATCTCGCTGCTCCACACTTGCGGCAGAAGCTTGCGCGCGGTCTGCGCATGGCCTTTGGTCCAGCGCGCCTGCTGCGCCCGCCATGCCGCCGCGGTCTGGGGCAATTCGCCCGGCACCATCAGCTCCGGCATCATCGCCGCGCGCCAGCCCTGCATCATGCAGCGCATGGAAAGATCCAGATCCTCGGTCAGGGTGTCGCCGGTCCAGCCGCCACCTTCTTCGATGGCGGCGCGCGACCACACCCCGGCGGTGCCGTTGAAGGAGATGGGAAGCCCGGCGCGGAAGCGCGCTTCCTGTTCCACCGCGAAATGGGAATCCAGCAACAGCCCCTGCACCCGCGTCAGCCAGTTGGCGTTGCGGTTGGCGTGGCCCCAGCGCGCCTGGACGAAGGCAAGGCCCGGATCGGCAACCAGGACCGGCAGGGTCCGGCGCAGGAAATCCGGCGGCGGCACGAAATCGGCGTCGAAGATCGCCACATAGGGCGCGTCGCAATGTTTGAGGCCGAACGCCAGGTTGCCCGCCTTGAAGCCGGTGCGGTTGCCGCGGCGCAGGATGTCCAGCTTCACGCCTTCGGGCGTCACCGCCAGGGCATCGCGCACCAGGGCGGCATGATTGTCGTCATCGCCATCATCCAGAAGCTGGATGGTGAGGCGGTCCTTGGGCCAGTCCATCGCGGCGGCCGCTTCGGTGACGCGCACCGCCAAAAGTCCTTCATTGCGGACCGGCAGCTGCACCAGCACATGCGGCAGTTCGTCCTCGCGAAGCGTGGCGCGGGAGAGTTTGGGGCTTTTGCGGAAAACCCGAACCCAGGCCAGAACCGCCAATTGGGCCGAAAGCGTACTGACGGCGACAAGGACGCAGCACAGTGCAAATTGCAGGGCGAGGGAAAGACCGTGCATGTGAAAGTTCAGGCCCCCAAGGCTAAATAGCGGAACTGCGGGATTTTCCGCACTTATGAATACGCCGGGAGCAGCAAAAAAGGCCATCCCCGGCGACCTGGCGCCCGGCACGGACCGGACGCCTGAACTTCTTACGCCCGGCCAGCTTTAGCAAGGGGAAACGGCTTCCGGATGGGGCAGGAAGCCCGCCGGAACTTGGGCGGACCGACATCGATTACTATATAATGAGGCGATGCCCAGGGAGACAATCCCATGTCCGGCCCCCGTTTTCGCACTTTTGCCAAGTCAGCCTTGATTCTGAGTCTCCTGGTCCTGGCCGGGTGCGCCACCCCGGCCCCCTATGCCCCCATGGCCCCGGGCCAGGCCACCGGCTATACGGATCGGCAATTGTCCGACAATCGCTGGCGGGTGACCTTCACGGGCAATTCGGTGACGCCTCGCGAAACGGTTGAAAACAGCCTTTTGCTGCGTGCCGCCGAAGTCACCCTGGCGTCCGGGCACAGCTATTTCGTGTTCGACACCCGCGATACCAAGGCCCAGACCCGCTATAACGCATTCCCGGTCGGGCCGCCCTATGGCTACGGGTTTCACCGCGGGTTCGGATACGGCTTCGGTTATGGCTATGGGCCCGGCTATTGGGGCTTCCACCCCGCCTGGGGCTACAGCGCCTTCGGCCCGGACGTCGATATCGTCAGCACCACCAAATATGAATCCTATGCCGAGATCGTGGTGCTGAACGACGAACAGGCCCAGCGCGAACCGCGCGCGGTGGATGCCCGCGCCGTGATTGCCCGCATGCCGCCGCCACCGCCGGCACCCAAGGCTTAAGTCGCCGCGGAGCCGCGCCGGATCAGAAAACGGTGATGACCGGGAGCTTTCTCGCTCTCGATCATCGCATGGCCTTCCTGGCTGCACATATGCGGAATATCGACCACCGATAAGGGATCGCTGGCCAACACCCAGATGCTTTCGCCCGGCAACATGGCCGCCAGCGTCTTGCGCGCCAGCATCGCCGGGAGCGGACATTTGAGGCCGCGCAGGTCTAGCTCTTCCATTTGCCCCCATGTGTCTTCCTCGGGGTGAACCCTCGGAAGACATCTTCCCCCGCCAATGGCTTCGCCATGCGGGGGAAGAAAGCCGGTATGTGCTTCACTTCCCTATCTTGCGAAGCTGTAGCACCCAGCACAAGCTGCGCTCATGAATCTAGCAGCGGCCATACGGCGCGAAGCCGTCTATCTCAGCCATATCGTGCGCACCTTGCTGCTGCTCGCGCCGATCAAGCCGGGCAGCACGCGCACCATTGTCGATGTGGTGGAAAAGCAGGCGCGGGCCAGGCCCGATGCGCCCGCCGTCTATTATCTCGATGAGGTGATGAGCTATGGCGCGCTGGATGCGCGCGCCAATGCTTTTGGCCATTGGGCGCTGGCACAGGGCCTGAAGCGCGGCGATTGCGTGGCGCTGTTCATGGAAAATCGCCCCGACTTTCTTTGCTGCTGGCTGGGATTGTTCAAGGCCGGCCTCAGCGTCGCCTTGATCAACACCAATCAGCGGGGCCAGGCATTGGCCCATTCGATCGAAATCGCCGGCGCGCGGCACCTGATCGCGGGCGCGGAGCTGGCGGTCTTTGCCGACGAAGCGATGCCCTTTTTTGCCGCCGCGCCCATGGTCTGGTCGCAAGGCGGCCCGCACCCGGGCATGCAGGATCTGGACGCGGTGCTTTCCGGCCTGCCCACCGCATCCTTGGGCAAGGCGCCGCGCCAGGGCATCACCGCCAAGGACCGTGCCTTCTTCATCTACACCTCGGGCACCACCGGCCTGCCCAAGGCGGCGAATTTCAGCCATATGCGGATGATGTTCATGATGTCGGGCTTTGTGGGGGCGCTGACGCCCAGGCCCGGCGACCGCGTCTATAATCCGTTGCCGCTCTATCATGCCACCGGCGGGGTCTGCGCGGTGGGGATCGCGTTTCTGTCCGGCGCGGCGGTGATCCTTAAGCGGCGCTTCTCGCTGGGCGAATTCTGGAGCGACATCCACAAATACGACGCCACCCTGTTCGCCTATATCGGCGAATTGTGCCGCTGGCTGCTCAACGCGCCGCCCGGGCCCCATGAGCGCGATCATCATGTGCGCGCCATCACCGGCAACGGGCTGAGGCCGGAGATCTGGAAGAAATTCCAGGATCGCTTCGCCATTCCCCGCATCGTGGAATTTTACGGCGCCACCGAAGGCAATGTCTCGATGCTGAATTATGACGGCACCCTGGGCTCGGTGGGCCGGGTGCCCAACTACCTGGAATGGCTGTTGCCCACCCGGGTGGTGCGCTTCGATGTGGAGCGCGAGATGCCGGTGCGTGGTCCCGACGGCCTTTGCATCGAATGCGGGCCGGCCGAGGCGGGCGAGGCGGTGGGCCGCATCTCGACGCGCGCCGGGCGCAATTTCGAGGGCTATACCAAGGCCGCCGACACGGAAAAAAAGATCCTGCGCGATGTCTTCAAGCGGGGCGATGCCTGGTTTCGCACCGGCGACCTGATGCGCCGCGACGAGCATGGCTATTTCTATTTCGTCGACCGCATCGGCGATACCTTCCGCTGGAAGGGCGAGAATGTCGCCACCAGCGAAGTGGCCGAGGCTTTGGCGTCGGTGCCCGGCATTCGCGAGGTCAATATTTATGGCGTCAAGATTCCGGGCGCGGACGGGCGCGCGGGCATGGCGGCGCTGGTGGTGGACGGCAATTTCGACATCACCAGCCTGGCGCAAAAACTGGATGGCCGTTTATCGGTCTATGCGCGGCCTGTATTCTTGAGGCTGCAGCCTGAGATTGAGGTGACGGGCACCTTCAAGCAACGCAAAGTTGATCTTGTGCGCGTACTGGTTCGATCCCCTGACGCACCGCTACGAGACTTTGGATGCAGCGCGGTATGCCGATATCGTGGAAGACCGCGTCAAGCTCTGACATTAAGTCAGGCGTTTCGCCTTTTCTTCATCCCGTGAAGCAGCCAATAGTTAGCCCGCCAAATCGATTCGATTCATCAGACACGCGAATGGCGGACCTGCGCGATCCGATTGCCCGGCTTAAAGCCCGGATAGCCACGTCAGGCTGGAGTATCCGCGTGGACGAAACCTTGTCTTTCGTTCAGCCCGAACTGGCGGCGCTTTATGCGCTGTGGCGGGCCAAGGCCGACGAGCTGGGCGGGTTGCCGCCCCGCGAGATGCTGGATATGCGCTCGCTCAAGCCGTATCTCGGCCATCTCTCCGTGTCCGAGCGGGTGGAATCCGCGCCGGGCAAATTCAGCTATTGCCTGCGCCTGCAAGGCTCCTTCATGGCCGAAATGTTCGGCAACCAGACCGGCAAGCTGCTGGAAGACGCCGCCCCGCCGGAGCTGGCCGAGCGCTGGACCTTTGTCTATGACGCGCTTCTGGAAATGAAGCGCCCGCTGCGCCTGCAAGGCACCTACAGGCAGGAATCGATGGAGCATCTTATTGCCGAAACCCTGGCGCTGCCGCTGGGCAATGGCACACGCAATCCGGTCAGCGTGCTCGCCGCGACCTACTACCAGTCGCGCTATAAAGACTAGGAGCGGTTCCAGGAAAAGTGTGTAGCGTTGGTACGCTGCCGCTACCAACTCCGTCCGGAACCGCGACAAAATAAATGGCTAGAGCGGTTTCGCAGAATTGCGAAACCGCTCTAGCCAAAATCCTGCGCCAGCGCCGCGCGGGTCTCGTCGCTCAGAACCGCCATATGACCGTAATTCTTGTGGCCGATGCCGAGAATGACCCGCTCCGTCTTGAAGCGCGCGATCTGCCCCGGGGTCAGCTTGAAGCGCAGCCAATGCACGGACGAGGTTTTTCCGTCCGGCGTGGTGCGGTCGTCATATTCGGTGGGCGTGGCGGCGATGCGGGCGCCGCCGATCTCCATGAAGATGGTTTCCTCGATGCCGCCCAGGGTGAGCAGGGTGGCATGGCGGCGGTCGGCATCCTCGATCTCCAGCATCAAGGTGGCGATCAACTCGTCGCCCTGCGGGATCAGCGGATTATAAGCGTCGAGCTCGCCCGCGATCTGTTCCCGGCCGCCTTTTTCAATGCGCAGCATCTCCTGCACCTGCAGCCACATGGTCTGGTAATTCTCGAAATAGAAAGTGGCATAGGGGCCGACCTCGACCCGGCGATGCTTCTTCAGCGCGATGGCCTGGCTGCGCAAGGTCTTGCGCTGCGCGGCGTAATCGCTGTCGGACAGGATATCGGCTTCGGTGATCTTGCGGGCGGTGGCGGGCATGTTGTTCTTCCTTGAACCTCATGCTTCGACAGGCTCAGCATGAGGAAAATTGCGTATCCTCACCCCGCGCTTGTCGAAGGGGTGAGGCGCGTTCCGGCGAAGCCGGGCGAAATGGTCCAGTGGACCATTTCGAGCGACGAACGCACGGAGCGCAAGCGAAGGGCCGGCAGAAGCATTTTCAGTCCTCGGTCAGTCCAAAGGCGCGGGCCATGATCTGGATCGGATGTTCGGGCTCGCGCGCCGGCGTGTCGGTGTGCGCAACGATGTGCTGGGCGGCGAGCGGGCAATCCGACACGATATGGCCCCGTTTCTGGGTGTTGGCGGCGCGGAAGACGGGGCGGCCCACTTTCACGGCCACGTCATGGGTGGGCTCGACCACGCCGAAAGTGCCGCCATGGCCCGAGCAACGCTCGATCACATCCACCGGCGTGCCGGGAATCATTTTCAGCATCTCCGCCGCCTTGGGTCCCATATTCTGGGCGCGGGCATGGCAGGCCAGATGCACGGTGACGCCTTCGGGCAAGGGGGTCAGGCCGTCCGGCAATCCGTTCTTCTTGGCGACATCGACCACATATTCGTCGATGTCGAAGACATTGTCGGCGACGCGCTTGACGTCTTCATTGTCCGGGCAGATCAGGGCCCATTCGAATTTCAACATCAGCCCGCACGACGCGGTGAGCGCGACGATGTCATAGCCCTGGTCGATCAGCTTGACCAATTCCTTGGACACTTTCGCGGCACTCTCGGCCACGCGGGCCAGATTGGCCTGTTCCAGGAACGGCATGCCGCAACAGCCGGGATAGGACACCACCGTTTCCACGCCGATGTGATTGAGCACCTTGCGCGCCGCCATGCCGGTGACGGGCTTGTTGTAGTTGACGAAGCAGGTGGCGTAGAGCGCCGCCTTGCGCTTGCCGAAGGCGGGCGCAGAGGGATTGGGCTCGATCGGCGTGGCCTTGTCTTCGGAGACGAAGGTGCGGCTGTGGAATTTCGGCAATGTCGCCTTGGGATCGATATGCGCGGTCTTTTCCATCAAGGCGCGCATCGGCTTGTTGGAGGTGTCCGAGGCCCAGTTGATGATGGGCGAGGCGAAACGGGCCAGGGTGCCGTTGCGGTCCATCTCGGCCAGCTGGGTTTGGGTGAAATCCTTGTGTCCTTGCGCGGCTTCGGTGGCGCGGTGGCGCAGCATCAGATGGGGGAAATCCAGCATGAAGGGATGCGGCGGCACATAGGGGCATTTGGTCATGAAGCACATGTCGCAAAGCGTGCAGGCTTCGACCACGGGCTTGAAGTCTTCCGACTTCAGATGCTCGACATCTTCCTCGGGACTGGAATCGATCAGGTCGAACAGGCGGGGAAAGGAATCGCAGAGATTGAAGCAGCGGCGGCAGCCATGACAGATGTCGAAGACGCGCCGCATCTCCGCGTCCAGCTTCGCCGGATCGGTGAAGTCAGGATCCTGCCAGCGAATGATCTCGCGGGTCGGTGCTTCCAGGCTGCCTTCGCCGGTCATGGAATTCCCTGATCTGGGTTTCTAAGAAAAAGGCTGCGCAGCGGAACCGCCGCGCAGCCTTGATGGGAACGCGCGGATATTACTTGCCGAGGCTGTCGAGCGCTTTCTGGAAACGGCCGGCATGGCTCTTTTCGGCCTTGGCCAGGGTCTCGAACCAGTCGGCGATTTCGTCGAAGCCTTCCGAGCGGGCGGTCTTGGCCATGCCCGGATACATGTCGGTGTATTCGTGGGTCTCGCCCGCGATCGAGGCTTTCAGGTTGGCGTCGGTGGCGCCGATGGGCTCGCCGGTGGCCGGATCGCCCACTTCCTCCAGGTATTCCAGATGGCCATGGGCGTGGCCGGTCTCGCCTTCGGCGGTGGAGCGGAACACGGTGGCGACATCGTTATGGCCTTCGACGTCGGCCTTCTGTGCGAAATAGAGGTAGCGGCGATTGGCCTGGCTTTCGCCGGCAAAGGCCTCTTTGAGGTTTTCCCAGGTCTTGGTGTTCTTCAGGGCGGGCATGGGGGTATCCTTTCTGCAAATCCGGACGTGAGATTGGTCCGGCCAAAAGGCTCTGTCAATAGTTTAGAATTGCTCTAAACTACTTGCGAATTGCTCTTAAAAACAGGGATTAAGCGCGCTTGACGCGCACCACCACATCGACCCGGTCCACCGCCAGGCCGTTGGGCGGGGTGGGAACGCCGGCGACCGAAATCTGGTCGCCCGGAATGTCGATCAGGGCGCCCTCATCCTCCAGGAAGAAGTGCTGGTGATCGCCGGTATTGGTGTCGAAATAGCCCCGCGCCGCGTCCACGATCACCTGGCGCAGAAGGCCCGCATGGGTGAACTGGTGCAGGGTGTTGTAGACCGTGGCGAGCGAGATTCGGAGACCCAGCTGGGACGCCTCTTCATACAAGCTTTCGGCGGTGACATGCCGGTCCTCGCCCTTGAACAGCACGCTGGCCAGCTCCACCCGCTGACGGGTCGGGCGCAGGCCCACCTCCCGCAAACGCTGGATCGCCTTGCCATTCTCGCGCATGGCCTTGCCCATAAGTTCCCGTTTCGTACAGCGGCCTATAAGGGGCCACCAAAGCTTGCTACAATTATGGAAGATACATGTTAGAATACTTCTAATCAAGAGAAGGCGGAAAATCGTGGCAAACCGCCTCTTTGACGGTGGTTCCGGGACCCCATTTCGCGCTAAGCGTGCCTTGGGGACTGAAGGCCCGACAGGCTCTTGAAGGGACAGGATAGTGGATAAGCCAGTAAAGCGTTCGAGTTTCGACATGGCAGGCCTTCTGGCCTGCGCCCGCGGTGAGTTGTTCGGCCCGGGCAATGCCCAATTGCCCCTGCCGCCGATGCTGATGTTCGACCGCATCACCTCCATCACCGAAGATGGCGGCGAGAACGGCAAAGGCGAGATCGTCGCCGAATTCGACGTCAACCCGAACCTCTGGTTCTTCAAATGCCATTTCCAGGGCGACCCGGTGATGCCCGGCTGCCTGGGCCTGGACGCGCTGTGGCAGATGGTCGGCTTCTTCCTGGGCTGGATGGGGGGGCTGGGCAAAGGCCGCGCCCTGGGCGTGGATGAAGTAAAATTCACGGGCATGGTGCTGCCCACCGCCAAGAAGATCACCTACATCGTCAATCTCAAGCGCGTTGTCATGCGCAAGCTGGTGCTTGGGATCGCGGACGGAATCATGAAAGTGGACGGCAAAGTGATCTACGAGGCCAAGGGCCTGCGCGTCGGCCTGTTCACCGATGCGGCGGCGGCATTGGCGCAGGCATCCGCGGCTCCTGCCTCCGTCTAGATCGCGTCGAGGATCGTCATGAGAAGAGTGGTCGTCACCGGCCTCGGCATTGTTTCGTCCATTGGCAACAACGCCGAAGAGGTCACCGACAGTCTGCGTCACGCCCGCTCGGGCATCGTCACCGCCGACGATTATGTTCGCCTGGGTTTCCGTTCCCAGATTCACGGCAGCCTCAAGCTCGATCTCGATTCCGTGGTGGACCGGCGCGCGCGCCGCTTCCAGGGCGACGGCGCCGGCTATTGCTGGGTGGCGATGACCCAGGCGATCGCCGATGCGGGCCTGACGGAAAAAGAGATCTCCAATCCCCGCACCGGATTGATCGTGGGCTCGGGCGGGCCTTCGACCAAGGCCATCGTGGCCGCCGCCGACACCGCGCGCGATCCGGCCAAGGGACCCAAGCGGATCGGGCCTTTCGCGGTGCCCAAGGCGATGTCGTCCACCTGCAGCGCCAATCTTTCCACCTGGTTCAAGACCAAGGGCGTGAATTATTCGATTTCCTCGGCCTGCTCGACCTCGGCCAACTGCATCGGCAACGCGCTGGAAATGATCCAGTGGGGCAAGCAGGACATGATGTTCGCGGGCGGCGGCGAAGAGCTGGACTGGACCTTGAGCGAATTGTTCGACGCGATGGGCGCGATGTCGTCCAAGTTCAACGCCACGCCCGCCAAGGCGTCGCGCGCCTATGACAAGAACCGCGACGGCTTCGTGATTTCCGGCGGCGGCGGCATTCTGATCCTGGAAGAGCTGGAACATGCCCGCGCGCGCGGCGCGAAAATCTATGCCGAGCTGACCGGCTATGGCGCTACCGCCGATGGCGCCGACATGGTCGCGCCGTCGGGCGAAGGCGCAGTGCGCTGCATGCAGATGGCGCTTCAGAATGTGAAGGCGCCGGTCGACTACATCAATCCGCACGCCACTTCGACGCCGGTGGGCGACATTCCCGAAATCAACGCCATCCGCGAAGTCTTTGGCGAGAAGATGCCCGCCATCAGCGCCACCAAATCGCTCACCGGCCACAGCCAAGGCGCGGCGGGCGTGCATGAAGCGATCTATACGCTGCTGATGATGCAGAACAATTTCATCTGCGAGAGCGCCAATATCGAAGAACTCGACCCGGCGGTCGAAGGCGCCAACATCGTGCGCAAGCGCATCGACAATGTTCAAATCAATACCGCCCTGTCGAATTCCTTCGGTTTCGGCGGTACCAATGCGTCGCTGGTGTTTCAGCGGCTGGAAAAGTGATGTCCCACAATGGAACAGAAAACTCCCCAGGCGGACATTATGACTGAGGCCAGAACGCGATTGATGGCGGGCAAGCGCGGTCTGATCATGGGCGTGGCCAATGATCATTCCATCGCCTGGGGCATCGCCCAGATGCTGGCGTCGCAAGGCGCCGAGCTCGCCTTCACCTATCAGGGCGACGCCCAGGCCAAGCGGCTGAAGCCGCTGGCCGAATCCATCGGCAGCAAGATCGTGCTGCCCGGCGATGTGGAAAAAGACGAAGACCTGGACGCGGTGTTCGCCCAGATCAAGAAGGAATGGGGTTCGCTGGATTTTCTGGTCCATGCCATCGCCTTCTCCGACGCCAAGGAATTGAAGGGTCGCTATGTCGATACGACCCGGGCCAACTTTCTCAGAAGCCTCGATATTTCCTGCTATTCCTTCACCGCGGTGGCACGCCGCGCCGCCAGCCTGATGACCCATGGCGGCGCGATGGTGACGCTCACCTATCTGGGCGCCCAGCGGGTGATGCCGAACTACAATGTGATGGGCGTGGCCAAGGCGGCGCTGGAAGCCTCGGTGCGCTATCTGGCGGCCGATCTGGGCCGCGACGAAATCAGGGTCAACGCCATCTCTGCCGGGCCGATGCGGACCTTGGCCGGCAGCGCGGTGGGCGATGCCCGCATGGTGTTCAAATGGAACAAGAGCCATTCCCCGCTCAAGCGCTCGGTGGAACTTAACCATGTCGGCGGGGCGGCACTGTATTTGCTTAGCAATCTTTCGGGCGGCGTCACCGGCGAAGTGCACTTCGTGGATGCCGGCTTCAACGTGGTCGGTATGCCGCCGACCGCGGATCTGAAGGGCTGGACGCCCCCGGAGAACGGCCATGACGAAACGGGTGCCGTATAAGTCTGTTTTGGTGGCGTCAGCCTTGCTGACGCTGACGGCATTTACCGATTCCGCTTGGGCCGATTGGCGCGATCAGATTGCCCCTTCCGATGTCGAACGCCTGGCCCATCTGAATGATGCGCGCGGCGATGCGTTGGCCCAGGCCCGCGCACGCGGCGGCAAAGGCGATTATCGCGCGATCGAAAACATTCTCGGGCCCGAAGCGCATGCCGTGCCCGAACAGGCGCTCACCGGCAATTGGCGCTGCCGCCAGATCAAGCTGGGCGGCCTGAGCGGCTATTATGTCTTCGACTGGTTCAACTGCCGCATCTCCAAGGCGGGCGGCGGCATCTGGTTCGAGAAGAACGGCACCCAGCGCATGGCGGGATATCTTTATCCCCAGGAAGGCATGTGGGTGTATCTGGGCGCGCAAAGCGCCAAGGGCGAACCCCTGCACCGCTATTCCGGCCGCGCCGCATCCGCCGGCGGCGAGATCAATCCCGACGATCAGGTGGGCGTGTTGGTCGGCATCGGCGACAATCATCTTCGTCTCGATCTGCCGTCGCCCGGTACGCAAGAGTCGGACTTCGACACGATAGAGCTGACTCGCTAGTCTGACGGGATGAAGCTCAATCAGGTCACTTTGCCCGCCAAGGATCTGGCAAGCTCCATCGCCTTCTATGAAACGCTTGGGCTGATCCTGATCGTGCGGAACGATCATTATGCCCGCTTCGAGAATCCATCGGATCATTCCACGCTTTCGCTGGAGCTGCGCCACGACGGCGGCGATGGCGCGCATGTCTATTTCGAATGTGATGATCTGGATGCGCGCGTCGCGGGCTTGAAGGCGAAAGGGATCGTCTTCGACAATGGCCCGGAGGACAAAAGCTGGCGTTGGCGCGAAGCGTGGGTCCGCGATCCGGCCGGCAACAGGCTCTGTTTTTATTTCGCGGGTGAAAACCGGCGCTTCCCGCCCTGGCGCATCGGCCAATAAAAAGCGGAGCGGGATTGCTCCCGCTCCGCCTTCACGCCGTGGCTCGGGGTGAGAGCTATTTTGCCACAACCGTGATCGTTCCCACCATTTTGGGGTGGATGGAGCAGAGATATTTGTAGGTGCCCGGCTTGTCGAAGCGGTGGGTGAATTTGTCTTTCTCGTCCAGCGCCTGGGAGCGGAAATCGTTGGTCAGGCTGACCACGGTGTGCGGCTCGCCGTCCTGATTTTCCCAGGTGACATCGGTTCCCGCCGCGACGGTCACGTCCATGGGATTGAACATGAATTTCTTGATGATGATGGTGTTGCTGTCCGCGGCCGACGCCGAGGCGACGAACAGCAGCATGGCGAGGGGATAGGCGAAGGCGTGCTTGAGGGAATGCATGTCGAATCCTTTGAGAATTAAGCCAGGGTGGTGTCGGAAAGGCTGAGGTGATGCCGCTGGAGCCGGATGCTGGTGATGCCTAGCATGTGCGGCAGCTGATCCGCGGGCACTTTGAGAGGGCCGGGGCCATCGCCCTGTCCGGCCTGGGGCTGCGGATAAGCGGTGGAGCGGGCAGTGTGGAAGGTGATGTTGCCTTCCACCTTCTGCACGATCTGGTGGATATGGCCGTTCAGGACCGTCACCGAACCGAAGCGGCGCAGATAAGAAAGGGCTTCTTCCGCGTCGCCGGTGCCCCAACCCCAGCTTTCCTGGATGGTCCACATCGGCATATGCGCGAACACCACAATGGGTGTGGAGCTGCTGCGCGCCGCCAAATCGGCCTTCAGCCAGGCCAGTTGATCGGCGCCGAAGCCGCCCAGGCCGTTGGGCTTGAAATTCATCACATTGACCAGGCCGATGAAATGCACGCCCTGGTGATCGAAGCTGTAATAGCCGCGATTGTCCGACGCCTTGCCGAAGCGGCCGAAATATTCGGTGCCCATGCCGTCGGTGACGTCATGCTCGCCCGGCACGGTGTGAAGCTCACCCGCCTTCAGGCCCATCAACAGCTGATTGGCGGTGTCGAATTCCGCCGCCTTCGACAGATGGGTGATGTCGCCTGTATGGATGGTGAGGGCCGGGCGCGTCTTCATCGCATTGACCAGCGCGATGGTTTCTTTCAGCGTTCCGGGGACATCGGGATTGGCGTCCTTGTTGAAGCCGATATGGGTGTCACTGATCTGCAAAAACAGTGGAACGCCGGGTGCCTTGTCGGCCGCGCCTTGCGCCAGCGCCACCGGCGTGAGGACGCCGCCGGACAAGGTGAAGAGTGTGCCCGCGCCGCCAAAGGCCATGCATTGCAGCGCGCGGCGGCGTGAGGGATTGTCTGTCATGGAAGACCTCGAACAGGGTTTCGAGGCCTATACCGGGCAGGGGTGCGGTTTATTCCCGGCTTTGACTTTTTTTAACCAGCGCGACGAAGCGGTCCAGTTCGGCGGGATCGACATCCGACACCGCCGCCAGGTCCAGGTCCTTTTGTTTCCAGAACACCATGCGATAGCCGGCACGCGATGAGGTGCCGGGAAGCCGGGCATTGCGATCCGCCCAGGCGAAAAGATTGATGATGTGGGCGCCGTGGCGATAGACCACCACGGCGGCGCGCGTGCCATGCACATAGTCCGCCCGGCCGCCGACCAGGGTGAAGCCGTCGGCCTTGAAATCTTCCGTCGGCGGCGAGATGTCGGAATGGCCCGCGAACCAGGGCTTCACGGTGTGATGATCGGATGAGGCGACATCGATCAGATGCTCGCCCATCAGCGAGCGCACATGGGCATCCGCCAGATCCGCGACCAGGACGTTGTTGGCCGGCATGAAAAGAAGAAAGGCCAGCGCCGCCGCAATCGCCATGCCGCCCGCGCCGCTGCCCGCGCCCAGCCAGAAACCGGATCGGCGCGGCGCCTTCAGCGGCACCACATTGGTTTGGGCTTTCGCTTCGGCATCCAGGGCGGCACCGATCCGCGCCCGCAAGGCCGCCGGGGCCCGGTGATAGGACGCGCCCGCCATCGCCTCTTTCAGATCGGCATGATCCGCCGCCAGGGCCTGGCATTCGGCGCACTGTTCCAGATGGGCTTCGACTTCCAGCGACTGTGCTGCATCCAGTTCGCCATCCAGATAGGCCTGGGTTTTCAGGCTCTCGTCACACGTCATGCGAGCCTCCCGTCAATTCCGCTTTCAGCAGCGCGCGCCCCCGCGCCAGCCGCGACATCACCGTGCCGATGGGCGTGCCGGTGACGGCGGCGATGTCCCGATAGGACATCTCTTCCAATTCGCGCAGAACAACCACTTCGCGGAATTCCTCGGGCAGGGCGCAAAGCGCCTTGTTCAATTCGCGTCCGTCGCCATGGCGGATGGCGCTGGCTTCGGGCGTGGGATCGTCCGCCGCGATTTCCGTATCGTCCCGGTCATCCAATGGCGCGGCGGCATGGCGCTTCTTTTGCTCCAGTGCCGAACGGTGGCAGTTGCGCACGATCGCCAGCAGCCAGGGCCTGACCGCTTCGCCGCGAAAGCCGTCGAAGCTGCGATAGGCGCGCAACATAGCCTCCTGCACGATATCGTCCGCCTCCGCGCCGCCCCTGGTCAGCCAGCGGGCGAGGTTATAGGCCGCATCCAGATGCGGCATCGCCAGCGCTTCAAAGCGGCGGCGCTTCTCATTCATATCAGGGCTCTCACGGGGGCATTTACCGGGCGGTCGCGCATTTTATTCCCGCCCCCGCATTTTTATTTTCCGGCCGCGGCCTTGGCGAAGCGGTCGAACAGGTAATGGCTGTCCATCGGCCCGGGCGAGGCTTCGGGGTGGTATTGGACGCTGAACACGTCCTTGCCTTCGATCGCGATGCCGCAATTGGTGCCGTCGAACAGGGAGACATGGGTCTCCCTGACGCCCTTGGGCAATGTTTCCCCGTCCACGGTGAAGCCGTGATTCATCGACACGATCTCGACCTTGCCGGTCTGAAGATCCTTTACCGGATGATTGGCGCCGTGATGGCCCTGCGCCATCTTCTTGGTCTTGGCGCCCAGCGCCAGGCCCAGCATCTGATGGCCCAGGCAGATGCCGAACAGGGGCACGCCCCGGTCCACCACGCCCTTGATGGTGGGAATGGCATATTCGCCCGTCGCGGCGGGATCGCCCGGCCCGTTCGACAGCAACACACCGTGCGGATCGTTGCGCATCACGTCGTCGAGATTGGCGTTGGCGGGCACGACCGTGATGTCGGCGCCCCGTCCGGCCAGCAGCCGGAGAATGTTCCGCTTCACGCCGTAATCGATCACGGTGGCGCGCCAGCTGGGCTCGGTCTCCACGCCATAGCCCTTGTTCCAGGCCCATGGCGTCTCCGACCATTTGTAGGTCTGGCGGGCGGTGACATCCTTGGCCAAGTCCAAGCCTTCCAGGCCGGAA
This sequence comes from Alphaproteobacteria bacterium, assembly GCA_017307355.1. Classification (GTDB taxonomy): domain Bacteria; phylum Pseudomonadota; class Alphaproteobacteria; order Micropepsales; family Micropepsaceae; genus Rhizomicrobium. The sequence continues at coordinate 32,893 of JAFKFG010000006.1, forward strand.
AAGCTCTTGGCCTGGTTGAGCAAAGCGGCGTGATCCAGCGCATTGGCCCCCGCATTGGCGATCACGCCATGGGGCATGCCTTTTTCGCGGATCATGTTGGTGAGCGCGCGGGTGTCGATCCCGGCCACGGCGGGAATGTTGTGCGACTTCAGCCAGCGGTCGAGCGCGGCCAGGCTGCGATAATTCGACGGATGCTCCGCATCGGCACGCACGATCAGCCCGCGCACGGCAGGCGTGATGGTTTCGATGTCTTCGGCATTGGTGCCGACGATGCCGATGTGAGGAAAGGTGAAGGCGACGATCTGGCCGGCATAGGAGGGATCGGAGAGGATCTCCTGATAGCCGGTCATGGCGGTGTTGAAGCAGACTTCGCCCACCGCCGCGCCCGCTGCGCCGAAGCCGACGCCTTCGAAGAATGTACCGTCGGCCAACATCACGCCCCCGCGCGACTGCGGAAGCTGGGTCTGGGATTGCGGCATGGGAAGCGTCCTCGGATTTGCGCGAAAATAGGGATGCGGCCCCTCAGGGTCAACATCACGGGCGCAGATATTCGTCCTGCATTTTCAATGGGTTGTACTTATCCCCGGATTCGCGTAGGTTCCGTCCTTTCCGAAACCGGCCAATTTCCCAGAAAGTCCGTCCATGTCGCTCCGTCAAAAGCTCAACGACGCCATGAAAGAGGCGATGAAGGCGAAGGACGCCAAGCGCCTCGCCACTTTGCGGCTGGTCCTGGCCGCCTTGAAGGACCGGGACATCGCGGCGCGCACCGAAACCAGCCGCGACCTTCTGGGCGACGACGAAATCCTTTCCCTGCTCGCCAAGATGATCAAGCAGCGCGACGAATCCGCCACCGCTTTCGATGCGGGCAACCGGCCGGAACTGGCGGCGGGCGAGCGCGAAGAGATCGCCATCATTCGTTCCTTCATGCCGGCGCAGATGGATGAGGCGGGCGTGCAGCAGGCGGCTGAGGCGATCATCGCGGAGCTGGGCGCCACCTCGATCAAGGACATGGGCAAGGTGATGGCGGCGATGAAGGAACGCTATGCCGGGCAGATGGATTTCGCCCGCGCCAGCGCCGTGATCAAGACCGCGCTTTCGGCCTCGAAATAGCTTTTTGTTTGTCGCGCGCTCTAGCGGAAAACGTCGCGCGACGCTGCCGCTGGCGACCACACTTTTCCGGATCGCGCTCTAGACGATATACGACAGCGACTTGCCGATCAGCAGGCTCATGGTCTTGACCCGCGCGATCTCTTCGTCGGTGAAGCTGCGCCGCGTCTGCCAGTAAGCGCCGATCGCCGCCACGGAATTTTCTGCGCCCACCGGGGTCATGATCAGGCTCTTCACGAAGGTGGGGCGATAGGCGTCGTGCGGAATGCGCGGATCGGCGAAGACATCCTCGATCACCGCGGTCCGGGCGTGGAGCATCGACCAGCCGGAGATGCAGCTGCTGAGGGGAAAGCGCTGGCCTTTCCACAAAGGCGCGATCGCGTCCTCCTCGACATAGTGGCAAAGATCGCCATCGCGTACGACAAGGCAGATGCCGTCCGAGCCGCAGATCGCCCGGGCGGTGGCCCGGATCGTCTCGATGGCTTCCGCCCGGCTCTCGGCCGCCGTCAGCCGGCGGTCGGCCTGCATCACCCAGGCCCGGAAATCCGCCGTTTCGTCGAAAATTGCCATGCCGCCCCTCCGGATCCGACTTTAGCAACAGTTTCCCGTCGAACCATGCACAGGCGCGGCATTTTTTTGCCGCCCCGGACGCGCAATTTGCACAGCTTTTCGGGGGGCTTTCCCCTAAACTGGCGCCCATGCGGTATGGCGAGGGATTGCTGGACGAAATCCGGCGGCGGACCGATTTGGTCCAGCTTGTGGGACGGCGCGTCAAGCTGATCCGCAAGGGCCGGGTGATGTGGGGCTGCTGCCCCTTCCATGGCGAGAAATCCCCCAGCTTCAAAGTCGAGAATGAGCGGCACGCGTATAAATGCTTCGGCTGCGGGGCGGGCGGCGATGCCTTCAAATGGCTGGTGGAAACCGAAGGCCTGACCTTCCCCGAAGCGGTGGAAAAGCTGGCCGCCGAAGCGGGCGTGGAACTTCCCAAATGGTCGCCCGACGACGAGGCGCGCGAACAGAAGCGCAAATCGCTCTACGACATCGTGGAACTGGCGGCGCAATTTTATGAAGCGCAGCTGCGCGAAGCGGGCGGCCATGACGCGCGCGCGTACCTCAAGCGCCGCGGGCTGGACGGCCATGCCGCCAAGCAGTTCCGCCTGGGCTATTCGCCCGCGTCCGGCCAGGCACTGATCGAGTTCCTCAAGGCCAAGAACGTCACCCAGGACGACATGCTGGCGGCGGGCTTGGCGCGGCCGGCGGAAAACAACCGCCCGATGCGCGATTTCTTCTTCAACCGGGTGATGTTCGCCATCACCGACGGGCGCGGGCGCGTGATCGCGTTCGGCGGCCGGGCGCTGGAGGAAGACGCCAAGCCCAAATACATCAACAGCGGCGAGAACGTACTCTTTTCCAAAGGGCACAATCTCTACAATTTCGCCACCGCCCGCGCCGCCGCGATCAAGGCGGGCACCATCCTGGTGGCGGAAGGCTATACCGATGTGATCGCGCTGGTGCGGGGCGGCTTCGCCCATGCCGTGGCGCCGCTGGGTACCGCGCTGACTTCGGATCAGTTGCAGCTTCTGTGGAAGACGGCGCCGGAACCGATCCTGGCCTTCGACGGCGACGGCGCGGGCCTCAAGGCCGCGCACCGGGCCGCGCATCTGGCCTTGCCGCAGCTGAAGGCGGGTTACTCCTTGCGCTTCGCGTTTCTTCCGGCGGGCGAAGATCCCGATAGTTTCCTGGGCAAAAACGGGCCCCAGGCGATGCGGGCCTTGCTGGATGCGGCGCTTCCCTTGTCGGAGGTGCTGTGGCGGTCCGAAACCGAGGGCAAGGATATTTCCACCCCCGAACGCCGGGCCGGGCTGGAGCGGGCGCTGGGTGCCATCGCCGCCCAGATCACCGATGCCAAGGTGGCGGAATATTACCGCCGGGACTTCGACCAGAAGGTCTTCGACAATTTCAAGCGCCGGGCGCCCCGCCCCGACCGGCCCCAATTTCAGAACGATAAGTTCCAGCGCGGCCAGAGCTTCCGGGGGCAGGGCTTCAAGGGGGGCAAGGGCCCGTTCCGGCCCCAGCCGGGCACGGCCGAGGCGGTTTCCCCCGCGGTCAGGGCCAGCCTCCTGGCCAAGGCGGGGCTGGCCGGCCAGGCCCGGGAGGGCGCTTTGTCGCGCAAAGAGGCAGAATTGGGGGCCTTGCTGCTGGAAACACCATCCCTGGCCCTCGCCCATGGGGAAAAGCTGGCCGAGTTACCCTTCCGCGACCCTTCGCTTGACAGGCTGCGCCACGAACTTTTAAACCTCGCGGCCTCCGGCTCCAGCCTTGAAAAAACGCCGGTTTTGAACCATTTCATGCGCCTGGGAATGGCCGAGTTGCTGGCACGTCTGGGCGCCACATCCAAGCCCGGCGCCCCAACGCCGGATTCCATGCCGGAGGATGAGACTGAAGCCCGTTTCTTGCGCGCCGCTGCGGATTTTCGCGACATGGCGGAGGGAGAACCGGAACGCGAGCGCGCCCTCAGGCGCTTCGCTGCGGAAGGCAGCGAAGAATCCTGGCACGAGGCCCGGCGGTTGCTCAGGTCTCCTCACGAATAACGCGGGGCTTCCGCGTTACCAACTCAAGCGTCCCATTATTGGGGGACATAGGATAGCGAAGCAGTGGTGAGTAAAACCGCCTTGAAACAGAAAGCGGCGAAGTCCCCGGGAAAACCGGGGGCAAATGGCAAGCCTGCCAAGAAGCAGGCCGCCAAGCCGGCCGCCGCCAAGACCGCGGCGGTCAAGAAGTCGGCCAAGCCCGCCCCCAAGCCGTCCAAGCCCGCGCCCAAGCCGGTCAAGCATGTTGCCAAGCCGGCCAAGGCCGCCGCCGTCAAAAGCGCGCCGGTCAAGACCGCCAAGGCCAAGCATGAGCCCGAGGTGAAGGCCAAAAAGGCCGCCGCCGCCAAGGTCGAAGCCAAACAGGTCAAGCCCGTGGCGCCCGCGCCGGTGGTCAAGCCCGTCGCCAAGATCGTTCCCAAAAAGCCCGGCGAGAATGAAACGCCCGGCGATGCCGACAGTCCGCTGCTGGATATGTCCGATGTGGGCGTGCGCAAGATGATCGCGCGCGCCAAACAGCGCGGCTATGTCACCTATGACGAACTGAACAAAGTGCTGCCGTCCGACAAGACCTCGTCGGAGCAGATCGAAGACACGATGGCGATGCTCAACGAGATGGGCATCAATGTCATCGAAAGCGAAGAGGCCGAAGAGGCCGAGGGCGAGAATCTTCCCGCCGTCGCCGAAGGCAGCAAGGCGCTCGCCACCACCGCCAAGTCCGGCGAGCAATATGACCGCACCGACGATCCGGTGCGCATGTATCTGCGCGAAATGGGCTCGGTCGAGCTTCTGTCGCGCGAAGGCGAAATCGCCATCGCCAAGCGCATCGAGGCCGGCCGCGAATTGATGATCGGCGCCTTGTGCGAAAGCCCGCTCACTTTCGAAGCGCTCACCGTGTGGCGCGACGAATTGAACGAAGGCAAGGTCCTGCTCCGCGACATCATCGACCTGGAAGCCATGTATGGCGCCGGTCCCGATGGCTCGCCCGCGCCGGTGCCTCCGCCCGTCGGTCCCGACGGCAAGCCGCTCGCCCATGCGCCCGCCGAATTCAAGGCGCCGGAATTCAAGAAGCCCGAACCCAAGCCGGAGCCGAAGCCCGCGCCCAAGCCCGCCGCCGATGGCGAAGAGGGCGGCGAAGCCGCCGCCGCTGCCGATGGCGCATCCGATGGCGATGACTTCGACGATGAAGGCAATCTGCCCTTGTCGGCGATGGAAGCCGCGCTGAAGCCGCAGGTGCTGGAAGCGCTGGACAATATCGCAGGCCTCTACAAGAAGCTGGGCAAGCTGCAGGACGCTTCGGTCGAAGCGGCGCTGGGCGCCGACGAGCTTTCCACCGGCCAGGAACGCCGCTTCAAGAAGCTGCGCAGCGAGACCATGGATCTGGTCAAGTCGCTCAAGCTCAACAACAACCGCATCGAAGCCCTGGTCGACCAGATGTACGGCATCAATCGCCGCCTGGTGTCGCTGGAAGGCAAGCTGCTCCGCCTGGCCGAAGCCCATGGCGTGGACCGGGCCGAATTCCTCAAGCAATATTTCGGCAACGAGCTCGACCCCAACTGGGCGCGCCGCGTCGGCCGCCTGACCGGCATCGGCTGGCACGATTTCGTCACCGAGGAACGCGACAAGATCCGCGACCTGCGCGAGGACATTCAGGCGCTGGCCCAGGAAACCCGCCAGTCGGTGTCCGAATTTCGCCGCAACGTCCAGACCGTGCAGAAGGGCGAGCGCGAATCCGGCGTCGCCAAGAAGGAGATGATCGAGGCCAATCTGCGCCTGGTGATCTCCATCGCCAAGAAATACACCAATCGCGGCCTGCAGTTCCTCGACCTGATCCAGGAAGGCAATATCGGCCTGATGAAGGCGGTCGATAAGTTCGAGTATCGCCGCGGCTACAAGTTCAGCACCTACGCGACCTGGTGGATTCGCCAGGCCATCACCCGCTCCATCGCAGACCAGGCCCGCACCATCCGCATCCCGGTGCACATGATCGAGACGATCAACAAGCTGGTGCGCACCTCGCGCCAGATGCTGCACGAGATCGGCCGCGAGCCGACCCCCGAAGAGCTGGCCGAACGCCTGGCCATGCCGCTGGAAAAGGTGCGCAAGGTTCTCAAGATCGCCAAGGAGCCGATCAGCCTCGAAACGCCCATCGGCGACGAGGAAGATTCGCATCTGGGCGACTTCATCCAGGACCCCAATGTGGTCCTGCCCATCGACGCGGCGATCCAGGCGAACCTGCGCGAAACCACCACCCGCGTGTTGGCAACCTTGACGCCCCGCGAAGAGCGCGTGCTGCGCATGCGCTTCGGCATCGGCATGAACACCGACCACACCTTGGAAGAAGTGGGCCAGCAGTTCAGCGTCACCCGCGAGCGTATCCGCCAGATCGAAGCCAAGGCGCTGCGCAAGCTCAAGCACCCGTCCCGTTCCAGAAAACTCCGTAGCTTCCTCGACAACTAAGACTCTCATGGCAATCCGCGACGATCAGAAATTCTCCGAACGCATGAACACGGCGGCCAAGGCGCGCGCCGAAATGCTGGCCAAGGTCAAGGCCCGCGCCGAAGCCGCAAAGGCCACCGCCGACGAACGCGCCAAGGAGCGCCAGGCCATCGCCAAGGCGCGCGACGAGCGCCAGGCCGCCCGCGCCGCCGAAAAGGAGCGGATCGCCGCCGAGGAAGAGGCGCGCCGTGCCGCCGAAGAAGAAGCGCGCCGCGCCGCCGAGGAAGAGGCCAAGCTCGCCGCCGAAAAGGCCAAGGAAGAGGAACTGCAGAAAATGATGCAGCTTCTGGCCGATCAGAAGGCGGCTCGCGACGCGCGTTATGCGGCTCGTAAAGACCGCCAGAAAAAAGGCCGCCGCTAACTAGCGCACGATAAGGGCGCGGGTCTTTTGGCCGCTGGCTATGTCGCGCGTCCTCACGGGCTCACGCCCGCTCCGGGCGACGCTCCTTGCCAGCAACCAAAATCCCTCGCGCCAGATGCGAAGCGCGCTGCTTCTGCGCTTTTGCCTTGTTATGCGACGCCGAGCGCTGCGGTCAGGACCATCACCAGGCCTATGATCGACAATGTCCAGACAATGGTGCGCACCACCTGGATGCCCAGCGCATAGACCGGCACATAGACCAGGCGCGACCAGAAATAGATCTGCGCGCCCATCGCCGAAATGTTGCTTTGACGATGCAGCACGATCACCATGATCACCGACACCGCGAACAGTCCGAAAGTTTCGCGGAAATTGGCGCCCGCCCGCACCAGCCGGCCCGCCACCTTGCCCACCGCCGGCGACGGCTCGTCGCGCGAACTCAGATTGTAAGGCAGCCCCACATCCTTGTTCACCGCCATGGTGGCAAGCACGATCTGAACAAGTCCCAGCACCACGCTCCACAGCAGCATGGTGGATTCCGTCAATCCCATTTCCATCAAAGCCCTCCCATCTTTGTGAGGGAACTCTAGCAGGCGCGGGATGGCCGCGTCAGGGCGTTCCCGGTTATGACGCAGTGCGATAATCATTTGGGCTGCGACGTGCGACCAAGAATCGAGCCTCCCGCTATCGCGGCGCGCGGTACGACGCTGGCGCTAACCGCCGCTGTCGCTAAGCGTAAGCGTAGTTGAAGCTGATGGAAATGCGCGAGCGCCTTGCGCGGTTGGGCTCGACGCCATGGCGCAGCCAGCTCTCCCACAACAGCAGCATGCCCGGCTTGGGATCGACGGCGAAAAAGCTGCGATTTTCGGGCCGTGCATTCTTCTTGCGGGGCGGCGCTGCCATCATCATCGCCAGGCGCGGATCCTCGAAGCGGATCGCCCCCGCCTTTGGCGGCACCGTCACATAATAGGTCCCGCTGATCGCCGAATGGGGGTGGATGTGGGGCGCGTGAATGGCGTCCTTGTCCATCACGTTCACCCAAAGGCTGTCCAGCTTGAGCTTGCGGCCGCCGAGTTCGAATTGGGCATCGCGCGCGAAGAGCGCGACATGGCGGGCGATGTCGCGTTCCAGTTCCGCGATGATGCTGGCGCGGTGCGTCAGGTCGTTGAGCGACGCGTATGAGGTGTAGCCGCCATAGCCATGTTCGCGCGCCCAGCGTTGTCCCGCCCGGTCCTCCGCGGCCAGGCCCAGGCAGGTTTGTTCCAGAACGGCATTGCGCGTTCCGGACAGTTGCGCCCGGTAGAGGCGGGTGGCGAACAGTGTCTGGAACATTTCCCTGGTCTCGAATTTAGTTTTGGCCGGGCTCATTGGATGGCATTCTCTTCCCCTGTCAAAGGGGTCCCCCCATGCGCGCCTGCCGGATCGTCGTTGCCATTGCCGGGCTGGGCCTGGGACTGTCCGCTTGCGCGGTGGTCCATGCCGGTGCCGCGGTAGCCGGTGCGGGTGTCAGCGTGGCGGGCACGGCCGTCAGCACCACCGCCGATGTGGTGACCGCGCCCTTCGGCGGCTCCAGCGACAAGAAGAAATAATCAGAAATTGTCCTTGCGCCGGCGGATCTCGCCGAACACATCGGCATCATCGGCGTTCGTCATCCCCAGCGCCTTTCGGATCTCCCAGGAATCGGGCCTGAGGAAGGGGTTGGTCTTTTTTTCCTGGCCCATGGTCGATGGAAGCGTGGGCCAGCCTTCCATCCGCGCATTCTTCACTTCGGTCATGCGCGCGCCCAGCGCCGAATTGCCCGGCTCCAGGGAGAGGGCGAAGCGGCCATTGCTCTCGGTATATTCGTGGCCGCAATAGATGCGCGTCGCATTGGGCAGGCTCATCAGCTTCGACAGGCTGGCCCACATGGTCGGTGCATCGCCTTCGAACAGCCGCCCGCAACCCAAGGAAAAAAGCGTGTCGCCGGTAAAGGCATTGCCGCCGATCACAAAGGTGATGGCACCGCGCGTATGGCCGGGGACTTCCAGCACCCGCACTTTCTCGCCCGCGAATTCCCAGCCCGATTCCTCATCCACGCCCACATCCAGCCCGGGAATGCGCGCGGCGTCCTTTCCCGGTCCCACGATGGTGGCGCCATATTCCTTCTTCAGTTCCAGATTGCCGCCGACATGGTCGATATGATGATGGGTGTTGAGGATGAAGGACGGCTCCCAGCCCAGCCGGTCCAGCGCCGCATTGACAGGCGCCGCTTCCGACGGATCCACCACGGCGCAATGCTCGCCCGCCTTGATCAGATAGGCGTAATTGTCTTCCAGGCACGGGATGATTTCGATCTTCATGATTGTTCCAATTCTGCCGGTCCCCAGTTTAGCAGCGGTGGGTGGGAGATTGAACCTTTTGCAACTTCGGATTACCGATTGAGACAATGGATCTGCGGGGCCTGAGCGATTTTTACGGAAGTCCGATGGGGGAGCGGACCCGCCGTCTCATTTTGCGCCGGTTGCGCGAGATCTGGCCCAATACGCGGGGGCGGCGGCTTCTGGGCTATGGATTTACGCAGCCCTATCTGAGCGGCTTTCTGGGCGAAGCCGAACGCTGTATCGCCGCGCTTCCCGCCGCGCTCCGTCCCGGAACCGCCTGGCCGGGCGGCGGCAAGACGCTCACCACCCTGGTCGAAGAAGACGCGCTGCCTTTTCCCGACGCGTTCTTCGATCTGGTGCTGGTGGCGCATGGGCTGGAAGAAGCCGAAGGGCTGCGTCCGCTTTTGCGGCAATTGTGGCGGGTCTTGGCGCCGGATGGCCGGCTGCTCCTGGTCGCGCCCAACCGCGCCAGCCTCTGGGCGCAGCTGGAACGCTCGCCCTTCGGTCATGGGCGGCCTTTCTCGCGCAGCGAACTCGATGCCCTGGTGCGCGGCGCCCTGTTCGTTCCGGAGCAATGGCAGCGGGCGCTCTATGCGCCGCCGGTCGGCATCGGCGCCCTGGCGCGCAGCGGCACCGGATGGGAGCGGTTCGGCGCGCGCTTCCTGCCGGGCTTGGGCGGCGTGCATATCGTCGAAGCCAGCAAGTCGCTCTATGCGCCCGCCACGCCGACCGCACCTGCGGCGGTGCGGGTGAAGGCGCCGGCGATCCTGAAGCCCGCCGGGACGGAATAGTTCCCCCTCTGGTCTTCGCAGCTTACTTTTGCGCACAGGCAGATGCCTGTGTGCAATAAGCGCTGCTACGACGTTCGGTTGGCTTGGACGCCAATCTCACCCCACCGCCAGCATGCTGCGCATGCGCAGGGGGGCACGAAAAGCGTCTAGTTTTTCCGTAACAGGAAAATCGCGCCTTGGGCCGCGAAATTCGGGCCCCAGGAATCGGGCCGCACATCGCCGGCCACATGATTGTCCTTGAGCGCCAGGGCCCGGTCGATCACCGCGCCATTGCCGCGCACCAGATCCACGAAGTCGGCGATGGTGCACAGATGGATGTTGGGCGTGTCGTACCAACTATAGCCCAGCGCCCTTGTGCGCGGCATGCGGCCGCCGAACAACAGCGCCAGCCGCACCCGCCAATGGCCGAAATTGGGCAGCGAAATCACTGCCTGCCGCCCGATGCGCAGCATGTGTTCCAGCACCTGAGACGGCTTCTCCGTGGCCTGGATGGTCTGGCTGAGAATGACGAAATCGAACACCTGGTCGGGATATTCGCCCAGGTCGGAATCCGCGTCGCCTTGCACCACCGCCAACCCGCGCGCGACGCAGGCATTCACATTCTGTTGCGACAATTCGATGCCGCGGCCATCGACCTTTTTGGTGCGCACCAGATACTCGAGCAGCGCGCCGTCGCCGCAGCCCACATCCAGCACGCGCGCGCCGTCCGGAATCATTTCCGCGATGGCGGCCAGATCGGCGCGCAGGTTCGAAGCGCCGCTCATGCCAGCCCATCCGCCGAAGCCACGGCATTGAGAAAGCCGCGCACCGTGTCGAACATTTCCGGCTCGTCCAGCAGGAAGGAGTCATGGCCCTTGTCGGTCTTGATCTCGACAAAGCTCACCTTGGCCGCCACCGCGTTCAACGCATGGGCAATGCGCTTGTTCTCGGCGGTGGGAAAGAGCCAATCCGAGGTGAAAGAGATGATGCAGAAGCGGTTGGGGGAATCGCGGAACGCGTCGGCCAGGTGTCCGGCATAGTCTTCCGCCAGGTCGAAATAATCCATCGCCCGGGTGATGTAGAGATAGGAATTGGCGTCGAAGCGGTCGACGAAGGTCGCGCCCTGATGATGCAGATAGGATTCGATCTGGAAATCCGGCGCGAACTGGAAGGACAGGGCGTCGCGGTTCTGCAGATTGCGGCCGAATTTGCGCTGAAGCGCCGCTTCGGACAGATAGGTGATGTGCGCGGCCATCCGCGCCACCGCCAGCCCCTTGGACGGGCGGGTGCCGTGGCTCTGATAGTCGCCGCCTTTCCAATCCGGATCGGCCATGATCGCCTGGCGGCCCACTTCATGGAATGCGATGTTCTGCGCCGAATGGCGCGCGGCGCAGGCGATCGGCACCACGGCGCGCACGCGGGTGGGGAAAGACGCGGCCCATTGCAGCGCCTGCATCCCGCCCATCGAGCCGCCGACCACGGCGAGCAAGGTTTCGATCCCCAGCGCGTCCAGCAGCATCGCTTGCGCCCGCACCATGTCGCGCACCGTCACCAGGGGGAAGTCGAGCGCATAAGGCTTGCCGGTGGCGGGATCGATCTCCGCCGGTCCGGTCGAGCCCATGCAGCCGCCGATGACATTGGCGCAGATGACGAAGAAGCGGTCGGTATCGATGGCGCGCCCGGGCCCCACCATCATGGTCCACCAGCCGGGCTTGCCGGTGACCGGATGCTTCGATGCCACGAACTGGTCGCCGGTCAGGGCATGGCAGATCAGGATGGCATTGCTCTTGTCGGCGTTGAGCGTGCCATAGGTCATATAGGCGATGGAAAAAGGCGACAGCGTCCGTCCGCAATCCAAGGTCAGCGGCTTGTCGGGGCCGAAGGTGACGGCCTTGCCGGCATCGGCCCCCGGCGCGCTCAGCGGCCGTAAAAAACGCGGATTTGCCGTCTCGGTCATGGCATGTCCAACAGTCGGAAGGCGTAGCTAAGGTGGCGGGGCCCCCCTGTCAATGAATGGCAGGTTTGCGCTGATTTTCTTAGGGTCGCGCGGCCGGGCTTGCTTTGCTTTTAGGGGAGCCTGCCACTATCAATACGGCCCTTTTCTAGACGGCTTTTTGAGGACCTTATGGCACCGACACCCAAGCCCGGCGTTCTGGACATCACGCCTTATGTCGCCGGCCGCGCCGGCCTGGCCGGGGTCGAGCATGTCATCAAGCTGTCGTCCAACGAAAGCCCGCTGGGGCCGAGCCCGCTGGCGGTCGAGGCGCTGCTCAAGGCGGCGCGCGACCTGGAGCTTTATCCGGAAGGCAGTGCCCAGATCCTGCGCGAGGCCATCGGCGAGGTGTACGGCTTGGACCCGGCGCGGATCGTGGCCTCGGGTGACGGCTCCGACGCCATCCTCACCATGCTGGCCAATGGTTACCTTCGGCCCGGCGACGAGGTCTTGTTCAGCGAGCATGATTTCATCCTCTACAAGATCGCCACGTTCGCCAACAGCGCCACGCCGGTGGAAATCCCCGACCCCAAGCTGCGGTTCGATGTGGACGCCGCGCTGGCGCGCGTGACGCCCAGAACGCGCATGGTCTTCATCGCCAATCCCAACAATCCCACCGGCTCCTACATCAGCCATGAAGAGATGCGCCGCCTGCATGCGGGCCTGTCGCCGGACACGCTGCTGGTGATCGATTCCGCTTACAGCGAATATGTTCGCAAGAATGATTACGAAGCGGGCATCGAGATGGTGTCGCGCTATCCCAATGTGGTGATGACCCGCACTTTTTCCAAGATTCATGGCCTGGCGGGAATGCGGATCGGTTGGACCTACGCGCCGGCCGCGGTGTGCGATGTACTCAACCGCATTCGCGGGCCCTTCAACGTCTCGATGATGCAGCAGCATGCCGCCGCCGCCGCGATCCGCGACCGCGCCCATGTCGAACGCTCGGTCGCTCATAACGAGCAATGGAAGACCTATCTCACCGAGGAGATCCGCAAGCTGGGCCTGACGGTGAACGAAAGCGTGGCCAATTTCGTGCTGATTCAGTTCCCCAAAGGCGAGAAGAATTCCGTCAAGGCGGACGCCTTCCTGGGCAGCAAGGGCCTGATCCTGCGCGGCGTCGCCGGTTATGGCCTGCCGGACGCATTGCGGCTCACCATCGGCTCGGCCGAAGCCAATGAACGCGTGGTCGCGGCCTTGCGCGAATTCATGGGCCGCTGATGTTCGAACGGATCGCCCTGATTGGCCTGGGCCTGATTGGCTCGTCTTTGGCGCATGCGATCAAGCGGGAACGCCTGGCCGAAACCATTGCCGGCTATGACGCCAGCGAAGCGGTGCGAAAGCGCGCCGCCGAACTGGAACTGGCCGCCATCGCGCCCACCGCCGCCGATGTGGTGAAAGGCGCCGATCTGGTGATCCTTTGCTCGCCGGTGGGAAGCTATAAGGACGTCGCGGCGGCCATCGCGCCCCACCTGAAGCCCGGCGCCATTCTTTCCGATGTGGGCTCGGTGAAAAGCGCGGTGCTGAAAGACGTGTCGCCGTTCGTGCCCAAAGGCGTGCACTTCCTGCCCGCCCATCCCATCGCCGGCACCGAACAGTCGGGACCGGATGCGGGTTTTCCCAGCCTGTTCGATCACCGCTGGTGCATCATCACCCCGCCGCCCGGCGCGGACGCGGATGCGGTGGCGAAGCTGAAGCAGTTCTGGGAACGCTGCGGCAGCCAGGTCGAAGTGATGGAAGCGGGCCATCACGATCTGGTGCTGGCGATGACCAGTCATGTGCCGCATCTGATCGCTTACAATATCGTGGGCACGGCGCACGATCTGGAGAAAGTCGCCGAAACCGAAGTGATCAAATTCTCGGCCGGCGGCTTCCGCGATTTCACCCGCATTGCCGCGTCCGATCCCACCATGTGGCGGGACGTGTTTCTCAACAATCGCGACGCGGTGCTGGAAGTGCTGGGGCGCTTCAACGAGGATCTCAGCCTGTTGCAGCGCGCGGTGCGCGACGGCAATGGCCAGATGCTGTTCGATTTGTTCACCCGCACCCGCGCAATCCGGCGCTCGATCGTGGATATCGGCCAGGATTCGGCGGCGCCGAATTTCGGCAGAGATCAATCCAAAGATCAGTAAAACGGAAACAGCAGCGCGCGCAGGCCGGGCTGCAATTCGGGCCCTGCGGTCTGGGTGGTCAGCGCGGCGGATTCGATGTTCACCTTGTCGGTGACGATCTCGCCATTGCGGTGCTTCCAGGCCCGCATCGCATCCATCCAGCCGGAACGGCCTTCCAGAAGCCGGGCAAAAGACGAGCCCTCGGTGACGCGGCCATAGATTTCCAGCTTTTTCACATGATCGCCGAAGGGCGCGGCGGGGTTTTGCACCTCCAGCGCGCTCAGCATCAGGTCCAGCGCGTCGGCCTTGGGATCGTGGCGCATGTGAAATTGCACCCGGGCCACGGTGAACGCCGCTCCATCACTGTCCTTGCCGCCTGCATCCATCATGTCGAGATCGAAGCGCGAGAGGCCCCGGTCGCCGGAAATGGCACTGGCGTGCAGGGAGGCGGGGAGAAAGGACAGGCGATGCGGCGCATTGTCCGCATCGGTCCAGGACAAGGTCTGGGGGCCCGCCGCCTCGAAAATACCCTGGGCGCGGCCATAGGTGAGGGCGTGCAGCGCGAAGCGGTCGCTCTGCCAGGTGATGGGGCCGCGCGGGCCTTCCGCCTTCACCAGAAGATTGGTGAAGACCACATCGACCCGGAAAGGAAAGCCGGAAATGGTTTTGCTGGCCCATGACACGGTGACGCCGGGCACGGCCTGATGCCCGTTCGCGGCGGTGAGCTTGCGGTCCAGATCCTCGGCCAGAATCCACCAATGGCCCATCACCCAAAGGGCAAGGCCAACGAAAAGCACCAGCGGTGCATAGAGCCAGAAGCGGCTGGAGTAACGCATGTCAGGAAATTAGCCGCACTTGGAATAACCGCAAGACAGGCAGGAGTCGCAGCCTTCCAGCTTGACGAAGCTGGCCTCGCCGCAGCGGGGACAGAAATGGGCGGGGGCGCCTTCGCGGGGCAGTTTCTCGGCGAAGGAAGCGGGCGCGGCGGCGATCTGGGCGGAGCGCAGGCCCAGAAAGCCGATCTCGATCATGTGCCGTTCGATCACTTCGCCGATCGCCGCCAGGAGCGAGGGGACATAGCGCCCGCTCATCCATTGGCCGCCGCGCGGATCGAAGATCGCCTTCAACTCGTCGACCACGAAGGAGACATCGCCGCCCCGCCGGAACACCGCCGAGATCATCCGGGTGAGCGCCAGGGCCCAGGCATAGGCTTCCATATTCTTGGAGTTGATGAAGATTTCGAACGGGCGGCGGCGCCCATCCTTCTCCACATCGTTGATGGTGATGTAGAAGGCGTGGTCGCTTTCCAGCCATTTGATTTTGTAGGTGCGGCCCAAAAGCGCATCGGGCCGGTCCAGCGGCCGGGTCATATAGACCACCCCGCCCCGTTCCTTGGGTTCGGGCAAAGGCAGCGGCAGCTCCGGCTCTTCGCTTGCCCGCTGGTCGCTGGCCGTCGCCGCAATGGGTTCGGCGGCGGCTTTCGGTTCTTCCACCGCAAGCACCGACCCGGTCACATCGTTGGGGCGATAGGTGGTGCAGCCTTTGCAGCCGTCGCGATAGGCGGCGAGATACACATCCTTGAAGGCGTCGAAGGAAATGGACGCGGGCACATTGATGGTCTTGGAAATGGCGCTGTCGATGAAAGGCTGGGCGGCGGCCTGCACCGCCAGATGATCTTCCGGCGCGAGCGTCTGCGCCGTGACGAAGTAATCGGGCAGGGCGGCATCCGCGCCGAAACGGGCATGGAAGGCCCGCACGGCGTAATCCTCGACCGTTTCCTCGCGCTTGGCTCCGTCGGGCTGCAGCACCTTGCGGGTATAGCTGAAGGCAAAGACCGGCTCGACACCGCTGGAGACATTACCCGCCAGAAGCGAAATCGTGCCGGTGGGCGCGATCGAGGTCAAAAGCGCATTGCGGATGCCGTGCTGGGCCAGCCGGGCGCGGATATCGTCCGGCAAAGCCTGGATATGCGGGCGGGTGAGAAACTCCGTCGCATCGAACAGCGGGAAGGCGCCTTTCTCCCGGGCCAGCTCGATGGAAGCGCGATAGGCGGCCCGGGACATGGCGGACAGCCAGCTTCGAATCATCTCCACGCTTTTGGGCGAGCCGTAACGGGTGCGGCAGAAGATCAGGGCATCGGCCAATCCGGTGACACCCAAGCCGATGCGCCGCTTGGCGATGGCTTCCTGGCGCTGGGCATCCAGGGGAAAACGCGACACGTCGATGGCATTGTCCAGCATGCGCACCGCTATGGTGGTGAGATCGGCCAGCGCGTCCAGATTGAGATGCGCGTCTTCCTCGAAGGGATTGCGCACCAGCTTGGCCAGATTGATCGATCCCAACAGGCAGGCGCCATAGGGCGGCAAGGGCTGCTCGCCGCAGGGATTGGTGGCGCGGATGGTTTCGCAATAGGCGAGGTTGTTTTCTTCGTTGATGCGGTCGATGAAGATCACGCCCGGCTCGGCGTAATCATAGGTCGAGCGCATGATGCGGTCCCACAGCGCCCGTGCCTTCAAGGTGCGGTAATGCTTGCCTTCGAACTGCAGATGCCAGTCGGCATCGTCCGCCACCGCCCGCATGAAAGCGTCGCTGATGAGAACCGACAGGTTGAAGTTGGAAAGCCTGCCGGGGGTACGCTTGGCGTCGATGAAGCCTTCGATGTCGGGATGATCGCAGGCCAAAGTCGCCATCATGGCGCCGCGCCGCGAACCCGCGCTCATGATGGTGCGGCACATCGCGTCCCACACGTCCATGAAAGAGACGGGGCCCGATGCGTCCGCCGCCACGCCCGCCACATGCGCGCCCTTGGGTCGCAAGGTGGAGAAGTCGTAGCCGATGCCGCCGCCCTGCTGCAGGGTGAGCGCGGCCTCGCGCAAGGCGCTGAAGATGCCATCCATGGAATCGGGGATGGTGCCCATCACGAAACAATTGAAGAGCGTGACGCTGCGGGCGGTGCCCGCGCCGGCCAGGATGCGTCCCGCGGGCAGGAATTTGTAATCCTTGAGCGCCGAGGCGAAGGAACCCGCCACGCCGATGCGCCGCTCCGGCGCTTCGGCCATGGCAAGGCTGGCGGCAACCCGCGCCCAGCTGTCCGCCACATCGCGGTCCAGCGGCGTGCCGTCGGCCGCCTTGAAGCGGTACTTCATGTCCCAGATCTGGCGGGAAAATTCGTTCATCACGTCTCTAAAAATCACAAAGGCGGAAATTGTGCCACTCCGAGATGGACCGGCGCTTAATATGGGGTGGCCGGGGCTTTTATGAAGGCCGCGGCATTGAAATAAGTTATTGTATTTGCTGATTATCTCTTGACGGCGGCGCGCTGTTTTTCCACATGCAGGCGATAGAAATGGGGCAGCATCCCCAGAAAGCCTTTCTTGGCCCGCGCCGCCATCAGAAGGCGGTACAGATGCAGGACGATCCGCCGGACGGTGGGAAGATCCCGGGACGCCGCCGCCGGCAGATATTCGTTGATCAGGGCGCGCGGGGTGTTGGCGGTGAGATACACGGCGACGCCCCGCGACACTTGATCGGCGACATATTCGGCCACGCCGGGACGGGTGACCGCGTCCTCGCCGCCCACCACCAGAAACTGCATGCCATGTCCCGCCGGCCGGTAGGCGTCCGGAAGATCGGCCTGGGCGACCTGAACGATCATGATGCCGCTGAGATCGGGCCGCCACTCCTCACCCAATTCGGGAAAGAGCCGCCAGCCGCAGAGAAATTGCCGGCAGATCGGAAAGCGGTTGGCATAGATCCCGCAGCCTTTGTCCGTGAGATGCGAGCAGGGCGTCTGGGCTTTCTTGCGCAGCTCGGGCGTCTCGATGGGCAGCTCGATGCAGCACAGATTGCAGGCGCCGCAGCTTTTGGACGACGGATCGGCGCGGCGTTTCATGGCTTCTGCTCCATGATGGCGCGCATCCGGTCCACCTGCGCGCGGTACAGCGCCCAGATGCGGCCAAGGCCCTTGCCCGTGCCTGCCGGCTTCAGCCGGTCATGCACCTGATTGAGGACGCGCATCACGCCCTCCACATCGTCCGCCACTTTTTCCAGCTGCTCGTTCACTTGAATGCGGGGCGTCATCACCGACAGGAACACAGCCGTGCGACGTTTCACCATACCGGCCGCCAACCGCGCCAGCTTGGGCGTGATCGCTTTCCTGGCGTCCGAGATCACGAAAACCCAGCCGGGACCGGCGGCGCGATAGGCTTTGGGAATCTGCGCCTCGGGCAGCGGCAACAGCATCACCCCGCTCACATCCGGCCGCCAGGAAGCGTCCAGATCGGGCATCAAGCGCCAGCCGCAAAGAAAACTGCGGCAGACGGGCGGTCGGCTTTCATAGATGCCGCAGCCTTTTGTCACCAGGTGCGGGCAGGGGACCTGCGCCGCCTTGCGCAACTGCGGCGTCTTGATCTTCAGCGCCACGCAGCAGACCTGGCAAGAACCGCAGGTTTTTTCCGCCGCCGTCATGCGCGCAGCATCCGGTTGGTGGCGGCCTCGATGCGTTGCTCCAGGAGCGGCATGAATTCGCGGCGCTTGAGGCCGGGCGGAATCGCTTCGAGAAATTCCAGGCTGATGGTGCCCGGATGCTTGGTGAAGCCTTGCCAGTACCGTCCCGAATCCAGCGCCACCGGCACGCAAGGGACGCCCAACTGACCATAGAGTCCGGCCACGCCCGGCTTATAGTCCGGAGGCGCGCCCGGTTTCTTGCGGGTGCCTTCCGGGAAAATCAGGATCGGGCGTCCTTCGGCCAGCACCTGCTCGGCTGCGTGGGTCATGCGCCGCAAGGCGTCTGCGCCCGCGCCCCGGTCGATGGGGATCGCCGCGGCCTTGCCCAGATACCAGCCGTAAAACGGAATGCGCAGCAATTCGCGCTTGAGCACGATGCCCGGATCGTCCAGCGCCAGATAGAGCGCCAAGGTGTCCCACATGCTCATATGCTTGGACGCCACCAGCACGCCGCCGCGCGGAACCGCGCCCAGGCGGCGCTCGCCAATCCCGGCAAAGACGCGAAGGCCCCATAAGGTGGCGCGCGCCCACCCACGCGCTATCCACACCGTGGCTTTGCGGGGCAAGGCCAGGAACGGCAGGAAGAGGATCGCCATCACCAAAGTGAGGATCAGGAACCACGTCATGAACAATGCCGAGCGCGGGAATGTCATGAGACGTTTTTGGTTGAGCGGGCCATGCTGGTTGTGACGAGCGTGGCCAGATATTTCACGTATTCACGATGGAGCAGGAAAATGGTGCGCGGATAACGCCACCATCCGGACAGATCGATCCGGCCCTGTTCCACCGGATAGGGAAGAAATGTCACGTCCGGCATGGCGGTGGAGAATTCCCGCAGCGAGCGCGGCATGTGATAGCGCGCCGTGACCAGGATCACCCGGTGAAAGCCGTTGCGCCGCGTCCAGTCCGCGGCTTCCTGGGCGTTGCCGCGCGTGTCCTCCGCCGAATAGCCCACATCGGCGCAGCAATCGAAGCGCGGCCCGCCATGGACCAGGCGCTTGAGAGTCTTCTTGCTGGTGGTCAGATCCACGCCGCTGATCAGAAGCCGTTTGCCCACGCCGCTCTCGAACAGATCGTCCGCGCGGTCCAGCCGCGTGCCGCCGCCGGTCAGGACCACGATGCCGTCAGCCTTGGGCACGCTTTGGGGCGTCATCGGCAGCAAGGACACGAACAGCACGAAGCTTGCCGCATAGGCCAGCGCCACCAGCACCATCGCCGTGAAAAAGCCGCGTATCATGTCCCGAAACTTAATAGATGGCCCGCACCACCGAAAGCACGGAAATCCTTGCCGTTGCCCAGGCGATCAGCGCGGTCGCGACCGGAACGAACAGCAGCCAGGGCATATCCGCCCAGGCCAGGGTGAGCGGCGGCAGGAACGGCACCGCATCGACGCCGAAGCGTTCCAGCCCGCCCGCACCCAGAAACAGCAGTGCCGCGCAAAGCGTGCCCAGCAGGGCCGCGAACAGCGCGGAGGTGAAGTAATGCCATTCCACCGTGCGGGCGATGAAGCTGGCGCGCGCGCCCATCTGATGCAGCAGCGCCACCATCTCGTGATGGGCTTCCAGCCCGGCGCGGGTGGCGAAGGATACCGCCGCCGCCGTGGCCCCCGCGATCAGCAGCAATATTCCGTATGCGGAATAGCGCACCGTGTCGGCGATGCCGCTGAGCCTTGTGATCCAGCGGCTGTGATCGTCCAAGGTGGCGTGGGGCGCCGCCTGCTTCAGCTTTGCCACCAGGCCCGGCACGTCCACATCCTCGCCAGGCGTGATCGAGGCATCGATCAGCCGGGGCAGGGGAATGTCGCTGGTGATGCCGTTCTGGCCCACCCAGGGCGCCACCAGGGCATTGAGCTCGGCATCGGATAAAGGCGCGGCGCGGGCGATCCCCGGCGTGGCGCGCAACACGCGCACGGCGGCGTCGGTTTCCCGGTCCAGCACCGTCTTGGCATTGTCACTGTCGGGCGGAACCACCTGTACCGTCAGCTTGGCGGCCAGGCCATGGCTCCAGCCTTGGGTGGCGCGGTCCGCGATCAGGGATGCGCCCAGCGCCAAAGCCGCCAGGAACGCCATCACCGCAATGACGAAATCCAGTGGCGCGGCGCCGCGGTCGCGGGGAAGAACGGCATTCATCTCTCTCATGGGGCGGCACCGGCGCGCAATTCCACCAACCTGCCGTCCACCAGCCGCATCTCGCGGGCCCGGGTGGATTCGATCAGGGCCCGGTCATGGGTGGCGATCAGCACCGTGGTGCCCAGCCGGTTCAATTCCCCGAACAGGCGGATCAGGCGCGCGCCCATTTCCGGATCGACATTGCCGGTGGGCTCGTCGGCGATCAGAAGATCGGGCCGCGCCACCACGGCGCGGGCGATGGCCAGGCGCTGCTGCTCGCCGCCCGACAAAGTGGGCGGACGGGCCGACATCCGGTCGCCCAGTCCTACCCAGGACATCAATTCCTTTACGTCATGGGCGTATTCGGTGTCCCGCCCACCCGCCAATTTGAGCGGCAACGCGACATTGTCATAGGCCGACAGATGATCCAGCAGCCGGAAATCCTGAAACACCACGCCGATGCGGCGGCGAAGCGGCGGCAGATCGCGGCGCCGCGCGGTGGCAAGTTCCTGGCCGAACAGGGTGATGAGGCCCCGGGAGGGCGGCTCGGCCAGATACATCAGCTTCAGCAAGGTGGTCTTGCCCGCGCCGGAAAGGCCGGTGAGGAAGATGAAGGAGCCCCCCTCCAATTCGAAGCTGACATCGCGCAGCACTTCGGGCCCGGTGCCATAGCGCATGCCCACATTTTCGAAGCGAACCATGCCCGGACCATAGCGTCGGGATGCCTTGCGGTCATCCGGTGCGCCCCCTATTTTCGACCGCGAAACGCCGATCAGACCGCATGATTCTCACCTGTCCCGCTTGCGCCACGCGTTATCAGGCTGATGAGGCGAAATTCCCGCCTTTAGGCCGTCAGGTCCGTTGCGCCAAATGCGGACATGTCTGGCACCAGCCGGGACCGGTGGCCGCCGCCGAAAGCGATGCGCCGCCCGCGCCGCCGCCACAGGCGGCCGAACCATCCGTTTCGCGCGCCCGGGTCTTTGCGCCGTCCGCCTCCATGCCGGAAGAACAGGGCGAGCCCCTGGCCCGGGGGGCGATGCTGGCGGTGATCGCGGGCTGGATCGGCCTGATCGCGCTGATCGCCGCGATCGGCTATGCGGCCATGCGTTACCGCCAGGAAATCGCGGTGATCTGGCCCCAATCGGCCGGGGTCTATTCGGCCATGGGCATCAAGCTCAATCCGCAAGGCATCGATTTCACCAAGGTCGATTACCGCCGCGAGAGCGAGGACGGGCAGATCGTGCTGGTGGTCACCGGCAATATCGTCAATGCCGGTTCGCGCGAATTGTCCGTGCCGCAGAATGTCCGCGTTACCTTGAGCGACGACAAGAACCACGAAATCTATCACTGGAATTTCACGCCCAATGTCCAGGCCTTGAAGCCGGGCCAGTCGTCGCCATTCCTCACGCGGCTTTCCACCCCGCCCGCTGCCGCCCGCCATCTGGAAGTCCGGTTCGCGCCGCATGACTGACAAGACCGGTCCGGAGATTCTGTTCACCAGCGAAGAGATCGCCGCCCGCGTGACGGGCCTGGCGCGGGAAATCGCGGGCGCGCCGCAGCGGCCCGATATCGCCATGCCCATCCTGGTGGGCGGTTTTGTCTTCGCCGCCGACCTGGTGCGCGCCCTGTCCAGGGAAGGTGTCGATCTGGCGGTCGAGATGCTGTGGCTGCGCTCCTATGGCGACAAGCGGGTGGCCAGCGCCATTTCCATGATCGCCGGTCCTTCCGACCAGATCGCCGGGCGCCATGTGCTGGTGATCGACGGCGTGCTGGATGCGGGCCGCACGATCAAGAAGGCAGTGTCCCTGATCGAAGCGGCGGGCGCGGCCAGCGTGCGGGTGGTGGCGCTTCTGGACAAGCAACGCCCCGGCCGGGTGGCGACGGCAGATCATGTCGGCTTTCAGATCGGCGATGATTTCGTGATCGGCTATGGCATGGACGATGCCGGGCGATATCGCGCCTTGCCGCACATAGCGCGCGTCTAACGATCAGAATTCCCGCAGCAGCCGGTCGATATAATCCAGTTCCTGGGGCGGGCGGCCGCGCTCGCCGGCCCGGCGGCGCAATTCCTGCAGAATGTCGCGCGCCCGCGCCAGGTCGTTGGCGTCCGGCAGCTTGACGCCATTGCCGAGACCGACCGGGCCGCGGCCCAAGGGATCTTCCTGGCCCTGCTGTCCGGCCAGGTCGCTGCCTTGCATCTGCTTGGCCAGTGCATCGGCGCCGGCGCGCATCTCGGCCAGCGCATTTTCCTGGGCGTTGCGGGCGTTGGAAAGATCGTGCCCGTTCAAGGAGCGCTGCGCCTGCTCCATCGCTTGGCCGGCCTTGCCCAAGCCTTCACCCAGCTTGCCCAGCTTCTGCATCGAGCGGCCCAGCTTCTGGCGCAGTTCGTCCTGCTGTTTGGCCAGGCCCTGGGCGCCGCCATCCTTGGGATCGCCCTTGCTTTGCTGCTGGCGCATGGTCTTGTCCATCAGGGCGCGCTGTTCGCCCATCAGGTCGCCATATTCCTGGATCGCCTGATTGAGCTCGGTGTTCTGCTGGCCGGCGCCCTTGCCGTTTCCGCTTTGCGCCATGCGCATATTTTCCAGCATGCTTTGCAGCGCCGCCAGCATCTGCGCCGCCTGTTCGCGATTGCCGCTGGCGGACAATTGCTGGATCGCCTGCATCAGCTTCTGCAGATCGTTAAAGCCCAGCACCTTGGCGTTGGGATCGTCGGGTTGCTGCTTCTGCGCGCTCTTGCCTGCATTTTCCTGCATCGCCTGCAGATAGCGCTGCATGGCCTGATTGTAGCGTTGCAAAAGCTGGTCGATCACTTGCTGGGGCGCGTGCGCCGCCATCGCCGCCGTGATCAGGGCCTGCAATTGGCGCAGATTGTTGGCCGCTTCCAGGATGCCTTTCTGCTCGATCGCCATCGCGGTCTGCCACAGAAGATCCTCGACATGGGTGATGTCTTCCGGCGTGTGGGCCGCGCGGATGCCCCAATAGGCGGCGCGGATGGCGGTATAGACCCCGCGCTGGTCGGCATAGAATTTATCGGGCGCGATGGTCAGCGCGTTCAGCATGTCGGCGACGGTGCGCCGGGCCTTGGGCGTTTCGCTGATCGCCAGTGCCTGGCGCTGCTCGATCAAGGCGCGGGCGAGCGGATCGGTGAAGACGCGCTCGGGCAGGCGGAAGGTGATGGTCTTGCTCACGCCCTTCTGACCGGCGCCGTCGCGCGCTTCCAATTGCGCGTCCACCATCAGGCCCGCATAAGGATGGCCGGAAAGATCCGAATAGCTGGTCTGGGCCACCGACTTGGCGGGTGCCAGGGGAAGATCCAGCGCGATGGGCGCGCCCGGCTTGTTATGCGGGCGGATCACCACCTTGGCCGCTGTCACGGCGTAATCGTCGCTAGCCTTGAAGGCAAATTTGACGGCGCCGCGCTCGCTCACCGACGGCGTGGCGGTGAATTCGATCCGGGGCACGGCGTCGGCGATCACATGCAGATTCCATTGGCCGATGCGATGGCCGCTGGCCTGCACGCGCACCCGTCCGTCCTGCATCAGCTTGGCGGTGGTGGCATATTCGCCCACTTCGCCGGTGAAGCGGGGCCGGGGCGCGCCGCCGATGGTTACGCCGGGCGCATGATCGGCGCCATGAACGCGCAGATTGAGGATCGAGCCCGCCGGAACGGAAATCACGCGCTCTTCGCCCGCCGGCAGATAGATCGGCGCGATGCCGGTATAGGGCGGCGGATCCACCCAGGCGTCCAGGCCGATCCCGGCGGCGGCGCCGCTTTCAAAGGCGCCCGCCAGGCGGGCGCGCCACTCGCCCCGCGCCACGATCAGGCTGGCCACCAGAAGCACCAGCAGCGCCAGATGCAGGCGGCGCGGGTCGCGGGCGTCGAGATCCGGATCGGGCCAGCGAACCTTCAGATTGTCCGGCAACGCGCGGGCGCGATGATGGGCCCATAATTCCAGCGCCAGGGGATCGCTTCCGCCCGCCATCAACTGGTCGTCGGCTTCGGAGATGGGGCGATGCACCAGCTTGTTGTCGCGCTCCAGCCGCCGCGCGCAATCCTGCCAGCTGGGCCAATGGAAATCGCGGAAGCCATTTTCCAGCGCCAGACCCGTCGCGGCGATGGCCGCCGCCAGGATCAGCGATTGCAGGATCCAGGGAATGACGGTGAACAATCCGAACAGCGCCGCAGCGAAATAAAGCCCGACCGCGCCGATGGCGGGCCACAAGGCCGGCACCACCCGTTCCACCAGAAGCACAAATCCCGCCATGCGGATGCGGCGGCCGAGCCGCGCATCCTGCCGGGCCCGGGCGTCAGCCGGCCAGCCAGTCGGGGATATGGTCTTGGGCGATGAGCTGCTCATGGGTCAGTCTGGGTCTGACAATGGCCCATTCCGAGCCCCTGACCAAGACCTCCGGCGCGGGAGGGCGGGCGTTATAGGAGGACGCCATCACCGCGCCATAGGCGCCAGCCGATTGAATCGCCACCAGATCCCCGGGTTTCAGTTCCGGCAGGGACCGTCCGGCGGCGAAAAGATCGGAGGTTTCGCAGACCGGACCCACCACGTCATATTTGATCCGCTCGGCACCCGCCTGAGGTTCCTTCAAGGGAACGATTTCGTGATGGGAATCGTAAAGCGCCGGGCGGATCAAATCGTTCATGCCCGCATCCACGATCAGGAAGGTCTTGGCGTCGCCGCGCTTCACATAGATCACCCGCGTCACCAGCACACCCGCATTGGCGGCGATCAGGCGGCCCGGTTCGAAGATCAGGCGACAGTTCAAATCCTTTGTCACCCGCGTGACCATCGCGCCATAGGCGGCGGGATCGGGCGGCGGCTGATTGTCTTCGATATAGGGCACGCCCAACCCGCCACCCAGATCCAGGCGGGTGATGGTGTGGCCGTCGCCGCGCAAGGTGGCGACCAGTTCGCCCACCCGTCGGAACGCAGCTTCGAACGGCTCCAGATCGGTGATCTGGCTGCCGATATGAACATCGACGCCCACGATTTCGATGCCCTTCAACCGGGCCGCCTCGGCATAGGCTTCGCGCGCATGGACGAAGGGAATGCCGAATTTGGTTTCCGAGGTGCCGGTGGTGATCTTGGCGTGGGTCTTGGCATCGACATCGGGATTGATGCGCAAGGTGACGGCGGCCCGCTTGGACATGGCGAGGGCCAGCGCGTTCAAGGCTTCCAGCTCCGGCTCGCTTTCGACATTGAACTGGAAGATGCCTTCCTCCAGGGCCAGACGCATTTCCTCGGGCGTTTTGCCCACCCCGGAAAACACGATCTTGTTGGCGGCGATGCCCGCGGCCCGGGCCTTCTTCAGTTCGCCGCCCGAGACCACATCGGCGCCCGCGCCCAATTTGGCCAGGGTTTTGAGAACGCCCAGATTGCCGTTGGCCTTGACGGAAAAGGCCACCAGCGAATCCTTGGGCAGGGCTTCGGCGAAGACCCGATAATGCCGCTCGAGGGTGGCGCTGGAATAGCAGTAAAAAGGCGTGCCGACTTTTTCCGCGAGATGGTCGAGCGCGACCTCCTCCGCCGACAGCATGCCGTCCTTATAGGAAAAGAAATTCATCGTCGGTCAACGGCCAATCGGATAGGGCGGGCGCGACGGATCGGGCTGGTTGCGCGGGGTGCTGGTGCCGTCCGGCTTGGTCAGCTCATTCTTCACGCCGCAGGACGCGGCCAGCAGTGAAACCATTGCGATCAGAATCAGCTTCTTCATTTCAGCTTTTCCCGCCAGAAGTGAATCTGTTCCTTGACACGGTCGGGCGCCGTGCCGCCCAGGCTCATGCGGGAGCGGACGGACGCTTCCAAGGATAACACATCGAACACCGCCTGGGTGATGGCGGGATCGACCTTCTGCATCTCGGCCAACGGCAGTTTGTCGAGAGTGACGCCCAGTTCCTCGGCACGTTTCACGATGCTGCCGGAAATGTGATGGGCCTCGCGGAACGGTTTCTTCAAAACACGCACCACCCAATCCGCCAGGTCGGTGGCGGTGGTGAAGCCGGGCTCGGCGGCGGCGCGCATCCTGGCGGTGTCGGCGGTGAGGTCGGCCACCATCGCGGCCATGGCGGCGAGGGAAAGCTCGATCGTGTCGGCGGCGTCGAACACCCGCTCCTTGTCCTCCTGCATATCGGAGTTGAAGGTGAGCATCAGGCCCTTGACCATGGTGGCGACCGAAACGAAATCGCCCAGCACCCGGCCGGTCTTGCCCCGGATCAGTTCGGCGGCGTCGGGATTGCGCTTCTGCGGCATGATCGACGAGCCGGTGGTGAAGGCGTCCGACAATTTCACGAAGCCGAAGGCGGGCATCGACCATTGCACCAATTCGCCCGCCAGGCGCGACAGGTTGACGGCGCAGATCGCGGTTGCCGCCAGATATTCCAGCGCGAAATCGCGGGCCGAGATGGCGTCCATGGAATTGCGCATCGGCCGGGCGAAGCCCAGGCCCATCGCGGTCACGTCGCGGTCGATGGGAAATGACGTGCCCGCCAGCGCGGCGGAGCCCAAGGGCGATTCATTCAGCCGCTTTCTGGCGTCTTCGAAGCGGCCCCGGTCGCGGGCGAACATTTCCACATAGGCCATCAGGTGATGACCGAAGGTGACCGGCTGGGCCGGCTGCATATGGGTATAGCCGGGCATGATGCTGGCGGCATGGCGTTCGGCCTGGGCCAGCAGAGCGCGGCTGAGTTCCAACAGGCCGCGATCGGCCCGCTCGCAGGCGGCGCGCACCCAGAGGCGGAAATCCGTCACCACCTGGTCGTTGCGCGAACGGGCGGTGTGCAACCGTCCGGCGACCGGGCCGATGATCTCCGTCAGCCGGGCCTCGATATTGAGATGAATGTCTTCCAGTTCGCGCTTGAAGACGAACCGGCCTTCGGCGATTTCGGTTTCGATCTGGTCCAGGCCCTGCAAGATCGCCCCGGCATCTTCCTTGGGAATGATGCCTTCGGAGGCCAGCATGCGCACATGGGCCTTGGAACCGGCCAGGTCTTCGCCCGCCATCCGCTTGTCGAAATCTATGGAGGGGGTAATCTCCCTCATGATCGCGGCGGGACCGGTTTCGAACCGTCCGCCCCACATTTTGTTCGCTGTCATCGCTACGCCCGAGGCTTCATGAAGAACCGCGCCCTGCCTGGTAAAGCCGCCGTCCTTTTGGTCCTGGGCGTTCTATATGGGATCGCGCCTTCGCACGCAAAGCCCGCCATGCCGGCCCCGTTGGCGGCCGAAACCAAGGCCGGGCCGGTGCCCAAGGCTGTTTTTGTGGACGCCAAAGGCGCCAAGCACAGTATCGGCGATTTCAAGGGCAAGTATGTGCTGGTCAATCTCTGGGCCACCTGGTGCGCGCCCTGCGTGCGGGAATTGCCCTCGCTCGCGAAGCTGCAAGCGGCGGTGCCGGGCCTGAAAGTGCTGGCGGTGGATGTCGAAAAGAAGAAACCCGAAGACGCGGCGGCTTTCCTCAAGAGCCACCAGGCCGACACGTTGGGCGTTTACGTCGACACCGAATTGGCGCTGCTGCACACCTTTGGCGCCTATGGTCTGCCGACCACGGTGCTGGTCGATCCCAAGGGCAACGCGATTGCCAAGGCGCAGGGGCCGGCGGAATGGAACGCGCCGGAGTTCGTGGCGTATTTCAAAAGCCTGGCCGCCAGCTAACGGGGCGCGGGTCTTTTGCCCCATGAGTTCGTCGCGCGTGCTCACGTGCTCACGTGCTCACGTGCTATCGCACGCTCCGCGCGACGCTCCTGCTCATGTGACAAAATCCCTCGCGCCGAGCGCGTGAGATTTAGCGAGTCGGAACGGGGTGCTCGCCGCGGTAGTCGTAGAAACCACGGCCGGTCTTTTTGCCCAGCCAGCCGGCTTCGACATATTTCACCAGAAGCGGGCAGGGCCGGTATTTGGAATCCGCCAGGCCTTCATACAACACCTGCATCACCGCCAGGCAGGTATCCAGGCCGATGAAATCGGCCAGCTGCAGCGGGCCCATGGGATGATTGGCGCCCAGCCGCATCGCGGTGTCGATGGCGTCGACATTGCCCACGCCCTCATACAGCGTATAGACCGCCTCGTTGATCATCGGCAGCAGGATGCGGTTGACGATGAAGGCGGGGAAGTCTTCCGCATAGGCGGCGGTCTTGCCCACATGCTTGACGATGTCGAGCGCGGCCTGGAAGGTCGCGTCGTCGGTGGCGATGCCCCGGATCACTTCCACCAGTTGCATCACCGGCACCGGATTCATGAAATGAATGCCGATGAAACGCTCCGGCCGGTCGGTGGATGCCGCCAGCCGGGTCACGGAAATGGACGAGGTGTTGGTGGCCAGCATCGCGGTGGGCGAAAGCCGGGGGCAAAGTTCCTGGAACAGCTTCTTCTTGGTGGCTTCGTCTTCGGTGGCCGCTTCCATCACCAGTTCGCGATCCTTCAGATCGTCCATCGACTGGGTGGTGCGGATGCGGGCCAGCGCGGGCTTGATCGCATCCTCGGTGATCACGCCCTTGGCGGCCTGGCGCTGCATGTTCTTTTCGATGCGCTCCAGCGCCTTGCCCAGCGCGTCCTTGTTGAGGTCGTCCAGGACCACATCGTAACCGGCCAGCGCCAGAACATGCGCGATGCCGGTGCCCATCTGGCCGGCGCCGATAACGCCGATGCGTTGAATACTCATCGATACACCCTTCGTGTTTAGCGGCCGCGCTTGGCCAATTCTTGATCCATCTCGGGAAGCGCTTGGAAAAGGTCGGCGACCAGGCCGAAATCCGCCACCTGGAAGATCGGCGCTTCTTCGTCCTTGTTGATGGCGGCGATGATCTTGGAATCCTTCATTCCGGCCAGATGCTGAATAGCGCCGGAAATGCCTACAGCGAGGTAAAGATCGGGCGCCACCACCTTGCCGGTCTGGCCCACTTGATAGTCGTTGGGCACATAGCCCGCATCCACCGCTGCCCGGCTGGCGCCGACCGCGGCATGCAGGCGGTCCGCGACTTTCTCGATCAGCTTGAAATTCTCCGCCGAACCCAGGCCGCGCCCGCCCGACACCACAATCTTGGCGGAGGTGAGTTCCGGCCGCTCGGACTTGGACAAGGCTTCGCCCGCGAATTTCGCGGTGCCCGGATCGCTTCCGGCGGCGATTTTCTCGATGGCCGCGCTGCCGCCATCGCCCGCGGCCTTGAAGGCGGTGACGCGCACGGTGATGACTTTCTTTCCCGCCGGCGCCTGCACGGTCTGGATGGCGTTGCCGGCATAGATCGGCCGCTCGAAGGTGTCGGGGCTCACCACTTTCAGGATTTCGGAAATTTGCGGCACGTCCAGCTTGGCGGCAACGCGCGGCAGGATGTTCTTGCCGTTGGTGGTGGCGGGCGCCAGGATCGCATCATATTTGTCGGCGATGGAGAGGATCAGCGTCTCCATCGTTTCGGCCACCAGATGCGCATAAAGCGCGTCATCGGCGACCAGGACTTTCTCGACACCCGCGATCTTGGCGGCGGCTTCCGCCACGGCGGCGCAATTTTCGCCTGCCACCAGAACATGCACGGGCGCGGACACCGAAGCGGCCGCCGTCACGGTCTTGGCGGTGGCGTCGCTCAATGTCTTGTTGTCGTGTTCGGCAAGAACCAGCGATGTCATCAGATCGCACCCGCTTCGCTGAGCTTGTCCAGAAGTTCGGCAACGGTTTTGACTTTGACGCCGCCGCCGCGCTTGGCGGGTTCGGCCACTTTCAAGACTTTCAGGCGCGGAGCGACATCGACACCGTAATCGGCGGGCGATTTTTCCTCGATCGGCTTCTTCTTGGCCTTCATGATATTGGGCAGCGAGGCATAGCGCGGTTCGTTGAGGCGCAGGTCCGTGGTCATCACCGCCGGCAGCTTGACCTCCACGGTCTGAAGCCCGCCATCGATTTCCCGTTCGATCTTCGCGGCGTTCTGATCCAGGTCCAGCTTGTGCGCGAAGGTGCCCTGGCCCCAGCCCAGAAGCGCGGCCAGCATCTGGCCGGTCTGGTTGCTGTCGTCGTCGATCGCCTGCTTGCCGGTGATCACCAGGCCGGGCTGTTCGGCGTCCACGATGGCCTTGAGGATCTTGGCCACCGCCAAAGGCTCCACATCGCCGTCGGTCTTCACCAGGATGCCGCGGTCGGCACCCATCGCGAGGGCGGTGCGGATGGTTTCGCTCGCCTGCTGCGGGCCGATGGAGATCGCCACGATCTCGGTGGCCTTGCCTTTTTCCTTCAGGCGCACTGCTTCTTCGACGGCAATCTCGTCGAAGGGATTCATGGACATTTTGACATTGGCGAGATCGACGCCGGTCTGGTCCGCTTTGACGCGAACTTTCACGTTGTAGTCGATGACCCGTTTCACGGGCACGAGCACTTTCATGGCGTTATCGGATCCCTATTCGGGCGGTTGGGAACGTCCTGACCAGAGGTTCGCCGTTCCTCGCTCTTGTGCGACGCAAAAACTAGGCGTGGGGATCGGCATATGTCAATGAACCCGGCACGTTCGAAGCGTGCCGGGTTCAGGAACTCTTATCTGCTATGCTGCATTGCAATAACGCCTTGATGCGTCATCGCGCCACACCATGTTATTTCAGCGTTTCCAGATATTCGACGACATCATGGACCTGGGACTTCTGAGCGATGCCGCCGAAGGCCATCTTATTGCCCGGTATCATTTTGGCGGGACCGGAAACCCACTTCTCGAGATTTTCTTCGGTCCAAGTTATGTGCGCATTCTTCATGGGGCCGGAATAGTTAAAGCCATCCACGCTGGCGGATTTGCGGCCAACGACACCGAACAGATTGGGTCCTACACCATTGCCGGCGTCCTTCTCGACATTGTGGCAAACGGCACAACGCGCGAACACGGCCTTGCCCTTGGCGGCATCCGCGAAAGCCTGGCTCGACAGCATCCCGACCGCGATCAACGATGCGGCGGCGATTTTCCCATACGACATCAATGTACCTCTTAAATCCGGCCCCTACTCGGATGAGATTTACAACCGCAATCATGGCTTTTCAACAGACCAAAACTGTCCAAAACGCCGCATTTATGCCGCTTTCTTGCTCCGGGCGCGCGCGGAATGAAACGATCGATCTGGTCTTTTTGCCGGCTGGTGCGTATGAAGCAGCGGGGATGAGCTGACCAACGACGCAAATACTGCGTAAACGAGGATCGATGAATCCCCGCCTGCTCGCCTTGAAATCCGCCGTTCCCCCTTACGTCATCGCGCAAGCCGAAGCCGCCCGTTATGCGCGGAGCCTGTTCGCGGAAGTGCGCGACATCGCGCGGCTCATTCCCGTGTTCGAGAATACCGGCATCCGGCAGCGTTACTCCTGCGTGCCGATCGAATGGTATGTCGGCGAACATGGCTGGATGGATCGCACCCGGCTTTACATCGACAATGCGGTGACCCTGCTGGAGACGGTGACGCGCCGTCTTCTGGACGAGGCGAAGCTCAAAACCGGCGACATCGACAGCATCGTGGTGGTGTCCACCACCGGCATCGCCACGCCCAGCCTGGATGCCTTGCTGGTGGAACGGATGGGGCTCAACCGCGACATCAGGCGGCTGCCGATCTTCGGCCTGGGGTGCGCCGGCGGCGTCACCGGCCTGGCGCGGGCCGCGGACATTGCCCGGGCCACGCCCGGAAGCCGGGTTTTATTTCTGGTGGTCGAACTGTGCGCGCTCACTTTCCGCAAAAACGACATTTCCAAAAGCAATATCATCGCCACCGCGCTGTTCGGAGACGGCGCGGTGGGCGCGATCCTGTCCACCGACGGCGAAGGCCCCGTGTTGGGTGCGGCCGGCGAACATACCTGGCCGCATTCGCTGGACGTGATGGGCTGGGACATGGCGGAGGACGGGCTCAAGGCCCGCTTCGCCACCAGCATTCCGGGACTGGTGGCCAGCGATTTCAGATCCTTGCTGGATGCATTCCTGGATCGCAACGGCCTGACGCGCGCCGGCATCGATGCCTTTGCCTGCCATCCGGGCGGCGCCAAAGTGCTGGATGCGTTGGAGGATGCGCTGGAGATGCCGCGCGGCGGGCTGGAAGACAGCCGTTCCATCCTGCGCGACTATGGCAATATGTCCGCGGCGACGGTGCTGTTCGTGGCCGAGCGCATGGATGTGCGCAAGAAGGCGCAGCGCACCTTGCTGACCGCGCTGGGACCCGGCTTCTCGGCGGCCTTTCAAATGCTGGGGAACGAGAGATGATCCTGGTCGCCTATGCCATCATCGCGCTGGTGATCCTGCAGCGGGCGGGCGAACTGGTTCTGGCCAACCGCAACACCCAGAAATTGAAAGCACGAGGCGGGGTGGAGATCGGCGCGGGGCATTATCGTTTCCTGGTTCTGTTGCACATGGCCTGGCTGATGGCCGTGCTTTGGATGATCCCGGCGCCGGTGACGATCCATTGGGGCTGGATCCTGGTGTTCCTGCTGCTGCAGGCCCTGCGCGTCTGGGTGATCGCGAGCCTGGGCCCTTATTGGACCACGCGCATCATTTCGCTTCCCGGCGTGGCTTTGGTGAGGCGGGGGCCGTATCGCTATGTCCGCCATCCCAATTATCTGGTGGTGGCGGGCGAAATCCTGGCACTGCCCATGGCGTTCGGGGAAATCTGGGTGGCGGTCCTGTTTTCCGTTGCCAACGCGGCGATGCTGACTTGGCGCATCCGCGAGGAAGAAACGGGCTTGGCGCCGAGACGGGAGTTGGGCTGAGGGGGGCGCCATGAAACCCATTGTC
This sequence comes from Alphaproteobacteria bacterium, assembly GCA_017307355.1. Classification (GTDB taxonomy): domain Bacteria; phylum Pseudomonadota; class Alphaproteobacteria; order Micropepsales; family Micropepsaceae; genus Rhizomicrobium. Next base: position 66,038 of record JAFKFG010000006.1, read on the forward strand.
CTGTGGCTGGGCTTCGCCGCCATGTGCCTGGGCATGTTCATGGCCGTGCTGGACATTCAGGTGGTGGCCTCCTCGCTCACCGCCATCCAGACCGCGCTGCATGTTCCTCTGGCCCAGCTGGGCTGGATCCAGACCGCCTATCTGATGGCCGAAGTGGTGGCGATCCCGCTCACCGGCATCCTTACCCGCGCCTTGTCGCTGAGAATGCTGTTCGCGCTGGCGAGTTCGGGATTTGTCGCCGCCAGCCTTGCCTGCGCCCTGTCGCCGAATTTCGCGATGCTGATCGCGGCGCGGGTGGTGCAGGGCTTTTTCGGCGGCATGCTGATCCCCTCCGTGTTCACCGCGGTATTCGTGCTGATCCCCAGATCCCAGCAGGTTCTGGCCACCACCATGGCGGGCGTGGCGGCTTTGCTGGCACCCACCTTGGGGCCGCTTCTGGGCGGCTGGCTGACGCAGACGCAATCCTGGCATTGGATCTTCCTGATCAACATCCTGCCGGGCCTCGCCGTGGTGCTGGTGGTGTTGCGCGCGCTGAAGAAAGAGGACGGCGATCTCGCCGCGCTGAGGCGGCTCGATTATCCCACCCTTATTTTATTCGCGGTGTTCCTGGCCGCGCTGCAATGGCTGCTGAGCGAAGCGCCGCGCCAGCATTGGCAAGGCGCGGGCGCGATGGGCCTGACCGGTCTTTGCATTCTGACGGGCGGCTGGGGCGTCCATCGCGCGCTGTCGGTGGCGCATCCTTTTGTGCATCTGGGCCAGTTCCGTCATCGCGGCTTCGCGCTCGGTTGCGGGTTGAGCTTCGTCTTAGGGGTGGGGCTTTACGGCTCGGTGTATCTGCTTTCCCTGTTTCTGGGGCTGGTGCGCGGGCATGCGCCCCTGGCGATCGGCATGATCCTGACGGTGACCGGCGCGGCGCAGCTGATCACCGCGCCCCTGGCCGCCTGGGCGGAGACCCGCGCCGATGCGCGGCTGCTGACGGCGCTGGGTTTCGCCTTGTTCGGCGCGGGCCTGATCGCCAACGGCTTCACCACCACGACCAGCGATTTCGACGCCCTGTTCTGGCCGCAGGTGATGCGCGGCCTGGCGATATTGTTCTGTCTTCTGCCCGCCACGCGCCTGGCGCTGGATGTCTGGCCCCAGGACCAGGTGGCCGAAGCCAGCGGATTGTTCAACCTGATGCGCAATCTGGGCGGCGCCATCGGCATCGCGCTGATCGACACCATCCTGAACGAGCGCACGCCGGATCACGTCGCGTCCCTGGTGGCCCGGCTTCAGGCCGGCGATCCGAAAGCGGCGGCGCTGGCGGGACTGCCGGTCCAGCTTTTTCACAACCGCCCGATGGGGCCGGTCGATCCGGTGACGCAAGCCTTGATCGAGCCCTTGGTGCGCCGCGCGGCGCTGACCCAGTCCTGCAACGAAGCCTGGTGGGTCCTGGGCGGGCTGTTTCTGCTGGCGCTGCTTCTGTTGCCGGCGATGCGGCCGCAGGAACGAGGTGTTACGCGTTGACCAATTCGACCTGCACCACATCGGTGCGGGCGACGTTGAACGACGCGGCGCAGATGCCCAGATAAAATTGCCAGTTGCGCAGGAATTGCTGGTCATGGCCCAGCGCCATGACCTCGGTGCTTTTCTCCTGCATCCGCGTGGACCAGTCACGCAAGGTGCGCGCGTAATCCTTGCCGAAGGAGAAAGCGTCCGCGAATTTCAGCCCCGCCTTTTCGGCCTCCTCGCGGAAGCGGCTCAAGGACGGCAGCATCCCGCCCGGGAACACATAATGACGGATGAAGTCGCTGCGGCTGCGATAGCCGCTGAACAATTCATCGCGGATTGTGATGGTCTGGATCACCGCGCGGCCGCCCTGTTTCAGGCGTTCGGCCACGGTGGCGAAATATTGCGGCCAATAATGCTCGCCCACCGCTTCGAACATCTCGATGGAAACGATTTGGTCGAAGGTGCCTTTGGATTTGCGGTAATCCTCGAAGCGAATCTCCGCCTTGGCGCCCAGCCTTTCGGTGGCGAATTTGTGCTGCGACGGGGAAATGGTGAGGCCGGTGACATGATGATCGGCACGCGCGGCCCGCTCGGCGAAGCCGCCCCAGCCGCAGCCGATTTCCAAGACATTGGCGCGCGGCTTGTCGAATTTGCTCAAGATGCGGTCGTATTTGTTCTGCTGGGCTTCGTAGAGCGCATCGGTGTTCTGATAGAGCGCCGACGAATAGGTCATGCTCTTGTCCAGCCACAGCGAATAGAAGTCGTTGCCGACATCGTAATGCGCCTTGATGTTGCGTTCCGAGCCGGCGATGGAATTGCGGCGCACCAGCGCATTGTTAATCACAAAGCCCAGCCGGTTGATCAGATTGCCGTCCGAGAATTTTTCCAGATGGTGCAGGTTGAGCAGGAACAGGCTGATGAGGCTTTCGACATCGTCGGTTTCCCAGCTGCCGGCGATGAATTCCTCGCCCAAGCCGATATCGCCCCGCGCCATCACCCGGCGGATCACGTCCCAGTCGTGAATATGGAAGCGCGCATTGGGGCCGGGGGCCTTGCCGCCCGCGAAGGTGACTTCGCCATTGGGTGCAATAAATTCCAGCCGCCCCACTTCCAGGCGAGCCAGCGCCTCGCGCCAGCCCTTTTCGACAAAGGAAGACGGAACCAAGTGCATCCTCATTTCCCCCAGACGTCCGAACAGTATAGCGACCGCCGCGCGGTCCAGACAATATTACGCGCGGCCTCCTTGTGCAGATCAACCCCGAAACGGCCATCGCGCGATTTCGCTGCGCCGCATCGTAAATTCGCGCGCGACGCGGGGTCCCCGGAAGAGGCCGCGTGGTCCTGCCGGGGGGAACCGGGCCTTCGCCGGGGAGTTTCAGCTGTAATTGATTTTCAGACCGCGGAAGGGATTTGAGCCATGCTTGGAACCATTTTGATCATCGTGCTTCTGCTTCTTCTGCTCGGCGCCTGGCCGTCATGGCCCCATAGCCGCAGCTGGGGCTATTACCCATCCGGCACGCTGGGGCTCGTATTGGTAATCGTTCTGGTGCTGGCGCTGATGGGCCGGATCTGATGCGGCCATGAAAGCGCGCGGCCATGGCGAAAAAGAAACTGCTTGAAGACATCAAGGCGCATCCCGGCCGCTTCTATCGCATGCCGGGCGATGTGGCGCGCGACCGCCGTTTCGACGATAGCGAGCGGCTGGAGATTCTAGAGGCCTGGGCCCGCGACGCGGATGCCGCGCGGCTGGGCCAGATCGAAGAGGCGATTGCGGATGTCCGGCGGCGGCTCACCCCCAACAATCACGCGGCGGAATAGGAGGAGCCCGATGGCGGACAGTCACAAAGACCTCAGCGCCCAGGACGCACGCCAGGGCGTGGAAACCGGTACCGTGCGCTGGGTCCTGCGCATCAGCCTGGCCCTGGCGGTGCTGGCGGGCCTGATCATCTATTTCAGCTTCTTCGATCTTTAGCCGGCCCGCCTCGGCGCGTCCCCATGAGGCCCGCTCTTGACTGACGGGCGCCCGCCCGTCACCTAGACCGGTCTAGCGCGGGCCGGAGACATGCAAAGCGCCGAACTCTCTATCGTCGTTCCCACCTATAAGGAGCGCGGCAATGTCGCCGAACTGGTGCGGCGGCTGGATGCCGCGCTGACCGGCATTTCCTGGGAAGCGATCTTTGTCGACGACAATTCGCCCGACGGGACTTCGGAAGCGGTGAAGGACATCGCCGCCGGGGACAGGCGGGTGCGCTGCCTCAGGCGCGTGGGGCGCCGGGGCCTGGCGGGGGCCTGCATCGAAGGCATGCTGTCCTCCGCATCGCCCTTTGTGGCGGTGATGGATGCGGACCTGCAGCATGACGAGAAAGTGCTGCCGCAGATGCTGGCGCGGCTGAAGACCGGCGGCGCGGACCTGGTCGCGGGCACCCGCTATGTCGAAGGCGGCAGCGCGGACAGTTTTTCGGGAAGCCGCAGCGCCATTTCGCGCCTGGCGACCAAGCTCACGCACCGGCTGGTGGGCACCAATCTCAGCGATCCGATGAGCGGCTTTTTCATGATGCGCCGGGACCGGCTGGAAGAATTGGCACCGCGTCTTTCACCGGTGGGATTCAAGATCCTGCTGGACATCGCCGCCACCGGCGGCGAACGGCTCGCCATCGCCGAGCAGCCTTATGTTTTCGGCACGCGCTTTGACGGCGAAAGCAAGTTCAACGCCCAGATCGGGGTCGAGTTTCTGGGGCTGCTGCTGGCCAAGATGACGGGCGATCTGGTCGATCCGCGCTTTCTGTTTTTCGCCATTGTCGGCACTCTGGGCCTGGTGGTGCATCTGATCGCGCTGCGCCTGTCGCTGATCTTTCTGCCCGACGCATTTCGCGCCGCCCAGATCATCGCCACCCTGGTGGCGATGACCAGCAATTTCCTGCTCAACAACGAACTCACCTATCGCGACCGGCGGCTCAAAGGCGTGGCGATGTTGCGCGGCTTTGTCCTGTTCTGCCTGATCGGCTCGGTGGGCGCGCTCACCAATGTCGATCTGGCGTCCTGGCTCTATACCGAGCGGCAGGTCTGGTGGGTCGCGGGTGCGGCCGGCGCGCTGATGGGGGCCTTGTGGAATTACGCCATGTCCACCCTGTTCGTGTGGCGGGCGCGTTGATTTCTCCCCGCAATGCGGGGCTGGCCGTTGCGGGCCTGCTTCTTGTGCGCGCGGCGATGGCGGCCTTCCTGCCCTTGTCCGCCGACGAAGCCTATTACTGGCTCTGGTCCCGGCATCTGGCGGCAGGCTATTACGATCATCCGCCCGCCATCGCCTTTCTGATCCGCATCGGCACTTTGTTGTTCGGCGATACGGAATTCGGCGTGCGCTTCAGCGGCATCCTTCTGTCCGTCGCGACCAGCTGGTTCGTCTGGCAGGCGGGATTGTCGATCCTGCGCGACGGCGCGAAAGCGGCGCTGGCCGTGCTTCTGTTCAACCTCACTTTGATGACGGGCGTGGAGATGCTGGCGGTGACGCCCGACACGCCCTCCATCGCCGCCGCCGCCGCTTTCCTTTTCTGCCTGGCGAAGCTGCAGGAAACCGGGGAAGGGCGCTGGTGGCTTTGGGCCGGCGCGGCGGCGGGGCTGGGACTTCTCTCCAAATATTCCGGCCTCTTCGCGGGCGCGGGCGCAGCGGTCTGGCTGCTGGCCAGTCCGCGCGCGCGATCCTGGCTGATGACGCCCTGGCCTTGGGCCGGCGGCGTGCTGGCGCTTCTGATCTTCCTGCCCAATCTTTTGTGGCAGTCGCAGCATCAGTGGATGACGTTTGCGTTTCAGTTCGGCCGCGTCGCCGGCGGGCATCTCACCTTGCGGTTTCTGGGCGAGTTCATCGGCGCGCAGCTTGGCATGGCCACGCCCTTCATTCTCGTGCTGGCGGTGGCGGGCGCATGGGTGGCGCGGCGGCGCGACGATCCGCGCTTTCTGCTCGTCGCGTCGATCCTGCCCGCGCTGGCCTATTTCCTGATCCACACCTTGCACGACCGGGTGCAAGGCAATTGGCCGGCTTTTCTCTATCCCATGTTGGCGATCCTGGCGGCGGATGTCTTTGCGCCGGGGCCGGGTTGGCGCGGCTGGTGCTCGCGATTGGCCATGCCGGCGGCGGCGGCCATTCTGCTCCTGGCATATCTGCAGGCCGCCATCGGGCTGATCCCGCTCAAGCGCGATCCCATGGCGCGGCTTCTGGGCGTGGGCATGCGCGAGACGGCCGAGAAAGCGGGTGACCTGATGCGGGAAAAAGGCGCGCATGGGGTTCTCGCTGGCGATTACGAAACCACCGCATGGCTGCGCTTCTACAATCCCGCGCTTCCCGTGCTGGCCGTGCAGCAGCCCAATCGCTATCTGGACTCCCCGTCCGTTTCGCTGGAGTCAGGGCCTTACCTCTATCTGGCCGACAGCGCGCGGGGCGTTGATGCCGGGCTGGTGGGAAGTTTCCAGAACAATTCTCAAGCCTTCGATCTTTCCCGCCAGCGCCATGGCCGCGCCATTGCGCGCTATGACGCCATTCTGCTGGATACGCCGCGACAGCCGATTCAAGGCAAAAGTCCCTGAACGGGAAGGTCTTTTTGATTTTTGGGGAAGAGAGCGGACACCCGAGGCGGGCTGTCGAAGGGGCTGGGGGCGTTCCGGATCGGACGTCCGCTCGCACTAGACAACGGCGAGCCCCCGAGGGGGTTCCGGTCGGGGCGAAAATTTTTTCACAGTTTTTGCGCCACCGCGTCCGGCGACCGTTCGGCCGATTGCGGGGCTGGTTTGAGATCGACCGACCCGACCAGAAGCGTGAGCAACAGGATGCTGGCGATCGCGGTTTCGATGGGGTGATCCAGAAGACGGCTGGGAATGCGCATGACCGCCTCGCCTAAATCGGTGGCCGGCCGCGCAGCGCGCCGGAAAAAGCGCTGACGATCAACAGAATGACGAAGACGATCAGCAGAATCTTGGCGATCGTGGCGGCCAGGCCGGCAAGGCCGAAAAAACCCAGATAGCCGGCGACCAGCGCCAAAATCAGAAACGTCAAAGCCCAACCGAGCATGGATAGTCCTAAGCAGCGATCCGTTCAGAAGAACGTCCGCGCAAGGTTCCCGGTTCCGCCCAGGCCATGCGTGAAGATTATTTCCGGTTTTTGTTGCGGCTCAGGAACAGATTGGCGACGCCGGCAAGGCCTGCGCCGACCACCGCGATCCAGGGCGTTTCCTTGGCCAGCGCGGCGATGATCGCGGTCATGATCTGGCGCGCGCCCGCATCGGCCTGTTGGGCCTGGCGGGGGGCGCGCGCGCTGATGACGGCAATCGCCCAGATCAGGGGCGGCAGAAGGAATAGCGCGCCCGCGATGGCGTCGGCCCAGGCCGCGCCCACAAAAGGCTCCAGGCTGGTGGCGATGCCCAGACCGATCAGGCCGACACCGAAAAAGACCAGCGCGATGCCGGCCGCCAGCACGATCGCCTTTGCGCTCAGGCGCGCGAACATGAAACCCCCAGACGGCCGGTCGATTGCGAAAAGAAGCTTACGACACCAGTTCTTACAAGCAAATCAACGGCGAAGAAATATTGCGCCCAGAAAGGCGCCGATGCCGCCGGCGATCAGGACCGCGGTCAACGGATTCTCGCGCACCTGGGCGCGCAGATCCTCGGTATGTTCTTCGGCCCATTCTTCCGCGTCCTCGCGGAATTCGCCGGCCATCACTTTGGCTTCGCGCGCCGCTTCCTCGGCCAGGCGCATGGCGCGGTCGGCGACGTCTTCGGCCGAACGCATGGCCTGATGCGCGCGATCCGACGCCACCGTCCCGACATCGCCCGCAAGTCCCTTGATGTCGTCCTGCAGCGTTTCGAAATCGCGGCGCAGCTGGGTCAGGCGTGCATCGATCGCGACGGCAGCGGTTTTTTTCTTGGCGGCCATGTCAAATTCTCCAATGACTCAAAAAATAATAATCGGGTTTCAGGCCGCTTGTTTCGCCACCGGGTGGAAAAACAGCGCCTGGCCAACCGTCGCCTGCACGGTTTCCGGCAGGAACGGCTTGGCGATCAGGTAGGTAGGCTCTGGCCGCTCGCCCGTCAAAAGCTTCTCCGGGTAGGCGGTGATGAAAATCACCGGGATATCGAACGAGGCCAGGATTTCATTGACCGCGTCGATGCCCGACCCGCCTTCGCCCAGATTGATGTCGGCCAGGACCAGGCCGGGGCGCTCGGACTTGGCCTTGGCCACGGCCTCGTCGCGGGTGCCGGCGATGGCGACCACCTTATGGCCCAGCTCGGTGACCAGATTTTCCAGGTCCATGGCGATAATCGGCTCGTCCTCGATGATCAGGACTTTGCTGGCCAGCTGGCCGTCGATGGTCTTCTGGGCGTCCAGGATGGCGGTTTCCACCTCTTCGGGGCTTTCGTCGATGATGAAGGCGGCCTCTTCCGGGCTGAAGGCTTCGACCGCCGTCAGCAGAAGGGCAGCCCGCTTGGAGGCGGACAGGGCCTTCAGCCGGCTTTCCGGGCCTTTTCCGCCATCGGCGCCATCATAATGCTCGGCCCCGGACTGCCAAATGGCATGAAACAGCCGGTACAGTGCCACCCGGGGCGGGACCCCCTCGGTCAGGCTCTCATCGCCTTCCAGAAGGGCCTGCAAAGCGGCCCGGACATGGGCGTCCCCTGAGGCCTGAGAACCTGTCAGCGCCCGGGCATAGCGGCGCAAATACGGCAGGTGCGGCGCAAGGGTTTGCGTCATGCTCATGAGGAAGGCTCCTTCGGCGTTAAGAAAAGCGCGAATCGGAAATTCCCGCCAGCCGAAAAAGTTCCCTCTTGCGCCGGAACCTTTCCATACAGGAGGCGTTTGGAAGCGTATGGGGCGCGAAAACGGCGGGGTTGTTACGCCAATGGAGTGCTCGTCGTCATATGTCATGGGATAACGCCGTGTCCGAGGAAAAACCCAACGAGAAATCCCGCGCTATCCGGGCCCGCCAGCGGGCGATCGGGCGCGAGCTTCGTCGCATGTATGACGATGTCGCCCAGGAGCCCGTGCCGGACGATTTTCTGGATCTGCTGCGCCGCATCGATGATGCCGAGGATGCCCGTCCGGGCAAGAAGGTGTCGTAATGGTAGCAACTCCAGCGCGCGCGCATTTCGAATCCGGCAAGAATGAAGGCGACGGCGATTTCAAATCCGAATTGCTGGCCCTGATCCCGTTCCTGCGTGCCTTTGCCCGGTCGCTCACCGGCAATCAGGAAGGCGCCGACGATCTGGCGCAGGAGACCCTGGTGAAGGCGTGGCAGAGCCGCTCCACCTTCATCCCCGGCACCAATCTGAAGGCCTGGCTGTTCACCATCCTGCGCAACCAATTCTATTCCGACCGCCGCAGGGCCTGGCGCCAGGCGCCTTGGGACCAGGAAGCGGCCGAACGCATCCCCGGCGGCGGCGAGGACCAGGTCTTCTCCGCGCAATTGTCCGATACCGCCCGCGCCCTGCGCGTGCTTTCGGACGAGCAGCGCGAAGCCTTGATTCTGGTGGGCGCCGGTGGTTTTTCCTATGAGGACGCGGCTGCGATCTGCAAATGCGCGGTCGGCACGGTCAAAAGCCGTGTGGCGCGCGCGCGCAAGGCGTTGATGGAAATCCTTGACGGCGATGATACGTTGGACGGCGTATCGCGGCCCGCCGAAGGAGACGCCGCCCGTGAAATCATGGCGCAGTTGGACCGGCTTGCCCCGCCCGAAGCAGGGGACACCGGTGGAAAACGCCGCCCCAAATAGCCCTTACGACGCCGAGCAACCGTCGATAAGCGATCCCGGCTGGACTCTGCGCCGCCGGCTGCTCGTGATCATCACCATCGCGCTTTTGCCGGTGGTGGGGGTGAGCATCTTCCAGGGCGTCGAGCGGGTGAAGCGCGATACCGAGGATGTGCGCGCCCAGCTGATCCAGTCGGCCCGCGCCACCGCCGCCAACCAGCAGGAAGTGCTGAATGCGGGCGAGCAGATCCTGCGCGCCATGGGCTCGTTGCAGGATGTGCGCGACATGAGCGGCAATTGCGACGGCATCCTGGCCGACGCGATGATCGGGGTGAGCTATTTCACCAATCTCAGCCGCATCGATGCCAACGGCACCTTCGTCTGCTCGGCGGTGCCGCTGGCCAAGGGCATCAACATCGGCAAGCTGCCGGTGTTCGACCGGATCAAGGCCGCCAAAGGCGTGGTGGTGGGCACGCGCACCATCAGCCAGGCTTCGGGCCGTCCGGTGGTGGGCACCCAGCTGCCGCTCCTGAAAGCCGATGGCAGTTTCGACGGAAGCCTGGCGATCGTCCTGGACGCGCAATGGTTCGGCTATCTGTTGCGGGCGCATCCCTTGCCCAAGGGCGCGGTGGCGGTGGTCTATGACCGCAACGGCGCCATTCTTGCCACCAACGACGCCACAGTGGCGCCGGCCATCGCGGCGGCGGCGATGAAGGCGGGCTTTCCCGACGGGGCTTCGCTGGACGCCTATCAGGCCGGGCGCGCCTGGCGTTTCGGCAATACCGCCTTGATGGGCGACACGCTGTTCGTCGCTTTCGCCGAACAGGAAGACCGGTTGTTCGGCCAGACCTATGTTCATGTCGGGATCGATTTCCTTCTGCCCATCGCAATGATTTTGTTCGCCTGGATCGCGATCTGGTTCGCCACCGACCGCCAGGTGACGCAATGGATTTTCTATCTGCGCCGCATCGCCATCGCCTATCGCAGCGGCCATTACACCATCCGCCCGGACCTGGCCGACGCGCCCACCGAATTCAAGCAGCTGGGCGAAGCGATGAGCGAGATGGCGGGCGGGATTCAGGACCGCGACCGCCGCCTGCGCGAGGCCGTCAACCTCAAGACCACCTTGATCCGGGAAATCCATCACCGGGTGAAGAACAATCTGCAGATCGTGATGAGCCTGCTGTCGATCCAGGCCAATCAGGTGAAGGATCCCCATGCGCGCGATGCGTTGATGCAGGCGCAGACCCGCATCAACGCGCTGGCACTGGTGCACCGGATCCTCAACGAGTTGGAAGACCAATCCACCCTGGACCTGAAACAGCTGCTGGACGAATTGTCCCGCCAGATCGCCGAAGGCATGGGCGACACCGAGCATGTGCGGGTGGAAGTGGACGTGCCGCACATGGTGGTGAATAGCGGCATCGCCGTCGCCCTGGCCCTGTTCACGGTCGAGGCGCTGACCAACATCTTCAAGCATGCCTATCCGCTTCAGCGGCGGGGCGTGATCACGGTTGGGCTGGCGCCGGACGGGCCGGGCAAGCTCAAGCTCTCGATTGCCGATGACGGGATCGGCTTTGCCATGGACGAGACCGGCAAAAGCGTGGGTTCGCGCCTGATCCGGACCTTCGGGGCCCAGCTGGGTGGGGTCTCCTCGGTCCATTCCGAAGCCGGAAGGGGCACGGTGGTCGAGCTGGTCTTCCCCGATCCGGGACTGAAAGAGCGGGCTGCCCGGGCCGGAGTAGTGGAAAAGGCCCCAGCCCCAGCAGGGGGATAGCAGCCCCTCCCTTGGAATCGCAGCTTGCGCGGCCTCCGGCCTTGGCTATGGTCCCGCCCGCAAACCATCCCCTTATTTTGTCGCGGTTCCGGACGGAAAACCGCTACACACTTTTCCTGGAACCGCTCCCTCTAACGACCTCACCATCAAGGCTCTCTCATGGCTGACAATTTCGACGCAATCGTCATCGGCGGTGGTCCCGGCGGCTACAACGCCGCGATCCGGCTGGGCCAGCTCGGCCTCACCGCGGCCTGCGTGGACAAGCGCGGCACCTTCGGCGGCACCTGCCTGAATATCGGCTGCATCCCGTCCAAGGCGCTGCTCCATGCCAGCGAGCGTTTCCATGAAGCCCATACCGATTTCGCCAAGCTGGGCATCAAGGCCACGGTCGAACTCGACCTGCCCGCGATGATGGCGCAGAAGGACAAGGTGGTGGGCGAGCTCACCAAGGGCGTCGAATTTCTCCTCCGCAAGAACAAGGTGGAAGCGATCGTGGGCGAGGCCCGCATCACCGCGGCTCCTTCGAATGGAAGTGGGGGCAAGGTCGAAGTGAAGGGCAAGGGCGGCGCCCTGCGCAGCCTCACCGCCAAGCACATCATCATCGCCACCGGTTCCGACGTGGCGCCGCTGCCGAGCGTCACCATCGACGAACAGCAGATCGTCTCCTCCACCGGCGCCATCGCGCTGAAGCAAGTGCCGAAGAAATTGCTGGTGGTGGGTGCGGGCGTGATCGGGCTGGAGCTGGGCTCGGTGTGGAAGCGCCTGGGCAGCGAAGTGACGGTGATCGAATTCCTCGACCGCATCACCCCGGGCATCGACCTGGAAGTTTCCAAGCAGTTCCAGCGCATCCTCGCCAAGCAGGGCATGATCTTCCAATTGTCCACCAAAGTTACCGGCGTGGAGAAAAAGAAGACCGGCCTGGCCGTCACCGTCGAGCCCGCCGCGGGCGGCGAGAAGAGCGTGATCGAAGCCGATGTGATGCTGGTCGCCATCGGCCGGCGGCCCTATACCGACAATCTCGGCTTGGACAAGGTGGGCGTGGCGCTGGACAAGCGCGGCAGGATCGTCACCGACAATCACTACAAGACCAATGTGCCGGGCATCTACGCCATCGGCGATTGCCGCGAAGGCCTGATGCTGGCGCACAAGGCCGAAGACGAAGGCGTGGCCCTGGCAGAACTGATCGCCGGCAAGGCGGGCCATGTGAATTACGACGCCATTCCCTCGGTGGTTTACACCTTCCCGGAAGTGGCGACGGTGGGAAAGACCGAAGAAGAATTGAAGGCGGCGGGTGTCGCCTACAAGGTCGGAAAATTCCCCTTCACCGCCAATGCCCGCGCCAAGACCATCGCGTCAACCGACGGCTTCGTGAAGATTCTGGCCGACGCCAAGACCGACCGGGTGCTGGGTTGCCACATCATCGGCCCGGAAGCCGGCAATCTTCTGGCCGAAGCCGTGCTGGCGATGGAATTCGGCGCTTCGTCGGAAGACATTGCCCGCACCTGCCATTCGCATCCGACGCTGACCGAAGCGGTTCGCCAGGCGGCTATGTCCGTCGAAGGCTGGACGATGCAGATGTGATCTGCGCGGGTCTTTTGCCCATTGGCGTTGTCGCGCGTGCTCACGTGCTTCCGCGTCCATACGCTGTCGCTATGGACCCGCGCGGCGCTCCTGCCCAGATCACAAAATCCCTCGCGCAGATGTGATCTTAAGGGGCCATCTGCAATGGGAATCACAAATTGCCTGACGCATGGACGATCTGAGATCGTAGAAACTTGTGCGCATATCGCGGCGCTGGTCGACAATAATAAATGCCCGCAAGGTCGCCGTGTTGATGTTTTCGGCAATCTTTTGCTTTGTCAGGAATGCTTTAAGAGCCTTGGTTTCCAAAGCATTGTAGGTCTTCTAGAGATTCCAATGCTTGAACGCGTGAACGACGGGCGCATGGATGCCTATGAGAAGGCTCATGACGCTTTGGAGGGGACACGCATTTTCTGCCTGCATTGCATCGAAGATCGTGAACGCGAAGGTTCGCGGTAAACACCATAAGAGGCGTTTTTATTTCTTCGCCAGTGTCACATGCTCGGGGCGCGGGCCCATGCCGATGAAGCGGGCGGGGAATTGGCGCAGCCACGGCCAGTCATTGAGCAATTTCACGAAAAGTGGCGGCTTCGGCGTCTTCATGGATGCCAGGGTGGGCGCCAGGATCCGGTTCTGGGCCGCGACCTGAAACGCCTGGATCACTTTGGTGGGAAATTCCCGGCGCGCCTGCACGGTCTTGAGGGTTGCGAAGTCGGGCGCGCCTTTCTGCAATGCGGGGCCCAATAAATTCGCCGTGGCCACCGCATCCTGAATCGCCAGATTGATCCCGACGCCGCCGATGGGCGACATGGCGTGCGCGGCGTCACCGATGCAGATGAAGCCCGGCCGCGCCCATTCCCGAAGCCGGTTGACCGTCACCGTCAAAAGCTTGACCTGATCGAAATCGGTGATCGCGCTATCAATACGTCCCGCGGCAAAGCCGGCGATTGCCTTCAGCCGATCGCGGAATTTCGCCAAGCCTTCGGCTTTGATCGTGTCGAACCCGCCTTTGGGAATGAGATAGGCGCATTGCCAATAATCCGTGCGATAGATCATCGCGAACAGCTGGCCGTCTTTTATCTTGCCCACCAGATCGGTGGGATCGCCGGGCAGGACCGGCAAGCTCAGCCATAGGACATCGAAGGGCGCGCCCAGATCTTCGACGCGAAGGCCGGACCGGTCGCGCAAGGTGGAGGTACGCCCGTCCGCCGCCACGGTAAGTCCAGCCTTGATGGCGAGCGGTCCTTCCGGTCCGGTCGCGGTCACGCCCATGACGGTTCCGTTTTCCGTGAGAAGATCGCCGGCACGGGTCTGCATCCGCAGATGAAAGTTCGGAAAGCGTTTGGCTTCATCCGCCAGGAAATCCAGGAAATCCCATTGCGGCATCAAGGCGATGAATTTGCATATGGTCGGCAGCCGCGAGAAATCGCCGATCGTGAAATGCCGCTCGCCGATCTCGATGGTGCCCTTGGCGATACGGGTGTGCGGCAGCTTGAGGAATTTATCCAACAAGCCCAGTTCATGCATCACCTGCAAGGTGGAGGGATGCACCGTGTCGCCGCGAAAATCGCGCAGGAAATCCCGATGCTTTTCCAGCACCGTGACATCGATCCCGGCGCGGGCCAGAAGAAAGCCCAGCATCATGCCGGCGGGCCCGCCGCCGGCGATCACGCAATCGGTGGAAAGCTGGTTCAAACCCGGTCTCCCGCGCGAAATAATTTCAGGCCCCCATGGGGCTTATCAAGCCGCCCGATCCTTCCTATATTGGACACGCAACAATCATGAAAAGGAGGTGATCCAGTGTCTCATTGTCATTCCGTAAAGGGTGCCCGGAACTGGATTCTCGCTTCCGGCGGGGTCCGCGCGTAACCGCGCGCCCGTAACGACGACAATGCGAAAGGCCGCGCCCGTCAAAAGGCGCGGCCTTTCTTTTTCCGGCTTTTGTTCCTGGCTTTTTCACCGGCCCGCGCCCAGGATCGCGGGAAAAGGGGAGGCGGCATGAACGGCGCCGACAGCGTGGTCCAGACATTGGCCGCGGGCGGGATCGATATCTGCTTCGCCAATCCCGGCACATCGGAAATGCATTTCGTGGCGGCGCTGGACAAAAGCCCGATCCGTGCCGTGCTGTGCCTGTTCGAAGGCGTGGTGACGGGCGCGGCCGACGGCTATGGCCGTATGGCGGCAAAGCCCGCCGCCACTTTGCTGCATCTGGGGCCCGGCTTCGCCAATGGCGTGGCCAATCTTCACAATGCCCGGCGCGCCTCCACCCCCGTGGTCAATATCGTGGGCGATCATGCCAGTTGGCACAATCGCTACGACGCGCCTTTGATGTCGGACATTCAAGGCATCTGCCGTCCGGTCTCGCATTGGCTTCGCTCCACGCCCAGCGCCAAGGTGGCGGCATCGGACACGGCGCATGCCGTTGCGGCGGCGCGCACCGTTCCCGGACAGATCGCGACTTTGATCCTTCCCGCCGATTCCGCCTGGGACGAAGCGGAAGAGGCAGTCGCGCCGCTTCCCGTCGCACCGCCTTCGCCCGTGTCGGATGCGGCGGTGGATCGGGCCGCGCGCGCCTTGCGGAACGGCAAGCGCACCATGCTGTTGATGCGCGGCGCGGTTCTGCTGCGCGAGGGCGTGCAGCTGGCCGGGCGCATCGCCGCCAAAAGCGGCGCGCGGATGGCACAGGATTTCTTCACCCCTCGCATCACGCGCGGCGCGGGCCTTTCGCCGGTGGAACGCATTCCCTATTTCGCGGAAGACATCGTCGAAAGCCTCAAGGGGTTGGAACAGTTGATTCTGGTGGGCGCGCCTCCCCCTGTGACCTTCTTCGCCTATCCCGACAAGCCCAGCTGGGTGACGCCGGAAGGCTGCGAGATCATCACCCTCTCTCATCCGCATGAGGACGGCGTTGCCGCCTTGCGGGCGGTGGCGGATGCCATCGGCGCGCCGAAGGACGGCGCGGTCGCGCAATTGGATCGCTCACCATTGCCGCAAGGCGAATTGAATGCCATGACAATGGGCCAAATCGTGGCGCGGCTGTTGCCGGAAAACGCGATCATTTCGGAAGAAGCCGCCACCACGGGCAGGGGGTTTACCCAGTTCCTGCCCGGCGCTGTGCCGCACGACATGCTCTATCTGATGGGCGGCTCCATCGGCCAGGCTTTGCCGTTGGCGACGGGCGCCGCCATTGCGGCTCCGGATCGCAAACTCGTCACCATCTCCGGCGATGGCGGCGCGATGTACACCTTGCAATCGCTCTGGACGCAGGCGCGCGAGGCGCTGGACGTCGTCACCATCATCTGTGCCAACCGTCGTTATGCGATTCTGGATCTGGAATTGACGCGGGTGGGCGCGGGCAATGCCGGACCGAAAGCGTTGTCGATGCTCGACATCGGCAATCCCGACCTGGATTGGGTGGCGTTGGCGCAAGGCATGGGTGTCGAAGCGGAACGCGCGCGCGATTGCGCCGAATTCGCGCGCGCATTCGAAGATGCGATGAAACGCAAAGGCCCGCGCCTCATCGAAGCGGTACTTTAGTTACCGCCCCCATCTGTCTTCCTCAGGCAAGCCTTCGGAAGACATCTTCCCCCGCCAATGGCTTCGCCTAGCTGCCCGCTATGCGGGCGTTCGACCGGCAAAAGCTCCACCGGAGCTTTTGCTTACCGGTCTCACGGGGAAGAAATTCCGCGCTTGCCAAAAAACGCGCTCTTCAAAATCGAAATTCAAAAAAACTTTTCGATTCTCGTTGCGGTCTTAGGTTAGACAAGGTATCTTGCGTCACAAGCTACCTTGTACTAGCTATTAGATGAGACGGCAAGGAGGACAGAAATGCTGTTTATATTCAGAAGCTTGCTGGCAGCGCTGGTGACGGTCCTGGTGTTTGGATTGGGAAATCCGTCGGCCCATGCGGCGGATGAGGGCGCAGTGCTGGTCTATCCGGCCAGCTATTTCGACGGCATCGAACTCAACACCGTGCGCGACATGATCACGCGCGTGCCCGGCTTTGTGTTCATCGACACCGACACAACCAAGCGCGGCTTCGGCGCGTCCAGTGGCAATGTGCTGATCGATAGTGTGCGTCCCAGTTCGAAAACCGACACGTTGAGTTCGGTCCTGGATCGCATTCCCCGTTCGCGGGTGGACCGGATCGAAATCATTCGCGGCAGCGCGCCCGGCATCGACATGCAGGGACAGACCGTGGTCGCCAACATCATTCTCAAGCGGGCCGATCAAACCCAAGTGATCGCCACCCTGGCGGATACGATCTATGGCGACGGCCATCAGGGGCCTGCCCTCAGCGTCGAATTCAACAGCCAGGCGGGCGAAAACAGCTATGGCCTCAGACTTTCGCGCATCAACGAGATCGATGACGATTCCGCCGGCAACGGCACGCGCACGTTGGTGGTGCCGGGGCAGCCGACGGTGATCGATGCGTCCCATCACCGGGGCGCCGAGAAGGTGGGCTACGGCCTCAACGCGTCATTGTCGCGGCCGGTCCTGGAAGGCGCCTTCACCGCCAATCTCACCCTGCAACAGACCAACTTCAACAGTTCGGTCTTTTATGACGCGCCCTCCGCTGCCAGCTTTCCCTACAGCCACAGGATCCGCAGCGCCGAAGCGGGTGCCAACTGGGACCGCACCTTCGGACCGGTGGAGCTGACCCTGGTGGGCCTGCAGCGGTTGGAGCGCAACGAATATTTCAACGCGGCCATTTCCAGCGGCGTCGATCAGACCTTCACGTCGGTCAGCAACACCAGCGAATCCATCCTGCGCGGCACGGTGCGCTATATTCCCTCGCAGACGCTGACGTTCGAAAGCGGTCTGGAGGGCGATTACAACACGCTGGACGGCCATTCCAGCTTCATCTCCAGCGGCGCATCCATCGCCCTGCCGGCGGCCAATCCCAAGGTCAATGAGAAACGCGGCGAGGCGAATCTCCAGGCCAGTTGGAAATTCGCGCCCGGCTGGGCGCTGGAAGCCGGAACGCGGTTCGAATTCTCCACCATCTCGGCCCAGGGCATTCCGTCGCGCGATTTTTCCTTCATCAAGCCGCGCGTGCTGCTCAGCTGGGAGCCGCTGCCCGATGTGCAGCTGCGCGCCCGCGCCGAACGCGTGGTGGGCCAGCTCGATTTCGCGAACTTCATCGCCTCCAGCAGCTTTTCCACCAACGGCATCAGCGCGGGCAATCTCGCCATCAAGCCCGACCAGCGCTGGCAGTTCGAAGGCGATGCCGAATATCATTTCTGGGACAAGGGCGCGCTGGTGTTGAGCTATACCCGCGAGAACATCACCGACCTGGTCGATTTCATTCCCATCGGCGGCGGGCTGGACGGGCCGGGCAACATCCCCAAGGCCGTCAACAATATCTACAATATCGAACTGTCCATGCCGCTCGACCGGCTGGGCTGGGAAGGGGGTACCTTCAAGCCGTCCTTGCTCTGGAAGGATGCCGCCGTGCCCGATCCGGTGACGGGCGAGATCCGCCAGATCTCCAACCAGCAGGACCGCAAGCTGGTGTTCAATTTCCTGCAGGATATTCCCGACTGGCATTCCAGCATCGAACTGACCATGCAGACCGCGTTCAAGCGGCCCAACTTCCGCATCGCGCAGGTAAATTATCTCCAGCTGCGGCCGCTCTATGTCGAACTCGACTGGGACTATAAGCCCCGGCCCGACCTGGACCTGCAGATCAAGCTGCAGAATATCGTGCCTTATCAATACGACCTGACCCAGTTCAATTATGCCGGGCCGCGCGATGTCTCGCCGCTCGCTTCCTACCAGCTGGAGCATAATCACTCCGAAGCGCGGGTATTCCTGCAGCTGCGCAAGACGTTCTGATCCATAAAAAAACTTCATCAAACGTCTCGGCGGGGGCCGCAATCCGGTGGCGGCTTTGCTAGGGTGCGGCCGACAAAGGGGAGGCCGCAACCATGGATCCGATCAGGCGCGATGTCCTTGCCATTGGTGCCGCTGTAACGGCGGCGGCTGCCGCGCCCCGGGCTTTTGCCCAGAACGCGACCGGCGCGGCGTCGTCGTTCTTCGAGAAAGGCAATGTTCGCATCCGCTACCAGGAGACGGGCTCGGGCTTTCCGCTTCTGTGCCTGCCCGGCGGGGGCTTGAACTCGCGGATGGCGGTCTGGCCGACGGCCGTCATCAATGCGATGGACGCTTTCAGGAACGACTTCCGATGCATCACGATGGACCAGCGCAACGCCAATGAGGGCGAATCCACCGGCCCGGTTTCCCCGGACAATCCCTGGGATGCGTTTGCCGACGATCAATTGGGCCTGATGGACCATCTCGGCATCCGCCAGTTTGCCTTCTTTGGAAACTGCATCGGCGGCCCCTTCGCATGGAAGCTGATGGAGCGTGCTCCCGACCGCGTCGTGGCGGCGGTGCTCAGTCAGCCGGTCGGCCACCGGCCGGAGATGCCCGATGTGATGTATGAGTCCGGCCGGGATGGATGGGCGCCCGATTTTCGCAGGCGGCGGCCCGACGTCTCGATGGAGGTCATCGAGAAATATCTGCACAATCTTTACCGCGCCCGGCCCGACTTCGTGTACAGCGTTTCGCGCGACTTCGCGCGCGCCTGCCAAACCCCGATGCTGGTCCTGCCCGATGATGTCGATGCGCACCCGTATCAAACGTCGGTCGACATTGCGTCATTGGCGCCGAATGCCGAGATAACGGTCTATCCCTGGAAAGAACCGCCAGAGCTCAAGGCCCGGACGATCAACCGGGCGCTCAGCTTTCTGAAAACCCATACGCCCGTGACAGCGGCCCGATAGGACGTCGGTCGGAAATCATAGTGGTGGCCCCCGCCGGACTCGAACCGGCACGTCCCTCTCGGAACAACGGATTTTAAGTCCGGTGCGTCTACCAGTTCCGCCACGGGGCCATTTTACCGCTGTGTGTTGCGTAGGGGTTGAGCGCGCGGCCCGTCAAGCCCCGCCCTGCCTGGCCCGGCGCATCAGCTTTTTCTGCTCCTGATGCAGGCGATAGATATGCTGCAGCATGGCGGTCAGGGCCGCCACATCGCGCATCGCGGCCTGCTTTTCCAGATAGGGGTTGATCAGGGTCTTGGGCGTCTCGTCCGACAAAGCCTTGGCAGACGACGGGCCTGGTCTCGTAGATGGTGCAGCCGTGCCGCCCGCCATTGTGATGCGGGCAGAGCACGCCCGCTTTCTTCTGCAGCTCGGGCTGGATGATGGGAGGCGCCCGGCAACAGGCAAAGCAATCGCCACATTCGTTGGACGATGCCGTCATGCCTCAGAACCACAGATCCGTGACGCGGCGCCCGTCCTGGCCCAGGCTGGTGAAACTGTGCAGGCCTTCCCAATGATGGATGGGCAGATGGGCGACCGTCTCCGGCTCGGCCATGCGAAGGTTGACGGCGGTGCGGATGTGGCCGTTCGGGCCCGCCTTGTATGCGCGGTAATGGGTGACGCAGCCGCATTCGGGACAGAAATGAAACGCCACGCTGGGCTCGTAATGGGTGTCGGAAGTGCGCACATAGGTGCGGGTGGTGCCGGAAAACACGGTGTGGTCGCCGACCAGGTCATAGGCCCACAGCACGCCATAGCGGCGGCAGACGGTGCAGTTGCAGGTGGTGGCCGCGTCGGGCGTCACATCGAACGTCCAGCGCACCGCACCGCAATGACAGCTCCCCTCGATCATGGGCGTCCGGCTCTCCAGCTGTTCCCGGCCATCACGCAGGCCGCCCTCCGTCGCCGCCGTCGCGCGGCCAGCCCTTGGTCAGCCAGTAGGCAAGGACCAGGAACACGCCGAAGGCGATCAGGTGCAGAAAGGAGAAGTGATGGCCCATGGCCGGACGGTAATCCCGGTCTTGGCTCCTATCAACTCAAGCAGTTTTCTGATCCGGGATGGCATACGAAGTGAGGTGCCGGTACAGCTTGGCTTAGGGGTGTGGAGGCCAAATGGAAACCCAAGTGAAGACCCCAACGAGCATTAGAATGACCCCGAAGAATGCGGCATAGGGGCCAAATCGGGTGATCAGATAGTACCGATAGAGCGGATTGCCTGGATAGATCGGGTCTCGAACAAGCCAAACCTTTATGGGATCACCGCGTTTTACTGCCCGAACATCGCGGATAAAGAGGAACGCCACGAAAGCAGAAAGCAGCGGAAAACCGAACGCAGAAACGGTGTAGTTGCTCAGCAGCTCTCCTAGAAACGGCGGCACCGGCTTCCCAATCCTCGATTAGCTTCACGATATCGCCGCTCTCCCAAAGGCGCCGTTGCGCTTCTGGCCTTGGGGTCCTTTAGGCATGAGGCCTCAATAGAAAAATGGCGATAAAAACCAGCACAAGAATACCGCCCATTACGGCAGGGAAAACCACCCTCATGCGCCATTGAGCGTCTGGCGGCAGCGCGGCCACATCTTTCCTTAGCTTTTGCTGCGTCCGGACTTGGGCGTAACCCAAACCGAGCATAAGCAAAGCAACTAGGGCAGCGGTGACCATGACGGGACCCTATACGCGCACCCTAACCCCTTCAATCTCCGGAAAAATCGAAACTGTAACAGTGCCCGGAGCGCAGAAGATTATGGTATAAGTCATTGTTTTCATTGATATAGAAAAGTCATGCTCAACCATAAATTGCGGTCGTTTGACTTCGGGTTTTCGCTGCCTATAGTGCGCCGCCTTTCCAGACCCCTGGGCCCGAAAGAAGACGAAAGAGACCGATGAGCAAGCGCCAAAATTCCAAGTACAAACTCGACCGCCGCATGGGCGAGAATATCTGGGCCCGCCCGAAGAGCCCGGTCAACAAGCGCTCCTATGGTCCGGGCCAGCACGGCCAGCGCCGCGCCAAGAAGCTTTCCGACTATGGCACGCAGCTGCAGGCCAAACAAAAGCTGAAAGGCTATTACGGCAACATCACCGAGCGGCAATTCCGTAAGTACTATACCGACGCGTCGCGCCGCCCCGGCGACACCGGCGAGAACATGATCGGCCTGCTCGAGACCCGTCTCGACACCGTCGTCTATCGCTCCAAGTTCGTGCCCACGCCCTTCGCCGCCCGCCAGCTGGTCAGCCATGGCCATGTGCGCGTCAACGGCCGCCGCGTCACCATCGCCTCCTATCAGGTGAAGGCGACCGACGTGCTGGAGCTGTCGCCCAAGGCCAAGGAAATGGCGCTGGTGCTGGAAGCCTCCAAGAGCGCCGAGCGCGACACGCCCGATTATGTGGAAGTCGATCACGGCAAGATGACCTCCAAGCTGCTGCGCGTGCCCAAGCTGGCCGACGTGCCGTATGCCGTGCAGATGCACCCGCACTTGATCGTTGAATTCTACTCGCGTTGATGCGGATTCCACGCGCCCGCCGCGCGGATTGCCGAAAATACAAAGCCCGCAGGCATCGCCTGCGGGCTTTTTCTTTTTGTCGGCCAGGTTAGAACGATCTTGGAATTGGCAAAAAGTCTTTTATCTCACCATGGTCGGCTTTAAGCCGGCCATCCAGAGGATGGCGATGTTGCTGGATGGGCGGGTCAAGCCCGCCCATGGAGAAAATGCGAGATTGACTTGATACGCCAAGTCTGACGCAGGGGTTTTATATGGCTTACCGATTATATGGCGATCTGGGATCGGGCGCTTTTTCCGCCGAAGCGGCGCTGTCCGAAGTGGGCGCGCCCTATGAATTCGAGCTGATTTCGCTGGAGCGGGGCGAGCAGAAAGCGCCGCATTTCCTCAGCCTCAATCCCAGCGGCAAGATTCCGGCCCTGCGCCTGCCGGAAGGCGAGATCGTCACGGAGTCGCTGGCCATCCTGCTGACATTGGCGGACCATTTTCCCCAGAGCGGGCTGTTGCCGCCCAAGCCGGGACCGCAGCGCGCCACCGCCTATCGCTGGCTCGCCTTCATGGCCAGCGAGATCTATCCCTTTGTCGAGATCGTGGATTATCCGGAGCGGTTCGCCCCGCGAGGCGCCGCCGCCGATGCTTTGCGCGAAGCGGCGCGGGGCCGGGTGCGCGAGCGCCTGCTTTTGATCGAGCAGGTGATGGCGGGGCCTTACATGCTGGCGGGCGGTTTTTCGCTGCTGGACATCTATGCCGCCATGTTCTCGCGCTGGAGCATCGGGGCGGACTGGCGGCGGACGAACCTGCCGCGCCTGACCGCGCTGGCGGCAACCGTGTCCAAGCGCCCGGCTCTCGCGTCGGTGTGGGAGAGGCATTTTGGGCCGTGAACTACTCGGGATAGATGCGCCAATCCTCATGCTGAGCTTGTCGAAGCATGAGGGCGCAGAACACCGGCTCATCCTTCGACAAGCTCAGGATGAGGCAGGGAGCCTCAGGCCGCCGGTTCGAGCGCGACGCCGCGCTCCTTAAGGAACGGGCCAAGCTCCTGGGCTTCGAACATCTCGCGCAGGATGTCGGCGCCGCCCACGAACTCGCCCTTCACGTAAAGCTGGGGAATGGTCGGCCAGTTGGAGAAATCCTTGATCCCCTGGCGGATCTCCGGATCGGCCAAGACGTCCACGGCTTTGAACTTCACGCCCAGGTGAGAAAGAATCTGCACCGCCATGGAGGAGAAGCCACATTGCGGAAACACCGGCGTGCCCTTCATGTAGAGCAGGACATCATTGTTTTTCACATCTTCGGCAATGCGCGCCTGAACGTCGGACATGGGACAGACCCTTTGAAAAGCAGGCCTGATCTAAGCACCGTCCTCTCAAGGGTCAAGGCGGCGCCATGACACCGGCCCTGGACGCCGCAATCGCCCTGTTGCTGGAAGGGGTTTCGCGCAAGGAACTGGAGCAGCGGGCCGGGAAAATGTCCGTTTCCTACCGGGCGGGTGGGACCTCGGCGGGCATTACGGACCCGGCCGACGCGCTGGCGTATCTGGTGACGCGGGCGCCCGCGACCTATGCGGCGCTATCGGTGGTTTTTTCCCGGATAGCCGAAGTGGCACCGGATTTTTCGCCCAGGGATCTGCTGGATGTGGGGGCGGGACCGGGCACGGCCAGCTGGGCAGCGCGCGATGCTTGGCCGTCGCTGGCCAAGGTCGCGATGGTCGAGCCCAATGCCGCGTTCCGGGACCTGGCCTCGCGCCTGATGCCGGACGCAAAGATCATGGCGGGCCGGCTCGGCATGGATCTGCCTCGCGCCGATCTGGTGGCGGCGGCTTACGTGCTGGCGGAATTGCCGGAAACCGCCGCCGCCGATACCGCCCGCGCATTGTGGGACGCGGCATCGCAGCTGCTGGTGCTGGTCGAGCCCGGCACGCCCGCCGGTTTCGCCCGCATTCGCGCGGCGCGGGCGGCGTTGATCGCGGCGGGCGGGCATGTCGTGGCGCCCTGCACGCATGACCATGCCTGTCCATTGCAGGGGAGCGTCGGCGAGGCCCTTAGCGGCAGCGTAAGGGCGAGCGACAAAAAACAACCCGATTGGTGCCATTTCTCCCAGCGGCTGTCGCGCTCGCGCGATCACATGATCGCCAAGGGCGCCAAGGTGCCGTTCGAGGATGAGCGTTACGCCTATGTCGCGGTGTCGCGGACGCCCATGGATCGTGCGGGCCGGGCGCGGATCATCAAGCCACCGGTCGAATCCAAGCCCGGCGTCACCTTGCCTTTGTGCGAGGCGGAAGGCCTGCGCAACGCTTTTGTCGCGCGGCGCGACAAGGACGCGTTCCGTGTCGCGCGCAGGAAGGAATGGGGCGATTTGTTTTAGCTCTTGGTTCGAAATCCTCATGCTGAGCCCGTCGAAGCATGAGGGCAGCGATTGTAGCTCACCCTTCGACGAGCTCAGGGTGAGGGACGGTGGCTAGTCCTTGGCAGCCGTCTGCAATTGCAGCGCATGCAGGGTGCCGCCCATATGGCCTTTGAGCGCCGCATAGACCATCTGGTGCTGGGCGACGCGGGTCTTGCCCTTGAAGGCGGACGAGGCGATCACGGCGGCGAAGTGATTGTCGTCGCCCGCCAGATCCTTGATCTGGATATCGGCGTCCGGAAACGCGTGCCTGATATAGGCTTCGATCTCACTGGCTTTCATGCCCATCGTCTTGTCCTCAAGTAGCGAAGCGGTAGGACATTAAAAAAGTCCTCAATTGGTGACTGGAATTTCTTCGCGGCGCATGAAGCGGGGGAACCAGCCTTCATGGGCGGCGCGAAGTTTCGACAAGGTCACCTTGTCCTTGTCGTTGACGATGACGGCATCGCCGCCGGTCTTGCCCAGTTCCGTCACCGGAATATAGGCGTCGCGGGCTTCGGCCACGATCTTTTCGGCTTCGGCAAAGGGCGCGGCGATCAGATAGCGCGCCTGATCTTCGCCGAAGAAGAAGGGGATTGCGTCGGGCAGTGAGGCCTGGCCGATGCTGGCGCCGATATTGCCCTTCAGCGCCATTTCGGCGACCGCGACCAGAAGCCCGCCATCGGACAAATCGTGCACGGTATCGACCCGACCCCGTTCGATCAGACCGCGCACGAAATCGCCATGCTTCTTTTCAGTGGCCAGGTCGACCGGCGGCGCGCCGCCTTCTTCCTTGCCTTCGATTTCGCGCAGATAGATGGACTGGCCCAGATGGCCCTTGGTTTCGCCGATCAGGATGATCACGTCATTCTCGCGGCGGAAGCCGGCGCGCGCCAATTTCGAGACGTCTTTCAGCAGGCCCACACCGCCGATCGCGGGCGTGGGCAGGATGCCTTCGCCATTGGTTTCGTTATAGAGCGAGCAATTGCCGCCGATGACGGGGAAGTCCAGCGCCCGGCAGGCTTCGCCGATGCCCTGAATGCCCGCCACGATTTCCCACATGATTTCGGGTTTCTGCGGATTGCCGTAATTGAGATTGTCGGTGACGGCGAGCGGGGTCGCGCCCACCGCGGTGAGGTTGCGCCAGGCTTCCGCCACCGCCTGCTTGCCGCCTTCGAACGGATCGGGGCGGCAATAGCGCGGCGACACATCGGTGGTGATGGCCAGCGCCTTTTTGGTGCCATGGACGCGCACCACGGCGGCGTCGCCGCCCGGCGCTTCCACTGTGTCGTTCATCACGCTGTGATCATATTGTTCCCAGATCCAGCGGCGCGAGGCCATGTCGGGCGTGCCGAGCAGCTTGGTCAGCGATTCGATCACCGAACGGGATTTGTCATAGGTGGGCTGGCCTGCCGCCGGCGCGCGCTGAACGAAGGGACGCTGATAGACCGGCGCTTCGTCGGACAGCGAGGTGACGGGAATATCGGCGACGATCTCGCCCTTATGTTTGGCGATGAAGCGGTTGGTATTGGTGGTGACGCCGATGACGGCGAAATCCAGTTCCCATTTGCGGAAGATCTTTTCCGCTTCCGCCTCGCGGCCGGGCTTCAAGACCGCCAGCATGCGCTCCTGGCTTTCCGACAGCAGCATCTCGTACGCGGTCATGTTTTCTTCGCGCTGGGGTACCTTGTCGAGGTCCAGCTCGATGCCGCTGCCGCCCTTGTCGGCCATTTCGGCGGAGGAAGAAGTGAGGCCGGCCGCGCCCATGTCCTGAATGGCGATGATGGCGTCGGTCGCCATCAGTTCCAGGCAGGCTTCCAGCAAGAGCTTTTCGGTGAAGGGATCGCCGACCTGGACGGTGGGGCGTTTCTCCTCGCTGTCCTCGTTGAATTCCGCGCTCGCCATGGTGGCGCCGTGAATGCCGTCGCGGCCGGTCTTGGAGCCGACATAGACCACGGGGTTGCCCGCGCCCTTGGCGGCGGAGAGGAAAATCTTGTCGGTGCGGGCCAGGCCCACGCACATGGCGTTGACCAGGATGTTGCCATTGTAGGAGCGATGGAAGTTGACTTCGCCGCCCACGGTGGGCACGCCCATGCAATTGCCGTAACCGCCGATGCCCGAGACCACGCCCGACACCAGATGGCGGGTCTTGGGATGTTCGGGCTCGCCGAAGCGCAGCGCGTTCATCATCGCGATGGGGCGCGCGCCCATGGTGAACACATCGCGCATGATGCCGCCCACGCCGGTCGCCGCGCCTTGATAGGGCTCGATGAAGGACGGGTGATTGTGCGATTCCATCTTGAAGATGCAGGCGTCGCCGTCGCCGATATCGATCACGCCGGCATTCTCGCCCGGGCCTTGGATCACCCAGGGCGCCTTGGTGGGCAGGGTCTTCAGATGGGCGCGGGTGGATTTATACGAGCAATGCTCGCTCCACATCACGCTGAAGACGCCCAGCTCCACCAGATTGGCGTCGCGGCCCAAGAGCGTCTTGATGCGGGCATATTCTTCGTCCGAGAGGCCATGCTCGCGGATCTGTTCGGCGGTGATTTTGGTCATGCCAACTTCTTAATCATGAAAGCGCTTCGATCAAACTCTGGAACAGGGCGCGGCCGTCGGTGCCGCCGGTGATCGGGTCCACGACCCGCTCGGGATGGGGCATCAGGCCCAGCACATTGCGTTTTTCGTTGAGGATGCCGGCGATGTCGCGTGCCGAGCCGTTGGGATTGTCCTGATAGCGGAACATCACCCGGCCTTCGCCTTCGAGCCGGTTCAACGTCTCGTCATCGGCATAGTAATTGCCTTCGCCATGCGCGACGGGGAAGGTGACGCTCTGGCCCTTTTCATATTTGCGGGTGAAGGCGGACTGGCTTTCTTCCACCCGCAAAGTCACCGGCTTGCAGACGAATTTGAGGCCCGCATTGCGCATCAAGGCGCCCGGCAACAGGCCCGATTCCGTCAGCACCTGAAAGCCGTTGCAGATGCCCAAGACCGCGCCGCCCCTGGCGGCATGGGCCTTGACCGCCTTCATCACGGCGGACTGGTTGGCCATGGCGCCGCAGCGCAGATAATCGCCATAGGAAAAGCCGCCCGGCAGCACCACCAGATCGACATCCGGCAATGTGCTTTCCCGGTGCCAGACCATTTCGGTCTTGCGGCCGGTCATTTCTTCCAGGGCAGTGGCCGCGTCGCGGTCGCAGTTGGAAGCGGGAAAGACAATCACGGCGGATTTCATCGGGCCATCACCTTTGCCGGGCCTTGCCGGCATTCATGTTCGCACGCACTTTTTCCAGAACCTTGGGCGCCACCTGATCGCTCCAGGCCGACGCCAGGTCGATCTCCTGGCGGTCCAGGGCGGCGCGTTCCTTGAAATATTTGGCGCCGATGCCGCTGGAATAAAAACTGATCAGCTGATCCAGCTCGGCATCCGTGAAGCGGGTGGCGTAAAGCTGGGCGGACAGCAGCATGAATTCGTTGATCTCTTCCTGGACCTGGCCCCGCACCCGGTCGCGGAATGCGTTCCAGAACAGGGCATTCTGCCCGGGATGTTCGCGCTGCTCGGACATCACCACGATATCCAGCACGCTGTCGGCTTTCTTGAGGACATCGGCGCGGGAATCCGACACTTCCAGGAACTTCATCGCCTTGGCGACATGCGGATCGGTCTTCAGCGCAGCCAGCTTTTCCGGCGATTGGGCCAGAAGCTGTTCGGTGGACATCTGCGCGAAAGACGGACCCGTGGCGGCAAGCAGGACGAGAGGAACGATGAGGAGCCGCGCGGCCCTGAGCATGGGGGCGCCTATCGGATCTCGATTTCGTATTTCTCGATCACGGTGTTGGCCAGAAGCTTTTCGCACATGTCTTTCAGCGAAGCCTTGGCCTTGGTCGCATCGGTCTCGTTGAGATCCAGATCGATCACCTTGCCCTGGCGCACCTCGCCGACCGAGCCGAAGCCCAGCCCGTTCAGGGCATGGCCGATGGCTTTGCCTTGCGGGTCCAGCACGCCATTCTTCAATGTCACAAAAACTCGGGCTTTCATCGGTTCTTTTCGTGTCCTCACCCTTCGACAGGCTCAGGGTGAGGGGAAGAGTTGGTATCCTCATGCCGAGCCTGTCGAAGCATGAGGACGTGGAATTATTTGACCAATACCGGACCTTTGTTCTCGCCCTGCACCGATTCCGGCATGATGCCGAGGCGCTTGGCGACTTCGCTATAAGCTTCGACCACGCCGCCCAGATCGCGGCGGAAACGGTCCTTGTCCAGCTTCTCGTTGGTCTGCAGATCCCAGAGGCGGCAGCTGTCGGGGCTGATCTCGTCGGCCAGGACGATGCGCATGTAATCGTTTTCCCAGAGGCGGCCGAATTCCAGCTTGAAATCGACCAGCTTGATGCCCGCGCCCAGGAACAGGCCGGAGAGGAAATCGTTGATGCGGATGGTGAGATTGACGATGTCGTCCAGATCCTGCGGCGAGGCCCAGCCGAAGGCGGCGATGTGCTCTTCGCTCACCCAGGGATCATGCAGCCCGTCATTCTTGTAATAATATTCGATGATGGAACGGGGCAGGGCCGTGCCTTCCTCGATCCCCAGCCGCTTGGACATGGAACCGGCGGCGACATTGCGCACCACAACTTCCAGGGGAATGATCTCGACTTCCTTGATCAGCTGCTCGCGCATGTTCAGGCGGCGCACGAAATGGGTGGGCACGCCAATGCCCGCCAGCTGGGTCATCAGATATTCGCTGATGCGGTTGTTGAGGACGCCCTTGCCCTCGATCACCGCTTTTTTCTGGGCGTCGAAGGCGGTGGTGTCGTCCTTGAAATACTGGATGACCGTACCCGGCTCGGTTCCTTCGTAAAGGATCTTGGCCTTGCCTTCGTAAATGACGCGCCGTCTTTTCATGGGAAATGTCCTTGGACGCCCGTCCATTAACAGTCGAGCGTGACTGTGAATTTAGGGGCGCGGGTGAAGCGGAGCAATGATTCCTGGGGCCGCAGGGCCGCATAGCGGGTTCCCGTCCACAGGTGGCGGTAAATTGCCGCTATTTCAATAGGTTAGCTGCCGAAAACTCGCTTGAAGATCGTATCCACCTGCTTCAGGTGGTAACCCAGGTCGAACATCGTTTCCAGTTGCGGCACCGGCAGGGCCTTGGCCACGTCGGAATCGGCCTTGAGCAGGTCCAGAAGATTGCCTTCCCCGTTCCAGGCCCGCATCGCGTTGCGCTGCACCATCCGGTAGCTGTCCTCGCGGGAAACCCCCGCCTGGGTGAGGGCCAGCATCACCCGCTGGCTGTGGACCAGGCCGTGGGTGCGGTCGAGATTTTCCTGCATCCGGGCGGGATAGACCACCAGCTTCTCCACCACTCCGGTCATGCGGGCCAGGGCGAAATCGAGCGTGATGGTGGCGTCGGGGCCGATGTAGCGCTCGACCGAGGAGTGGGAAATGTCCCGCTCGTGCCACAGCGCCACATTTTCCATGGCCGGGAAGGCATAGGACCGCACCATGCGGACGAGGCCCGTGACATTCTCCGTGAGCACCGGGTTGCGCTTGTGCGGCATGGCGCTGGAGCCCTTCTGGCCGGGGGAGAAATATTCCTCCGCTTCCAGGACTTCGGTGCGCTGCAGATGGCGGATTTCGACCGCCAGCCGCTCCAGGGACGAGGCCACCACGCCCAGTGCCGCGAAATAGGCGGCATGGCGGTCTCGGGGGATCACCTGGGTCGAAACCGGCTCCACGGAAAGGCCCATTTTCTGGGCCACATGCTCTTCCACGCGCGGGTCGATATTGGCGAAGGTACCGACCGCGCCGGAAATGGCGCAGGTGGCGATTTCCGCCCGCGCCGTCACCAAACGCGCGCGGGCGCGTGTGAATTCCGCGAAATAGGTGGCCAGCTTGACGCCGAAGGTGGTGGGTTCGGCATGGATGCCATGGCTGCGGCCGATGGTGGGCGTCATCTTATATTCGAAGGCGCGCTTTTTCAGCGCCGCCAGCAGCGCGTCCACATCGGCGATCAGAAGATCGGCGGCCCGCATCAGCTGCACATTCAGGCAGGTGTCCAGCACATCGGACGACGTCATGCCCTGATGCACGAAGCGGGCTTCCGGGCCCACGATTTCGGACAAATGGGTGAGAAAGGCGATCACGTCATGCTTGACCTCGCGCTCGATCTCGTCGATCCGCGCCACGTCGAATTTCGCGTCCCTGCCTTTTTCCCAGACCTTGGCGGCGGCCGATTTCGGCACCACGCCCAGCTCGGCCAGGGCGTCGGTGGCGTAAGCCTCGATCTCGAACCAGATGCGGAACTTGGTCTCGGGCGACCAGATGGACACCATCTGTTCACGGGCATAGCGGGGGATCATGGGCAGGACCTCAAGTAGCGAAGCGGTAGGTCACAAAAGTGACCTCAAGTAACGAAGTGGTAGGCCATCAAAAATGGCCTTCTCTTGACGCTGGCTTCTAGCAAAGGCCAGGACCCGCGCCAAGCAAGGGGCAGACTGCGCGGCGGACCGGCCTAAAGCCGCGTAAATCCGTCATTGCTCCAGGCTTCGCTGCCCACCCCGTGATGGACGGTGAAAAGTCCGTCGGGGTCGTATTTGGCTTTGACGGCCTTGAGGCGCGGATAATGGTCGCCCCAGAATTCGTGGCTCCAGTCGGCGTTGAAGAAATTGCTTTCCGAGACATAGGAACCCGCATCCGGCGCGATGGCTCTTAAGATCGCGGTGGCCTGGTCCACATGCCGCGCGTCGCTTGCGGCTTTTGCGCCGTCATCCGGCGATTTCAGCCCCGGATAGCGCGGCGCGCCGCCGGTGGCGATCAGGGCAAGGCAGAAGGCATCCATCACTTTGGGATTGGTGGCGGTGTCGCGCGCGGCGGCGATGGTCTCCGGCGTGCCGCCGGCCAGGCCCTTGTTGAAATGCAGGCGTATGATCATCCGGCGGCTGGCGGCAAGCAGGGCGTCCGTGAGCCGGGCGCGGGAGCCGGGTTCGAGCAGAGATTTCGGCAGCCACAGCGAGTCATAGCCATAAAGAAACATCCCCACCTGTTCCTCATCGCCATTCCACCAGCCATGCGCGGGATCGGCGTTGGGACGGTCGTCGAACATCACGGCATGCGAGCCAGATCGGCGCATCGCCTGGACGTCCCAATAGCTGAACGCGTTGTCGGTGCTGATGCGTGGCGTGGCGGAGAAGGCGCCGTCTGCCGCGACCCAATCCAGGAACGGTTTCCAGACCGCGCGCGCCTCATCCGTGCTCAAACCCTGCGAGACCATCGAGATGTCGAGAATATTCTCGCCGAAGGTGATCCCTTCGCCCCAATGCGGGTTGAAGAGATTGTCGGCATAGAAATCGACGAAGCGTGCCAGCAACCGGCGGAAATCCTCCGGCGCGCGCGCGGTGATCTTGCATCCGACATATCCGAACCGCTCCGGCAGGTCGTGGGTCTTCAGCGTCACTTTGGTGACCACACCCAGGCTTCCCCCGCCGCCGCCTTTGAGGCCCCAGAACAGGTCGGCGCCCTGATGTGCATTGACGATGCGCAATGTGCCATCGGCCGTCACGACTTCGGCTTGCAGCAGATTGGAGGCCGCCGTGCCATAGCGTTTGGAGAAGGAGCCGAACCCGCCGCTCTGGATCAGGCCCGCCACGCCCACCGTCATGCAGCCGCCACCCTGGACATAGCGATGGGCCTTGGTGGTGACCGCGTCATAGGCATCGACCCACATCGCGCCCGCTTCGATGGTGACGGCGGGAACCGGCGCATCGCCGCTGCCTTGCGGCACGAAGGCGTCGTGCAGAGTGACGGCGTGCATGGGCCGCGTCCAGATCAGCAAAGAATCCGGCGCGTTGGAGGTGCCCTGATAGGAATGGCCGCCACCCTTCACCACCAGGCGCAGCTTGTGCTTGCGGGCGAAATTGACCGCCGCCACCACATCGGCGGCGCTGTGGGCCGCCACGGCATAAGCGCTGGGTTGGGGTACCCACGCATTCAGCCAGCCCGAGACCTGAGTGCCGCCGGCCTGATCGCCGATGAAATAGGGATTGCCGATTTCCTTGGTCGCGGCCGCACAATCGTCGCCGCCGGCCCGGCAGGCCGAAAACAGATCGGCGGGTTTCTCGAGATGGCCGCCGACCGCTATTTTGAGCTGTTCCCAATCCTGCGCGGTGGGCCATCCGGCGTCGCCCGGGCGCACCCGCCGGAACGGCGTGGCCCAGGCCGGCAGGGTCGGGGCAAGTGCCAGGGTGGCGGCCAAGCCTTTGAGGAGCTGTCGTCTTTTCATGGTCTGCGGTCCCGGCTGCTTTCCCGCCCGGGAGGCGCGCCCTATAGTGAGCGGGTCCCTCGGCATCGCGAGATTTTCTTGCTCCATCTTCCCAATCCGATGCGCCGAAAAAAGTGCGATGGGGCGGTGCGGCCATGAAACGGGTTATCCGGCAATGGCTTGGGGCGGGCGGCGCGCTTTCCGGGACGGACGGGCGCACGCGGCTGACGCTTCTCTACTCCTTTGCCGCCATCGCGATTCTGGTGGCCGCCGTGAACACGATCAACGTGATCTCCGCTGAGGAGAGTGGTCACAGTCTGGTGGAACCCGTGATCTGGGAAGGCTCGAGCTGGCTGTCGCTCCTGGCGTTCCTTTGGATTCCCTGGATGGCTTGGCGCTGGGCGCCGCCGTCGGTGCGGCCGCGTTGGAAATTGATTCTGCATGCCCCGGCCGCTTTGGCGTTCTCCGTGGCGCATGTGGGCGGTTTCGACCTGTTGCGGATCCTGGTCTACCGGATGGCGGGGGCGCATTACGCGGTCGGGCCGTTCGCCACCCGGCTGCAGTTCGAGATGCGCAAGGACGTTCTGGGATATGCACTCTTCATCGGGCTCTTTTCCCTGATCGACCATCTGTTGCGGCGGCCGGACGTCACGCCGTCCGAACCGACCACATTCGATATTCGCGACGGCGCCAAGCTGACCCGGGTGAAGATGGAAGAGATCCTGGCCGTCACATCGGCCGGGAATTATGTGGAGTTCATTCTCGGCGACGGCAGGCGGCTTCTGATGCGCGCGCCGCTGCGCAGCGTGGAAGAAGAGTTGGCGCCGCGCGGCTTCGTGCGCACGCACCGCTCCTGGCTGGTGAATGCCGGCAAAGTGACCACCCTGAAGCCGGAAGGATCCGGCGATTACACGGTGGAACTGGGAAAGCAATCCGTTCCCCTGTCGCGGCGCTTTCCCGACGCTTTGGCGAAGCTGCGGGCGTCCTGAGCCGCCGCGATCGGTTGCGCGCGTTGCCTTGCCGCGGCGGCTGGGGTATCGGACCTTCGCTTCCGCTCCGCACAGGTGCTTCATGTCCGTCATCGCCTCTTCTCGATCCGCCGGCGTTCTTTTTTCGGGAACGCGGTTTCTCTCGCGCGCGCTTCTGGCGATCGGCGCAAGTCTTCTGCTTGCGCTTTCGGCGAAAATTCAGGTTCCCTTCTGGCCGGTTCCTATCACCCTGCAGAGCATGGCCGTGCTGCTGGTCGGGATCACTTTGGGAAGCCGGTTGGGGGCGCTGACCATCCTGGCCTATCTCGCGGAAGGTGCCCTGGGCCTGCCGGTGTTCGCCGGCGCGGCCGCGGGACCGGCTTATCTGATGGGCCCGACCGGCGGCTATCTGCTGGGTTTTCTGATGAGCGGCGCTTTTGCCGGATGGGCCGCGGAGCACGGCTGGGGTCGCGATTTTTCCCGCACCGTTCCGGTGATGCTGCTGGGGCATGTGCTGATCCTGGTGCCGGGCATGTTCTGGCTGGCGATGCTGCTGGGATGGAGCAAGGCGGTCGCGTTCGGGATCGTGCCGTTCCTGTTCGCGACGTTGCTCAAGAGCGCGCTGGGCGCCGCCATCGTTGCCGCCTTGTGGAAAATGGTCGCCGCGCGGCGCGCGCGCTGACAGGCGCCGCGTCGTCGCGTGTTCTATTCCGTCCCGGATTTGCGGACGATTCTGGCCGGGCGATGGCGCATCGCGCGGCGGATCAGCGATGCGCGGGCCGGGATGTTGGGCCGGCTGACGGGATGGGCGGTCTTCACGCCATCGGGTGATGAACTGGTCCATGACGAGGAGGGCAATCTCAAGTTCGGCGCCTATCGGGGTCCGGCAACCCGCCGCTATCATCTGGTCATCGATCGTCCATCCAGCGGCATGGTGCGCCACGCGGATAGCAGCCCGTTTCATCCGCTGGAACTTCTATCCGGCACGGCGGAGATCCGGCATCGCTGCGGCGGGGATGACTATCGCGGGCGGTATCGCGTTCTGGACGAAAATCGCTTCACCGTGTCCTGGCAGGTGACGGGGCCGCGCAAGCAATACCGCCTTGCCACCCTCTATTGTCGCGCCGAGGCTTGACGACATATATCCCGCTGGTTATACGTTAATTCATAGCTATCGAGTTATGGATCTCGGATGTCGGCCGTTCACGACACGCTCTTTAAAACCCTTGCGGACCCCACCAGGCGGGCCATTTTCGAACGCCTGTGCCGCGATGGCGAACAAACGGTGGGGGCGCTGACCGCCCGGTCCGGGGTTTCGCAGCCGGCTGTGTCGAAGCATCTGGGAATCCTGAAACAAGCCCGGCTGGTGCGCGACCGGCAGGACGGCCGCCAGATTCATTACAGCGCCCAGCTTGGCGCCCTGGCACCGTTGATCGACTGGACCAGCCGGATGACCGGCTTCTGGCAGAACCGCTTCGACAAGCTCGAAGACCTGCTGAAAAGGATGGACCAATGAGCGAAACCAAAAGCGTGATCGTGGAGCGCGAGCTGCCTGTCCCGCCCGAGAAATTGTGGCGGGCGCTCACCCAGCCGCATCTGATCGCCGATTGGCTGATGCAGAATGATTTCGCGGCAACGGCCGGGCATCGCTTCCGCTTCACCGCCGATTGGGGCAGCGTCGATTGCCAGGTGCTGACGGTGGAAGAGAACCGCATGCTGTCCTACAGCTGGGTCGCCATGGGGCTGGACAGCGTGGTGACCTTCACCCTGTCGCCCACCCGCACCGGCACGCATCTGAAGCTGGAACAGACCGGCTTCAAACCGGGCATGGCGCAGGCCTATGGCGGCGCCAGGATCGGCTGGAACAACTTCCTGGATCGGCTGAGCCAGCTTGTGGAGAAACAGGCATGATCGCGAAGAAGAAAGCCGCGCCCGCGAAAAAGAAAAGTGCCGCACCCGCCGCCGGGAAATCCGCGTCCGCCGAGATCGATGCGCGAATTCGATCGCTGGGCGACTGGCGGGGCGAGATGCTGGCCCGGCTTCGCGCCCTGATCAAGGAAGCCGTTCCCGAAGTGGTCGAGGAATGGAAATGGCGCGGCGTTCCGGTGTGGTCGCATAACGGCATCATCTGCACCGGAGAGACTTACAAGGCCGTGGTGAAGCTGACGTTCCTCAAGGGCGCAGCGCTGAAAGATCCGTCCGGGCTTTTCAATTCCAGCCTGGAAGGCAGCACGCGGCGCGCCATCGATGTCCGCCAAGGCGAGAAGATCGACGAGAAAGCGTTCAAGGCGCTGATCCGCGCCGCTGCGACGGCGAATGCGTCCAAGGTCAAGACATAATCCGCCGGGGAGGATTCCGTGAAAGAGACCGCCAAGCGTTCGATCTTCCGGACCATCCATCTGTTCCTGGCGATACCGATCATCGGCTATATCTACAGCCCGTTCGAAGTCATCCCGGATTATGCCTTCCCCATCCGGTTCATTTTTCTCCCGGCGATGCTCCTGTCCGGCCTTTGGATGTGGAAAGGCCATGCCGTGCGCCGGTTGTTCGTGAAAAAGCCGGCCTGATTTTTCTAGAGCAGGCCCAGGCTCTTGAAGCTGGCATGGCCGCTCCGGCCGATCACCAGATGATCGTGGATGGCAATGCCCAGCGCCTTGGCCGCAGCCGCGACTTCCCGTGTCATCGCGATGTCGGCCTTGGACGGCGTGGGATCGCCGCTGGGATGATTGTGGACCAGGATGATCGCCGAGGCGCCATGTTCCAGGGCTCGCTTGACGATCTCGCGGGGATAGACCGGTGTGTGATCCACCGTGCCGCGCGCCTGAACCTCGTCGGCGATCAAGACATTCTTGCGGTCCAGGAACAGGACGCGGAATTCCTCCGCCGGAGCGCGGGCCATCGCCGCCATGCAGTAATCCAAGAGCGCCGTCCAGGACGACAAGGCCGGCCGGCCGATCACGCGGGTCTGGGCCAGGCGGGCGGCGGCGGCTTCGACGATCTTCAATTGATTCACCACCGCCTCGCCCACGCCGGGAATTTCCAGCAGTCGCGCGCGCGGTGCCGCGATCACTTCGGCGAAGCTGCCGAACCGCGTCAGCAGGGTCTTGGCCAAGGGCTTGGTGTCCTTGCGCGGCAAGGCGGAGAAGAGGGTGAGCTCCAACAATTCGTAGTCGGGCATGGCGGCCGCACCGCCCTTGGCGAAGCGGTCGCGCAAACGCTCGCGATGACCGGCATTGGGATCTTTCGGCTCTGTCACTTTCGCGTTCCGCAACAAGTGCGGCGCGAGGGACTTTGCTCGATGGCTAGGAGCGTCGCGCGGAGCGGGCGTATAGCCCGTGAGCACGCGCGACAACGCCAGCGAGCAAAGGAACCGCGCCCATCAAGACAGAATTCAGACGTTATAGGGAGGTTTGTCGAGGCCTTTGGGCGAGAGAGTGAAGATTTCGACCCCATTCTCCGTCACCCCCACCGCATGTTCGAACTGCGCCGACAGCGAACGGTCGCGCGTCACCGCGGTCCAGCCATCGCTGAGAACTTTGACGCCGTAATTGCCCAGATTGATCATCGGCTCGATGGTGAAGAACATGCCGGGCTTCAGCGCCATGCCATGTCCCGGCTTGCCGTAATGCACGATGTTGGGCAGGGCATGGAAAATGCGTCCCAGGCCATGGCCGCAGAAATCGCGCACCACGGCGCAGCGTTCCTGGCCTTCGGCATAGCTTTGAATGGCATGGCCGATATCGCCGGTGGTGGCGCCCGGCTTCACCGCCGCGATGCCCCGCATCATCGCCTCATAGGTGATGTCGATCAGCCGCATCGGCTTCAGTTTCACATCGCCCACCGGATACATCCGGCTGGTGTCGCCATGCCAGCCATCAAGGATGACGGTGACGTCAATATTCACGACGTCGCCATCGCGCAGCGGCTTGTCGTTGGGAATGCCGTGGCAGACCACGTGATTGATCGAGGTGCAGACGGTGTGGCGGTAGCCGCGATAGCCCAGGCAGGCCGGAATGGCGCCATGGGAAACCACATAATCATACGCGACCTTGTCCAGCGCCGCGGTGGTGACGCCCGGCTTCACCAGGGGAACCAGCAGGTCCAGCACTTCGGCGGCCAGGCGGCCGGCCCGGCGCATACCCTCGAAATCCGCCGGATTGTGCAGGGTCACGGCGAAATGGGCCTTGCGGGCGGCTTCGAATGTGTCGGCGTCGGGAATAAGGGTCATCGGGCTTGAATATAAGCAAAAGCTGGGGTTTTTCTAGGGCCAAACCTGCCAGGAAAAAGTTTCATGACTATTTCGACCGCGGCCATGCTGGTGATCGGCGATGAAATCCTGTCGGGCCGCACCCAGGACACCAACAGCAATTACGTCGCCCGCCAGCTTACCAGCCTGGGGATCGACCTGAAGGAAGTGCGGGTGGTGGGGGACGATGAAGATGAGATCGTGGCGGCCTTGAACGCCTTGAGAGCGCGGTATGATTTTGTTTTCACCACCGGCGGCATCGGCCCCACCCATGACGACATCACCGCCGATGCGGTGGCCAAGGCGTTCGGCGTGGGCATCGGCTATCACCCGGAAGCCTATGCGGCGCTGGAAGCGCGCTACGAAAAAGGCCAGTTCAATGAGGCACGCAAGCGCATGGCCCGCATTCCCCATGGCGGCACCTTGATCAAGAACAGCGCCTCGGTGGCGCCGGGATTCCAGGTCGGCAACGTTTTCGTGATGGCGGGCGTGCCGATGGTGATGCGGGCGATGATGGAAGAGGTCGTCACCCGCCTGCCGCGCGGCGAAACCGTGAAGTCCATCACCGTGTCGGCGGATTTGCCGGAAGGCGCCATCGCCGAAGGATTGGCGGATATTCAGAAGGCTTATCCGCAGACCGCGATCGGATCTTATCCCTGGTATCGCGATGGACGCTTCGGCGCGCAGCTGGTGGCACGGTCGCGTGACGGCGAGGCGGTCGAAGCGGCGGCCAAAGCGATCGAAGCGATGATCGTCGATCTGGGTGCTGTGCCCGAGCGGGTCTGACCCGGGGTTCGAATTCTAGTTCGCTATCTCATATTTCGATTGCACCAGGCCCGACGGGAATGAGGTGGTGCCGACATGGCGTAAAGCGATATCCGCTTCCTGTTCGCCGAAAAGCGGGATGCCGCTTCCCAGCAGCACGGGAACATGTGTCACGATCATGTCAGCAATCAATCTCGCTCGCAGGAAGGATTGGATGATTTTCCCGCCATCGACATAGACCCGGCGCATGCCTTGCGCCGCCAAATCCTGCATGACCGCTTCCGGAGACTGGGAGGCGATGGTGACCTTGGAAGCAAGCGGGCCCGGAATATCCTTCAAGGAACGGCTCATGACGATGACGGGCCTGTCATAGAACCATGTGCTGAACGTCAGCGCTTTCTCGAAGCTGCCGCGCCCCATAACAATGCCGTCGATGGAATCTGAGAAGGCGCGATAGCCGTGATCCTCCCCCATTTCGGAATAGGGGATGAGCCATTCGATATCGCCATCAGTGCGGGCGATATAGCCATCAAGGCTGGCGGCGATAAAGACGTGCCCGGTGATGGCAGGTTGGTGCGTCAAGGTCTCGACCCTAGTTCAGTTTCAATTCCTTCGCCTGCGCATCAAGTTGCGCCAGCACGTCGGTCTTGCCCGCGAAGGTCTTGCGCGCGGTGGCCAGCGCATCCTGCGCCTCCGCGCGTTGGCCCAACACGCTATAGGCGCGGATCAGCCGCTGCCATCCGGCGGCATCGTCGGGATTGTCTTTGAGGCGCGCCGCCAGGCCCGCCACCATCGCCTTGGGATCGGGCGCGCCGCCACCGCCTTGCGCGGTCAACAGCGCGATGCGGTCGACCAATGTCTGGTGCAACGGGGATTTGTCCGGCGTCTCCGCCAGCAATTCATTCAGGATCGCCAGCGCGCCTTGCTTGTCGCCCCGCGCGGCCTGCGCCTGGGCGATGAAATAGCGGGCGACCTGTTCCTTGGGGTCCAGCTTCAGCGCCGCGCGAAAGGCGGCTTCGGCTTCCGCGCCCACTTCGCCATTGGCCTGGGCCACCAGCGCTTCGCCATAGAGCGTGTCCAGCCCGGCATCGGGATGGCCGCTCCTGTTGGCCAGGGTGACGGCGCGGCCATAGGCCTTGGCGGCGTCGCCCGCATCGCCCACGCCCATGTAACCGCGGCCCAGATAAACCCAGGCCTGCAGATCGTCCGGCGCCGCGCGGACGCGCTTGATCAGAAGCGCGATCAGGCCGTTGACGTCGCGGGTGTCGGTGCCCTGGGCCGAGCGCCAGGCCAGATAAGGTTGGCCCAGCATCCAATAAGTACCGCCGCCGATCCCGAGCAGGAACAGCGCCAGCGCGGCCGCCAAAACACTTCGACCTTTTATGGTCTTGGCGCGCAACAGCGGCATGACGGCGAAGGCGATCGCCGCCAGCACCACCACCAATACGCCGATATAAAGGACTGCGCTCACCTGTTTCCCATCAGCGGGGCTTGCCCCGATATTTGTTCTTCGTCAGCGCCACGATCATGCCGCGAATGGTGCGGGTTTCCTGGTCGCTGAGATGCGAGCGCAGGATCATGGCCCGGACATTGCGCACCATCGCCTCTTTCTTCTCGGGCGGGAAGAAGAACTGGGCTGCGTCCAATTCGCGCTCCAGATGCTCGAACAGCCCGATCAGGTCGGCGCGGGACGAGGGCAGGGCCTGGGTCTTGCGGGTGCGGGAAGGGGGCGTGGCGTCGGCGGATTGCAGCCATTCATAGCCCAGAAGCAGCACCGCCTGGCCCAGATTGAGCGAGGGGAATTGGGAGGTGGGGATGGTGATGGCGGCTTCGGCCAGCGACATCTCGTCATTGTCCAATCCGGCCCGCTCGCTCCCGAACAGGATGGCGGTCTTGAGCCCCTGGGATGTGGCGGCGCGCAGCCGCCGGGCCGCGGCTTCCGGGGTGAGGATTTCGCGCAGCACGTCGCGCCCCCTTGCCGTGGTGGCCAGCAACATCTGGATGTCGGCCATCGCCTCGGCGGCGGTGGGATAGACCCGGGCCGCCTGGATGATGTCGCCCGCGCCCGAGGCCAGGATCATGGCGCGGTCGTTGGGCCATTCGCATTGGGGCGCGATCAGCCGAAGATCCGACAGCCCGAAATTCTTCATCGCCCGGGCGGCGGAGCCGATATTTTCGCCCATCTGGGGGCGGCTGAGGATCACGGCGGGGGCGGTCATCTGCGCCTTTGACGGGTCGGTTTCCACGGGCTATTTGAGGCCCCGCTATAGCCACTCCCGCCCCATCTTTCGAGGCCCCTTCAGAGGAACCATATTTATGGACAAGATCAAGGTCGCCAACCCGGTCGTCGAGCTCGATGGCGACGAGATGACCCGCATCATCTGGGATCTCATCAAGAAGAAGCTGATCCTGCCCTATCTGGACGTGGACCTGCATTATTACGACCTCTCGGTCGAGAACCGCGACGCCACCGACGACAAGGTCACGGTCGATAGCGCCGAGGCGATCAAGAAATACGGCGTGGGCGTGAAGTGCGCCACCATCACCCCGGACGAAGCGCGGGTGGAGGAGTTCAAGCTCAAGAAGATGTGGAAGTCGCCCAACGGCACCATCCGCAACATTCTGGGCGGCGTGATCTTCCGCGAGCCCATCATCTGCAAGAATGTGCCGCGCCTGGTGCCGGGCTGGACCCAGCCCATCGTGATCGGCCGCCACGCTTTCGGCGACCAGTATCGCGCCACCGATTTCCGCTTCCCCGGCAAGGGCACGCTCACCATCAAATTCGTGGGCGAGGACGGCAAGGTGATCGAGCATGAAGTGTTCAAGGCGCCGGGCTCGGGCGTCGCCATGGCGATGTACAATTTGGACGACAGCATCCGCGACTTCGCCCGCGCCTCGATGAATTACGGGCTCAACCGCAAATATCCGGTCTATCTGTCGACCAAGAACACCATCCTCAAGGCCTATGACGGCCGCTTCAAGGACCTGTTCCAGGAAGTGTTCGACAAGGAATTCGCCGCCAAGTTCAAGGAAGCGGGCATCACCTACGAACACCGCCTGATCGACGACATGGTGGCCTCGGCGCTGAAGTGGAGCGGCGGCTATGTCTGGGCGTGCAAGAATTACGACGGCGACGTGCAGTCCGACACGGTGGCGCAGGGCTTCGGCTCGCTGGGCCTGATGACCTCGGTGCTGATGACGCCCGACGGCAAGACCGTGGAAGCCGAAGCCGCGCATGGCACGGTGACGCGCCATTACCGCGAGCATCAGAAGGGCAAGTCCACTTCGACCAATTCCATCGCGTCGATCTTCGCCTGGACCCGTGGCCTCGCCCATCGCGCCAAGCTGGACGACAATGCCAAGCTGGCCAAATTCGCCGCGACTTTGGAAAAAGTCTGCGTCGATACCGTCGAAGCCGGCGACATGACCAAGGATTTGGCGCTTCTCGTCGGTCCCGACCAGAAGTGGCTCACGACCGAAGGGTTCCTCGACAAGGTCGATTCGAACCTGCAGAAGGCGATGAGCTAAATTCATTTAATTTCGATTTGGAAAAGGCGCGTCGAAAGGCGCGCCTTTTTTATTTGGCAACAGCTGGCGCGAGGGATTTTGGCCGATGGCCAGGAGCGTCGCGCGGAGCGTGCGATAGCACGTGAGCACGCGCGACGCCGCCATCGGTCAAAAGAACCGCGCCTTATTCTGCTTTGCTCGCCCGTTTTTGCGCGTACATCGCCTCGTCGGCGCGCGCGATGGCCGCATCGGCATTGTCGCCGGCTTTCAGTTCGAAGGCGCCATAGGCGAAGCTGACGGGAATGGATTGGCCGTTCCATTCGGCGGGCGCGGCCTGGACCGCATCGGCCAAGGTGTCGGCCTTCTTCAAGGCATGGGCATGGGTGGCGTGCGACAGAAGAATGGCGAATTCGTCGCCGCCCAGCCGTCCCACGCAATCGCTTTCCCGCACATGGGCCAGCAGCACCTTGGAGAAGCGCATCAGCACCGCATCGCCCGCGGCATGGCCGAAGGTATCGTTGGTGAGCTTCAGATTGTTGAGGTCGAAATAGATCAGCGAGGCGGGCGTGTTGTAGCGGTCCGCGAAGGCGATATAGCGCGTCAGCTCGCGCACGAAAGCGCGCCGGTTGAGCAGTGGCAGCATGTGATCCTGGTCGGCGGTCTTTTCCGCTTCGTCCAGGCGGGCGCGGGTCTGGGCCAATTCGCGGCGCAGATTGTCCACTTCGTTCATCAGTCCCATGATGGCGTCGCGCACCCGGGGCGTGAATTCGGCTTCGGAAATGCCCAGCACGCTGGCCACCGGCAGCGCCCCGCCCGCGCCATCCGGCGATGGCGCATCCTCGGCGCGGCGGCCATACGCCGCCGTGGCGGACCGGGCAGGCCTGGCGGCGGCCGGACGATCGATCTTCATGACGGGCGGCCCCCACTTCGCAGCCGGTGCTTAAAGCATGCGAGCATGAGTGTAGCCCATTGGTAAATGAAGTTTAAATGTGGCCTCTTTCCTTGGGGCTTTTGCCCCCTATACTGCGCCGCTTCCTGAACCGGCCCACTTAGAGCGATTCGAAGTATGCCTCCCCGTCCCAGTATCGGTATCATCATGGGCAGCCAGTCCGACTGGCCCACCCTCAAGGCGGCGGCGGATACGCTGGACACTTTGGGTGTCGGTTATGAGACGCGCATCGTCTCGGCCCACCGCACCCCCGACCGCATGGCCGATTATGCCAAAAGCGCCGGGACGCGGGGTCTCAAGGCGATCATTGCCGGGGCAGGCGGGGCGGCGCATCTGCCCGGCATGGTGGCCAGCATGACCACCTTGCCGGTCCTGGGCGTGCCGGTGGAAAGCCGGGCCTTGAAGGGGCTGGATTCGCTTCTGTCGATTGCCCAGATGCCGGGCGGCGTGCCGGTGGCCACGTTCGCGATCGGCGAAGCCGGTGCCAAGAACGCGGCGCTTCACGCCGCCGCCATTCTGGCGTTGAACGATGCCAAGCTCGATGCCCGGCTCAAAGCCTGGCGCGCGAAGCAGACCCGGTCCGTGGGCAAGTCCCCGAAATGAGCGACGTGAAAACGCTGGACAAGCCCGTGCCGCCCGGCGGCGTCATCGGCATCATCGGCGGCGGCCAGCTGGGCCGCATGCTGGCGATGGCGGCCGCACGGCTGGGCCTGAAAGCGGCGATCTATAATGACGAGCTGCATGCGCCCGCTTTCCAGGTGACGCCGCTGCAGATCGCCGCCCCCTATGACGACCGCAATTTGCTGACCGGCTTTGCCGAGATCTGTGACGCGATCACCTTCGAATTCGAAAACCTGCCTTCCGACGCCATCGCCCATCTGGCCAGCCTGAAACCGGTGCGGCCGGGCCAGCGGGCGCTGGAAATCACCCAGGACCGCTTCAGCGAAAAGAATTTCGTGCGCGGGCTGGGCTTGAAGACGGCGCCTTTCGCGGATGTGTCGTCGGCGGAGGATGCCAAAGCGGCTTTCG
Organism: Alphaproteobacteria bacterium; assembly: GCA_017307355.1. GTDB lineage: Bacteria > Pseudomonadota > Alphaproteobacteria > Micropepsales > Micropepsaceae > Rhizomicrobium. The sequence goes on from JAFKFG010000006.1 coordinate 110,038, forward strand.
CCGCGATCGGCGGGCTCGCGATCCTGAAGACCCGCCGCCTGGGCTATGACGGCAAGGGCCAGGCCAAAGTCACAAGCGCAGACGAGACGGAAGCGGCGTTCGGGCGCTTCAAGTCCCAGCCGTCCATTCTGGAAGGCTTTGTCGATTTCGCCTTCGAAGCCTCGGTGGTGGCGGCGCGGGGCGCCGATGGCAGCTTCGCGGCCTATGATCCGCCGGAAAATATTCACGAGAACCATATCCTGCGCCGCTCCATCGTGCCGGGGCGGCTGAGCAAGGCGCAGGGCGAAGAGGCCAAGGCGATGGCCAAAACCATTGCCGATGCGCTGGACTATGTGGGCGTGCTGGCGGTCGAGCTGTTCGTGGGCAGGGATGGCGCGCTCACCGTCAATGAGATCGCGCCCCGGGTGCATAACAGCGGCCACTGGACCATCGAGGCCTGCGCCTGTTCCCAGTTCGAGCAGCATATCCGGGCCGTGGCGGGCTGGCCCCTGGGCGATCCCACCCGCCATGCCGACGCGGTGATGGAAAACATCATCGGCGCGGAAGCCCATGCCTGGGAAAGCCTGGCCCGGGCGGGCGCCCTTCACCTCTACGGCAAGCGGGAGGCCCGGCTGGGCCGAAAAATGGGCCACATGACGCAGCTCAAGCCGTTGACGAAATAGAACCTGCCCCATAGGTTCCCGGCCCATGACGACGCGCACCACCACGACCAAGACGAAGACGACCAAGCCTGACGGGGCTGGGCGGATCGCGCGCGATTGAATTCAAACGAAAGCGAAACAGCCAAGCCCCGCTCCAAACCGGACGGGGCTTTTTTATTGCCCGAATTTTGGAAAGAGGACCGAAAACCGTGAAGAACAAAGTTGTTGCGATTGTGGGCGCCACCGGCGCGCCCCGCGGCGGCGAGCGAACCAAGACCAATCGTTGACGAGATTCTGCGGCGGCAATGTGAGTGAGCGCCGCAATCAAATAAAAAAGGGAAACGGACTATGAAAAATAAAACTGTAGCGATTGTTGGAGCAACGGGCGCGGTAGGCCGGGAATTCATCGGCTGCATCGAAAGCCGGGGGATCGACATCAAGGGGTTGAAGCTGCTGGCCTCGGCGCGCTCGGCGGGAAAGGCCTATCCCTTCCGGGGCAAGGATCTCATGGTCGAGGAATTGACCGACAAATCCTTTGACGGCGTCGACATCGCGCTTTTTTCCGCGGGCAGCGGCATCTCCAAGCAATATGCACCCATCGCGGTGAAGGCGGGCGCGGTGGTGGTGGACAATAGCTCGGCCTTCCGCGCCGATCCGGCGATTCCGCTGGTGGTGCCGGAAATCAACGCCCGCCGCATTCAAGACCACAAGGGCATCATCGCCAATCCCAATTGCTCGGCGATCACCACCCTGGTGCCGCTCTGGCCCATCCATCAAGTCAATCGCATCAAGCGGCTGATCGTCTCCACCTATCAGGCAGCGTCGGGCGGCGGCGCGGCGTTGATGGAAGAACTGGAAGAATCCTCCCGCGCCTATCTGGATGGCCGCGAATATCAGCCCAAGGTGGTGAAGTATCCTTACGCCTTCAATCTCTTCAGCCACAACACCGCCATCGATATGGCGACCGGCTATAACGACGAAGAGACCAAGGTGATCCGGGAGTCCAAGAAGATTTTCGAGGACGAGGATATGGCGATCAATGCCACCTGCATCCGGGTGCCGGTGCTGCGCGCTCATTCGGTTTCGATCACCTTCGAATGCGAGCGCCCCATCAGCCCCGAAGAGGTGCGCGAACTTCTGGCCAAGGCGCCGGGCGTGAAGCTGGTGGACGATTGGGCGAACAATTATTTCCCCATGCCAAAAGATGCGTCGGGCCAGGGCGATGTGCTGGCGGGGCGCATCCGCCGCGACCTGTCCGACCGCAGCGGCAAAGCGATCTCCATGTTCGTGGCAGCGGATCAGCTACTCAAAGGCGCGGCGTTGAACGCGGTGCAAATAGCGGAACTGCTCTAGTTATTTGTCATTCCCGGCCGAGCGAAGCGAGGGGAAGGGAAGCCAGGTATCGAAACCGGCGCGTGTGGCAAAACCTGGATCCCCTTCCCTCGGCGCTGGTCGCGCCTCGCCGGGGATGACAATCAGGCTTTCGGTTTCGCCCAGGAAGCGAAGGCGGGGAAATGTGAGAAGGCTTCCTTTGCCTTGGCTTTGAATTTTTCGAACTGCATCACATTTTCGATGCGGGCGTCGAGGAAGGCTTCGGTGGCGCTTTCGTCTTCGCCGGTGTCGTTGAACCAGCGGACCAGGGTCGAGCCATAGACCCCGGCCAGAATGCCGCGCTTGGTGTAGAAATTGAAATCGGTGGAGGTGTCGCCGGCCGCGCGCCACATCGCATCCACCGTGCGGTACATCATCTTGCTGGCGCGCCCGGCATGCATGGGCAGGGTCATCATCGCCGCCGCGCGCCGGGCCGCTTCCTTGTTGGGTGCGAGCAGCGCCAGGCGGGTCAGGACCGCCAGCTTGATGCGCTCGCGGATCTTGCGCTTGGTAAGGTCCAGCGCCCCCAGTTTTTCCTCCATCGCTTCATCCACCGAGGCGGAAAAATATTCGATCAGCGACGGCACGCCTTCGGGGAACAGGCGGGCGAGCGCGTCCTTGCCGGCGCCGGCCTTCTTTGCCGCCTTGGCCAGCATGCTGTCGGTGAAACCGTCGAAGGCGGCATCCTTCAAGGCTTCCTTCAGCACGGCCCTTTTCAGCGCCGCATCGGCTTGTTCGCCTGCCTCCGGCTTGGGGGCGGCTTTCTTCTTTCTGGGGCTTGCGGGTTTTTCGGTCATGTCATCCTGGCCATGTCATCCTGCCGGTGCGAAATGGCGGATTTCCGATTCGAAGATCAGCTTGGACAGATCCGCCATCCGGCCGGGATAAAGCCGGCCGTCCAGATGATCTACCTCATGCTGCACGACACGGGCGTGAAAGCCACGCGCGATCCGCTCGATCGGCTGGCCGTCCGCCCCGAGCCCCCGGTAGCGGATATGGGCCGGACGCTCGACCCAGCCGCGCAGGCCGGGAACCGACAGGCAGCCTTCCCAGCCGCCTTCGGTCTTTTCGTCCAGGACGGTGATCTCGGGATTGATCAGGACGGTGAGGGGCGCGGTGTGGTCGAACCGTTCCTCTTCCGTGAGGCCGGGGTCGGCCCGCTCGCCCGGGGCCTGGAACACCACCAGCCGGAGGGGAACATGCACCTGGGGGGCCGCCAGCCCGGCCCCGTTGGCGTCGCTCATGGTTTCCACCATGTCATTGATCAGGCGTTGGATTTCCGGGGCCCGGGGATTGGGAACCGGGGCGGCGATCTGGGAAAGGACCGGATGGCCCATGCGGGCGATTTTGAGGATCATGCCCCGAAATATGGGGTCCGCGCGGGGGCCGGTCAAAGCCTCAAAAGTGTTAACCGGCGCGGGTGGACAGGGCAAAAGCCTTCTGATATCAACCGCGCCTTCCAAATCGGAGCTTAGGCTTTGCAGATCATCGTCCGCGACAACAATATCGACCAGGCCCTCAAGGCGCTGAAGAAGAAGATGCAGCGCGAAGGCATTTTCCGGGAGATGAAGCTGCGCGGGGCGTATGAGAAGCCGTCCGAAAAGCGCGCCCGCGAGCGGGCCGAAGCGGTCCGCCGCTATCGCAAGCTGCAGCGCAAGCGCGCCCAGCGCGAAGGGCTGATCCCCCAGAGCAAGCCCAAGGCGTAAGGCCGGGTTCGGAAGAGAATTTAAAAAAGCCGCTCCGCCCCTGGCGGGGCGGCTTTTTTTTGTCGCGCAGCCGGACGGAAAACCGGAAGCCACTTTTCCTGGCTGCGCTTCTAGAGGGGCGGCTTTTTTGTTTCAAGCGTTAGGGCAAATTCAGGTGCCTCCCTCGCGCTACGCGCTCGAAGAGGCGTCAGCTTTTGTAAGCTCGCTATCTCTCGCTAACAAAAGCTAGACGCAATCGGCGCAGACCGCGACTTCGACCGTCACATGGCTGAGGTCGGGATAATGCTTGCGCAACGACGCCTTGATCTGTTCCGCCGTGGTGGGATCGGGCGAGACCAGCGACACGATCAGGCCGCGATGGCCGGGCCCCAGCCGCCACAGATGCAGGTCGGCGACCCGGGCCCCCAGATCCTGTTCGATGGTGGATTTGATCGCGCCCGACAATTTGGGATCGGCGTCGGCGTCGAGCAGCACCATGGCGCTGTCTTTGATCAGGCCATAGGCCCAGGACCCGATCACCACGGCGCCCACCAGCGCCGCCAGGGGATCGAGGTACCCCATGCCGAAATAATAGCCCGCGGCCAGCGCCACGATGGCGAGCACGCTGGTTGCCGCATCGGCCAGCACATGCAGATAGGCGGCGCGCATATTGTTGTCGCCATGATTGGCATGGGCGCCATGGCTGTGCGCATGCCCATGGGAGTGATCGTGGGCGTGCCCCTGAGCATGATCATGCTGATGCGCGTCTTTGAGGATGAAGGCGCTGACCAGATTGACGCAAAGCCCGATCACCGCGATCAGAAGCGCATCGCCATAGGCGACGTCGGCGGGATGGATCAGCCGGGTGACGGATTCGACGGCAACGGCGATGCCGGTGATGCCAAGGACAATGGCGCTGGAAAAGGCGGCGAGATCGCCGAACTTGCCCGATCCGAAACTGAAGCGGCTGTTGTCGGCATGGCGGCGCGCCAGCCAATAGGCGCCGGCCGCCAGGCCCAGCGCCCCCACATGCGTGGCCATATGCACGCCGTCGGCCAGCAGCGCCATCGAGTGGTAGATGAAGCCGGTGACGATCTCCACCACCATGAAAATCGCGGTAACCAGGGCCGCCAGCTTGGCGCGCGATTCCGCCCGGTCATGGCTGTGTCCCAGAAAGACGTGGCCGTGCGTCCAGATGCCGTGATTGTGCGGGTCGTGGGCATGATCGTGCGCCATGGCGCGATTGTACCGTTTAAAGACTTAAAGACGAAGTTATTTTCGGTGCGTTGCAGCGATGTCATGCCTTGAATTGCGCCCGCCCGGAGGCGAGGCTCGCCTCCTTTTTCGCGGAGGAGTTGTCGATGCGGCTTTCGGCTTCGATCATGTTCCTGGCTTTCGGCATGGCCCTGCCGGCCGGCGGGGCATTGGCGGCGCCCGGCGATATTTTCAAGGAGCCCAGTCCGCTTCCCTTCCATGCGCCGGACTTCGCCAAGATCAAGGACAGCGATTTCGAGCCCGCGCTGAAAGAAGGCATGAAGCGCCAGCGCGCCGAAATGGCCGCGATTGCCGCCGATCCCGCGGCGCCCAGCTTCGACAACACCATCGTGGCGATGGAACGCAGCGGCCAGATGCTCAGCCGGGTGTCGGACGTGTTCTTCCATCTCACCCAGGCCAACACCAATGAGGTGCTGCAGAAGATCGAGGCGAAGGAGACGCCGCTTCTGGCCGCCCATCACGACGCCATCTATATGGACCCGAAATTGTTCGCGCGCGTGAAGGCGGTTTACGACCAGCGGGACAAGCTCAAGCTGAGCGGCGAGGCGCTGCAGCTGGTCAAAGTCGCGTATCAGGAGTTCATTCATTCGGGGGCGCAGCTGTCCGATGCGGACAAGGCCAAGCTGCGCGCCATCAACACCCGCGAAGCCGCGCTTTCGACCAAGTTCGAGCACCAGCTTCTGGCCGCGACCAAGGCCGGCGCGCTGGTGGTGGATGACGTGAAACAGCTGGATGGCCTCAGCGCCGCGGATATCGCCGCCGCCGCGAACGATGCCAAAAACCGCAAGCTTGCCGGCAAATGGGTGCTGCCGCTGCAGAACACCACCCAACAGCCGGCTTTGCTGTCGCTGAGCGATCGCGCCGTCCGCGAAAGGCTTTTCAGCCAGCGCTGGACCGCGACGGAGAAGGGCGATGCCAATGACACCCGCGCCACCATCGCGGAGATGGCCCAGCTTCGGGCGCAGAAGGCCAAGCTGCTGGGTTATTCCAGCTATGCCGCCTACAAGCTGTACGACCAGATGGCCGAGACCCCGGAGGCGGTGGAGAAATTCCTGACCCGCCTGGTGCCCGCCACGGCGGCCGAGGAAAAACGCGAAGCCGCCGATGTGCAAAAGGTGATCGACCAATCCGGTGGCAAGTTCCAACTGAAGCCCTGGGACTGGGATCATTATGCCCAACAGATCCGCAAGGCGCGCTACGATCTGGATGAAGACCAGATCAAGCCCTATTTCGAACTGGGCACGGTTCTGAAGGATGGCGTCTTCTATGCCGCCAACCGGCTCTATGGCCTCACCTTCAAGGAGCGCAAGGACATCCCGGTGTGGGAGCCGGACGTGCTGGTGTTCGATGTCATCGATGCCGACGGCAAGCCGCTGGGGTTGATCTACTTCGATTATTTCAAGCGCGACAACAAAGCGGGCGGCGCCTGGATGAGCAATCTGGTGGAACAGTCGCATCTTCTGGGTAACCGGCCCGTGGTCTTCAATGTGGCCAATATCGCCAAGCCCGCGCCCGGCCAGCCCGCGCTGCTGAGCTATGAAGACGTCAACACCATGTTCCACGAATTCGGCCATGCGCTGCACGGCCTGTTCGCCGACCAGCAATATCCCACTCTGTCCGGCACGGCGGTGGCGCGCGACTTTGTCGAGTTTCCGTCCCAGTTCAACGAGCATTGGGCGCTGGACCCGGAGGTGCTGGCCCATTACGCGATCCACCATCAGACCCGCCAGCCCATGCCCAAGGCGCTGGCCGACAAGATCCGCAAGGCGCAGACCTTCAACCAGGGCTATGCGCTGGGCGAATTGCTGGCTTCGGCGGAACTGGACATGCGCTGGCATTCGCTGAGCCCCGATGCGCCGCGCCAGGATGCCAGCCAATTCGAGGCCAAGGCGTTGGCGGCGATGGGGCTGGACACGGCGAATGTACCGCCGCGCTACCGCTCCAGCTATTTCGAGCATATCTGGGGCAATGATTATGCCGCCGGCTATTACGCCTATCTGTGGACCGAAATGCTGGACGACGACATTTTCGACTGGTTCAGCAAGAATGGCGGCCTGACCCGCACGAACGGCCAGCGGCTGCGCGACATGATCCTGTCGCGGGGACATACATTGGATTACGGCCCCATGTTCCGCGCCTTCTACGGCAAGGACCCGGATATCGGACCCATGCTGAAGCACCGGGGACTGGCGAATTAAGGGCTACTTGTTCCAGGTAGAAGCGACGTGATCCGGATCTTCCTGGGAATCGCGTTCCGACAGAAGGAAGTCGTAATAGCCGCAGCTCTTGCTGCCCGGATAGGAGCGGCAGATTTCCGGCCGCGCCTCATAGATGGTGCAGCGGCGCTTGTCGGTGTCGAAAAAGCGGCAGATGCGGCCGAAATGCTCGTCCGCCTTGCGGCGCATGGCATAGGGCTCGTCGCCATCCACCTTGGTGAATTTCTTGCGGGCCGCTTCGAAGTCCAGGCCGAAATGCCGCGCCAGGCGTTTCACGTCGCGGCTATTCAAGGGGATCACGGGATAGGAACAGCAATATCCCGGACATTTCGAACAATCGTAAGCTGCCACAATACACTCTGATCGAACGGTTTCGTGAAGGCCGACAGCGATAGCACGAACCTTGCACCCCCTTGCAAGGGAAACGGCGGGCGCCGCCGGATTTTCGCCACAGGGATGTGACGGAATGTGCATGGGGGACGCCTATCCAGGCGTCGGTTTGGCGTATATTTGCACGGCCCGGAACCCGGGCTTCTGCATGACAGCGGCGAATGAGCGGTAAAAAGCCAGTATTCTTCGATGCCTCGGGCCGGCGCGCGGCACGGCTTTCCACATTGGGATGGGCTGCGGCGCTGATCAGCACGGTGCTGGCGATCGGCTTCGTCACCAGCCTCCTGGTGGCCAAGCCGGTGGCGACCGTGGATTTTCCCAGCCGCACCTATGCCGCCCCGCCCAAGGATCTGGCGAAAAAGGCCGTGGCGCCCGGCCTGCTCCGGTCCGCGGTCCGGCTTGCGACCGAGGCGCAGAACCGCCGTCTGGAAGCCCGGCGGCTGCGCCGCCTTCGGGCCAGCCAGCCGTCGCGAGTGCTGCCCGCCATCCTGCAGCCGCAGAAGGGCCGGTCGCTGGCCATCGGCTATTATGTCAATTGGGATACGGGAACGGGCGGCGCCAGCTTCGATTCGCTCAAGCACGCGCTTCCCCATCTGGATTGGGTGATCCCCAGCTGGCTCTACCTCGACGGGCCGAACCTGGATTTCAAGACCAATATCGACAGCCGCTCGCTCAATTACATGCGCGCCCACAAGCCGGGCGTGGCCATCCTGCCCAACCTGCAGAACATCACCCAAGGCAATTGGGACGGGCCGGGCCTTGCCAAGCTCCTGGCCGATCCCGCCCGCCGCGAAAAGCTGGCGCAGAACATCGTCAAGGTTCTGGCCGCCAACAAGCTGCAGGGCGTTTCCATCGATTTCGAGAATGTGACCAAGGCGACGCATCCGGACCTGGAAGCATTCCTGACCCGGTTGTCGCAGCTTTTCGCGCCGCATGGCTGGATCATCGTCCAGGCAGCGCCGTTCGACGATAACGACTGGCCCTATCAGGCTTATTCGCAGATCGTCGATTACACGGTGTTGATGGCCTATGACGAGGCCGACGATTCCGGCCCCGCCGGCGCCATCGCCGGCCAGGGCTGGTACGAACGAATTCTCGACAAGCGGATGCGCGAACTGCCCGCCGATTCCACCATCGTGGCGATCGGCTCTTATGCCTATGACTGGGTCAATCGCGGACGCGCCAATGTGCTGGGCTTCCGCGACGCGATGGGCGCCGCGCGCGATGCCGGGGTCACGGTGCAGTTCGATCCGGCCACCAACAATCCGCATTTCGCCTATCGCGAAGGCGACGGCACCGTGCACGATGTCTGGTTCCTGGATGCCGCCACGGTGTTCAACCAGATTCACGCCGCCGATCATTACCGGCCCGCGGGATACGCGCTGTGGCGGCTGGGGTCGGAAGACCCGACGGTATTGCCCCTGATGGGGCAGCGCTACGACCTGCCCGCGCCCGCCAATCTCAAATACATCGCCGCCGACATGGAGAATGTGGATCTGGACGGCACCGAAGGCGAGATCCTCCGGGTCGAAGGCAATCCGCAGCCGGGCCTGCGCGAATTACAGATCGAAAAAGAAACCGGCGCCATCGTCGATGAGCGTTACAAAAGCCTGCCCACCGGATTTGTGATCCACCGGGTGGGCCAAGTGCCCAAGAAACTGGCGTTGACCTTCGACGACGGCCCGGATCCCGACTGGACGCCCCAGATTCTGGACATTCTCAAAGCCAAGCATGTCCAGGCCAGCTTCTTCGTCATCGGCGCCAACATGCAGGCGCATCCGGGCCTGGTGCAGCGGATCCTGGATGAAGGTCATGAGGTCGGCAGTCACACCTTCACCCATCCCAACCTGGCCGACACGCCGCTGGCGGCGGTGCGGCTGGAGCTGAACGCCACCCAACGGCTGTTCGAAGCCCTGACCGGCCGTTCCATGCGCATGCTGCGCCCGCCCTATCTGGGCGATGCCGAGCCCAGCGATGCCGAAGAAATCGTGCCCATCGTGGAAGCGCAGAAGCTGGGCTACATCACCATCGGAACCCATGTCGACACGCTGGACTGGCAGGAGCTGCCGGTCGAGAAGATGATGCAGCTGGTCGAGAAGGAAGTGCACGACCCCAATCCCGACCTGCGCGGCAACATCATCCTGATGCACGATTCGGGCGGCGACCGCACCCAGACCATCAAGCTGTTGCCCATCCTGATCGACCGGATGCGGGCGGAAGGCTACAGCTTCGTGCCGGTGTCGCAGCTGGGCGGCTTCACCTATGACCAGGTGATGCCGAAATTGCCGCTGACGGTGATGCTGTACGCGGACCGGATCGTCTTTCTCACGCTCTCCTTTGTCGGTCAGTTCCTCTATTACTGTTTCATCGGCGCGATCATCCTGGGCGTGGCGCGTCTTCTGATCCTGTGCGGACTGGCGCTGGCGAACCAAGTGATGGGATGGCGCCGGCCGTCGCCCGAGATCGTTCATTCCGGCGAAACCGTGTCGGTGCTCATTCCCGCCTATAACGAAGAGAAAGTGATCGCGCTGACCGTCGATCGCATTCTTCACAGCGACTATCGCAATCTGGAAGTGCTGGTGATCGACGACGGCTCGTCGGACCGCACCGCGGATGTGGTGCGCGAACGCTTTGCCGGCGACCCGCGGGTGACGCTGATTTCCATTCCCAATGGCGGCAAGGCCAATGCCCTCAATCTGGCGATCCGCCAGGCCACCGGCACCGTGGTGGTGGCGCTGGATGCGGACACCCAATTCAACAGCGATACCATCTCGCGGCTGGTGCGCTGGTTCGCCGATCCGGAAATCGGGGCGGTGGCGGGCAATGCCAAGGTGGGCAACCGCATCAACATGGTCACGCGCTGGCAGGCGCTGGAATATATCGTGGCGCAAAATCTGGAGCGTCGGGCATTGGCGGCGCTGGATACGCTGACGGTGGTGCCGGGCGCGGTGGGTGCCTGGCGGCGCGCGGCGCTTCTGGAAATGGGGGGCTTTCCCTCCGACACGCTGGCCGAGGATCAGGATCTCACCATCGCCATTCAGACCAAAGGCTATCGGGCGATCTTCGATCCCACCGCCATCGCCTGGACCGAAGCACCCGCCACCTTCCGGGGTTTGGGCAAGCAGCGCTTCCGCTGGTCGTTCGGCACGCTGCAATGCCTGTGGAAATATCGCCGCATCACGTTCAATCCGCGCTATGGCGAACTCGGCATGGTGGCGCTGCCGCAGGTCTGGCTGTTCCAGATCATTCTCACCACCCTGGCGCCGGTCGCGGATCTTTTGGTGGTGTGGCAGCTGGTCGGGCAATGGATCGCCTACAAGCAGCATGGTTCGGAGTTCACCGATACCGACCTGAAGGTGATGGGGATCTATTATATTATCTTCATCGTGGTCGATCTGATGGCGGCGATGGTGGGCTTCATGATCGACCGCCGCGAGGATTGGAAGCTGCTCCTCTGGCTGCCGTTGCAGCGCTTCGGCTATCGCCAGTTGATGTATTATGTGGTGCTGCGGTCCATCGCCATGGCGCTGCGCGGCGCCGTGGTGGGCTGGGGCAAGCTGGAGCGCCACGGCACCGTGAAGGCCGGCCCGGCGGCGCGGAACGCATAAGCTTTAAACTGTGCCCTAATGAAAATCGCGGCTCGGCGGCAGCACCCGCACATTGCGGGGATGCCGGTGCGTTGGCGGCGTGGGCGGCAAGGCGTCGCCGGACAGAATGTTGAGATCCAAACTGCGGTCGATCATATGCGTCGCCATCAGATGCACCACGCCTTCGGGGCTTTTCTGCACCCGCCCTTCCGCCAGAAGCAGCCGCGCACCCATCACTTCCTTGCGATAATTCTCGAAAATGCGGGCCCAGATCACGACATTGCAGATGCCGGTTTCGTCCGACAGCGTGACGAAGACGGCATTGCCTTCACCCGGCCGCTGGCGCACCAGCACCACGCCGGCACAGCGCACGAACGCGCCATCTTTCAGGTCCCCCACCCGTCCGCAGGGTACGATCCCTTCCTCTTCGAGACGGGAGCGCAGAAATTCGGTGGGATAGGCTTTCAGCGACAGGCGGATGGTCTGGTAATCGGTGAGCACATGCTCCGACAGCGCCATCGCCGGCAAAGGCGCGATCTGTTCGGCCCCCTGATCGGGAGTATGCGCGAACAAGGGCAGTGGCTTGTCGTCGGGCAGGCGGCGCACCGCCCATAAGCCTTCGCGGCGGTCGAGGCCAAAGCCGCGAAAGGCATCGGCTTCCGCCAGAACGACCAGGCTGCGTTTGGGCAAGGCGGTGCGGCGGGCGAAATCGGCGAAGCCGCGATAGCCATGGCCGCGATTGCTCATGATGGCGTCGGCGTCCGCTTCCTTGATGCTGTCGATCTGGCGCAGTCCCAGGCGCAGGCAGATTTCGCCCTTATGGTCACGTTCCAATATCGAATCCCAATCGCTGAAAGCGGCATCGGGCGGCAGCACGGCCACCTGATGTTCGCGCGCATCGCGCACGATCTCGGCGGGGGCGTAAAAGCCCATGGGCTGGGAATTGAGCAACGCGGCGGCAAAGGCGGCGGGATGATGTTTCTTGATCCAGGCCGAGATATAGACCAGCAGCGAAAAGCTGGCGGCATGGCTTTCGGGAAAACCGTAAGAGCCGAAGCCCTTGATCTGTTCGAAGCAGGCCAGGACGAATTCCTCGTCATAGCCCCGCGCAATCATGCGGCTGACGAACTTCTCCCGGAACGTGCCGATGGTGCCGAGATGGCGGAACGTGGCCATGGCGCGGCGCAAGCCGTTGGCCTCATCGGGCGTGAATTTTGCGGCGACGATGGCAAGACGCATCGCCTGTTCCTGGAACAGCGGTACGCCCATGGTTTTTTCCAGAACCTTGTGCAATTCGTCCGGCGGCCCGTGATCGGGATGCGGCGCGGGAAATTTGATCAGTGACGGGTCTTTGCGCCTTTTCAGGTAGGGATGCACCATGCCGCCCTGGATGGGGCCCGGACGCACGATCGCCACTTCCACCACCAGATCGTAGAATTTCCGGGGCTTGAGGCGCGGCAGCATATTCATCTGCGCCCGGCTCTCCACCTGGAACACGCCGATGGCGTCGGCCTTGCACAGCATGTCGTAAACGCGCGGGTCATCCTGGGGGACCGTCGCGAGCGTCAATGGCGGCTTGTTGGCATACGTGTAAGCGTCGATCAGCGTGAACGCCTTGCGGATGCAGGTGAGCATGCCCAGCCCCAGCACATCGACTTTCATGATGCGCAGAACATCGAGATCGTCCTTGTCCCATTCGATGAAGCTGCGGTCTTCCATCGCGGCGGGGCCGATGGGCACAATGGTGTCGAGACGATCTTCCGTCAGAACAAAGCCGCCCACATGCTGGGACAGATGCCGGGGGAATCCCGATAATTTTCCCGCGAAGTGCACCGCGCGCGCGACGGTCTCGTTTCCGGGGTCGCGCCCGCCCTGGCGCACCTGATGATCTTCCAGCTCGCCGCCACGATGACCCCACACCGTGTCGGCCAGTCTGCCCGTGACGTCGTCGGTCAGGCCGAAAACCTTTCCGACTTCGCGAATGGCGCTGCGGGAACGATAGCTGATGACCGTCGCGGTAAGGGCGGCGCGGCGGCGCGTATAGCGCCGGTAGATATGCTGGATGACTTCCTCGCGCCGTTCATGCTCGAAATCCACATCGATATCGGGCGGCTCGCGGCGTTCGGCGCTGAGAAACCGCTCGAACAAGACTTCGAATTTGTTGGGATCGATGGCGGTAACGCCCAGAAGATAACAGACCGTGGAATTCGCCGCCGAGCCGCGCCCCTGGCAGAGAATGTCCCGGCTTTCGGCATATTTCACCACGTCATGCACGGTCAGGAAGTAATGCGCGATTTCGTGTTTGGCGATGAAGCGCAATTCCTTCACGGCCTGGCGCGCGATCTTGAAGGGTGTGCCTTTGGGATAGCGGCGCTTGAGACCGGCTTCGGTCAGATCGCGTAGATGTCCGTCGGCGGTTTTCCCGGGCGGCACGGGTTCGTGCGGATAATTCTGTTTGATCTGGTCGAGCGAGAAGCCGATTTTTGCCGCGAAGCGCAATGTCTCCGCCACCGCGCCGGGCGCGTGACGGAACAGGCGCGTCATTTCCGTGCCCGGTTTCAAATGCCGTTCGGCATTGGCTTCCAGCAGCCTGCCCGCGGCCGCCAACGTCGTATGTTCGCGGATGCAGGTGACCACATCCTGCAGCTCGCGTTGGCCGGTGTGATGGTACAGGGCGTCATTGGTGGCGATCAGGCGCGCGCCGGTTTCCCGTGCCAGTTTCAGCAAGTCTCTCAAGCGGCGGCGGTCTTCGCCCGTGTACAGCATGGATGCGGCCAGCCAGACCGGTCCGTCAAATTTTGCCAGCACGTCTTTTGCCCCTTCGGCATCGGAAGGCGGGATGACGATCGGCAGAAGCCCGGTTCTGTATTTCGCGAAATCCTCGAAGGTGAGGAAACATTCGCCTTTGGGCGCGCGCGATTTTCCCAACGACAATAGCTGGCAAAGCCGGCCATAGGCGGCACGGTCCTGCGGATAGGCCAGGATGTCGGGCGTGCCGTCCTGGAAGACCAGCCTGGCGCCGACCAAAAGGCGTGGCGGCGTGCCCGTTTTCAATTGCTGCCAGGCGTCATAGGCGCGCACGACGCCGGCCAGGCTGTTGCGGTCGGCAATGCCGATGGCGGCGTAGCCGAGTACATTGGCCTGCCGGACGAACTGCCCGGGATGCGAGGCGCCGCGCAGGAACGAGTAATTGGTGGTGACGGCCAGCTCCGCATACCCATTCCCGAAGGTCATGCGTTGCAATCCTGAGGAGCAATTTCGCCTTCATCCTTCGACAGGCTCAGGATGAGGCGAAAAAGCGAAATTGCGTCTCGAAGGGTCATGCGAAAATGCCGTGCAGATACCAGCGCGGGGCCAGATCGTTGTGAAGATGCTGCCCGTCGCGATAGACCCAGAATCGCATCCCGGCGCGGGTTTCCACCCGGAAATAATCCCGGCTGGGCGGCACGGGGCTCGGAAGCAGTTTGAGCTTTATGCGTTGCAACCGCTCGGAGCCGGGGATCAGACGTCTGCGCGGATTCTCGCGCCACCATTCCAGGGCGATGCGCTCGGGACCTTCGGCGCGCACGATGTCGTGACGGCATTGACGCCATTGGAAGCGGGCGGGCGGTCCGTCCGGCACTTCGGCGGCGACGAAATGAATTTCTTCCGGTTTCTCCAGCATGCGCAGGGGGCGAAGCGGCGGGTCGGTTTTGCGGCGCTTGCGCGTCCAGATGCCATCGAAGTCGCGATCCTGGGCGGGCACCGCCGCGCTTTGCGCTTCGGGGATGTGGGTGTCCTGGGCCACGAAACGCTGCACCCGGTGCTCGCCGAAGCGGGCAGAGAGCCGGTCCGCCAGATAGGCGATCTGCCGGTGGGCATTTTCATCGGCATCGAAACTGGTTTCGGCGGGATGCGTTTCTTCGGCGATGCGTGCTTCCAGCCGGATCAGGTCGAAGCCGAAGCCGGGATCCAGCGGATCGGCCAAGGCATCCAGCTTCTGGTTCAAAAGCCGCAGCATCATATCGGGATCGCGCAAGGGCGCGCCGGTGCGGATCCCGATGCGTTGCATCTTGCCGTCGGCGCGGAAGAACACCGCTTCCAGAAGGCGCAAGCCCTGGCCCTGGCGTTCCAATATATCGCTCAGCGCCTTGCTCAGATCGTGCAGGCTTTTGGCGATGACATCCTGTGTCGTCACCGGATCGGCGAAATGCCGCGCGGCGCTGAGATCGGGCAAGGGCCGGCGCGGCGCCAGCGGCTTTTCCTCGGCCCCCAGCATCACATGCAGGCGCGTGAGAAAGAGGGCGCCCAACCGTGCGGTCAGCTCGGCGCGGCCCCGTTCCGCCACCTGGGCAATGGTTTTGAGACCGGCGCGCTTGAGTGCCCGCAATTTGTCTTCGCCGCAATCCAGCGCGGCGATAGGCAAGAGCGAAACCGCAATCCGGTCTTCGCCCGGCTTTGCGATCGTGCCGCCCGCGAACCGCGCCAATGCGCGGGCCGCAAGCGAAGTGCCCGCGATGGCGGCCTGGACCGCGAACCCTTGGGCGGCGATTTTCTCCCGCGCCTGCCGGAGCATCGCCGCTTCGCCGCCGAAAAGATGGGCGGCGCCGGTGATGTCCAGCAACAGGCCGTCGGGCGCATCGACCGACGCCAGCGGCGTGAAGCGGTCGCACCAGTCAGCGATGCTTTCCAGCAGCGCGAGGTCGGATTTTTCGTCGGCGGGCACAACCGGCAGATGTTCGACCATGGCGCGGGCATTGGCCAAAGGCTGGCCAGGGTGAAGGCCCAGCTGCTGCGCGCTTCTGTTCAGGGCGTAAACAGTGAGCGCGTTGTTGGCGCGGCCGGCCACCACCAGCGGCGTTTCCGGCGTGTCCGTCTTATGCGCGCCGCAGGCGAGCCGCCGCAGCCGGTCGGTCGGCAGGCGGGGAAACCACAGCGCCAGAATGCGCCGCCGCTTGGTGGAAGGTTCCATCTTCGCTGTTCCATTCCAAAGTGAAATCGCCGAGCCCGCCCAACCGGTGACGCGTCAGCCGCGCGATGAAACGCGGGGCGCCCCAATCATCGTCCAAGGGATCGGAAGCGAGGCTTGAAACCTGCCAGCGCGTGGCGGCGGCGCTGGGTTCGGGACGCGCGCCTTCGCGCAACACAAACAATGTGACGCCGCTTTCTTCGGCCAGCAGCGTCAACCGCCGGCTGGCCACCAGGTCCAGTGCGCGGGGCGCGCCGCAAAGCTCCAGCACCACGGCTCCCACATGCGGGCAGGCCAGGATATCGGCAGCAGCCGACAAGGCTTCGGCGGCATCGGGCGCGCGCAGCAGGAAAAGATTGTGGGGATCGCCCCCCAGCTCCAAAAGTCCCGTGGCCGATAGGTCGCCATATTCCAGCGCCTCGTAATCCGGCCGGATCCAGAACAGCGGCTTGCCCCGGCTGGCCTGGATGGCGAGGCAGGCGGCAAAGCCGCTGGCACCCCAGTCGCCGGCAAAGACTTCATGCACGGCGCCGGGTCTCAGGCCCCCGCCCAAGATGGCGTCGGCGGCCGGAACCCCAAGCGGGATTGGGGGGCGGTCGGCGGGAAGGCCATAGCGCGCGAGGAAATGGCGCAAATCAGCCAGTTTTTCGCTTTTGTTCATGGTATGTTCCAGACTATTCCACACCAAAACAGAGTCAAGTGCGGCAATTGGGGCGATGCCGTCATGCCGCGTTGCAACTAGTGCCCGGGGCACAGGTGTGCAAAAAGCAATGTGGCGCCCGCTTTTTCCTTGTCTTGGAGGGGATTGGCGGGTTTGGGTGCGCCGAAAAACAGAAATTTTTGGGGTCTGGCGATGGGTTTGCCGCCAAAACAGGGACTTTACGATCCGCGGCATGAGCATGACTCGTGCGGCGTGGGCTTTGTCGCCAACATCAAGGGCGAAAAATCCCATGGGATCATCGGCCAGGGCCTCCAGCTCCTGATCAATCTCGACCATCGCGGCGCGGTGGGCGCGGACCCATTGGTCGGCGACGGCGCCGGCATCCTGATTCAGATTCCCGACGCGCTCTTACGCGAATGGGCCAAAGCCACCGGCGTGACCTTGCCGCAGCCCGGCCATTACGCCGTGGCGATGTGTTTCCTGCCCCGCGAAGCCAAGGCGCGTGAAATCGTCGTCAAGCAGTTCGAGCATTTCATCAAGGTCGAAGGCCAGGTTCTGCTCGGCTGGCGCGATGTGCCCACCGACCCGGCGGGCCTGGGCAAAACCGTGCTCGACCAGATGCCCCTGATCCGCCAGGCGATCATCGCCATGGGTCCGCACACCAAGAGCCAGGACGCGCTCGAGCGCAAATTGCTCGCCATCCGCAAGCAGACCCAGAATCCGCTGATCGATCTGGCGAAGAAGCACAAGCAGCCCGCCATCACCCAGCTTTACATGCCCAGCTTCTCGACCCGCACGGTGGTCTATAAGGGCTTGCTCTTGGCGCATGATGTGGGCCGCTTCTATCGCGACCTCACCAACCCGCTCACCACCTCGGCGGTGGCGCTGGTGCATCAGCGCTTCTCGACCAACACTTTCCCCAGCTGGAAGCTGGCGCACCCGTTCCGCTTCATCGCCCATAACGGCGAAATCAACACCGTGCGCGGCAACGTCAACTGGATCAATGCGCGCCGCCGCACCATGGAATCCGAACTGCTCGGACCCGATCTGGACAAGATGTGGCCGCTCATTCCACACGGCCAGTCCGACACCGCCTCGCTCGACAATGCGCTGGAACTGCTGGTCGCGGGCGGCTATCCGCTGGCCCATGCGGTGATGATGCTGATCCCGGAAGCCTGGGCCGGCAACAAGCTGATGGATGCCAAGCGCAAGGCCTTCTACGAATATCATGCCGCGCTGATGGAGCCGTGGGACGGCCCCGCGGCCATCGCCTTCACCGACGGCCGCCAGATCGGCGCGACGCTTGATCGCAACGGCCTGCGCCCCGCGCGCTACATCGTCACCGAAGACGATCTGGTGATCCTGGCCTCGGAATCCGGTGTGCTGCCGGTGCCCGAAGAGAAGATCAAGCGCAAATGGCGGCTGCAGCCCGGCAAGATGCTGCTGATCGACCTGGAAGAAGGCCGCATCGTCGAGGACGAAGAGATCAAGGCCAAGCTGGCCAATGCCGAGCCTTATGACGAATGGCTGCGCCAGGCTCAGTACAAGCTGGAAGAATTGCCGGACGTGCCGGAAGATCATCGCAGCAAGGCCAACGATCCGTCGCTCCTGCTCGATAAGCAGCAGGCGTTCGGTTACAGCGAGGAAGACCTGAAATTCTTCCTGGAACCGATGGCGACCCTGGGCGACGATCCCATCGGCTCGATGGGCGCGGACACGCCGATCGCGGTACTCTCCAAGAAGCCCAAGCTGCTCTACAATTACTTCAAGCAGAATTTCGCCCAGGTCACCAATCCGCCGATCGATCCGATCCGCGAAGAGCTGGTGATGAGCCTGGTGTCGATGATCGGCCCGCGCCCCAATCTTCTGGGCCGCGACGCGGGCGCGCATAAGCGCCTGGAAGTGACCCAGCCGGTCCTCACCAATGGCGATGTGGAGAAGATCCGCGCCATTTCCGAACTGGTGGATGGCGCGTTCCGCACCGCCACCATCGATTGCACCTGGCCCGCCAGCGAAGGCGCCGAGGGGCTTTCCAATGCCATCACCCGCATCTGCTACAACGCCACCGACGCGGTCCTGGCCGACAACAACATCCTGATCCTGTCGGATCGTGAAGTCTCGTCGGATCGCATTCCGGTTCCCGCCGCGCTCGCCACCGCGGCCGTGCATCACCATCTGATCCGCCAGGGCCTGCGCATGCAGGCCGGCCTGGTGGTGGAAACCGGCGAAGCTCGCGAAGTGCATCATTTCTGCGTGCTGGCCGGGTACGGCGCCGAAGCGGTCAATCCGTATCTGGCGTTCGAGACCCTGGAGCAGATCCGCACCCGCGCCAATATTTCGCTCAAGCCCTATGAAGTTCAGAAGAACTACATCAAGGCGGTGGGCAAGGGCATGCTCAAAGTGATGTCCAAGATGGGCATCTCCACCTACCAGTCCTATTGCGGCGCGCAGATCTTCGACGCGGTGGGCCTGTCGAGCGAGTTCATCGAGAAATATTTCACCGGCACCGCCTCCACTATCGAAGGTATCGGATTGAAGGAAATCGCCGAGGAAAGCGTCAGGCGGCATCGCGATGCCTATGGCGACAATCCCATCTATCGCAATGCGCTGGATGTGGGCGGCGATTATGCCTTCCGCCTGCGCGGCGAAGATCATGCATGGACGCCGGAAAGCGTTTCGCGCCTCCAGCATGCGGTGCGCGGCAACAATCCGGCCGAGTACCAGCTCTTCGCGCAGGAGATCAACGATCAGAATGAGCGCCTGCTAACCCTGCGCGGGCTGATGGCGTTCAAGCCGGAAGGCGCGGGCGTGCCGCTGGATCAGGTCGAGCCCGCAAGCGAGATCGTCAAGCGCTTCTCCACCGGCGCGATGAGCTTCGGCTCAATCAGCCGCGAGGCGCACACCACGCTCGCCATCGCCATGAACCGCATCGGCGGCCGCTCCAACACGGGCGAAGGCGGCGAGGAACCGGATCGCTTCGTGCCGCTGCCCAATGGCGATTCGATGCGCTCCAAGATCAAGCAGGTGGCGTCGGGCCGTTTCGGTGTCACCACCGAATATCTGGTCAATTCCGACGACATCCAGATCAAGATGGCCCAGGGCGCCAAGCCCGGCGAAGGCGGCCAGCTGCCCGGCCACAAGGTGGACAAAGCCATCGCAAAGGTCCGTCATTCCACCGCGGGCGTGGGCCTGATTTCGCCGCCGCCGCATCACGACATCTATTCCATCGAAGACCTGGCGCAGCTGATCCGCGACCTGAAGAGCGTCAATGCCAAAGCGCGCATTTCGGTCAAGCTGGTGTCGGAAGTGGGCGTGGGCACGGTGGCGGCGGGTGTCGCCAAATGCCGCGCCGATCACGTGACCATCTCCGGCTTCGAAGGCGGCACCGGCGCATCGCCGCTCACTTCGCTCACCCACGCCGGTTCGCCCTGGGAAATCGGCCTGGCCGAAACCCAGCAGACCTTGGTGCTGAACGGATTGCGCGGCCGCATCGCCGTGCAGGCCGATGGCGGCTTGCGCACCGGCCGCGACGTGGCAGTGGCCGCGTTGCTCGGCGCCGACGAATTCGGTTTCGCCACCGCGCCGCTGATCGCCTCGGGCTGCATCATGATGCGCAAATGTCACCTCAACACCTGCCCGGTGGGCGTGGCGACCCAGGATCCGGTCCTGCGCAAGCGCTTCACCGGCCAGCCCGAGCATGTGATCAATTACTTCTTCTTCGTGGCCGAAGAGCTGCGCGAAATCATGGCCAGCCTGGGCTTCCGCACCGTGTCCGAGATGGTGGGCCGGGTGGACCGGCTGGACATGAAGAAGGCCGTGGCGCACTGGAAGGCCAAGGGCGTGGACCTGTCGCGCGTTCTGCACCAGCCGCAGCGCAAGCCCGGCGTCGCCATCCATCATTGCGAGTCCCAGAATCACGGGCTGGAATCGGCGCTGGATCACGACCTGATCGCGGCGGCGCAGCCTTCCATCGCGCATGGCCAGCCGGTCCGGCTGGAACGCACCATCCGCAATGTCGACCGCACCGTGGGCGCGATGCTGTCGGGCGAAGTGGCCAAGCGGCACGGCCATGCCGGCCTGCCGGAAGACACGATCTCGATCCGCTTCACCGGCACCGCCGGCCAATCCTTCGGCGCCTTCCTGTCGCGGGGCGTGTCCCTGGAACTGGTGGGCGATTCCAATGACTATGTGGGCAAGGGCCTGTCGGGCGGGCGCATCGTGGTGCGCCAGCCGCGCAATCTGCGCCGCGATCCCACATCCAATATCATCGTGGGCAACACGGTGCTTTACGGCGCCATCGCGGGCGAAGCCTATTTCGAAGGCGTTGCGGGCGAGCGGTTCGCGGTGCGCAACTCCGGCGCCATCACCGTGGTCGAAGGCACCGGCGATCATGGCTGCGAATATATGACCGGCGGCATCGTGGTGGTGCTGGGCAAGACCGGGCGCAACTTCGCCGCCGGCATGTCGGGCGGCATCGCCTATGTCTACAACCCGGACGGCCAGTTCGAGAATCTGTGCAATCCGGCGATGGTCAAGCTGGAGACGCTGGCGCCGATGAGCGGTGCGGACGATCCGCAAATGCCCCGCCAGCGCTCCATCAGCGTGTCGGACACCGGCATGGGCGATCTTTTGCGCTTCGATGCGGAACGCCTGAAGATCCTGATCGAACGCCATCTGATTCATACCGGCAGCGCGCGGGCCAAGGCGCTCTTGGACAATTGGGACCAAACCCTGACGCAATTCGTCAAAGTGATGCCGACCGACTACGCCAAGGCGTTGGCCGACATGAAGAATGAGCGCGCCAGCGCCGTCGCAGCCGAGTAAGACACATGGGAAAAATCACCGGCTTTCTGGAAATCGAGCGTCAGGACCGCGGCTATGACAAGCCGGAAGCGCGCCTCACCAACTACAAGGAATTCGTCCATCCGTTGGCGAATGCCGAGCTGGAAAAGCAGGCGGCGCGCTGCATGGATTGCGGCATTCCCTTCTGTCACCAGGGCTGCCCGGTCAACAATCTGATCCCGGACTGGAACAATCTGGTCTATCGCGACCAGTGGCGGGCGGCTTCGGACACGCTGCATTCCACCAACAATTTTCCGGAATTTACCGGCCGCATCTGTCCGGCGCCGTGCGAAGCGTCCTGCACCTTGAACATTCAGGATACGCCGGTCACCATCAAGACCATCGAGTGCCAGATCGTGGACCGGGCCTGGGAAGAAGGCTGGGTCCGTCCGCAGGTCGCTCCGAAGAAGACCGGCAAGACCGTGGCGGTGGTGGGCTCCGGCCCCGCAGGCCTGGCGGCGGCACAGCAACTGGCGCGAGCCGGCCATTCGGTGACCCTGTTCGAAAAGGCCGACCGCATCGGCGGGCTGCTGCGTTACGGCATTCCCGACTTCAAGATGGAAAAGCATCTGATCGACCGCCGCATCCGTCAGATGGAAGCCGAAGGCGTGGCTTTCCGCACGGGGGTGGAAGTGGGCGTGAACATCTCGATGGCGATGCTGCTGACGGATTATGACGCGGTGGTCCTGTCGGGCGGCGCCGAAGCGCCCCGCGACCTGCCGATCCCGGGCCGCGAAACTCCCGGCATTCATTTCGCCATGGATTTCCTCACCCAGCAGAACAAGCGGGTGGCGGGCGACAGCGAAGACAAGGCCGCGCCGAAGGGCACCATCACCGCCAAGGGCAAGCATGTGGTGGTGATCGGTGGCGGCGATACGGGTTCGGACTGTATCGGCACCTCCAACCGCCAGGGCGCCTTGTCGGTCACCCAGCTGGAAATCCTGACCAAGCCGCCGGTGAAGGAAAACAAGCCGCTGGTGTGGCCGGATTGGCCGCTGAAGCTGCGCACTTCGTCTTCGCAGGAAGAAGGCGTGGCGCGCGACTGGTCGGTGCAGACCCGGCGCGCCATTGTCGAAGACGGCAAGCTCACCGGCCTGGAATGCGTCCGCGTCGAATGGAAGCTGGGCGATGGCGGCAAGATGAATCTGGTCGAAGTCGCGGGCAGCGAATTCGTGCTCAAGGCCGACCTGGTGCTGCTGGCGATGGGCTTTACCGGCCCGCGCAAGCAGGGCCTCTTGGAGCAGGCCGGCGTGGCGCTGGATGCGCGCGGCAATGTCCATGCCGACACCAAGAGCTACAAGACCAGCGCCGCCAAGATCTTCTCCTGTGGCGACATGCGCCGGGGCCAGTCCCTGGTGGTGTGGGCGATCCGCGAAGGAAGGCAGTGCGCGCGGGGCGTTGACGAATTTCTCATGGGTTCGTCCGAGCTGCCTCGGTAGTTTTCTTTCCCCCTCCGTCTCTTTCGCGCAAGCGCTCAGAGACACCTCCCCCACCAGCATGCTTCGCATGCGCGGGGGAGGCGGGCCTGTGGCTGCCTCTAGATTTCTAGCGCGTCACAATTAATCCCAGTGGCGGGACTTTGGCCGCGTTCAGGATGCGCACGGAACGGGCCATCAGGGGCGTGTTCAGCGCATTCTTGCGCGACACCAAAAGTGTGGTGTCGCACAGCCGCGCCAGCAGCCAGGTTTCCGGCGTGGCGGCGCGGGCGCAATCCATCACCACCATGTCGCAATTGTCGCGCAACAGGCGGATCAGCTTCTTCATCTGCTGGGAACCGAACATGGTCGCCATGTTGGGCGGCTGGCGCGACATGGTGAGCACAAAGGCATCGCTGCGCGGATCGCGGGCCAACACTTTGTTGAGCGGAATGAGCCCCGACAGCACATCATAAAGCCCGCCCGGCGCGGCGACGTGCATGGCGTTCTGCGCCGTCTGCGACGGATCGCAATCCAGCAGGATCACTTTCTTGCCCATGCTGGCGGCGGCGCGGGCCAGCGAAATGCCGATGGCGCTCTTGCCTTCGTCGGAGGCCGCCGAGGTCATCGCCACCACGGCCGCGCCGTCCTGCGCGTGGAGACGCCGCACCAGCGCCGCCATGCGATAGGCATAGGGGCTGCCGGGCTGATCCAGCATCACATCGCCGGCCTTCAACGAGACCGGATTGGGAATATCGGCGATCACGGGCGGGCCGCTCCAGACCGCCGGCGTCAGCGGCGCGGAGGAAAAGACCGTGCCGGCATGGCTGCGCGCCGCTTGCGGTTGCGGCGGATTTTTGGGGCCGGACGGCACGGGCGGCGATGCCGGGCCGAAACCGGCGCGCTCGTTGATCAATGCCAGCATCACGCCCAACAGCAGCCCCAGCGGGACCGAGGCCAGCACGATCAGGCTGCGCCGGGGCGAGGAGGGGGCGTTCGGCGGCGAGGCGGCGGAGATCAATCTGCTGTCCGCCGTCACCGCCGCATTCTGGTCCTGGGTCTGGCGCAGGCGGCTGACGAACGCTTCATATTGCGTGCGGGTGGAGGTTGCATTGGCCTGCAGCGCGTCCAGCTGCACCCGCGACATGTTCTGAGAGGTTTGTTGCTGCACCACGCCCTTGAGGCTGGCTTCCAGCGAATTCAGATGCGCGCGCGCCACCGAAACATCGCTGGCGATGGAGCCGGCCAGGCGGCTGACTTCCTGGGCGATCTTCTGGTCCAGATCGCTCTTCTCGGCGAGCAGTGCCTTCATTTTGGGATGCAGCGGGCCATATTGGGTGGAAAGCTCGCCTTCCTGACGGACCAGATCCGCCTGCTGGGTGCGCAGCTGCACGATCAGGGGCGAAGAGACCACTTGCGCGATGTCGGCGCTGTTGCCGCCGCGCATCAGGCTCTGGACGCGGTCATTCTGCGCCTGCTTTTCCGCCAGTTCGGAGCGCGCCAGCACGATCTGGGCATTGATGCCCGCCATCTGCTGATCCACCAGCGAAGAGCCCGGCGCGGAATCGTTCAGGCCATGCACCGCCTTGTAGGCGGCGATGGCCGATTGCTGCTGCTGCAACTGTTCGCTGAGATCGCGGATGCGCTGGTCGAGCCAGGATGCCGCCGTGCCCGCCGCGTTGCGCTTGATGGCGATCTGGTCGGCGATATAGGCATTGACCACTTCATTGGCGATGCGCGCCGCCTTGTCGGCATCGCGCGATGTCGCCGTCACCGTGATGGCGGTGGATAGTCCGTTGGCGCCCGCGCCCACATGCTTGGCGAAATTGTCCAGCACCCGGTCGTGCGGACGTTGGGCGGCGGCCGCGCCATTGTCGAACCAGTTGCGCGGATTGAGTACCGCGCGCAGGTCGGTGACCAGCTGGCCCAGGCCCGGGCGCGCCATGGCGGGATTGAATTCGGGATCGTCTTCCAGCTTGAGCCGGGCGATGACTTTCTCGGCAAGTCCGCGCGAGGACAGAAGTTGAATCTGGTTCTGCAGCGAAGCGGGATCGCCTTCGACCTGGGCCAGCACCTGGGAAGGATCGGTGACGTTGTTCTTGCGGGGATCCAGCATCACCACCGCGGAACTGGAATAGACAGTGGGCAAGGCCAGCGCGACCAGGATGGCGGCGGCCACGGTTACGGCCGCGACGCGCAGGATCATCCCTTGCCGGGCGCGGATCAGGCGGAGGAAATCCACGGCCTGAAATGCCGGCGCCTCCTGGGCATAGCCTGTCATGGGCCGGTAATAGGTCATGAACCTTAAAAGCCTTCCCCGCGCGGGACCCATGGGCCGGGCGCCAAGCCCCCCACAAATCAGGGGAAATCTACGGAACGCTGCCTGACGAATGGTTAACGGGAAGCTTTTCTTAACGGAGTTGGCCACCCGGACCCGATCTGGACCGGGCCGCCCGGAAGGCCTGGGCCAAGGCGGCATGAAGGGGTTTGGGCCGGAGCCGGGCATCGTAGGGCAGGCGGCGGCCCTTGAACCCCGAAAGCCGGAGCCGCCAGGACAAGGGCGGGTCGAGATAGCGGTCGGTCAGGCCCCAGGTGAGGACGGTCCGGACGGCGGGGTTGTCCAGGGCCACGTCCAGGAAGCGCCTTGCTTCGTCGGCCACGGCCCGGTCGCGGATGTCCGTGTCGCGGGGGCCGCCTTCGTCATCCACATCCAGTTCGGTGACCAGGATGGCCAGGCCCCGGGCCGAAAGCTCGTCCAGAAAGGCGCCGAGCTTGCGTTGGTTCACCTTGGGCCCGAAGGCGGCGAGATGGGCCTGCAGCCCCATCCCCTGCAGGGGGACCCCGCGCTTGAGCAATCCGTCCAGCAGTTCCAGCACATGTTTGCGGAAGAGATCATGGCCGGGCGTGTCCTGCTCGCAACCGGCATCGTTGTAGATCAACTGCGCGGCGGGATCGGCCTCGCGCGCCGCGTGAAACGCCATGTCGAGATAGGACGGCCCGAACGCATCCAGCCAGAAGCAAGGCCGCCAGCCGGTGGCGCCTTCATCGGGCGGGACCAGCGCTTCATTGACCACGTCGTGGGATTGCATGCGCCCGCGATAGCGCCGCGCAAGAGCCGAAACATAGGCGGTGAGCAAACGCGGATCGCGACGGCTGCGCACGGCCTCTTCCAGCCAAGGCGGATTGGCGTAATGCCAAACCAAAGGATGGCCGCGCATCCGCAGGCCATGCGTTCCGGCAAAATTCAGCAGCGCATCGCAACCGGAAAAATCATAGGCGCCCGGCGAAGGCTCGACCACATCGCGCTTCATTTCATATTCGGGCACCAGGATCGCGGCCTCTCGGGGCAATAGCGCGGTGAAGTCGGCGTCCTTCAATTCATAGGACGCGGCGGCACTGCCGAACAAAATGCCTTTGTCCGCCGCCAAGGCACGCAAGGATGGGGTCTGCGCGAAAGCGGGCGCGGCCAGCGCCGCCGCGCCGGAAAGGATCGCCGCCCGCCGGGTGATCATATGGGCTTGGGATGCGCGTTTTCCGGCGCCAGCCAGCCGATCGCGACATCCGCGATGGCGCGATAGCTGTTCGCGTTCAGGAAAATCTGCAGGAAAATGATTGCGCCGAGGCGCGGGCGATAGCAGCCAGAGAGCAGCGCCGCCAGATAAAGGCGCAAGGCCTCCATCTTGCGCCCGTTATGCGCCAGCATCTTGGCATAGGGCCAGCCGCGTCCGCCGCGCCAGGCATGGGCGGTGAGGTGCGGCTTCATCTGTGCCAGCCAGGCGCCGAATTCGTCCGCCGTGTTGCGGGCGGAGGCGCGGGTGGGATCGTCATGGTCGTGCCAGATCGCGCCCGGCTCTTCCAGCATATGGAATGTGCAGCCTTCCTGTGCCAGGCGAACGGCGAAATCGACATCCTCGGCGGCGCGCAGCTTGGGATGATAGCGCACGCGCTGCGCCATCTCGCGCGGCACCACGGTGGTGATGGTGGGCACGAAGCCGCGTTCGCACAGCGTATATTCGCCCATGTCTTCATCGGGCCCAATCGCGCGGGGCGGCTTCAGCATGGTGCGGCCGTCGCCGCGATCGACCAGGATGCGGGCATATCCCACTACATTCTGCGTGCCGTCGAGCAGCGTCCTCATGCTCTCCAGATGATGCGGCAGAAACAGGTCGTCGGAGTCCAGCGGCGCGATGAAGCGGCCTTGCGCGGCGTTGATGCCGGTGTTGCGGGCGGTGCCGCCGCCCTGGTTTTCCTGGCGGATGAAACGGATGCGGGGATCATTCAGGCTTTCCACTACGGCGCGGGGATTGTCGCTGGAGCCGTCATCGATCACGATGATCTCGAAATCCTGGCAAGTCTGGGCCAGAACCGAAAGCAAGCTCGCGCCCAGCACGGATGCGCGGTTGAACACCGGCACGATCACGGAAAAGAAAGGCGTGGCCATCGCCCGCCCAAGTCTAAGGGCGCAGGGTTAAGGAATTGTCGCGGGTTTTGAGGCTGGCCAGCATCACCAGAAAGGCAAACCAGAGGCTGTTGTCGCTCTCCAGGAAGTCCGTCTCCAGGAAATTGTGCAACAGCACGAAAACGAAGATCGCGAACAGAAGCGCCTTGAAGCCGGTGCGGGCCGGCTCCAGCGGCCAGAAGCGGCAAAGCGGGCCGACCACCATGGCCAGAAGCGCCAGCAACAGGCCAATGCCGCCGGTGGTGGCCAGGATCTGCAGATAGCCGTTATGGCTGTCGGCGATGGTTTCCACCCAATTGCCCCGGGCATAATCGTGCAGCGGCGACAGGGTGCCGGTATGGGCGATGGTGCCGAAGCCCGCGCCCAGCAGCGGATGGTCGTGCATATAGGCCAGGATCGCCTGCCAGATTTCCGCGCGGCCGGTGAAGCTGGCGGGATCGGTGAGAAGCTTGAGAATGAAATCCCAATTCAACAGCAGAAGCAGCGACGCGATCCCGGCCATGAGGATCGCGCCGCAGAGGAAAATCGCGCGGCTGAGACTGTCGCGCCATGCGATTCCGTAGGCGAGCCCCGCCACCAGCGCGACGGGAAACAGCGCGATGGATGTTTTGGAGCGGGTCATCGCCAGAAAGCCCAGTGCCGCCACCGCGACCAGCCAGCCGATCCAATTGCCCCGGCCGTTGCGGCTGAACAAAAACAGCAGCGCGGTCAGGACGCAGACGGCCCCCGCCGTGTTCTTTTGCCCGTAGAGGCCCCGCCAATCGCCGACCAGGCTGGGATCGATCTCGCCCGGCAGATGCACCGCCGTTTCGATCAGGGGAATGGAGAGCCAATTCAAGGCGAGCACGATGGCCAGCACGATGCGCCACAAAAGAAAGGCGCGGGGACCGCCGACCAGGTCGACGCTGGCGATGGTGGAGATCACCAGGATGGCGGCCAGCGCCGACCGCCGCATGGTCACGTCTGGGGCGCCCGACCAGCCCATGGAAAAAAAGCACCAGGCCAGCATCGCGATCAGCGCGAAGGGCACCACGCGGAAAACATCCCATCCCCGCTGCAAGGTCGAAGCGAACAGAACAGGAAAAAAGATGCCCAGGAAAATGATCTGGCGCAGGAAATCGCCGGGCGCCGGCGCGGCCATATTCACGGTGGTGGGTGAGGGCGGCGGCGCGAAGGGGCTGAGCCCCACGAACATCATCAAGAGAAGCGCGACGAAAGCGATTTCGGCGATCAGGCTGCGCGAGACATCGCGCGGCGGGTCATAGTTTAGGGCAAAGCTCTCATTCGCCATGGACCAGGGCATATTCGTTGTAGCGCAGGCCCAGCATCGCCGTCAGCTTGCCCGCCGCCCGCATGAACATGACGAGTGGCGCGCTGCGGTGATTCGGGCTGAAGCCGAGAATGAGGGCCAGCGGCAGCGACAACAAGAGAGCGCCCATGATTTTCAGGCTTTCCAGGGCAAGGGGCATGGCGCCTTGCCGGTGTTTGAGCAGCACCCGCATGTCGGAATTGCCGTTGGAATAGGCGCGGCGCGCCGTCCAGCTCCAGCTTTGGCGCAAGGCGGTCTCCCGGCCGAAAGCCACGGCTTCGTTTGCCCAGCCGAACCGGAAGCCCGCGCGCTTCAGCCGAACGAAGAAATCCAGATCCTCGCCTCCGGTCAGCCCGAAGGCCGGGTCGAACCAGGGAGTGGGTGTCTGTTCGAGAACGTGGCGATGGATCAGCAGATTGCCCGCCCCCTGCAGCATGTCCACCGGACCGGTGGGGTGGCAAATATCGGAAACCGCGCCGGATCCCGCGCGATCCCGCACGAACAGGATGGAGCCCTGCAGAATATCCGCGCCCGTCCGCTTCTGCGTTTCGAGAAAATGCGTGATCCAGTTGGGGCCGGGCCACTCGTCATCATCGATCATGGCGATGAACTGGGCCTGGCTCCGCAAAGCCTCCGATACCAGCCTGTTGCGCGCCGCGGCGATGCCGCGCTCCGGCTCGATCACGGCCCGCAGCGGCCAGCGATAATCCGGGGCCCGGTGCCGGCAGAGGTTGAAGCCTTGGCGCGCCTCGGCATCGTTGTCGACCACGAGTACGGAAATATCGGCGGTGGTCCTGAGCGCGGCGATGGCATCCAGAAGCCGGGCCAGGCTTTTGGGCCGCTTGCAGGTGGGAATGGCGATGATGACGCGCTCAGCCATGACGCGCCTCCCATCCCGCCACCATGCGCTTCAGCATCGCCAAGATGACGATTTCGCCGATGAGAATGCCCAAAAGAGAGGCGACCGGTCCCCATGCGAGCAGGAACGCCAGGGTGAGAAGGATCGAGATCACACTGGTATAAGCGGCAATATTCGCCAGTGCTTTCAACTCTCCCGCCGCCTGCATCAAGGTGGCGGGCGGCGTGCGGAAGCAGCGCACCAGCATGATGGCGCCGGTGATGCACGTCACCAGCAGCACGTCGGACGGAGAGTAGGTGTTTTTCAACAGAAGCTGGGGCGCGCCGATCAGGATCGCCGCCGCCAGGATCGCCGTGGCCGTCCATACCGCTAGAAGCACCAGGCGAAAATTCGTCAGCAGGCGCGCGCGTCCGGCTCCGTCCTTGGCCGCGATGACGCGGGTCATGGCCGGACGCTCGACATCGGGCAGGGCGCCTTGCACCAGCGAGGCAGGCCGCATCAGGATCTGGCCCACGGCCAAAAGCGCGAAGGGGCCGGGCCCGGAAATGAATGTCACCAGATAGGCATGGGCGTTGACCGTCAGTTCGGTGAGGATCACGCCCATCAGCGACCAGCGGGTGATGTCGCGGAAGATGCCGCGATAGTCGCGAATGCGGCCTCGGCCGATGGCATCGATCTGGTCGCGGAAAAAACGCGCGCCGAACGGCAACAGGCTGGCCAGCGCCGCAGCCAGCAACAGAAGCGCGCCGGCCAGGAATTGCACGGCATGCCCGGCCAGCATCGCGGTAAGGCCCGCCAGCAACGAAGCCGCATAGACGATGTCCGAGGCGATGGCTGTCCCGGTCCGGCCCTTGACGAAGGAAAAGCTGCGCGCGAACCAGCGCAAAGTGAAGATCGCGCCATAAGCCGCCAGCAGCAGGGCAAAAAGCGCCGGTGCCCGGGCGGCGATGAGAAAGCCGAACAAAAGCGCGCCCGCCAGCGCCGTCAGGATCGCATTCATCGTCAGGCAGGTCGCTTCGATGCGGGCGCGTTCCTGCGGCGGCGCGGCCAAGGCGTTGTTCACCGGCAGCACCACAAGCGCGGCCATGATGCTCATGCAGAAGGGCACGATCACCAGGACGAAGGAGAAAAGGCCGAACTCCGACGCCGGCAGATTGCGCACAAAGACCAGCGAGGCCAGGAAATGCGCGCCCGAAGTGGCGACCGGGCCGCTGATGGGAAGGCCGTAACGCCACGCCGTCGCGATCCAGCCCGGAGCCTGTGGGGCGAGAGTTTGTGCTTGTGTCAGGGGTCTCATGCCCCGTCACGCCGCGGTGCGGACCGGCGTTGCCAGAACCGGCATGGACGCGCCCGGGGTGAGGGTGCCGGTGCGGGTGAGAAGGCAGAACAGCGCCAGGGGATTGGTCACCGCATAGCGCCAGAAAAGCCGCTTGGGTTCGCGCCATATGCGGTGAAGCCATTCCAGGCCCGCCTTCTGCATCCAGCGGGGCGCCCGGATATAATCGCCCGAGACATAATGAAAGCAGCCGCCGCACGTGATCAGCCAGCCCGCTCGCAAGCGGTTGCGGTTGCGGACGGCGAATTCATATTCCAGCGGCACCGACAGGCCCGCCCAGATCACATCGGGCTGGGAAAGATTGATCTCGTCGCAGATCTCGTCTTCGTCCAGGATCGAGAAATAGCCGTGCCGGCGGCCCACGATCTGAAGCCCGGGATAGGTTTCGCGCAGGATGCGGGCCGCTTTCTCGTTGGCTTCCTCGGTGGCGCCCAGAAGATAGAAGCGCAGGCCGTGCTCGACCGCGACTTTCGCCGCGTCGTGAATAAAATCGGTGGTGGCGCTGCGCTCGGGAACGGGCGAATTGGTGAGCAGATGCGATGCGAACACGCTCGCCTGGCCGTCGGCATGAACGATGTCGGCGCGCTGAAACACCTGACGGAATTTGTCGTCCTGGGCGGCGAGCGCGATGGTGTGGCCGTTCAGGGCGAAGACCAGCTTGGGATGGGTGCCTTCGATCTGCCGCGCCGCCAGGCAATCGATCAGCATCATGCGGCTGAGCTCGGCGCGCGACAGGCAGGCGGTCTTGATGCCGCCCAGCATCACTTCTTCATAGGCGTCATTGGCGTGGCTTGCGGGCGCCCGGAACGCTTCGAAGGCGGGGGGAATGCGAAGCAGCGAGCGCATTACACCGCATTCTTTCTGCGCAGGACCGCCAGGGGCGTCCGCGCCAGGATCCACAGATAAAGGCCAAGGCTCTCGCGCTCGACATATTGAATGTCGAAATCGATGCGGGCCTGCATGTCGGACAGGCGCGGCGTGGCGCCGCGCGCGCCATTGACCTGCGCCCAGCCGGTGATGCCCGGCCTGACCGCATAGCGCAGGTGATAATCCAGGATCAGCGCGGAATAATATTCGTCATGGCTGACGGCGTGGGGGCGCGGCCCCACCAGCGACATGTCGCCCTTCAGGACGTTCCACAGCTGAGGCAATTCGTCGAGGCTGGTGACGCGGAGAAAATGACCGATGCGGGTGATGCGGGCATCGCCCCGGAAGGCCTGCACGATCTCGGCGCCATCCTCCAGGACATGCATGGTGCGGAATTTGTAGATGGCGAAGACTTTGCCCTGCCGGCCGATGCGGCGCTGGCGGAAGAAGACCGGCTCTCCGGAATCCCACACGATCGCCACGGCAATCACGGCGAAGACCGGCAGAAGCAGAACCATGGCGGCCAGGGACAGGACCACGTCCAGCGCGCGCTTGAGGAAAAGGACCGGCCGGGCCGGCCTGGCGGCAAGGGTGCGATCCGGGGCAGGGAACGCCGCGCCCGAAGCGGAAAAGGAATGGTCCTGAATGGTCACGGTTCAGCCGCGCGGCACAAAGCTACGGCTGGATGGCTGCAGGATCAGGGCCAGCGCGGCGGCGCGATCCCGGCCCGTTCCGGCACAAAATGGCGCTTTTTTAATCCGCGCGCGCCATGCAATCCCATTTCGGGATTAACAAAGGGCAATTTTACGGGAACCTTCCGGAAAGAAAGCTTCACGCCAGGATGTGATGGATGAAGGCGCTGGCATGCCCGAACAGGGCAAATCCCCCCACCCCCAATACCAGCAGCGCCAGGGCCCAGATCACGGCCGAGGCCGCGTTGGCGATCTGGAACGGCCAGAATTCCAGCTCGCTCATGCCCGCGACCAGCGGCACGGTGGCCCGGAACGGTCCCAGAAAACGGCCCAGAAAGATCGCCCAGGTGCCGAAGCGGTGAAAGAAATGCAGGCCTCTTTCCAGTTGGTCTTCGTAGTTCCGGAACGGCCAGATATGCAGGATCTGATGGTGGTAGTGAAATCCGATCCGATAGGAAATCCAGTCGCCGAGAATCGAGCCGATCACCGCGCCCGCCCAGGCCGGGATAATACTAATGTCACTTGCGCCGATGACAACGCCCAACGACCACAACAGAGTCGTGCCGGGGATGATGAACGACAGCCCCACAAAGGATTCTGAAAAGGCCACCACAAAGGCGATCGGGAAACACCATTCCGGGTGGGCTTGCGCGACGCCCGTGACCCATGGCGTCAGGTCGGTCAGAAACCAATGGATGAACTGGTGGAACACGCGCTCTCGCCTTTTGTTCTCAATAAGGCTCGGCTCTCAATAGAGCCTGGTTCTCAATAAAATCTGGGTGTTGGACACTGCAATATACAACCGGCCAGAACGAGGCGGGTACATACAGCGCCCCGGCGGGCGTGGCCAGAGGCGCGACATTTTCGACAAATTTACAATTTAGGTCGCTGCTAATGGATCGGCCGCGGCGTAGAATGCGGGTCAAGCCTTGGAGAGGGCGCCATTGCCGATGACATTCGCGTAAGCCGGCCGCGCGGGCCGATGTGGATGTCAATTCATGGAATTTGGAACAGATGAGCATTGAAGGCACCAACAAGGACTTGTCCGACGCGCGCAACCCCTATGCGGGCGCGCAAGCCGACACGCTCTGGCAGCGGATCAAGCGCTGGAGCGGCAACAATCCGCGCCTGTCGCGCGTGGTGTGGATCGCGCTGGGCCTTGGTCTTCTGGCGCTTCTGGTCTGGGCGATCTATCCCAAGCCTGCGGTCAATAATCGCTTCAATCAAGGCGCGCAGCCTGTCGGCGTCGCCACCGCCGTCAACGGTCCCATCCGCATCACGCTCAATGCGCTGGGCACCGCCACGCCGCTGGCCACCGCGACCGTGCGCCCGCAAGTGGGCGGTCTTCTCACCAAGCTCTATTTCACCGAAGGCCAGATGGTGAAGGCGGGCGACCTGCTCGCCCAGATCGATCCGCGCCCCTATCAGGCGGCGCTCGATCAGGCCAAGGGCCAACTCGCCCGCGATCAAGCAACCCTGGCCAATGCCAAGGTCGATCTTTCCCGCTATCAGGCGCTGGCGGCGCAGAACGCGATCTCCAATCAGCAGCTGGCATCGCAAGGCTCGCTGGTGCGCTCCACCGCCGGCATCGTTGAAGCCGATCAGGCCAATGTGGAAACCGCCGCGATCAATCTGGGCTATACCCGCATCGTCTCGCCGGTCACCGGCCGCGCGGGCCTGCGTCAGATGGATGTCGGCAATATCGTGCAGGCGGGCCAGGCATCCGGCATCGTGGTGGTGACGGAATTGTCGCCCATGTCGGTGATCTTCACCGTGCCGGAAGACAACGTGTCGCGGATCATGGGGCGCGTGTCGCAAGGCGCGGTTCTGGATGTCGATGCCTGGGATCGCGGCCAGACCACCAAGATCGCGTCGGGCAAGCTGGCCACCGTCGACAATGTGGTCGATCCCACCACCGGCACCGTCAAGCTGCGGGCCATGTTCGACAACGCCGACAACAGGCTGTTCCCCAACCAGTTCGTGAATATCCGCCTTCTGGTGGACACGCTGCAGGACCAGACCGTGATCCCGGTTGCGGCGATCCAGCGCGGCGCGGGCGGCACCTTCGTCTTCATCGTCAGCCCCGACAAGACCGTGGCCCAGCGCAGCGTCAAGCTGGGCGTGCAGGATGGCGACCAGGTCGCGATCCTGGAGGGCTTGAGGCCCGGCGACACGGTGGTGGTGGATGGCGCCGACCGCTTGCGCGACGGTTCGGAAGTGGTGATCCCCGATCCCGCCAAGCAGAAGATCAGCGCGCCTTCCACCGGCGCGGCCGCCGACGCGGAACGCACGGCGGCGCGGGCCAAGGCGCAGGCGGCGATCGCCAAATCCTGCAGCGCCGACATCAGCAAATTGTGCGGCGGCCAGACCGGCCGCGGCGCGATGCGCTGCCTGGCCCAGAACCGCGATTCGCTGTCCGCCGATTGCAAGACGGCGATGGCGGCGATGCGCAGAAACGGACGTCCGGGCGGCGGCTTCGGCGGCACGCCCTGATCCGGCGGTGCAGAACCCATGAACCCCTCCGCACCCTTTATTCTCAGGCCGGTGGCGACGTCGCTGCTGATGATCGCCATCATGCTGGTGGGCCTGGCCGGCTATCGCTTCCTGCCGCTCTCCGCCCTGCCGCAAGTGGATTATCCCACCATTCAGGTGCAGAGCTTTTATCCGGGCGCCAGTCCCGACGTGATGACCACTTCGGTCACCGCCATCCTGGAGCGCCAGTTCGGCCAGATGCCGGGCCTGAAGGAAATGTCGTCGGTGTCCTCGGCCGGGTCTTCGGTCGTCACTCTGCAATTCGACCTTAATCTCAGCCTGGACGTGGCCGAGCAGGAAGTGCAGGCGGCGATCAATGCGGGCGGCAGCCTTCTGCCGCAACTGCCGTCGCCGCCCGTCTATGCCAAGGTCAATCCGGCCGACGCGCCGGTTCTCACCCTGGCGGTCGAATCCACCAGCCTGCCCATCACCACGGTGCAGAACCTGGCCGATACGCGCATCGCGCAGAAAATCTCCCAGCTAGCGGGTGTCGGCCTGGTGAGCATCTCCGGCGCGCCGCGGCCCGCCGTGCGGGTGCAGGCCAATCTGCAGCAGCTGGCCTCTTATGGCCTGAACATTGACGACTTGCGCACCACCATCAGCAACAACAATTCCAATGCGCCCAAGGGCAGCTTCGACGGCGCCTCCCAGTCCTACACCATCAATGCCAACGACCAGCTGCAGAATGCGGAGGATTACGCCAACATCGTGATCGCCTACCGCAACGGCTCGCCCGTGCATCTCAGGGACGTGGCGAAAGTCATCGCCGGCGCCGAGAACGACAAGCTGGCGAGCTGGGCCAACATGACCCCCGCCGTGCTGCTGAATGTCCAGCGCCAGCCGGGCGCCAACGTCATCGCCGTGGTGGATGCGGTCAAGCAGATCCTGCCGCAGATCGAATCGGGCCTGCCCGGATCGGTCACGGTGAGCGTGTTGACCGACCGCACCAACACCATCCGGGCTTCGGTCGCCGACGTGCAGTTCGAATTGCTGCTGGCGGTCGTGCTGGTGGTGCTGGTGATCTATCTTTTCCTGCGCAACCTGCCCGCCACCTTCATTCCCAGCCTGTCGGTGCCGCTGTCCATCGTGGGCACCTTCGCGGTGATGTATCTGTTGGGCTATTCGCTCAACAATTTGTCCTTGATGGCGCTGACCATTTCCGCCGGCTTCGTGGTGGATGACGCGATCGTGATGATCGAGAACATCACCCGCTACCTGGAGGAAGGCGACACGCCGTTCGAAGCGGCGATGAAAGGATCGGGCGAGATCGCCTTCACCATTGTGTCTCTCACGATCTCGCTGATCGCGGTCCTGATTCCGCTTCTCTTCATGCAGGAAGTGGTGGGGCGGCTGTTCCGCGAATTCGCGGTGACCCTGGCGATCACCATCCTGATTTCGGCGGTGGTGTCGCTCACCCTGGTGCCGATGCTCTGCGCCAAGCTGTTGCGCAGCCACGCCCAGGAAGAAAAGAACCAGACCGATTTCCAGCGCAAGGTCGAAGGCTATTATCAGGCCTTCATCCATGAATATGACCGGCTGCTGCGCTGGGTTCTGGTGCACCAGCCGCTCACCATGGCGGTGGCGGTGGGCACCTTGGTGCTGACGGTCCTGCTTTATATCCTGATCCCCAAGGGCTTCTTCCCGGTGCAGGATACCGGCTTCATCCAGGCCATCACCTCGGCAGGCCCCACCGTCTCGTTCGACGAAATGGCGAAGCGCCAGCGCCTGGTGGCCCAGAACATCCTCAAGGACAAGGACGTGGCCAGCCTGTCCTCCTTCATCGGGGTGGACGGTACCAATGTGACCCTCAACAGCGGCCGCTTCCTGATCAACCTGAAGGACAAGAGCGACCGCGACAGCCTGGCGACCATCATGGACCGGCTGGCGGCGGATGCCCATGCCGTGCCGGGCATCACCTTCTATCTGCAGCCGGTGCAGGACCTGACCATCGATTCCACCACCTCGAGGGCGCAGTACCAGTTCGTGCTGCAATCGGCGACCACGTCGGCGCTGAACGATTTCGTGCCCAAGCTTCTGACCGAATTGCAGAAGGCGCCGGCTCTGCGCAATGTTTCGACCGATTTCCTGGACAAGGGCCTGTCGGCCTATCTGACAGTGGACCGCGACACCGCCGCGCGGTTCGGCATTTCGGCCGCCACCATCGACAATGTGCTCTATGACAGTTTCGGCCAGCGCATCATTTCCACCATCTTCACCGACTCCTCGCAGCATCGGGTGATCATGGAGGCCGATCCGGCGCTGCAGAACTCGGTGTCCACGCTCAACGACATTTATCTGCCGTCATCGCAGGGCGGACAGGTGCCGCTGTCGGCCATCGCCCATGTCGACCAGCGCACGGTGCCGCTGCAGATCAACCATCTGAGCCAGTTCCCCGCCGCCAACATCTCGTTCGACGTGGCGCCGGGCTATTCCCTGGGCGCCGCGGTGCAGGCGGTGAAGGATGCGGAAGCGACGGCAGGACTGCCGCCGGGCATCACCTCGCAATTCGAAGGCTCCGCCGTCGCCTTCCAGGACGCCCTGGGCAACGAGGTGCTGCTGATCATCGCCGCGCTGATCACGGTCTATATCGTGCTGGGCGTGCTCTATGAGAGCTTCATCCATCCGGTGACCATTCTGTCCACCCTGCCGTCGGCGGGGGTGGGGGCGCTTCTGTTCCTGATCATCACCGGCCATGACCTCAACATCGTCTCGATCATCGGCATCATTCTTCTGATCGGCATCGTGAAGAAGAACGCGATCATGATGATCGACTTCGCGCTGGAAGCCGAGCGCAAGGAAGGCAAATCGCCCACCGAGGCCATTCACCAGGCGGCGTTGCTGCGCTTCCGCCCCATCCTGATGACCACGGTGGCGGCCCTGTTCGGCGCCCTGCCGCTGATGCTGGGTTCGGGCATGGGCTCGGAACTGCGCCATCCCTTGGGCATCTCCATCGTGGGCGGGCTTCTGGTCAGCCAGCTTCTGACGCTGTTCACCACGCCCGTGATCTATATCTATTTCGACCGCTGGGGCCGCGAATTGCGCGAATGGCGCGCGCGGCGCAGCGGCGGCACCGCCACCGCAACGCCCAACTGAGAAAGCGGCATGAACATCGTCGCGATCTTCACCGGCCGTCCCATCGCCACCACGCTGCTGGCGATCGGCATGGCGCTGGCCGGTTTCGGCGCGTTGTTCCTGATGCCGGTGGCGCCGCTGCCGAACATCGATCTTCCCGTGATCGTGGTCAGCGCCAATATGGCGGGGGCGAGCCCGGAAGTGATGTCGAACACGGTGGCGACGCCGCTGGAGCGGCATCTGGGCGCCATCGCCAACGTCAACCAGATGACCTCGCGCAGCTCGGTGGGATCGACCCAGGTGGTGCTGCAATTCGACATCAGCCGGAACATCGACGGCGCCGCCCGCGACGTTCAGGCGGCGATCAACGCGGCCCGCGCCGATCTTCCGGCGGCGCTGCGCTCCAACCCCACCTATTTCAAATTCAATCCTTCGGCCTTTCCCATCGTGGTGATGGCGCTCACCTCCAAGACGCTGACGCCGGGGCAGATCTACGACCAGGCCTCCAACATCCTGCAGCAGAAGCTGTCGCAGATCTCCGGCGTGGGCGATGTCTCGCTGGCCGGCGCGGCGCTGCCGGCGGTGCGGATCGAACTCAATCCCCGCGCGCTGTTCAAGTACGGCATCGGCCTGGAGGATGTGCGCGCGGCGGTGTCGTCGGCCAATGCCGGCGCCAACAGCCCCAAGGGCGCGATCGAGCAGGGCACCCAGCGGCTGCAGGTCTATTCCAACGACAATGCCTCTCAGGCCGACGAATACCGCTCCCTGATCATCGCCTATCGCAACAATGCGGCGGTGCGGCTGGGCGACGTCGCCGAAGTGGTCGATGGGGTGGAGAATATCCGCAACATGGGCATGGCCAACGGCCAGCCCGCGGTGCTGGTGACCATCACCCAGCAGCCCGGCGCCAACGTCATCCAGGTGGTCAACAACATCAATGCGATGATCCCCGAGCTGCAGCATGGCGTGCTGCCGCCCGCCATCGACCTGACGGTGATCCAGGACACCACCACTTCGATCCGCGATTCGGTGCGGGATGTGGAAATCACCCTGATCCTTTCCACCGTCCTGGTGGTGCTGGTGGTGTTCCTGTTCCTGCGAAACCTGCGCGCCACTCTGGTGCCCGCGGTGTCGGTGCCGCTGGCGCTGCTGGGCACCTTCGGCATGATGTATCTGCTGGGCTTTTCGCTCGACAATTTCTCGCTGATGGCGCTGATCATTTCGACCGGCTTCGTGGTCGACAACACCATCGTGGTCCTTGAGAACGTCACCCGCCATCTGGAGATGGGCGAAGGCCGCTACCAGGCCGCGTTGAAGGGCTCCCAGGAAGTCGCCTTCACCGTGCTTTCCATGAGCATCTCTCTGGTGGCGGTGTTCCTGCCCATTCTTCTGATGGGCGGGATCATCGGACGGCTATTCCACGAATTCGCGGTGACATTGACCCTGGCGATCTTCATGTCGCTGATCGTGTCGCTCACCGTGACACCGATGATGTGCGCCTATCTGGATTTTTCCAAGGAGCGCGAAAACGGCTTCACCCGGATCGCACGCCGGGTCTTTGAAGCCAGCCTGGATTTCTATCGCCGCTCGCTGGCCTGGTCGCTGGACAATCCCAAGACCATCATGTTCACCCTTCTGGTCGCGATCGTGATGAACGTTTATCTGCTCATCATCATTCCCAAGGGCTTCTTCCCCCAGACCGACGAAGGGCGCATCTTCGGCAATATCCGCGGCGACCAGAGCATCTCCTACCAGGCGATGCAGAAGAAATTCGTTCAGTTCGGCAACATCATCAAATCCGATCCGGCGGTGGCCCAGGTCGCCGGTTCGATCGGTGGCGGCGGCGGCGGACGGGGCGGCGGCGCCACCAATACCGGGCAGCTTTTCATCACCCTGAAGCCGCTGGCCGAGCGGGGTTATATCAGCTCCAACGACGTGATCGATCGCCTCCGGCCCAAATTCAACGCCATCGCCGGCGCGCGGATGTTCCTGACGCCCATGAGCTCGACCGGCGTGCGGTCCGGCGGCCGCCAGGGCAACGGCTCGCTGCAATACACCATCCAGGCCGACTCGCTGGACGAGCTCAATCTGTGGCTGCCCAGGATCACCGAGGCGTTGCAGAATGTGCCGGAGCTGCAGGACGTCAATTCCGACCAGCAGGACAAGGGGCTGGAAGTCGATCTGAAAATCGACCGAGCCACGGCCTCGCGGCTGGGCCTTACCGCCTCGCAGATCGACAATACGCTCTATGACGCGTTCGGTCAGCGCCAGGTCTCGACCATCTACAAGGACAAGAACCAGTATCATGTGGTGATGGAGGTGGCGCCGGAGTTCTGGCAGAGCCCCGAAACCCTGCGCGACATCTATGTCTCGACCGCGGGCAATATCACCGGCACTCAGTCCAGCGCGGGCGCCAGCGGCGCCTTCTCCGGTTCGACCACCACAACCACCACGACCACGACCGATACCGGTGCCGATGCGGCCACCCAGGCGGCCGAGGCGGTGCGCAACCAGCAGCTCAATGCCATCACCTCGACGGGACGCAGTGGCGGCTCGACCGGCGCGTCGGTGTCCACCCGGGTCGAGAAGATGGTGCCGCTGTCCGCTTTTGTCAGCTACGGCCCCGGCACCACGCCCTTGTCGGTCAACCACCAGGGGCCCTTCGTCGCCACCACTTTTTCGTTCGAGCTGCCGCAGGGCGTGACGGAAGACCAGGCCTCGCGGGCGATCGACCGCACCATGGCGCAGATCAATGTGCCGATTTCCGTTCACGGCGAAGCGGCGGGCACCTTGCAGCTGGCGCGGCAGTCATTGGCCAACCTGCCGCTTCTGTTCATCGCCGCGCTGCTGACGATCTATATCGTGCTGGGCATTCTGTATGAAAGCTATGTCCATCCCCTCACCATTCTTTCCACCCTGCCGTCGGCGGGCGTGGGCGCGGTCCTGGCGCTTCTGATCTTCAAGACCGATTTCAGCCTGATCGCCTTTATCGGCGTGATTCTCCTGATCGGCGTGGTGAAGAAGAACGCCATCATCATGATCGATTTCGCGGTCGAGGCGCAGCGGCGCGAGAATCTGGACTCGCGCGAGGCGATCTATCGCGCCTGTCTGCTACGCTTCCGTCCCATCATGATGACCACCATGGGCGCCATCCTGGGCGCGCTGCCGCTGGCGGTCGGGCTGGGCGAAGGATCGGAGCTGCGCGAGCCTTTGGGCATCTCCATCGTGGGCGGCCTGGTGCTCAGCCAGGCCCTGACGCTCTACACAACGCCGGTGGTCTATCTCTATCTCGACCGTTGGCGGCTGAAAGGGAAGCGGGCCTGGAACCGCTGGTATCACGGCAAGATGGGCTCGGGCCGCGGCGGCGAGGAGCCCGTGCCAGCTGAATAGCGCTCATCCGCAAGCTGGTGCTTGCGGACCATGCCTCTCGCTCAGAAATTCGGCAGATTCTCGTCCGGCGCCTTGCCGCCATTGATCTGGGCGGCGCGGTTCTGGCGATAGAGGCTGCGGGTGGTGGCGTAGAAATCGATCGACGAACGCTCGATCTGCTGCACCACATCGATATTGGCGGCGCGGTCGTCCAGGATGCCCAGGCCCGAGCGCACCATCATGTAGAGGGTGGAATTGTTCCAGCTCATATAGGTGAGCGGATCGAAGGCGATATCGACGCCGGTGCCGACCAGATCGCGCGGCGGCTTGGGACCGACAAAAGGCAGGACCAGGTATGAGCCTTCCGCCGCGCCCGCCTTGCCCAGGGTGATGCCGAAATCATTGTCGTGACCCGGAATGCCCATCTTGGAGGCGATATCGACCAGGCCGGCCACGCCGACCGTCGAATTGATGACGAAGCGGCCGAACGTGTCGGTCGCCTTGTCGGCGTCGCCCTGTAGAACATCGTTGGTGAAGACCACCGGCGAGTTCAGGTTGGTCAGGGCATTGTGAATGCCTTCGCGGGCCGGCTGCGGCACGGCGCTGCGATAGAATTTCGCGACCGGGCGGGCCACCGCGTGATCGACCTGGATGTCGAAATCGAAGATGGCGCGGTTGGTCGGCTCCCAGGGATCGTTCTGGGCAATCGCTTCGGGGTCTTTGGTGGCGCAGGCGCTAACCAGAAGGCTGGCGCAAAGGGCGGCCAAAAGAGCTGGATTAAACTTCATACCCCACCGAAATACAGGATTCTAAATAAGAAACGGTTACAGATGATTCTCCGTCACCCATTAACGCGTAATATCGGTATTGGTGCCCCCTCCCACAAGGGGGCCGGGGCCGGAAGCCCCGACATTACAGGCATGGCGGCTGCGCAAAAAGCGGGGAATCGCGGCTTGTTTGCGCTGCCTCGGGCGGCCCCGAATGACAAATTCTCCACCCCTGAACAGGCTTGCCGGCCGATGCTCCCACCGTACGGGGCTGGCCCTGCTCAGGCGGGACTTTTCGGCGTGGGACTGAAATAGCGGATCGCCCCCGTCATCGCGGCAAGATCGAGGATATACAGATAGCGATAATCGCAGGCGATGGAGACGACAAAGAAGCTCAACGCGAAAAGAAGCGCGGCGAGTTGAAGGCCCGCCACCGCGATGTCGGCGGGCGCGCCCCGCATCGCCAGCAGGATCAGAAGCAGGATTGCCATCGCGCCATAGAGAAGATGCGACAGGACCGGCGTGTGGAAGAAGTTCGCGACATAGAAATACAGGAAACGATCCTGCGCCCGGATGTGCGGTTGAAGGCCCAGCGATTTCATCTCCTCGGGCGGGCCATCCACGCCCACCACATCGGGATGGCAGACCAGAAGATCGGGCGGCGCCAGCACCCAACGGAAAACCGGCAAGCGTTCGCGGAGGTAAAGCGTGGGATGCGCGAACACCAGCTGGCGCCATTGCGCGAACACCGCGCCTTGCGGCGCGTGATAGATCGCGTCCGTCAGCACGGAGGAATTTTCCAGCGTGTCCACCAGATGGGGAGAATAGAGGGGCACGCCTTCCTTGCGGATCGCCGCGGCCAGATGGGGCGCCCGTTCTTCCAGCACGGTGAGACGGAACGACGGGTCGAGGCGAGCCGCGCCGACCAGATCATAGGTTTGCGCCAGGCGCAGCTGGTCCGACGCGCCCTGGCCGCGATCGCCGCGAAGCCCCAGGGCGAAATTGGCCAGCAGCATCACCATCAGGCAGGCCGCCAAGAGGCCCGCGCCATGCAGCCATCCCGCGCGCGGCGAGGTAAGGCGGGCGGCGATCAGGCCCAGGCTCGCCGCGGCAATGGGCAGCAAGATAAAGCCGTTTTGACGCGCCAGAGCCGCCAGGCTGAACAGCAGGACGGACAAGACCAGCAGGCACACGCGCAGGCGTGGCGTCTGCCACCAGGCCGCGGCCGCCGCCACGGACGTAAAGCCGGCGATGCCGGAATTGGCGAACAGCACGTCCTTCCAAATGGTGCCTTGATAAAGAAGAAGCTGCGGCGTGGCGAAGGCCAGCAGGAGGATGATTACCGATCCCCAATTTGGGCGGCCGCTTCTCAGCAGCAGAAACCAGGCGCCCAGCAAAAGCCCGGCCACAAACAATAGAAAGAGGCCGGGGCCGGGCAACACATGGTCGGCCAGGCCCAGCAGCCATGCCATCACGGGCGGGTGCCAGCTGTCATATTGGCCACTGCGGGCGTCGGCCAGCTGCACCACCGAGTCGTACGACATCTGCCCTGGCCAATTCAGCACCAGGATGAGAACGAACCCCAGGAGCAGGAGCCCCGGCGGCAGGAAAATCGGGAATTTTTCCCTGCGATTATCCAAGAAACGAACCTGTACTTCCCCTATTTGCTCTGCAATTTAACGCAGCAAACGGCAGGGCCATACTTCTTTTCATGGGGCCGTTCCAGTACAGGTGCGGCTCATAAAAGCCAGATTTGAGGGCGGGGAAATGCAATATCATCGGTTTCTTGTCGGCGCGGCGGTTTCGGCTTTGTGGCTGGGCGCCGGGGTGGCGCCGTCTGCGGCACAAAGCAACACCCAGACGGCATCCGCGCTCGAGACGGTGGTGGTCACGGCCCGCAAGCGGGAAGAAAACGCCCAGTCCGTTCCCATTTCGATCAACGCCTTCAATCAGGACGAGCTGAGCAAGCTCAATGTCCTGACCATCCAGGATCTGAAGACGGTGTCGCCCTCGGTCTATGTGCAACCGACCGCGTTCCGCCAGGATACGCTGAACGTCACCATTCGCGGTCAACGCAATTTCGACTCGCCGTCAGGCGGCGGCAATCCGGGCCTGGCCTTCGACACCGCGTCGGCGGTCTATAAGGACGGTGTTTATTATGCCCGCGCGGTTGGCCTGGGCGGCTCGCTGTTCGATGTCCAAAGCCTGGAAGTGTTGAAGGGTCCGCAAGGCACCCTGGTCGGGCGCAATTCCACCGGCGGCGCGATCCTCTACAGAAGCCGCGAA
The DNA here is from genome assembly GCA_017307355.1 of Alphaproteobacteria bacterium. Lineage (GTDB taxonomy): Bacteria > Pseudomonadota > Alphaproteobacteria > Micropepsales > Micropepsaceae > Rhizomicrobium. The sequence goes on from JAFKFG010000006.1 coordinate 154,617, forward strand.
CCCGGCAGCGAATTCGGCGGCTATGTTCAAGGTACTTTGGGCGATTATGGCCGCGCCGGATTGCAGGGCGCGGTGGATCTGCCCTTGTCCGATACGCTGTCCGCGCGCGTGGCGCTCAATTTCGACAATCAGCGCGGTTATGTCGCCAACCATTTCTTCGATCCGGTGAGCGGCGCCACCAATCATCAACCTTCCTTCGGTTCCAACAAGGTGGGCGGCATCTTCTCGCTCAAATGGCAGCCGGACGACAGCTTCAGCCTTTTGCTGCGCGCCGATGTCGCCGCCGAGCATGACACCGGCTCGACCTATCACGATCTGAACGCCTTCGTCGGAACCACCAAGTCGCTGGGCCGCGCTTCGATCTGCAACATTCCGGGCGCTTGCTCGACCTTCACCGACCTGCTGGGCCATAAGGTCGATCCGACCTTTCTCACCGTCAACGCCAACACCGCCACCAATCCCAATCCTTCGCCGACCGCTTACAATTCGGTGCTGAATTCCCTGGCGCGGGAGCAGAATTACGGCTTCTGGAGCACGGAACAGGCGGTCAGCAACCTGAATGTCGGCCACTATCAGACCTATTCCGCCACCGCCAACAAGAGCTTCGGCGACACCAATGTGAAGCTGATGTCGGCCTATCGCACCTGGAACAGCACGGGCACGGCGGTGAGCCGCGGCCAGCCTTTCGCCACCAACATCTATTCCTACAACACGCCGAATTACGAATCCTGGCAGTCGGAGCTGACCGTCAATGGCAACGCCATGGACGACAAGCTGAAATGGACCGCGGGCCTGTTCTATTTCAACGAAAAAAGCCCCAATGACGGCGGCCTCCTGGACCTGTTCTCGACCAATGCGGGTTCGGCGCCCAGCTCTGCCAAGCAGATCACCGTCACGGACTGGAGCGGGAACAGCGAGGAAAATTCCTCCTACGCCGCCTATGCGCAGGCAACCTACAGCATCTGGTCCGACACGCGCGTCACCGCCGGCGTCCGCTATACGTATGACGAGCGCTTCGCCAGCATCAACAGCCGCACGATCCTGACCCCCGCAACGCAAGCGACCACCGACGCCCTGAACGCGGCAGGCAAGTCTGCGGTCTTCAGTTCGACGCCCTATGTGATCAACGGCATCTCCTATGCGGGGCAAAGCAATCTGTGCTTCCTGACCGACGCCAGCGGCAAGCTGTTGCCGCAATCGGCTTGCGGCGCGAACATTTCGCGCAGCTATCACAAGCCCACCTACACCCTGGCGCTGGACCATGATCTGTGGGAGGGCACCATGGTCTATGCCACCATGCGCTCCGGCTATCGTTCGGGCGGCATCAATACCCAGGCGATCAATATCGCCGCCCTCACGGCGCTGCCCGAAGAGGTGCAGGATTACGAAATCGGCGCCAAGTCCGATTTCGTGGTGATGGACATACCGGTGCGGGCCAATCTGGCGCTCTACCAGACCGCCTATCACAATATCCAGGTGCAGCAGATGGTGCCCAATGTGACGGTGGCCACGGCCGTCGGCGGCGGCGCCTGCACCCAGGCGGCGCTCAATGCCAACCAGTGCATCAACAATTTCAACGACAATATCACGCTGAACGCCCGCAAGGCGCGGATCTATGGCGCGGAATGGGACCTGACGGTTCTGCCCACCGATTGGCTGACCTTGAATTCGGCGGGCAGCTATATCGATCCCTATTATACCGATTTCACCTTTGTGGCGCCGCCGGGCTATCTGCAGCCCACCAACAACAATCTGTCGGGAACGCCGATTCCCGTGCCGCGCTGGCAGACCAACCAGACCGCGACGGTCAATTTCGGCGATCCGGATGTCGGCCTGCCGTTGGGGGATGTGCTGTTCACGGCCCATTATTACTGGCAGAGCCGCTATCTCGCGGATATGCGCGGCTTCGACCCGTCGCAGCGGACCTTCGCCTATGGCATGCTGAATGTGCGGCTCGATTTCACCAATGTGGGCAAGAGCGGCACCGACATCGCCTTCTTCATGAACAATGTCGCCAACACCAAGGCGTGCCTGCCGGAATATAACGGCACGCTGAATTCGGTGCCCAATCCCACCTTCGGAAGCCCCGGAACCTCAGGCGTGACGCAGTGCATTCCGCTGGCGCCGCGCATGACCGGCGTGACGGCGAGCTACAAGTTCTGATTGGGCGCTCTCTGGGGAATTCCGCCAGCCTGGGCTTGGATATTTGCCCAATCGCTGGCGGGGAGTTGAACAATTTGTCATGGCCCACCCGAATGGGGGCCATCCAGTTGAACCGCGTTCCATCTCGGCAGATGTATTGAAGTCACCTGGATGGCCCGGATTCCCGGGCCATGACAGGTTAGATTCGATATTTCTAATTGAGCCGGTCTCAGTGCTGCGCCGGCGTGACCTTGTGCAAGGTCATGGTGAAGACCAGGGTCTGGTTGGGCGGAATGTCGTTGCCCGCGCCGGACTCGCCATAGCCGAGCTCGGACGGCAACACCAATTCCCAGCTGTCGCCTTCCTTCATCAAGGACAGCGCTTCGACCCAGCCGGGGATGAGCTGGCCGGCGGGAAAGTCGGCGGTCTTGCCCTTTTCCGTCTGGTCGAACACCTTGCCGTTGATCAGCGCGCCCTTGTAGGAGACGTTGACCATGTCGTCGACATATTGCGGCGACTTGCCTTTGCCGGCCGTCAGCACGCGATAAAGCAGGCCGTCCGCGGTCTTGAAGGTGCCGGGCTTGGCGGCATAGTCCGCGAGGAATTTCTGGTTCGAGGCCGGGCTCAGATCATACTGGGCCTTGGCCTCTTCTTTCTGGGCACAGGCCAGGGTCGGCGCGCAGAGCAAAGCGACGCAAGCAAGCGCCAGGAAGCGGTACATGGAATTCCTCCGGTATCAGGATTCAGTTTCGTCGATCCGCACCGGATCGCCGTCACGAATCGCGTCCGGGGGATTATCGATCACGCGGTCTTTCAGCGAAAGCCCCGATCCCACCTCGACGGCGGTGCCCATATCGCGGCGGATACTGATCACCTTGATCCGCACGTGATTGCTGTCATCGACGGTCGCCACCACCGGCCCCTGGTCGCGGAACATCAGGGCGGTGGCGGGCACATGAACCGCGTTCTCGCCTGGGGGAAGGGTGAAGCGCACCTCGGCATAGCTGCCCGGCCGGATCAGGCCTTCGGCATTGTCGGCCTGGAACTGCAGCAGCTGGGTGCCGCTGGCGCTGGCCACGGCATTGGCGTTCGCCGCCAGCTTGGCGGTGAATTCGCGGCCCGGCAATTCCGGCACCGTGAAGGTGGCGGTCATGCCCGGCTGCAACGCGCCGGAGTCAGTCTGGGGCAAGCGCACATAGATGCGCAGTTTCTTCTGGTCCGAGACGGTGAAAAGCGGCGTGGCGCCCGGCGTGCCCACCAGCACCAAGGATCCCACATCGACGCCGCGGGTGGTGACGATGCCGTCCACCGGCGCCACCAGGCGCTTGAAGGATTCCATCGCTTCCAGGCGGGCGAGATTGGCCCGGGCCGAGGCGACGATGGCGGTCTTGGCGGCCAAGTCGCTGTCCTTGGCGTCGGCGTCCTGTCGCGCCACCGCGCCCTGAGCCAGAAGCGAATCCCAGCGCTTGGCGGTGACGGCGGAAAGCTTCTGGTTGGCGATGGCGGTGTTGAGATCGGCCTTGCCTTGCGCCACCTGGCCGTCCAGATCCGGCGTTTCCAGCTCGGCCAGGAGCTGGCCCGCCTTCACGGGCGTGCCGATATCGACATACCAGCGCTTCAGATAGCCGCTCACCCGCGCATAGATCGGCGCATTGGTCCAGGATTGAACGTCGCCCGGCAGGACCAGGGCGCCGCTCTTCATGCCCGACAGCTTGATCAGCTGCACGGTGCGCACATCCTGGTCCAGCGCCCAGTTCGCCGCCGCGCGTTCGTTATAGAGCCGGATGGCGGTGCCGCCGATGGCGATCGCGCCCGCGACGCAAAGGGCGGCGATGCCCCAGAATTTCAGCCGGGGCGGCATGCTGTGGCGCAGGATATCGGGCTGGTCACGCATAGATTTCTCCGGATGGCGCGCTGACGCCCGGCTCGGGCTCGCGCGCCGCGGGCTCGTCATCGGGTGCGGCCTTAGCGCCATGCACGATGCTGAAGACCACGGGCACGAACATCAAAGTGGCGATGGTCGCGAAAATAAGTCCGCCGATCACGGCGCGGCCCAAGGGGGCATTCTGCTCGCCGCCTTCGCCCAGGCCCAGCGCCATGGGCAGCATGCCGATGATCATCGCCAGCGCGGTCATCAGCACGGGACGGAAGCGGGTGACGCCGGCTTCGATGGCGGAGCGCACGGCGTCTCCGGTGGCGGCGAGGCGCTCGCGGGCGAAGCTCACAACCAGGATCGAATTGGCGGTGGCGACGCCCATGCACATCAAGGCGCCGGTCAAGGCGGGCACCGACAAGGTGGTGCCGGTGGTGAACAGCATCCACACGATCCCGGCCAGCGCCGCCGGCAGGGCGGTGATGATCACGAAGGGATCGAGCCAGGATTGGAAATTCACCACGATCAGCAGATAGATCAGCACCACCGCGCCGATCAGGCCCAGCGACAGGCCCGAGAAGGCGGTCCTCATGGTCACGATCTGGCCGCGCATCACCATGCTGTCGCCGCGCGGCAGTTCGGCGCGATGCTTGTCCATGATCTTCTGCACATCCGCCGCCACCGCGCCCAGGTCGCGGCCCTGGATGGTGGCGTAAAGGTCGGTGGTGGCCATCACGTTGTAATGGTTCACCACCGCGGCCGAACGGGTGCGGGTGATCTTGCCAAGCGCGCCCAGCACGGTGGGGGTGGCCGAGCCCGAGCCGGTCACGGGCATGTTGAGCAGGGCTTCCATCGAATCCATCTTGTATTCCGGCGTCTGGGCGACGATGCCGTAGGAAACCCCGTTCTTGGGATTGAGGAAGAAGTTCGGCGCGGTCTGGCCGGTGCCCGCCAGCGAGGTGGCCAGCGCGCTGGTGACGTCTTTCTCGCTGAAGCCGAGCTGGGCGGCGCGGACCCGGTCCACGGTGAAATCCAGCTGCGGAGTTTCGTCGGATTGCTGCATGCGGGGATCGGCGATGCCGGGCACGCGGCGGATTTCGCGCAAAAGCTTATAGGCGAAGGCCTTGGTCGCTTCGTGATTGATGCCGGTGAGCTGAACGTCGATGGGCGCGGGCGTGCCGAAATTCAGGATCTGGGAAATGATGTCGGCGGGCGGGAAGGAAAAGGTCGTGCCCGGGAAGGTGCGCGGCAACACTTCGCGCAACTGCTTCACATAGGACGCGGTCGAGCCATGGCCCGGCGTCAGGCTGATGAAGATGTCGGTATCCTGGGTGCCGATGATGCCGGTGTTGTTATAGACTTGATTGATCGAGCTTTGCGGAATGCCCAGACTGTCCACGATGGCGGCGATTTCCTGCCTGGGAATGACGCGGCGGATGCGGCTCTCGATGTCGGCGATCTGTTGGGTCGTGTCCTCCAGCCTTGTGCCGACGGGCGGGCGCACATGCAGGGTGATCTGGCCCGTATCCACCGAGGGGAAGAAATTGGAGCCCAGGAAGGGCAGCAGCACGAAGGACACCATCACCGCGGCCATGAAGCCCACCACGAACAGCCGCCGGCGGTTGAGGCTGAGGGCGAGAAGATTGCGGTAGGATTCGCGGACCTGCTCGAAACCGTTCTCGAAACGCCGCTGCAGGCGGGCGAAGACGTGATCGCCTTCGGCCATGTGCATCGCATGGTCCGCGGCTTCGGCGTCGGCGGCCTGGTGAAGATGCGGCTTCAGCAGATACATGGCGAGCGTGGGCACCAGGGTACGCGACAGGATGAAGGACGCGATCATGGCGAAGACCACGCTCATCGCCATGGGAATGAACAGATAGCCCGCCACGCCTTCCAAGGTCAGCATGGGCACGAACACGATGCAGATGCAGAGCAGGGCGACAAAGGCGGGCTGCACGATCTGGCGCGCGCCGTCCAGGATGGCGGTGCGTACATCCTTGCCATGTTCCAGGTGCCAATTGATGTTTTCGATGGTGACGGTGGCGTCGTCGACCAGGATGCCGACCGCCAAAGCGAGACCGCCCAGGGTCATGATGTTGAGCGTCTGGCCGGTGGCCCAAAGCGCGATCAGCGCCACCAGCACCGAGAGCGGGATCGAAGTGGCGATGATCACGGTGGAGCGCCAGCTACCCAGGAACAGAAGGATCATCAGGCTGGTCAGCGCCGCCGCCAGCGCGCCTTCGCGCACCACGCCGGAAATCGCCGCCTTGACGAAGATCGACTGATCGTTGAGCAGGTCGATCTTGAAGGAATCCGGCAGCTGCAATTTGAGACGCGGCAGCACGTCCTTGATGCCCTGCACCACATCCAAGGTCGAAGCGGCGCCATTCTTCAAGACGGTCATCAGCACGGCGCGGCTGCCATCGACATGCACGATGGTGGTCTGGGGCGGGCTGCCGTCGCGCACATGGGCCACATCGCGCATGAACACGGTGGCGCCATCGACCACCTTGATCGGGATATTGTTCAGGCCCGCGATCGAATCGGCGGCATTGTTCAGCTTCACCACATACTGATAGCTGCCGATCTTGATGTTGCCGGCCGGAATGATCTGGGTCTGGTTGCCGATGGCGGTCTGCACGTCGGTGGCGGAAATGTGATGCGCCTGCATCGCGGTGGGATCGAGGTCGATCTGCACGTTGCGCGACTTGCCGCCATAGGGCGCGGGGAATGTGGCGCCGGGAACCGAGATCAGGCCCGGCCGCAGGGTGGTCTGGGCCAGGTCCAGCACCTGTTGTTCGGAAAGCGTCTTGGACGACAGCGCCAGCTGCAGGATCGGCACGGTCGAGGCGTTGTAATTGACCAGGAAGGGCGGATTGGTGCCCTGGGGCATGCCGCGGATCACGAATTGGGAGGCGCCGGTGATCTGGGCGGTGGCGACGGCGACATCGACATGGGGCTGGAAGAAGATCTTGATCACGCCGTTGCCGGCGATGGACTGGCTTTCGATATGCTCGATATCGTTGACGGCGGTGGGGACCAGCCGCTCGTAAGGCGTGACGATGCGCCCGGCCATGTCGGCGGGCGACAGGCCGTTATATTGCAGCACCGCGCCCACCACCGGGATGCCGATATTGGGGAAAATGTCGGTGGGCGTGCGCATCGCCGCCATCGGCCCGAAGATCAGGATGACGATCGCGAGCACGAGGAAGGTGTAAGGCCGGTCCAGCGCAACGCGGACGATCCAAGTCATAGGCGCGTCGTCTCCGAACCCTTGAGCAATTCGCACGGGGCGATGGATAACCTCAGCGGGCCTGGCGCGGACCCCAGGCCCCGGCGCTACCGCTCGCTTCCGGCCCTTTCAGAGCCGATGTCCAAGTATAGCGCAAATACCTGCCGGGATAGGGCCGGGTTGTCGCAAGCTGTCGCCGCAACATAACAATTCCGCGATGGTTCCACGTGTTAGACGATGGGGATTATCGTGTATGGTGGATCCATGCTCTCCCAGAAATCCCATTACGCCCTGCGCGCCCTTCTGGTCCTTGCCGCCCGCAGCGACGGCCAGCCGATCCAGATCGCCGAGATTGCTGACAGTGCAAACATACCCAAGAAATTCCTGGAGCAGATCCTGCTGGAGCTGAAAAAGCCGGGAATCGTGCGCAGCCACCGGGGCCGCAGCGGCGGCTATTCCTTGGGAAGGCCCGCCAAGGACATCAGCTTCGCCGATGTGCTGCGGGTCACCGACGGCCCCCTGGCGCTCACGCCCTGCGTCAGCGTGATGGCCTATCGCAAATGCGACGATTGCTTCGACGAAGCGGTGTGCGGCATCCGCAAAGTGATGGCGCTGGCGCGCGACGCCACGGCGGACGTGCTGGAATCCCGCTCGCTCGCATCCGCAGCGGCCCAGATGCGCCGGGCCGGCGCGCTTTAATTCCGTCATCCCTTATGTGGTTTGCAGCTTCGCGGTGGTTTTCGCGTTGCATGAGTGTGTGCCGGGCTTAATCTCTATTGACTCTATCGAGATTAAAGGGAAACAATCCGATGTCACCGGCAAGGAGCATCTGTCCCGTGCACCGCATTCTGCTTTCTTCGGTCGCCGCCGCTCTTATTACGTTTTCCGCGCAAGCTTCCGTTGCAGCAAACGCGCCGTATCAGGTCGAATGGGTCTATCACGTCAAATACGGACACCAGGGCGAATGGTGGAAGATCTTCCGGAAATACCAGGTCGCGATCCTGGACCGCGAAAAGGAGCTGGGCTTCGTCACCGACTATCACATCGACAGGCCGGGATTGCACACCAGCGAGGATGCGCATTGGGACTATCGCATCATCATCACCTATCCGCGCTATGAAGCATCGCAGCATGAAGGCGAGGTGGAGCGGCAATTGTTCCCCGACAAGGCTGCCTTCGACCGGGAAGAAGACCGGCGCTGGCAATTGACCCTGAATCACTGGGATCTGCCCATCCATCAGATGGATCCGCACGCCCCTTAGGCTGAATCGCCGTTCGGCGAATTATCTGGTTTAATCGTCCAACCCGGAGACCTTTCCATGCGCCGCGTTTTCCTCTTTGCCGCCGCAGCGCTCGCAATGGCCGCCACCGCCGCCGGCGCGGCCGAAGTGAAGCTTCTCAATGTCAGCTACGATCCCACCCGGGAGCTCTACAAGGATCTGGGCGCGGGCTTCGCCAAGCAGTGGAAAGCCAAGACCGGCGACACGGTGATCCTTTCCACCAGCAATGGCGGATCGGGCGCCCAGGCCCGCGCCGTGATCGACGGCTTGCAGGCCGATGTGGTGACGTTGGCGCTGGCCGCCGATATCGACGCGATTTCCGCCAAGGCGAAATTGCTGCCCGCCGACTGGCAGAAGCGGCTGCCGCAGAATTCCACGCCCTACACCTCGACCATCGTGTTCCTGGTGCGCAAGGGCAATCCCAAAGCCATCAAGGATTGGTCCGACCTGGTGAAGCCGGGCATCCAGGTGGTCACGCCCAATCCCAAGACATCCGGCGGCGCGCGCTGGGCCTATCTGGCGGCCTGGTCGTTCGCGCAGAAATCGCCCGGCGGCAATGCCGACAAGGCGAAAGCCTTTGTCGGCGGCCTTTATAAGAACGTTCCGGTGCTGGATAGCGGCGCGCGCGGATCGACCGTGACCTTCACCAAGCGCGGGTTGGGCGATGTGTTGCTGAGCTGGGAGAACGAAGCGCATCTGGCGCTGAAGGAAGCGCCCGGCAAATACGAAATCGTCTATCCCTCCCGCTCCATCCTGGCGGAGCCGCCGGTGGCGCTGGTCGCCAAGAATATCGACCGGCACAACAACCGCAAAGTGGCGGAAGCCTTCGTGAATTATCTCTACTCGCCCGAAGCGCAGGAAATCGAAGCCCGGGATTTTTATCGCCCCCGCAATCCGGCGATCCTGGCCAAGTACAAAGCCAATTTCCCCAATATCCCGCTGGCCACCATCGATACCGATTTCGGCGGCTGGACCAAGGCGCAGCAGACCCATTTCGCCGATGGCGGCGTGTTCGACCAGATATACCAGCCGGGCCGATGACCGCAGCGACGATTTTCTCTCCAAGCACCCGAAGCCGGTTTCCCGGCTTCGGGCTTTCTTTGGGATTCACGCTTTTCTATTTGACCGGGATCGTGCTGGTGCCGCTTCTGGCGCTGGTGTTGCGCCCGTTCAGCCTGCATCTGGAGGATTTCTGGACGACGATTTCCGCGCCCCGGGTGCTGGCGGCGCTGCGCCTGTCGTTCGGCACGGCATTGGCCGCGGCCGCGATCGATTCTTTTTTCGGGTTCATCGTCGCCTGGGTGCTGGTGCGCTATCGCTTTCCCGGCAAGCGATTGATGGACGCGCTGATCGACCTGCCATTCGCGTTGCCGACGGCGGTGGCGGGCATCGCGCTTTCCACCCTCTATGCGCCCACCGGTTGGGTGGGCAGCCTCTTGGCGGATTACGGGATAAAAGTCGCCTATACGCCCTGGGGCGTGCTGGTGGCGATGATCTTCATCGGCTTGCCCTTCACGGTGCGCACCTTGCAGCCGGTGCTTCAGGATCTGGGACGGGATCTGGAGGAAGCGGCGGCGACATTGGGCGCCACGCGGCCACAGGCCATCATGCGGGTGGTGGTGCCGATGATGATGCCGGCGCTGCTGACGGGTGCCGCGCTCGCCTTCGCGCGGGGCGTGGGTGAATATGGCTCGATCATCTTCATCGCCGGCAATCTGCCGATGAAGTCCGAGATCGCGCCGCTCCTGATCGTCACCAAGCTGGAGCAATTCGATTATGCGGGCGCCGCCTCCATCGGCGTGGTGATGCTGGCGGCCTCCTTTGTGCTGCTGCTGGCGCTCAACGGCTTGCAAGTCTGGGCGGCGAAGCGGCGATGAAAAAGACCCGTTCCGCCACCGACGATCCGCCGCTGCTGCGTTATCTGCTGTGCGGCATCGCCTTTGTGTTCATTGCCTTGTTCCTGGTCCTGCCGCTGATGGTGGTGTTCAGCGAGGCCCTGGCGACGGGGCTGGGCCCCGTATGGACCGCCATCACCGATACCGACTCTCTGGCCGCGATCCGTCTGTCATTACTGGCGGCGGCTATCGCGGTGCCGCTGAACACGGTGTTCGGCATCGCCGCGTCCTGGGCCATCGTCAAATTCGATTTTCCCGGCAAGGCGTTCCTGGTGACGTTGATCGATTTGCCGTTCTCGGTATCGCCGGTGGTGGCGGGCCTGATCTATGTGCTGGTGTTCGGCCGCCAGGGCTGGTTCGGTTCCTGGCTCACCGACCATGACATCCATATCCTGTTCGCGTTGCCCGGCATCGTGCTGGCCACCATCTTCGTCACCTTCCCCTTCGTCGCGCGCGAACTGATCCCGCTGATGAGCGACCAGGGCCGGGAGGATGAAGAAGCCGCTTTGTCTCTAGGTGCGTCAGGGTTCGCCACTTTCTGGCGCGTCACCCTGCCCAACATCAAATGGGGCCTGCTGTATGGCGTCCTGCTCTGCAATGCGCGGGCGCTGGGCGAGTTCGGCGCAGTGTCGGTGGTGTCGGGGCATATCAGGGGCCAGACCAACACCATGCCGCTGCATGTGGAGCTGCTCTACAACAATTACGATTATGTCGGCGCTTTTTCCGTGGCGGCGCTGCTGGCCCTGCTGGCGCTTCTCACCCTGGCCCTGAAGTCGTTTCTGGAATGGCGCTATGCCGACGAGCTGGCGGCGGTCCATCGCCATTAAAGAGAGAGCGTTGCGTCGGCGCGAGCCGGAGCAACCAAAGGTAAAGTTATGTCGCTGATCATCGATTCTCTGTCCAAACGGTTCGGCGCCTTCCCGGCCCTGAACGGCGCCAGCATGACCGCGCCGCAGGGCGCGTTCGTGGCGCTGCTGGGCCCGTCCGGCTCGGGCAAGACCACCTTGCTGCGTATCCTGGGCGGGCTGGAGGGCGCGGATCAGGGGACGGTGCGTTTTGCCGACATGAACTGGTTGGACATGCCAGCGCGCGAGCGCAAGGCGGGCTTTGTGTTTCAGCATTATGCGCTGTTCCGGCACATGAATGTGGCCAAGAATATTGCTTTCGGACTGGAAGTGCGGCCACGCGCCCAGCGGCCCAGCCGCGCCGATATTCAGCGCCGGGTGCAAGACTTGCTGGCGATGATGCAGCTGGAAGGATTGGGCGACCGCTATCCCAGCCAGTTGTCAGGCGGCCAACGCCAGCGGGTGGCGCTTGCCCGCGCGCTCGCCATAGAGCCGCGCATGCTACTGCTGGACGAGCCGTTCGGCGCGCTGGATGCGAAGGTGCGCAAGGAGTTGCGCATCTGGCTGCGCCATATCCATGACAAGGCCGGCGTCACCACCGTGTTCGTGACTCACGATCAGGAAGAAGCCTTTGCGGTGGCCGATCTGGTGGCGGTGATGAACCAGGGCCGCATCGAACAGATGGGCACGCCCCAGGATGTGCGCCGCGATCCGCGCACCAAATTCGTGTCGGAATTTCTGGCGGTCTAGAGCGACGGCCAGGAGCCGATAGCGGCAGCGTATCGGCGAGAGCCTGCGAAGCAGGCGAGCGGTTTTCCCCCGGCGCCGGAGGCGCCTATTAAATAATTGGGCGCGTCCGCGCCGCGCGACCAAACAAATTTCAACGGCCTTCGACGATCGCCAGCGCCACCGCTTCGGCCAGCTTGATGCCGTCCACGCCCGCCGACAGGATGCCGCCGGCATAGCCCGCGCCTTCGCCGCCGGGGAAAAGTCCCGGCGTATTGACGCTTTGAAAATCGGCGCCGCGCGGCACGCGCACGGGCGATGACGTGCGTGTTTCCACGCCCGTCAGCACGGCATCTTCCATGTCGAAGCCTTTGATCTGGCGCCCGAAGGCGGCAAGCGCCTCGCGGATCGCGGCGATGGCATAATCCGGCAGGCAGGTCGCAAGGTCGGTGGGTGTCACCCCCGGGCGATAGGAGGGGATCACGCTGCCCAATTCGGTGGACGGGCGTGCCGCCAGGAAATCGCCCACCTTTTGCGCGGGCGCGGCGTAATTCTTGCCACCCGCCACAAAAGCCTGTGCCTCCCAATGACGCTGCAAGGCGATGCCGGCCAACGGGCCTTCGCCATACGGCGCATAATCGTCCGGGGTAATGCCCACCACGATGCCCGCATTGGCGTTGCGCTCGTTGCGTGAATATTGACTCATGCCATTGGTGACGACGCGACCTTCCTCCGACGCCGCCGCCACCACCGTGCCGCCGGGGCACATGCAGAAACTATAGACCGAGCGGCCATTGCTGGCGTGATGCACCAGCCGGTATTCGGCGGCGCCCAATTGGCTGTTGCTGGCGCCGAATTTGGCCTTGTCGATCAGGCTTTGCGGATGCTCGATGCGAAAGCCGATCGAGAAGGGCTTGGCTTCGATGGCGACGCCCCGGTCCAGCAACATCTGGAAGACGTCGCGGGCGCTGTGGCCCACCGCCAGCACCACATGATCGGATTTCAGTTCTTCGCCGTTTTCCAGGCGCACGCCCTTCAGGCGGCGGCCGTCCAGCAACAGGTCCGTCACTTTGCTCTTGAAGCGATATTCGCCGCCCAGTTTTTCGATGGTCTCGCGCAAGCTTTCCACCATCGTCACCAGCCGGAAGGTGCCGATGTGAGGATGGGCTTCAGTGAGGATTTCCTCCGGCGCGCCCGCCTTGACGAATTCGGTGAGTACCTTGCGGCCGAGGAAGCGGGGATCCTTGATCTGGCTGTAAAGCTTGCCGTCGGAAAATGTGCCCGCGCCGCCTTCGCCGAACTGGACGTTGGATTCCGGGGTGAGGATATTCTTGCGCCATAGCGCCCAGGTATCCTTGGTGCGTTCGCGCACCACCTTGCCTCGTTCCAGGATGATGGGGCGAAAGCCCATCTGCGCCAGCACCAGGCCCGCGAACAGGCCGCAAGGCCCTGCGCCGATCACCAGCGGGCGCTGGAAATTCTCCGGTGCGCGGGCGACGAATTTATAGTCGGTGTCGGGGGCCGGCTTGACATGGGCATCGTTCAGCCGTGTCAGCAGCTTGTCTTCGTCCGGCACGCGGACATCGACGGTGTAGACGTAAAATATCCTTGGCTTCTTGCGCGCATCCTGGCCGCGCTTGACCACGGTGAAATCCGTCAGCGCGGCGCGGCCGATCTTCAGCTTGGCCGCGATGGCGGCGGCAAGCGCGTCGGGCGCGTGATCGATGGGAAGGCGCAGGTCGGTGATACGCAGCATAACAATCAGTGGTGGGGTAACGGGATGGCGGTGGTGTGCTTCAATTCTTCCATGGCGAAGGCGCCCGACACGTCGGTGAGGGGGGCGCTGCGGATCAGCTGTTTATAGACCCGGTCATAGCCTGCGATATCGGCCACCCGGATCTTGATCAGATAATCCACTTCGCCGGTCATGCGGTAGAATTCCACGATCTCCGGAATCTTGCGCACGGCCTCGGCGAAGCGTTCCAGCCATTCCTGGCTGTGCTCGCCCGCCCGCACCATCACGAACACGGTCATCCCGGCGCCCAGCTTGACCGCGTCCAGCAGCGCCACCCGTTTGAGGATATAGCCTTCTTCCTCCAGCCGGCGGATGCGGCGCCAGCAGGCATTCTGGGAGAGGTGAATCGCTTCGGCGATTTCACTGATGGAGCGTTCGGTATTTTCCTGCAAAATCGCAAGAATGCGCAAATCTATCCCATCTAATTTGCCAGTCACGGTATAAAATCCCACGAATTAACCTGATCGCAACAGTAAACGGGAATAAATTCGAAAGAAAGCGCCCTATAGTATCCTGGCATCGAATGGGGTCTTTGCCATGTTTGCGCGCCTGTTTCTCACCCATCCGCAATCGGTCGGCGAAGGGTATTTCGAGCATCAGCGGGTGGCTTTCTCCTTCGCGGGCACGCTGCTTCTGGCGGGCTGCGCCTGCCTGCTTCATGCCTTCATCCCCGGACTTTGCGAGCGCACCGCCAGCCAGCGGATCGAAACCCTGCATGGCCGGATGGTCGCCAACCGCCGCCGGCACTGAAAAGCCCGGCATCCGGGCTTTTTGCCTGGCTATCCCGAAAATTGCCCTGAAGGCTTAAAGGGTTCCTTTTCCCTCACCGATGTTTGATTTGCCGCCGGTCCCGGCGCGGGCGAATGCTTGTCGCGCGGAGGGACCGCGCCATTCGGGGGAGCTTGTCATGCGTCGCTGGAAATCCGTGTCGGCCGCCCTGGTTTCGCTCAACCTTCTGGCCACGGCCGCGGCCCAGGCGGCGCCCTGCACCACCCCGGCCGAATGGGCGGCGCTCCGATCCGCCGCGGTCCAGCAGGAGCTGATGGTGGCGGGCCTCACCTGCCAGGCAATCGCGTCCTATAACCGTTTCGTGGTCGCATACCGGGGCGAATTGCAGGCTTCCGATGCCGATCTGAAGGCCTATTTCATCAAGCGCAATGGCGCGCGGGGCGAGGCCGCCTACGACACCTTCAAGACCAAGCTCGCCAATCTCTCCTCGCTCAGCGAGATCTCCAATACGTCCGGTTTCTGCGCCGCCATGCGGGCTGCGTTCGCCGAGGTGGGGCGGCAGAGCCTGGCTCAATTCGTCGCCGATCAGCGGCTGCTGATCGCGCTGCCGGAACAGCAATTCTGCAGGGCCGACCCGGCGCGGCCGGTTTTCGCCGAGGCTGCCCCGCCGGACCGGTTCGCCGCCGCCCAGCCCGCCCGCCGAAGCCCGCCCGCCTATCGCCTGCCGCGGGATGCGGACGAGGAGGATGCGGACTATGGCAGGCCCCCGGCCTATCAGCCGCCCCAGCCTTACGGGCCGCAAACCTGGGCCCCGCCGCCCTATCCTCGCGCGCCCGGTTATTACGGCCGCTGAGGGGGAATCTGCCCCAGGGCGGATCGCTTGAGTGCCCCACCGTTCTGGTGCAAAAGGGCCGCCTTCCGCGCCAAAGTATCGGGCGTGCCGGTGGCCAGGACCTGAGGTCTGTGGGCCACGGCTGAAGTTGGATTGGAGCTGTGGCCGAGAGGCTGAAGGCGGCGGTTTGCTAAACCGTTATAGGGTTGTAAAGCCCTATCGAGGGTTCGAATCCCTCCGGCTCCGCCATACTCAAACGGCCNNNNGACCCCCGTTCGACAAAATTGCTGTCAGGCAATTTTGGGCGCGAGCAAAGCGAGCGATCCGAGCGTCAGCGAGGACGAAAAACATGCCTTGAGCTTGTTTTTCGCAATCCCTCCGGCTCCGCCACTCACCCATCTCTCAAATTTGCATGAAAACAAAAACGGGAACATTTACCGGCATGTCCAGCCCCCAGGGCTTGTGTGCTATTGTGGCGAACCGCCGATGCGTTCCTTGGGCGAGACCGAGCCTGGGGGCCGTGTGCGCGACCTTTGCGATATAAACTGGAGCGCGTTGCACGCCGTCTGGTCCTTCGTCAGTATAATTGGCGACAAGCTAAACGGAAATTTTCCGGCTGCGTTGTTTGGAGCAATGGGCGGTTCCGCATCCGCCTATTGGCTTGGTGTTCGCAATGATCGCCGCAATAGGCTACGCGAGGAAATTGCCGCAACAAACAACGCTATCGGCCTGATCACAAACATTATGAATATCATGCTGTCTCTAAAGGGGCAGCATGTTAAGCCGATCACGGATCGTTACGAGCAGAGTTTTGCGGAATTTTTTGCAATCGCAATTGCGCCAAATCCACCACCACCGCCACGCGTGTTTGAGCTTCAGGCCAATTTCCAAATAATAGCTATGCCGGAGACAATGATCGGCGATGTGCAACGCGTCATCATTGAGAAGGTGACGCGTTCAACTTTCGCGCAAATGCTGGTCGGTTCTTTGCAACGCTCACTGGCGGCTCTTGCGCGCACATTAGATCTAAGGACGCAGATAATCATGAATATGCGCCAGGTGCCGCAGCCAGCCCAGATACTCTATTACTTCGGCTTACGTGATGGTACTGGGAACCAGGACGATACATTTCCTGACACATTGACTGCAATGAAAGCGCACGTTGATGAAGGCATCTATTACAGCGAGTTGCTGATTGAAATTCTTGGAAAGCACGGCAAAGCGTTGCGGAAGGTATACGGTAGGCGCGCGCCGATTATCGTGAAGACGGACAATAGCGATCCGAGATTTGCTCAATTGTGGCCGGATCGCTCACAGTTCAAAGACTTTGAAGAACAATTCCGCGCACCTGAAAAGCCGGGCCGTTGGCCAACCGAAAGGGCGTGGATATCGCGCAATTTAGCGAGAATGTTTTCGACGGGTATTCGCTAATGAAAAACTGGCCAGCAATCTTGTCGATTGTAACTGCGGCGCGTTTTGTGAAGCGGTTATTTACGCCTTCTCGATGACCAATAGTGCGGGCGTTGGGGGCTCTTCGTGTATTACAGCATTACCGACTTCGGGAAGGTTGATGCCAGATTTGTGGACTGAGATTGCTGCGAAATACTAGTTCATTGAATAATTGAGCGAATTTCAGCGCAGAAGGCAGAGTCCCGCTCCGCCATGCCTCTCACTCGGTACTTCAAACCCCGCCCGGCGGCTTCTTGTTCGTCCATCCGGTGGCGGCTTCATAAGCTTTGGCGAGTTGCAGGCAGGCGACTTCGCCGTGATTGGGTCCCACGATCTGCAGGCCGATGGGCAGGCCCGCGGCGCCGAAGCCTGCGGGGGCGACCAGCGCAGGGTTGCCCGACAGCGTGATCAGAAGCGCCGACTTCATCCATTCGTGATAGGTACGCATCTCATGCCCCGCGACGGTCTTGGGCCAGCGCTCCTCCACGGGGAACGGAAAGATCTGCGAACTGGGCAGGACCAGATAATCGAAACGGTCGAACAGTTTTCTGACCGCCATCGACCAGCTGGTGCGCGCATCCGAAGCGGCGGTGATGTCGAAGGCCGAAAGTGCCAGCCCCGTTTCCACTTCCCAAACCGCTTCGGGCTTGAGCAGCACGCGTTCGGCCGGGTTGCGATAGCTGGCAAGAATTTGCCCGCTCTGCTGCCAGCCGCGCAGCTTGATCATCGCCTGCCAGGCAGGTTCGACGGGGGCTTCGATCCTGGCGTCTTCGACCACGCAGCCCAAGTTCTCCAGACTCTTGAGAGCCGCGCGGCATACCGCCAACACCTCAGGCTCGTGGGGGACATCGCCGCCGAAATCGCCCAGCCAGCCGATCCGGCGGCCTTTCACCGGCACGTCGAGATTTTGCCGATAGACCGCGCCGTCGCCGGGCAGCGACAGCGGGCTGCGGGAATCGTAGCCCGCCTGCACCGACAGCAGCAGCGCCAGATCCTCCACCGAACGCGCCATCGGTCCTTGCACGCCCATGCTGGCCAGCCAGACATCCGGGCCTGTCGCCGGCACCACGCCGAAGCCGGTGCGGAAGCCGAACACATTATTCCAGCCTGCGGGATTGCGGAGGCTGCCGCCATAATCGCTGCCGTCCGCCAAGGGCACCATGCGCGATGCCAGCGCCGCCGCCGCGCCGCCGCTCGATCCGCCCGCCGAGCGGCCTAAGTCGTAAGGATTGTGCGTGGCACCGAATACGGGATTGAATGTGTGCGAGCCGAAGCCGAATTCCGGCGTGTTGGTCTTGCCCACGAAGATGACGCCGGCCTTGCGCAGGCGCTCCACCATTAGACTGTCGGCGGTGGCGATCCGGTCTTTGTAGATCGGCGAGCCCTGGGTGAAGCGCAGACCCTTCACCGCCTGCAGATCCTTCACCGCATGGGGAAGGCCGTGCAGCGGTCCCAGGGTCGCGCCGCGCGCCTGTGCCGCGTCGGCGGCAGCGGCTTCGGCCATCAGCGCATCGCGGGGCGGCATCGAGATGATCGCATTGACGGCGGGGTTCACCCCCGCGATCCGGTCGAGACAGGCGGACATGGCTTCGCGCGCCGAAACCGTCTTCTTGCAGATCGCCGCCGCCAGCGCTGCGCCGCCCATCCGGTTGATGTCGTTCGGTTCTGCCATCGCCCCGCCGGCCGTTGCCGCCACGACAGCGGCGGTGCCCCCTGCCATCACCGTCCGGCGTGTCGGATCTCCGACATGATCATCGCCCATGTTCGCGCCCCCCGGGAGAACCCTGTCAGGCTAATCCCGCATCCGGGGATTTGCACCACGCTCTTCGGGGCCTGAAGCGGAATTAAGGATGAGAATTTCCGTCAGGCGGTTTGCGTGAGGATGGCTTCCGCAAATTGCGCGGGAGGGTTATGGAAAGCGGCCCTTGCGGAGCGCAGACATGCAGGACGATTTGAAGAATTGGCAGCCGCGCCAGCGGCCGGCGCGGACGGCGCTGGAAGGCCGCTATGTCCGGCTGGAGCCGCTCGTTCCGGCCGCGCATGGCGACGCGCTCTATGCCGCGTCCAGCGTGGCGGATGCGGGCGGCCGCTTCGCCTGGCTGCCCGAAACCCCGCCCCAGAGCCGGGCGGAATTCCAGGCCTGGCTGGACAAGGCGGGCGCAAGCGAAGACCCGCTTTATTTCGCCATCATCGACCGGGAGAGCGGCGAGGCGGTGGGCCGGCAGACCTTGCTCAGGATCGATCCGGCCAATGGCGCGATCGAGATCGGCCATGTCTATTGGGGCCCCAAGCTGGCACGCACCCGGGGCGCCACCGAAGCGCAGTTTCTTTTCGCCCAATATGTGTTGGGCGAGCTGGGCTATCGCCGCTACGAATGGAAGTGCAACAACCGCAACACGCCGTCCAAGCGCGCGGCGGAGCGGTTCGGGTTCAAATTCGAAGGCATTTTCCGCCAGCACATGGTGGTGAAAGGCGAAAATCGCGATACCGCCTGGTACGCCATGATCGACAAGGAATGGCCGGCCCTGGCCCGTGCCTATGAAGCCTGGCTCGGTCCGTCCAATTTCGATGGCGATGGCCGCCAGAAGCGTCGGCTGGAAGATTTCCGCAGCGCGTTCGGCGCGTGATGCATGACGTGATCGTGATCGGCGCGGGCGCCGCCGGCATGATGTGCGCGGGCGTGGCGGGCCAGCGCGGGCGGCGCGTGGCCATCCTCGATCACGCCAAAACCCCCGGCGAGAAGATTCGCATCTCCGGCGGCGGGCGCTGCAACTTCACCAACCGCCATGCCTCGCCGGCGCAGTTTCTTTCCGCCAATCCCCGTTTCTGCATTTCCGCGCTCAGCCGCTACACGCAACAGGACTTCATTGCACTGATCGAGCGGCATGGCATCGCCTATCACGAGAAAACATTGGGACAGCTTTTCTGCGACGGCTCGGCCCAGCAGGTGACCGATCTTCTGCTGTCGGAAATGCGCCGGGGCGATGTCGAGCTGTGCTTGAACGCCAAGGTCGAGCGGATCGAGAAGATATCAAACGGCTTTGCGCTGCATCTGTCGGGCGGCGAGGAGATGTCATGTCGCGCCCTGGTGATCGCAAGCGGAGGAAAATCCATTCCCAAAATGGGCGCCAGCGATTTCGGCTATCGCGTCGCCGCCCAGTTCGGATTGGATATCGTGCCCACGCGTCCTGCCCTGGTGCCGCTGACCTTCGATGAGACGTTGCTGAAACGGCTTAGCGCGCTGTCGGGTGTGGCGACCCAGGCGCGGGTCCGCCATGGCCGGACCGCCTTCGAAGAAGCACTGCTCTTCACCCATCGCGGCCTCAGCGGGCCGGCGATCCTGCAGATCTCGTCCTATTGGCGGGAAGGCGATGAAATTCGGATTTCGCTGTTGCCGGGAGGGGACGCTTTCGCATTGCTGCGCGCGGCGAGAGCCGAGTACGGCAAGCAAGAACCGCAGACATTCCTCGCGACCCTGCTGCCGCGGCGGCTGGCCAAGGATATTGTGGATGCGCACGGTTGCACGGGAAATCTGGCCGATCAGTCCGATGCCAAATTGCGCGAGCTGGCGGATGCGATCAACGACTGGCGCATTACGCCTTCGGGAAGCGAAGGCTATCGCACGGCGGAAGTGACGGCGGGCGGGGTCGATACCAAGGGGCTGAACTCCACCACCATGGAGGCAAAGACTGTGCCCGGACTTTATTTCATCGGCGAAGTGGTGGACGTGACCGGCTGGCTGGGCGGGTACAATTTCCAATGGGCCTGGTCGTCCGGCTGGTGCGCGGGAAGGGTGGTTTGAAGCCCCCTCTGCCCTTCGCAGCTTACTTTTGCGCGCCGGCTTATGCCGCCGCGCAATAAGCGCTGCTACGGGCATCTCCCCCGCCAGCATGCTTCGCATGCGCGGGGGAGATGGGCCTGAGTTTGCTGCAGCAATTTATTTTCCTTGTCAGGCGAATTTCCGGGCGAGTGCGACGCAGGCGATCACAAAGCCGGTCGCCGCGATCATGCTCCAGGCGATGGGCTCGCGAAGCAACAATCCCGCCAGCGCCAGCCCGAAGAAGGGCTGAAGCAATTGCAATTGTCCCACATTCGCGATGCCGCCCCGCGCCAGTCCGCGATACCAGAAGACGAAGCCCACCAGCATGCTGAAGATCGCGACATAGGCCAACCCCAGCCAGGCGGGCGTGCCGATACCGTTCCATGACGCGGGCCGCGTGAGAAACGCGATGCCTGCCATCGGCGGCAGGGCCAGGACCAGGGCCCAGGAGATCACCTGCCATCCGCCCAGCCGTCGCGAAAGGATCGCGCCTTCCGCGTAGCCCAGGCCGCAAACCAGAATGGCGCCCACCATCAACAGATCTCCCGTCAGCGAGACCGCCCCGCCGGCCGACCATGCGAACGCCGCGACAGCGACGCCGCCCAGCCCGGAAAACAGCCAGAAGAGCGGCGCGGGCCGCTCGCCGCCCCTTAAGACCGCGAACATCGCCGTGGCCAGCGGAAGAAAGCCGACGAACACAATGGAATGCGCCGATGTGATGTGCCGAAGGGCCAGCGCCGTCAGAAGCGGAAAGCCGATCACCACGCCGGCCGCGACGATGGCAAGCGATGCGAGGTCGCCGCGTCCCGGCCGTGCCTGGCGAAGAAGCGTCAGCAGGCCCGCGCCCAGCAGCGCGGCGATGGCGGCCCGTGCCGCGGTGAGGAAGAGGGGCGAGAAATCCGCCACCGCCACACGTGTTGCCGGCAAGGAGCCGCTGAAGATGATGACCCCGATCAGGCCGCTGCCCCATCCGTCGACCGCTTTCCCCATATGCCGCCTCGCTTTCGCGGCAATCCTAGAGAGAGGCGGCTGGCTGTGGCAGAGATGATCCTATACAATTCGACCAAACTGTATCGGATATAAAAAGAATACACTTTGGCTGCCGAGATGAATGGCAGGGCTGCCACGAAAACAGTGGAAGTCATGGATGCGATCCGGGCCCGGGTGGCAGGCCGTGCACTCGATCCCGGCGACCGTCTGCCGTCCATCCGCAGTTTTGCCGCCGCCATGGGCGTCTCGCCCGCCACCGTGGTGGAAGCCTATGACCGGCTTGCCGCGGAAGGATTGATCCGTGCCCGGCGCGGGTCGGGCTTCTATGTGGCGGCGGCGCGGCCTTTCCTGTTGGCGGAAACCGAACCCAAACGCGACCATGCGGTGGACCCGTTCTGGGTTTCCCGCCAGTCGCTGGATGCCGATCCCGCGTCCTTGATGCCGGGCTGCGGCTGGTTGCCGGCAGAGTGGATGCCGGACATGGCATTGCGCCGGGCGATCCGCGATCTGGCGCGGGCGGAACATGACGTGCTGACCGGATATGGCAGCACGCGCGGCGCGCCCATCCTGCGCCGGCTTCTGTCGTTCCGGTTTGCGGCGGAAGGGATCCCGGTCTCGGGCGATCACCTGATGCTCACGGCGTCGGGTTCGCAGGCCATCGATCTGATCTGCCGGTTCCTGCTGCGTCCCGGCGACACCGTGCTGGTGGATGATCCATGCTATTTCAATTTTCAGGCTTTGCTCCGGGTGCATCAGACGGTGATCCGCAGCGTGCCCTATACGCCGCATGGGCCCGACATCGCGCAATTCGAAACGATCGTCGCCGCCGAGAAGCCGCGCCTCTACATCACCAATTCGGCGATTCACAATCCCACCGGCGCCACCCTTTCGGCGCAAACCGCGCATCGGCTGCTCAACGTGGCGGCGGCGCATGGCCTGACCATCGTGGAGGACGATATCTTCGCCGATTTCGAGCCGGAGCCATCGCCAAGACTCGCGGCGCTCGACGGCCTGGATCGCGTGATCCGGATCGGCAGTTTCTCGAAAACCCTGTCCGCCTCGATCCGCTGCGGCTACATCGCGGGGCGGGCCGATTGGATTTCAGGCCTCATCGATCTTCAAGTCGCCACGGGATTCGGCGGCCCCAGCCCGGCGGCAACCGAGATCATCGCGCATATGCTGGCCGATGGCGGTTATCGCAAGCATATGGAGGAATTGCGCGGGAAATTGGTGCGGGCGCGGCGCGAAACCGCGCGCAAGCTGCGCCGCCTGGGTCTGGAGCCATGGCTGATGCCGCGCGGCGGCTTCTATCTCTGGTGCCGTCTGCCGGACGGCCAAGATTCTGCAACATTAGCGCGCGCCGCGCTTGCCGAGAATGTGGTACTGGCGCCCGGCAATGTGTTCAGCGTATCGCAGACGGCTTCCGCCTATATGCGATTCAATGTGGCGCAATCCGGCCCGCCACGGATCTGGGATGTCCTGGCGCGCGCGCTTGCCGCGAAGGACACAGGTCCGCGCGACTGAGCGGTCCAGCGATTTATTTCTCGATCTGGCTCACATCGCGCACCGCGCCGCGCGCGGCATTGGTGGTCATCGCGGCATAGGCACGCAGCGCCGGCGAAACCTGGCGGTTGCGCTTTTCGCTCGGCTTCCAGGCGTCCTTTCCCTTCGCCACCATGGCCGCATGGCGCGCGGCCAAAGTCGCATCGTCAACGTCCAGGTGAACGCCGCGCTTGGGAATATCGATTACAATCGGATCGCCGGTTTCCACCAATGCGATCAATCCGCCTTCGGCGGCTTCCGGCGAGACATGGCCGATGGAAAGGCCGGAGGTGCCGCCCGAGAAACGCCCATCGGTGATCAGCGCGCAGGCTTTGCCCAGGCCCTTCGATTTCAGATAGCTGGTGGGATAGAGCATCTCCTGCATGCCGGGCCCGCCTTTGGGGCCTTCATAGCGGATCACCACCACATCGCCGGCGACCACCTGGTTGCCCAGGATTCCCGCCACCGCCGCGTCCTGGCTTTCATAGACGCGCGCCTTGCCCCGGAAGGTAAGAATGGAATCGTCCACGCCCGCCGTTTTCACGATGCAGCCTTCCGGCGCCAGATTGCCGAACAAGACCGCCAGGCCGCCATCCTTGCTGAAAGGATGTTCGGCGGAACGGATCACGCCTTTTTCGCGGTCGATGTCGAGTTCGTCCCAGCGCGAGGCCTGGCTGAACGCCACCTGCGTGGGCACGCCGCCGGGCGCGGCGCGGAAGAATTCCAGCACGTCCGCGTTATCCGTGCGGCTGATGTCCCATTGCGCCAGGGCATGGGCCATGGTCGGGGAATGCACGGTGGGCAAAGACGTGTCGATCAGACCCGCGCGGTCCAGCTCGCCCAGGATGGACATGATGCCGCCCGCGCGATGCACATCTTCCATATGCACGTCGCTCTTGGCGGGCGCGACTTTGCACAGGCAGGGCACCCGGCGCGACAGCCGGTCGATGTCCGTCATGGTGAAATCGATGCCGCCTTCCTGGGCGGCGGCGAGCAGGTGCAGCACCGTGTTGGTCGAGCCGCCCATGGCGATGTCCAGGCTCATGGCATTTTCGAAGGCGCGGAAGCTGGCGATGCCGCGGGGCAGGGCGGTGGCGTCGTCCTTTTCGTACCAGCGCTTGGCCAGATCGACGATCAGATGGCCCGCCTTGCGGAAGAGTTTCTCGCGGTCGGCATGGGTGGCGAGAACCGAACCGTTGCCGGGCAACGACAGGCCCAAGGCTTCGGTGAGGCAGTTCATCGAATTGGCCGTGAACATGCCCGAGCAGGAACCGCAGGTGGGACAGGCCGAACGCTCGACGGCTTTCACTTCTTCGTCGGTGTAGCTGTCGTCGGCGGCGACCACCATGGCGTCGACCAGATCCAACGCGCGGCTGATGCCTTTGACCACCACTTTGCCCGCTTCCATCGGACCGCCGGAGACGAAGACGGTGGGAATGTTGAGGCGCAGCGACGCCATCAGCATGCCGGGGGTGATCTTGTCGCAATTGGAAATGCAGACCAGCGCGTCGGCGCAATGCGCATTGACCATGTACTCGACGCTGTCGGCGATCAGTTCGCGGCTGGGCAGCGAATAGAGCATGCCGTCATGGCCCATCGCGATGCCGTCATCCACGGCGATGGTGTTGAACTCCTTGGCGACGCCGCCTGCCGCCTCGATCTCGCGGGCCACCAGCTGGCCCAGATCCTTCAGATGGACATGGCCGGGCACGAACTGGGTGAAGCTGTTGGCCACGGCGATGATCGGCTTGCCGAAATCGGAATCCTTCATGCCGGTGGCGCGCCACAGGCCGCGGGCGCCCGCCATGTTGCGGCCATGGGTGGTGGTTCTGGAGCGATATTTCGGCATGGCCTGGACCCCTGATGCTGCGGGCCTTCGATAGGCCGCTTTTGAATGAGAGTAAAATATATTATTACGTCTTTATAAAGTCATGGGAGATATGAGTGGATTTCCGCCAGCTGAGGCATTTCGCGACGGTGGCTGAAACCCTGCATTTCGGCCGGGCGGCGGAGAGGCTGGGCATGACCCAGCCGCCCCTCAGCCAGTCGATCCAGGTGCTGGAGCGGGAGTTGGGGGCGCCGCTCTTCGCGCGCACCAAGCGCAGCGTGGCGCTGACGCCGTTTGGCGCGCAGTGGCTGGCGCATGTGCGCGCCGCGCTGGACGGCGTGACGGCGTTGCCGGATATCGCCCGGCGCCTGCGCGACGGCGAGGTGGGGCGGCTGGAGCTCTCCTTCGTCAGCACCGCCGATTACAGCATCCTGCCCGCACTGGTGCGCCGCTATGCGTCGCTTTATCCGCACGTGGAAATCGCGCTCCGTGAAGCGACCAGCGATGTGCAGATCGCAGCCCTGCTGGCCGGCGAGGGTCATGCCGGCATCATCATCCCGCCCACGCATGGCGCGCTGCCTGGAGCGCTCGTCTATCGCAAGCTGGTGTCCGAGCCTTTAATCGCGGCGGTGCCGGAAAGCTGGCTGGCGGAAAAGCGCCTTTCCGTCAGCGGCAGGAAATTACCCGCGGCGGAGGTGATCGCATCGCCGCTGGTGATTTTTCCCAAACGGTCGGCGCCTGCCTTTTATGAATTGGTGATGGATTATTACGCCGCGCGCGGCGGGCAGGCGCGGATCGTTCAGGAAGCGATCCAGATGCAGACCATCATCAGCCTGGTGTCCGCCGGGATGGGGATTGCGCTGGTGCCCGCCTCCCTGCGCCATCTGGCGCGCACGGGCGTGCGCTATGTCGATCTGCCGGAAGGCGCACCGTCGCTGGAGACCGGGATCGCCTGGCGGCGCCATGAAACCGCGCCGACCTTGGCGCGGTTTCTGGAGATCGTCGATGAAACGCCCGCATGATCTTCGATTCAACGCTTGACCGTGAGTAGTCGAACCGCTTCGGCCTTGTCCTTCTCGGAGAGTTTGGGTGCATCGACGGGGCCGGCGCCGGACAGATAATCGAGCGGGGTCTGGCTGCCCGGCGTGTCTTTGACGCCAAGATACTCCGCCTCTCCGCCGACCGTATCGCGGGCGTCGATGGATGCGCCATGCTCTACCAGCAGGCGGATCAGCGGCAGCGATCCGGAGGCTGCGGCATAGTGCAAAGCCGTGCGCCCGTTATTGTGCATTTCAGTGTCCTCGGTAACCGCATTCACATGGGCGCCATTGCCGATCAACCAGCGTGCGCTTCCTTCCAATCCGAACTGCGCGGCGGTCATCAAGGGTGTTTTTCTGAAAGCATTGGGTTGATCGACGTCCATCTCGAGGTCCAGTCGCTTGCGATCTTCCGCGCGCAAGCCCGCCGCCAACCGGGAAAGCATCGCGAAGATGCGCGGATCGCGCAGCGCCACATGCGCCATGGGATCCATGCCGGCCCGGGCGCCGCATGCCGCGATGGCCTGATGCGACGGTGTTCGCCAGGCGTCGCTTTCGATAAAGCGGCGAATGGTGTCGATGTCCGCGCCGTCCATCACCAGGGTCCGCAAGGACGGCGTGACGGCGGCTTCGCCGCAATGGGCGCCGAAGGGCGCGCCGAACAAGGCGCGGGCCGCGGCGCGCATGGCGTCTTCCGGCTTCAAGCCCAGGCCGCGATAATAGCGCGCCAAGGCGATGCGGGCCTGATCGTAACGGGGCGCGATACGCGCGCCGACCCGCCGGTTGGACAAAGTGAGATAAGACCAGGCCTGATAGGGATAGGCCTGCCTGGGGTCGCTGATGTCGTTTTGGGGGTCCAGAAAATAGCGCGGATCCAGCCGCATGCGTTCTTGCTGGGTGACTTCCCGCGTCCATAGAGTAAAGCGATTGCTCCCTCCGCCGCAGGAGAAACAGCCATCGGCACGATTGGCGAGTTCCAGATAGGCGCTCACCGTCTTTTCGGGAAAGCCGGTGATGATGCCCCGGCCCCATTGGCAGCCGGAGCGCGGCACAAAATTGTCGCCATTGCCGCCGTATAGCGCCTCGGTCGCTTTCAGCAGGGCAGGACGCTTCTGCAGAATGCCACAGGGAATGGCGTAAAAGGCAGATTCGGTCTGACCGACGCCCGACACGGAAGCGGCGCGGATGATCGGGATCAAGCTGGCGTCCGTGCCATCATAGGGCAGAAGTTCGCCGATGATGTCGTTACCCCAATAATCGCCCTTTGCGCCAATGGCATGGGTGAGGTCCGCGAGCAAATTCGAAATGCGCGCCAGATTGGCTTTGTCGTGCGGGCGGAACGCATGCAGAAACAGGGCATAGTCCAATTCCTCGGTCGGTGTTTTGCCCCCGCGCAACACCGCTTCGGCCGCTTCGGGCTCGGCCGCCATGCGCGCGATCGCGGCCTCGTGATCTTTCGCGGGGCGATCCTGAGCGCTGGCGGGTATCAGGCTGGCCGCGAGCGCCAGACTGGACACGATAGCGGCCTTAAGCGCGGCGCAGGTGGACGGGAAACGAACTGGCTGGCTGCGGTTCATGATGTAAGGCCCCCTTGATTTGCGGTCTCATTTGGCATCCGGCAGGTTCGGCGCGCCAGCGTATTGATCGGTCTTGATTGGCCGTGATGGGGCAATGATGTATGGCTTTGTGCGGATTTGTCCGGGGCCGGGATGGGGTCAGACAGCGAACTTTCCGAGAGCCAGAACAAGGCTCTTGCCGCCCGCTTGCGCGAGGAGCTAGCCCGCCGCCGCATCTCGCGCCAAGCGTTGGCCGACGCCGCGAAAATCAGCATTTCCACTTTGGAAAAGGCTCTGAATGGCAGCCGCCCGTTCACCATGGCGAGTCTTGTGCGCCTGGAAGAGGCGCTGGGGCTTTCGTTGCGCGTTCGAAATGAGAGTTCGCCCGCGCGCGCCGACCTTGGCGGCTATGCCCATGCCGGTGTCGCCTGGCTGGAAGGCACGTATCTGACTTTGCGTCCTTCGTTCGAGGTGGAGGGCGCCGTCTATGCCTACCGCACCCAGATTGCCTGGGATGGCGAGGCGGCATGTCTCTTATTCCACGAAGCCGACCGCATCGATGCGCCCTTCGCGCAAAAAGGTCTGGTTTCGCTGCCCGCCAAGTCCGGGCACATCTATCTGGTGACAAACGAAGAAGGACAGATGCGTCTGGCCATTCTGGGACGGCCACAGATCACCGGCGAGATCTATGGCGTGCTGACGACTCTGGCGGCCGGTCCCGGCAGCAACCTCACGCCGGCTTCAGCGCCGCTAGCGCTTTTGCCCTGGCCGAAAGCGGGCGAGCCGGTGCTGGGCCGTGTTCTGGCGGGCGAACCCGCGCATGCCGGCTATCGCAAGCACCTGGACACCATCCTGCGCGCCGGTTTTATCCGGATGCTTGGCTGAAAGGCCAAGCATCCGCCACGCTATGATCAGGCCGCGACCGCGTTGGTGGCGAGGTCAGCGCTGTGTGCTTCACCATCAAGCGTGGCGGCGACCGCATGCACCACGGCGGCAATGCGCACCGCCGCCTGGATCTGCTCGGCGGTGAAGCCCGCATCGCGCAGGATCTTTTCATGGCTGTCGATGCAGACGCCGCAGCCATTGATGGCCGACACCGCCAGGCACCAAAGCTCGAAATCGGCTTTGTCCACGCCGGGCTTGCCGATCACATTCATCCGAAGGCGCGCGGGCAGGGTCTTGTAGTCCGGCGCGGAGGCGAGGTGGGTGAAGCGGTAATAGATATTGTTCATCGCCATGATGCTGGCGGCGGCGCGGGCGGCATTCAGCGCTTCGGCGGAAAGCCGGGGTGCGAATTCGCTCAGGATGGCGCTGATGGTGCCGCGCTCGCGCGAAGCCAGGGCGCAGGCGATGAAGGTGCCGGCGCGCTGCTGTTCGCTGAGCGAGGCTTCGCTCGCCAGGCTGGACAGATTCAGTTTCAAGTCCTTGGCATATTCGGGCAGGGAATTCTTCAAGGCTTCGATAGACATACTTTTCTTTTCCTTTTCCACTTTCGCAGCTGGCCCCGGCTTTCTTCCCCCGCGCGTGCGGTGAGGCTAGCGATCAGCTAGCCGAACGCTGGCGGGGGAAGATGTCTGCTAGCGGGCTTGCCCGCGTGGCAGACAGATGGGGGCCAAATATCAAGCAGCCGTCTTGATCACCTCTTCGCCCTTCTGCCAGTTGCAGGGGCAGAGTTCGTCGGTCTGCAGGGCGTCCAGCACGCGCAAGACTTCCTGCGGGTTGCGGCCCACGCTCATGTCCGTGACATAGACGAAGCGGATAATGCCGTCCGGATCGACCAGATAGGTGGCGCGCTTGGCGACACCGGCGTCTTCATCGAGGATGCCCAGCGCCTTGGAGAGGCGGCGGTTGGTGTCCGCCAGCATGGCAAAGGGCAGGTCCTTCAGGTCGGCATGGTTCTGCCGCCAGGCCAGGTGCACGAATTCGCTGTCGGTGGAGACGCCATAGACCACGGTGTCCCGATCGTTGAAGTCGCCGTTCAGCTTGCCGAAGCCTGCGATTTCGGTGGGGCAGACAAAGGTGAAGTCCTTGGGCCAGAAGAAGACGAGCTTCCATTTGCCCTTGTCGCTGGTTTGGTCGAAATCGCGGAACGCGGTGCGAGGATCTGTCGAAACCACGCCCTGAACGGCGAAATCGGGGAATTTGTCACCAATAGTCAACATGTTAGCTTTTTCCTTTGAATTATTCTAATTGCGAGTCATAATTAGAAAGATTCCAATTAAAAATCAAGTGAGAAAGCGCGGCGGCGGACGGAATGTCGCATTCGTCGTTGCAAGCGGCGGGGATGGGGCGCAGCATTTCGCCATGACCGGGAAACCGGCCGGCTTTGCGTTCGGCGCGGGGTCGCGCGCCGGGCGCTTAACAAGAGGAGCGCTCCGTTCATGCTTGTCAGGCACATTCTTCAGGACAAAGGCCGCGCCATCATTGTCATCGGCCATGGCGCGACGATGGGGGAAGCGGCGCGCCTGTTGGCCGAAAAGCGCATCGGCGCCGTCATCGTCACGCGCGGGACCGATGGTCTGGCCGGCATTCTGTCCGAACGCGATGTGGTGCGCGCGGTGGCGGCGGATGGTCCCGTGGCGCTCGACCGGACGGTATCGGTCTATATGACCAAGGATGTGGCGACCTGCGGCGAAGCCGATACGGTGCAGGACCTGATGGAGATGATGACGCGCGGCCGTTTCCGCCATGTGCCGGTGCTGGATTGCAATGAAGTTCTGTGCGGCCTGGTCTCGATCGGCGATGTGGTGAAAACCAGGATCGCGGAAACGCAGAACGAGGCCAATTCGTTGCGCGATTATATTTCCGCCGCCTGATCTGGCGTCATTTTCCGCAATTTGCGTCCGCGCGGAACGCGCGCGCGGGCGCCCGCGTTTTCTCAGCGAAAGTTCCGTGGAGAAACGCCATGAAATCCCGCACTTTGTTGGCTCTTGGCGGCGTTGCCGTTTCGGCCTGTCTGCTTGCGCCGGCCTTGGCGCAAAGCAATCATGTCGATGCCAACGGCATGCCGACCGATCATTCCACGCCGGCGGAGCAGGCTGAGACCGCCAACCTGAACAATCAGGTTTCGCAGTCCAATGCCGAGATCTCGGCGCAGGACAACAACAACCAGGCCAAATACCGGATCGAGCAGCAGCAATATCAGCAGCAGATGCAGCAGCATCAGGCGCAGCAGGATGCCTATCAGGATCAGAAGGAAGCCTGGCGCGAACAAAGGGCGCGCTATGAAGTGTTGCGCGACCGCTTCCGCGCCGAGCGCGCCGCCTATCATCGCAACGAGTGGCCGAGCCGCATCGCCGAATGGCGGGTGAAGAGCGACGCCAGCCTGATGCATGCGCGCGTTCAGCTGATCAACGGCGATCATGTCGGCAATGTGGTGGCCATCGCGCGCGCCGACGATGATGTGATCGAAGCGCTGGAAGTCGAACTCGATAGCGGCAAGGCGGTTTGGATCGATTCCGCCGATGCCCGTTTCGACCACGCCAGCGGCCAGGTCATCACCAATCTTTACGCCAGCGACCTGCGCCATATGGCGGACGAACGGGTCGGCTGATTCCGGTTCCGGCAGCGCCCGGTCGGCCTGGCCGGGCGTTTTTTCTTGCCCCGGCGGCAGCCGAAATGCCGGAAAACCGCCATTTTGCGGCGCAACCGGCACTGCGGAGCAACAAAAATCAACCAAACGGGGCTGATATCCGCGCGACGCCCCATATATAGAGCCAGCGTCGTCAAATGCGGTCGTTCAGAAAAGCGCGGAAAAGCCCATCCACAGGGCCCGAAAAAAAAGCGCTTTTTCGGAGATTTTAGCGTTTGACTTGGTGGGAGGCCGCTCCTATAACCCGCGCCCACGCCGCTTCGCGGACGTAAGTTTCGCGAGTGGTGTTTCGTTGAAAAATGACGTGAAAACGTCGGTTTGACGGGCTGTTTGACATTGTGATTTTCGGAAGGGGAACGTG
>JAFKFG010000001.1 GCA_017307355.1 Alphaproteobacteria bacterium
GCAAGCACCTTCGTGATCGCTGCCGTCAACGACGTCTTGCCATGATCCACATGGCCAATCGTCCCAATGTTGCAGTGCGGCTTCGTACGCTCAAACTTCGCTTTCGCCATAACCTGAAATCCTTCGTCTCTTTTTCATGCCGGCGGTCCATGCCGGGCTTCAAACCATTGGAGCGGGTGAAGGGAATCGAACCCTCGTCATCAGCTTGGAAGGCTGTTGCTCTACCATTGAGCTACACCCGCCTTAATTCGACTTCCTTCGTCTTCGCGCGCCATCGGACGATGGTGGAGGGGGTTGGATTCGAACCAACGTAGGCGTAGCCAACGGATTTACAGTCCGTCCCCTTTAGCCACTCGGGCACCCCTCCATTTCCCAACTGGTACAACGGGTTGAACCCAATCACCGGCCGGCGCGCAAGCCTCGTCCGTTAAGGTCCGGACGAGCGAAAATAATGCCTCCAAAAGGTTGGCTGCGGATCGCGGGTTATTGGTCAATCGGGCCTGGGTGTCAAGGGCTTAGATACCGCAAAAATGGCGGAATACCGCCTTTCCCGGAAGCCCCGCTTGCCGCCCCCCGCCGCTCCTCTATAAGGCCCCCATGCGCCCCAAGGATTTCCGCAAAGATCACCGTTCCACCCCCGGTCGGGGACCGTCACAGCCGCCCGGACGAGCACAGAGCCGGCGGCCGGAACGGGCTGAAAACTGGCTTTACGGCCTTCATGCCGTCCAGGCCGCCCTGGCCAACCCCCAACGCAGGGCTCACCGCCTGGTCCTGACCGCCCGTGCCGCCGAAATCCTGGGACAGAAGCTCCTCGGCCGGGTCCGGGTGGAGCCGGCGGAGGCCGATGCCATTTCCAAGCTTCTGCCGCCGGGCGCTGTCCACCAAGGCGTCGCCCTCTCCTGCGATCCCTTGCCGGCCTCGGACCTCGATCAGGTGCTGGAACGCGATGCCGGCGGCCGGCGCCGGATCGTGCTGGTGCTGGATCAGCTGTCCGACCCGCACAATGTCGGCGCCATCCTGCGTACCGCCGCTGCTTTCGGCGTCAGTGCCGTGGTGGTTCAAGATCGTCACGCCCCGCCCCAGTCCGGCGCGCTGGCCAAGGCCGCGTCGGGCGCCTTGGAAATCCTGCCCTATGTCGAAGTGGTGAATATCGCCCGCGCCCTTGATCGGCTGGCAGAAGCCGGCTTCTGGCGCGTGGCGCTGGCCGGCGATGGCGAACAGACGCTGGCCCAGGCAGCCTCCGGCGGCGACATCGCCCTGGTGCTGGGCTCGGAAGGTGACGGCATCCGCCGCCTGGTGCGCGAGCATTGCGACACCGCGGCCTTCATTCCCATCGACAAGGCGATGGAAAGCCTCAACGTCTCCAACGCCGCCGCCATCGCGCTGTACGAAATCAGACGAAGCTGATTTGCCCCCATCTGTGCGCCACGCGGGCAAGCCCGCTAGCGCACATCTTCCCCCGCCAACGGCTTCGCCGTGCGGGGGAAGAAAGTCAGTGTTTGGAACCGCTTCCCGAAAGTTTGGTTATCTCTCCAACGAAAAATGGAGAGGCGCATGCGCTCGGTACTCTTATGGGCGATCGGTATTCCGTTGCCGATCATCATCATTCTCTGGCTGGTGACCGGTCACGCGTAGTTTTTAAAAGCCGCGCACTCAATTCAGCGCGGCAACGACATCGCGGCCGGAAAAATCCTCGATGTCGATCAGAACGCGAAACCCTCGCGTCATTTCCAGCTTGCCGGCGGCATCGCGCATCAATTCGCCACCCTTGCTCACCGCGTCTTTCTCTTCATCATAAGCAAACCGCGGAACCGGACCGCGATAGTCCGAACGGATCATCTTGTAGAGCAGCGCTGCATTTTCCGCGGAAATATGGATGCAGCCGGCACTGGCGCGCCGGCCAAGCCGGCCGACGGTCGAACGCGTGGTGGCATGCACGGCAACGCCGGTCGGCACGCCGCCCCGTTCCCAATTCAAGAACATCGCATACGGCATCGCGCCATCCCAGGCACGGGACCGGTACTGGCGATACATCCTGTTCGGATCGAACTGATAAAATCCCGCCGGCGTTGCGGTGAACGCGCGCTGGCCGAGCGGCGAGATTTCGTATTTTTCCCGGCCGGTGGAAGCCGCCCAGTCGTACATCAGAGAAAGATTTCCGCCGGGCGATTTCTTGAAGACATAGAGCCGCTGTGCCGCCGGGCCTCGCGCGGCCGTGCTGACAAAGAGAAAGAGATCGAAATGACGCCGCAGATCGGGCGTAAGGCTTTGCTCCAGCCGCGCCTGGACCAGCGCGTGCGCGGGCAAATCGGCATCCGGCAGTTCGGTGATTTGCCGGGAGCCCGGCACCCCGATGCCGGAAAGATCCGGTGCGATCATCAACTCCGGCGTCTGCGGGAATCCCGGTTGATCCACCAGCCGCGCCTCGCGGACCGGGGAAGCATGCATTTCGTCGGGGGCGGGTGGCGCAAGCGTGATGGTCTTGGTTCCCGGCGGCGGGTCGAAAAAGACTTCGTCTCCGGCGCGGGCAAAATTCAGCAGACGTTGAACAATGCTCTGGCCGATCGCGTCGGAAATCGTTTCGGTGGCCGTGTCCATCGCCTGGCGCAGTTGCGCCTGATCCGCGGCCGCAATGGCGAGCGCGAAC